>JAHCAN010000032.1 GCA_019634915.1 Steroidobacteraceae bacterium | reverse complement strand
CCGAGATCACGGAGGAAGCGCAGGCACGGTCTGCTCCTGAGCTAGCCGTGCTCTCGGCAATGGCGCACGGGCGGGACGCAGATATCGGGAAAGCCGCGCGCATTGCGGCGGCGGCGCAGGCGGCGAGCGCTAGGCTCGACGACGATCGTTCGAGATTGTATTTTGACCTGGTCCTGGCCTCGCTGAGCGAGGCGGCCCGGAAGGAGTTGCAGGCAATGGATCCGGCGAAGTACGAGTACCAGAGCGAGTTCGCCCGCCGCTATGTCGCGCAGGGAAAGGCCGAGGGGAAGGCAGAGGGCCGGGCGGAGCTTGTTGCCCGCCAGCTCACGCTGCGCTTCGGTCCGCTGGGCGATGGCGCGCGCGCCCGGATCTCGGCCGCCTCGATCGAAGACCTGGATGCAATCGGCGAGCGCCTGCTCACGGCGCAGACCCTGCAAGAGGCCTTGGGGTGACACTGAGCGACGAGCCGACTCGGGCCTTGATCGAGCCATCTGGATGAACTAGACTAAACGGACTTAGTTTACTCAGCCAAGCCGATGCGCACCTACAACATTCATGAGGCAAAGACGCAGCTTTCCCGTCTTGTCGATCAGGCCGCCAAGGGTGAGCCTTTCATCATTGCCAAGGCAGGCAAGCCGCTGGTGAAGGTGACTCCACTCGATGCGCCCGAGGTTTCGCAAATGAAGCGGCTTGGATTCCTCGCCGGGCAGATTCGCGTGCCCGATGATTTTGACCGATGGGGTGCGGCGGAGATCGAGCAGCTTTTCGATGCTGTGCCATGAAGCTCTTGCTGGATACGCATTTGCTCCTGTGGGCGGCCGGGCAGCCGAAGCGCCTGTCCAGCGCGACGCGCGCGCTGCTCGGTAATCCGGAGAACGAACTGTTCTTCAGCGCGGCCAGCATGTGGGAGATCGTGATCAAGAGTGGTCTCGGCCGCGAGGATTTCCAAGCCGATGCGCGCGTACTGCGCCGCGGCCTGCTCGACAACGGCTACAAGGAGCTGCCGATCGGCAGTGATCATGCCGTTGCGGTCGAAACCCTGCCGGCTCTTCACCGGGACCCTTTCGATCGCATCCTCATCGCCCAAGCCCAGGTCGAAGGCATGACGCTGCTGACCGTCGATCCAGTGGTAGCCAAGTATCCCGGGCCAATCAAGCTTGCCTGACTTCGGGTCGTTGTGACGCGCGGCCATGCGATCGCCGCCCGAGTCGGTTAACCTTCCGCCCCCATGCGTGTCACGATTTTCGGTTCCGGCTATGTGGGTCTCGTCACGGGCGCCTGTCTGTCCGACGCGGGTAATGATGTTCTCTGCGTCGATGTCGATGCGGACAAGATCGTCCGCCTGAAAAGGGGTGAAGTCCCTATCCACGAGCCCGGCCTCGAAGTTCTGATCAAGAAGAACGCCGAGGCCGGCCGGCTCAGGTTCACGACCGACGCGGCTGAGGGCGTGAGGCATGGCCTGTTCCAGCTGATCGCCGTGGGTACACCGCCCGACGAGGACGGCTCGGCGGATCTGAAGTACGTGCTCGCCGTCGCGCGCACGATCGGCGAGCACATGACCGAGTACCGAGTCGTGATCGACAAGTCGACCGTGCCGGTGGGCACTGCGGATAAGGTGAAGGCGCAGATCGCGGCGACGCTGAAGCAGCGCGGCGCGGACGTCGAGTTCGACGTCGTCTCGAACCCCGAATTCCTGAAAGAGGGCGCGGCGATCGGCGATTTTATGAAGCCCGATCGCGTGATCGTCGGCACCGACAATCCGCGCGTCACCGAGCTGCTGCGCGCGCTCTACGAGCCCTTCACGCGCAACCACGACCGGCTGATCGTGATGGACCTGCGCTCCGCCGAACTGACCAAGTACGCGGCGAATGCGATGCTTGCGACGAAAATCAGTTTCATGAACGAGCTGGCGAACATCGCCGAGCGGGTCGGGGCGGACATCGAGAAGGTGCGCGTCGGTATCGGCTCGGACCCGCGCATCGGCTACAGCTTCATCTATCCGGGCACGGGCTACGGAGGCTCGTGCTTTCCGAAGGACGTGCAGGCCCTGATCCGTTCCTCGAACGCCGCGGGGCACCAGCCCGCGCTGCTCGAGGCGGTGGAGGGCGTGAACGAGCGTCAGAAGTCCTTCCTGGTCGACAAGATCGCCAGGCATTTCGGCGGCAAGCTCGACGGCCGCACGTTTGCACTATGGGGGCTTGCGTTCAAGCCGAACACCGACGACATGCGCGAGGCGCCGAGTCGTACGATTGCCGGCAGGCTCTGGGCCGCGGGTGCGAAGCTGCGCGCTTACGATCCCGTGGCGGCGGACGAGGCGCGGCGCGTGTTCGGTGCGCGCCAGGACCTGACGATCTGCGCATCGGCCTACGAGGCCGTCGAGGGCGCCGATGCGCTGGTGATCGCGACCGAGTGGCAGGAGTTTCGCAGCCCCGACTTCGACCGGCTGAAGGCGAGCCTGAAGCAGCCGGCCATTTTCGACGGCCGCAATCTCTACGATCCGCAGCTGCTCAAGCGGTTCGGGTACAGCTATTACGCGGTGGGGCGGGGCGAGAGGTAACCGGCGGAAGTCAGGCCGGCCGGCTGCAGGGATGCCTCGGGATATCCGTGCTCGAGAAGTCACCGCCCTTGTACAGCAGCGGCTCGTCCATCGTGGCGGCTAGCGCGTAGGCAAAGCAGTCGCCGAAATTCAGGCGCGCGGAGTGACGGCCCTTGCCGAATCGCCGCCAGGCGTGGCGGGCCAGATGAGCTTGCTCCGGATCGACCGGGACAAGCTCAATGGAGGCCTTGGCGATCAGCAGATCGAGATCCCGGATGCCATCAGGGCCTACCCGGGTCTCGATCACGATCGACGCTTCCACGAAGTTGGCCACCGAGAGCCAGCGCGTGTCGGCGGCTTCGATCGCGGCAATGAACTGCCCGCGTTCGGGTTCGTCCTGCAGGATCGCAACGATCGCTGAGGTATCCAGGACCATCAGCGGGGCAGGCCGTGTTCGTCGTAGCCCAGGATCTCATCTGCCGTCGCGTCCGTGAGCCGGGGCAGGGTGGCACAGTGCTGCGCGATTTCGTTCAGCTCGTCGGCCAGGCTGCGTTTGCGGCGAGGCCGTTGCTGGCGCTCCAGCCTCTCGCGAAGCGCCTGAATGACAGCTTCGGTCTTGCTCTCGCCGGTGACTCGCGCGAGCGATGTCGCCAGCTCGTCGGCGGTCTTGTTGCGAATGTTCAGGGCCATGGAACTACACGTATACACAAACGACTACACACAAGCAACCCGCGCGAGGCGTGGCCGTTGAAATGGTCGACCCAGATTCAGGCTCGACGGTGCACCCCGTCGGGTCGCTCGGCCAGTCGAGTATCCGCGGGGATCGCACCGATTTCCGACAGCGCGCCACCGCAGATGCGCTTCGGAATCGGTTGCAACGCCGCGGGGCGGGGCGAGGCTTAGCAGGCGGCAGCCAAGCCGTGTTCGTCTACCCGAGGTCACCTCCAGGGATTGACGACTTCGATACCGAGGCCTTCAAAACCGGCGAGATCACGCGTTGCAAGACGCGCGCGCTGCGCACGCGTGATCGCCGCAATCTGGGCGCCCGCCTGACTGATCGGCCGACCGGCGGCCCGTCTTTTGGCGCAAATGCGTGCGTACTCCGGTGCCGCCGACGAGTCGAAAGGCAGCACGCGGTCGGCGTAAGTTCCGGTGAAAACCCTGGTGATCGCGGCCTCCGCCAGGCCACGCTTCGCGCCATGCGGGAGGAGAGCCAGTCCGAAGAGGATCTCGGCGTAAGTGATCGCTGTCGTGTAAAGATCTCCGTCGGGCTGAGACTCAAACCAGTCCAGTACACGGGCGTCGGGCGGGCGTCGCGCCAGCTCCGAGAGCACACTGGTGTCGATGATGATCACGCGCTCAATCGTCCAGCTTGGGGGGCTCCCGGGGCGATTCGCGCGGCGGCAGAGAGAAATCGACTCCGCCCAAGGAATCAAACGCCTCACGAATCCTGGTGGCGAAACCGGGGGAACCATCCGGCCAATCTTTGACGGCAGCTCAGGCTCGATGGTGCGCTACACAGGGAGCACGGCGCGGGCATCACTCAGCCCTGCATCGGCGGTCACCAGCCGCAGGGTTTCGACGTCGCACTGGGCGAGCAGCATCCTGTCGAACGGATCGGTCGAGGCGCACTCCACGTGCTCGACCGCGCGCGCGTGCGGGATCGTGATCGCGAGGGCGTGGCAACCTTCCGTGAGCGCGTGCTGTTCGATGTCATCCAACGGTCTGCCGAGCGTGATCTTTCCCAGCCGGACTTTGATGGCGATCTCCCAGAAACTCACGGCGCTGATCCAGCGTTCGTGGGACGCATCTGTGAGCAGTGCCCGCGCGCGGGTGCTGAGCCGCGGGTTGTCCTCGAGTGCCCACAGGAGAATGTGGGTATCGAGCAGCAGTTTCACGGCTCGATCGGGGTCGCACCGAACGCTGCGGCGTCGGCGGTGAGCGGTGCGTCGAAGTCGTCGGCCATGTGAACGACGAGGCCGGGCAGGGTGCCGAATGTCATGCCACGAGCCTCGGCTTCGAGCGGCACCAGGCGCGCCACCGGGCGGCCCGCGCGCGCGATCAGGACCTCGTCACCGCGTTCCACGGCGGCAATGAGCTGCGAAAGCGTGGACTTGGCTTCGTGCATGTTCACGATTCTCGGCATTAGCTAAGTATAGCTAATCCTATAGGCTGATACCAGCCTGCCGCGCCGCCGCCGCGAGTGCCGCATCGTGGGTGGCGAGTGATGAGCGAGTGCGCAGCGCAAGCTCGAGATAAGCGGAATCATAGACGGTGATGTCGTAGCGGGCGGCAAGGTCGATCGCCTCGCGCGCGGTATTGGCCGGCGATTCCATGTCCACCGTGACCGGCAGTCGCCGCAGGCTGTCGAACACCGTGAGCGGCGGCTGCGCGAGCCGTTTTCGCCTGACCGCGACGTGCAGGGCATTGCCGACCTCCAGCCAGAAAAGCACCGGCACCAGCGCGCGCTGATACCGCAGCTGGTCGAGCCATTGCAGGCTCGCCGCGGTGCGCTCGTCATCGAGCAGCCAGCCGAGTGCAACCGATGCGTCGATGACCAGCATCAGTAGCGGCGCCCGGCGTTTACGAGCTCCTTCAGGTCGACATCACCCAGTGTCTGCTGGCTTCGAAGCTCCTTGATCTTGTCGATCGCGGCCTGGACGGCCTCGCGGTCGAAATCGGCCGTGGGCACCAGGCGTGCAACGGCATGGCCGTGGCGAGTGATGATGATTTCCTCGCCGCGCTCCACGCGCGCCAGCAGTTCACTGAGGCGATTCTTGGCTTCAAAGGCGCCGTATGTTTTCATGACGCACTGCAGTATATCTAGCTTGAATCTAGCTTATATGAGATGAGCCAGTCGATCAAACCAGGCGCCTAAAATGGCTATGATTCCGCGCCCGAACAGCCTTTAGCAACAAGGATTTCCGTGCTAATTCCCGTGATTCTCTCCGGCGGCGCCGGAACCCGCCTGTGGCCCCTTTCGCGCGAGCTATACCCGAAGCAGCTGCTGCCCCTGGTTGGCGAGCAGACGATGCTGCAGGCGACCGCGACTCGCCTTCAGGGCACCGGCGCGGCGGGTCCGATCGTGGTCTGCAACGAGGCGCACCGCTTCATGGTGGCCGAGCAGTTGCGCCAGATCGATGTGACGCCCCGCGCGATCCTGCTCGAGCCCGTGGGGCGCAATACGGCGCCGGCGATCGCGCTCGCGGCACAGGTGGCGCTTGAGTCGTTGCCCGGCGCCGATCCGGTCCTGCTCGTGCTGCCGGCAGACCACCTGATCCGCGACGTGCCGGCCTTCCAGGCCGCGGTCCGTGCGGCGGTGGCTGCGGCGGGACTCGGGCACCTGGTCACGTTCGGTGTTGTGCCAACGGCGCCCGAGACGGGCTACGGCTACATCCAGCGTGGTGCGCCGGTGGCCGGCGCGGCGCGCATTGCGGCCTTCGTCGAGAAGCCCGCGCGCGAGGTGGCGGAGCAGTTCCTGGAATCAGGCAACTACCGCTGGAACAGCGGCATGTTCGTGTTCCGCGCGTCGCGCTATCTCGAGGAGCTGCGCAAGCATGCGCCCGACATCGCCGACGCCTGTGCTACTGCGCTTGCGGCGGCCAAGCGCGATCTCGATTTCACGCGCATCGACGCCAAGGCCTTTGCGGCCTGCCGCAGCGATTCGATCGACTATGCCGTGATGGAGAAGACCCACGACGCGGTGGTCGTGTCGCTCGATGCGGGCTGGAGCGACGTCGGCTCCTGGTCGGCGCTCTACGACGCGATCGACCGCGACGAGGCCGGCAACGTCTCGCAGGGCGACGTGATCGCGGAGGACTCGAGCGGCAACTATCTGTTCGCCGAGAGCCGGCTGGTCGCGACGGTGGGTCTGCGTGACCACGTGGTCGTCGAGACCAAGGATGCGGTGCTGGTGGCGCCGAAGAGCCGCGTGCAGGACGTCAAGAAGGTGGTCGAGCGCCTGAAGAAGGACGGCCGCTACGAGCATTCGCTGCATCGCGAGGTGTACCGCCCGTGGGGCAGCTACGACAGCATCGAGAACGGGGAGCGCTACCAGGTCAAGCGCCTGTCGGTGAATCCCGGCGCGCAGATGTCGCTGCAGATGCATCATCACCGCGCCGAGCACTGGATCGTCGTGTCCGGCACCGCGCGGATCACGCGCGGCGAGGAGACTTTCCTGCTCGAGGAGAACCAGAGCACCTATATCCCGATCGGCACGAAGCACCGCATCGAGAACCCCGGCAAGATCATGCTGCACATGATCGAGGTGCAGTCGGGCAGCTATCTCGGCGAGGACGACATCGTGCGCTTCGAGGATATCTACGGCCGATGAAGCACATCCACCTGATCGCGGCGGCGCGCCCGAACTTCATGAAGATCGCGCCGCTGTACCATGCGTTGTCGAAGGAGTCCTGGTGCCGGCCGGCGATCGTGCACACCGGCCAGCACTACGATCCGAACATGTCCGATGCGTTCTTCCGCGACCTCGCGATGCCGAAGCCGCATTTCCACCTCGAGATCGGCAGCGGTACGCACGCCGAGCAGACCGGCGGCGTGATGATCGCCTACGAGAAGGTGGCGATGACGGAGAAGCCCGACTGGATCGTCGTGGTCGGCGACGTCAATTCGACCGCTGCCTGCGCGATGGTCGGCGCGAAGCTGTGGATCCCGGTCGTGCATCTCGAGGCTGGGCTGCGCAGTCGCGACCGGCGCATGCCCGAAGAGATCAACCGGCTCGTGACCGACGCGATCGCCGACGTGCTGTGGACGCCCTCGCGCGACGGTGACGAGAACCTGCTGCGCGAGGGCGTGCCGGCCGAGCGCATCGAGTGCATCGGCAACATCATGATCGACAGCTACGAGATGATGCGCGGCGCGATCGAGGCGGACACGACGCGCGCCGACCTGGGTCTCGCGGCCGGCGGCTATGGCGTCGTCACGCTGCACCGGCCGTCGAACGTCGATACGCGTGCAGCGCTCGCGCCGCTGGTCGACGGGCTGCTCGAGGTGGCGCGGCGCGTGCCGCTCGTGTTCGCCGTGCATCCGCGCACGCGCAAGAAGTTGCAGGAGTTCGGCTTGTTGGATCGCCTGTCGGCCGGGGGCGCGATCCGCGTCGTCGATCCGCTCGGCTACATCCAGTTCATGAATCTCGTGACCGGCGCGCGGCTCGTCATCACCGATTCCGGCGGCGTGCAGGAGGAGACGACCTACCTCGGCATCCCGTGCCTCACGCTGCGCGAGAATACGGAGCGGCCGGTCACCGTGACCGAGGGTTCGAACCGGCTGGTGCCGCCGGCCGCGCTCGTCGCGCAGGTCGATTCGGTGCTCGCCCACCCAGGCCGGCTCGGCCATGTGCCCGAGTTGTGGGACGGCAAAGCTGCGTCACGCGCGGTTGCGAGCCTGAAGCGACGCAGCGGCATTCCAGCGTAGCGAGCTGCCGTGAGCGACGAACTCGAGGTGCTACGTGTCGTCAGCGAGCGCCTCGAGTCGCTGGGTCTGCGCTACATGCTGACGGGTTCGTTTGCGATGGCGTTCTATACGACGCCACGCATGACGCGTGACCTCGATCTCGTCGTGGAACTCGCTCAAGCCAAAGTGTCTCCTCTCGTGGCGGCCTTCTCGCCTGACTTTTACGTCGATGAGGATGTGGCGCGCGACGCCGTACGTCATGCCAGGCTGTTCAACCTGATGCACCTCGGCACCGGTCTCAAGGTAGACCTGATCGTGCGCAAGGATCTGCCTTTCAGGCGCCTCGAGTTCGAACGTCGACGTCAGGTCACTGTCGGCAACACGTCACTATGGGTGGTCAGCAGGGAGGACCTCATCCTCTCCAAGCTCGTCTGCCGGATGACCGATACCACACCGGAGATGGCGAAGCGCGTTGCCGAGCGCCACGCCGAGATGACTGTCGAGGAGCGTGTGCGGGCGGCGGCGTCGATGTACGAGACGGCCCGCGCGATCGTGGAAGCATCGATTCCTGCCGGGATTCAGGGCGAGGCGCGCCGGTACCAGGTCTTGAAGCGCTTCTACGGCGACGAAGTACCCGAGGCGGCACTGCGCGCCTGTGCGGCCTGGCAGATCGGCTGAAGCTCAAGCGGCCCTTCGGCCCAGCCTGCGCATCTTTTCCAGCCACGCCGCGCGGGTGGCGGCCTTGCCGTCCACCGCGCCGATGACCGTGGAGCGGATCGGACCGAAACCCGAGAACGCGAGGATGTTGCGCTCGAGGTTCTTCAGGCTGTGCGCGCGGTAGTACCAGCGATAGAAGAGGGCGGGCATGCCCATCGTGACGATCACGCGCGCGCTGCGGCCTTTCAGCAGCGTCTTCGGCATCCGTTTCCCGCCGCCGGCCGCGAACGCGAAGCCGGGTCGCAGGACCTGCTCGAAGAAGGCCTTGAGCGCCGCCGGCATGTCGCCGAGCCACAGCGGGTAGAGTACGACGAGGTGGCCGGCCCAGCTGATCGCTTCCTGCCAGCGCTGCACTTCGCTCGACGGCTTGCCGGTCTGGAAGTCCTCGCCCTTGCGCAGCAGCGGGATGTCGAGCTGCCCGACAGCGAGGATGCGCACCTCGTGGCCCGCGTCGCGTGCGCCCGCTGCATAGGCTTCGGCCAGTGCGTGGATGAAGCGCCGCCCGCCACCGTCGGGGTGGCCGTCGAGGATCAGTATCCGCCGGCGCTTCGATGCCATAATGACCAGTATGAACCTGAAAGCATTCAAAGCCTACGACGTCCGCGGGCGCATTCCGGACGAGATCAACACTTCCCTCGCGCGTGACATCGGCCGCGCCTATGCGGCCTTCGTGGAGCCGAAGAAGGTGATCGTCGGGCGCGACATCCGCCATTCGAGCGACGAGCTGGTGCAGGCGCTGACCGAAGGGCTGCTCGAAAGCGGCGTCGACGTCTACGACATCGGCCTGTGCGGCACCGAGGGCGTGTACTACGCGACGTTCGCCGAGAAGATGGACGGCGGCATCATGGTCACGGCGAGCCACAATCCGCCTGACTACAACGGCATGAAGTTCGTGCGCGAGGGCTCGCGGCCGATCAGTGGCGATACCGGGCTGCTCGACATGCGCGCACTGATCGAGCAGGGGCAGCTGCCGCCGGCGGCGGCGAAGGCCGGCACGCGCCACGCGCTGGCCACCGGGCAGAAGTACCTCGAGCACATCCTCGGTTATGTCGAGCGCGCGAAGCTGCGCAAGTTGAAGGTCGTCGTGAACGCCGGCAACGGCGGCGCCGGCCTGATCGTCGATCAGCTCGAGCCGCATCTGCCGTACGAGTTCATCAAGCTGAACCACGCACCCGACGGCTCGTTCCCGAACGGCGTGCCGAATCCGATGATCGAGGCGAATCGCGCTCCGACCATCGAGGCGATCAGGCGCAGCGGCGCCGATGTCGGCATCGCCTGGGACGGCGACTACGACCGCTGTTTCTTCTTCGATGAGCAGGGCACGTTCATCGAAGGCTATTACCTCGTCGGTCTGCTCGCCGAGGTGTTCCTGAAGCGCGAGAAGGGCGCGCGCATCGTGCACGATCCGCGCCTGACCTGGAACACGATCGACGTCGTCGAGAAGAACGGCGGCAAGGCCGTGCTGTCGAAATCGGGCCACGCGTTCATCAAGCAGGTGATGCGCGAGGTCGACGGCATCTACGGCGGCGAGATGAGCGCGCACCACTACTTCCGCGATTTCTCCTACTGCGACAGCGGCATGATCCCGTGGCTGATCGTGCTGCAGGTGATCAGCGAGACCGGCCGGTCGCTGTCACAACTGGTGAGCGAGCGCATGCGCCTGTTCCCGGCGAGCGGCGAGATCAATCGGCGCGTGCCCGACGGCCCGGCGACGATCGCGGCGATCCAGGCGAAGTACGCGCCCGGCGCGGCGTCGATCGACTTCACCGACGGCTTGTCGCTCGAGTTCGAGCGCTGGCGCATGAACCTGCGCACGTCGAACACCGAGCCGCTGATCCGGCTCAATGTCGAGAGCCGCGCCGACGAGGCGCTGATGCACGCGAAGACGGCTGAGGTGCTCGGGGAGATGGCGAAGCTCGGCGCGGTCGCCGCGGATCACTGATCGCCCGGCGATGGATCGTGTCGAGGCTGTCGTCGTCGGCGCGGGCGTGGTCGGGCTCGCCGTGGCGCGCGAGCTGGCACTCGCCGGTCACGAGGTGGTGCTGCTCGAGCGCCACGACTCGATCGGCACTGAAACCTCTGCGCGCAACTCCGAGGTCGTCCACGGCGGGCTCTACTATCCGACCGGCAGTCTGAAGGCCCAGCTGTGCGTGGCGGCGCGCGAGCGACTCTATGCCTATTGCGCGGAGCGGGGCGTGCCCCATGCGCGCTGCGGCAAGTTGATCGTCGCGAGCGGCGATGCGCAGGAGCGCAAGCTGCGCGGCATCCACGACCAGGCGGTGCGCAATGGCGTGGCCGTGCAGTGGCAGGACGCCGCCCATGCGCGTGCGCTGGAGCCGGCGGTCCGTTGTACCTCGGCGCTGCTCTCGCCGGATACCGGCATCATGGACAGCCACGCCTACATGCTGGCGCTGCTCGGCGATCTGCAGCGCGCAGGCGGTCAGCTCGCGCTCGCCTCGACCTGCGTCGCGGCGCGGGCGGTCGCGGGTGAATTCGAGATCGACGTGCGCACCGGTGACGGCGGCAGCCTCAGCCTGCGCAGTCCGATATTGGTCAACAGCGCCGGGCTGGCGGCACCGGAGCTTGCGCGCCGTATCGCCGGCCTCGCGCCCGGGCTGGTGCCACGCGCGTACTACGCCAAGGGCCACTATTTCAGCTATGCGGGGCGCTCGCCGTTCACGCACCTCGTTTATCCGTTGCCGGACGAGGCGGGGCTCGGCGTCCATGGCACGCTCGATCTGGCCGGAAGGCTCAAGTTCGGTCCCGACGTCGAGTGGATCGAGGCGATCGATTATGCGGTCGATGTGTCGCGGCGCGACCGGTTCGTGGACAGCATCCGGGCGTACTGGCCCGACGTCGATCCCGCACGGCTCGCGCCGGCGTATGCAGGCATACGCCCGAAGATCGTCGGGCCCGGCGCGGCCGCGGCGGATTTCGTCATCCAGGGCCGGGCGCAGCACGACATCGCCGGGCTCGTGAATCTCTTCGGTATCGAATCGCCAGGGCTCACCGCGTCGCTGGCGATCGCGCAAGCCGTGTGCGCGTCGCTTTAGAGTATCGTTGCCAGAGTCGCCATGTCCGCCACCGCCGCCACTTCCTCCGCCACGCCTTCGCTGGGCTCCGACGCAAAGCTGATCGGGCTCGTGGGCCTCGCCCACGCCATCAGCCATTTCAGCCAGCTGATCCTGCCGCCGCTGTTCCTGTGGCTGAAGGATGCCTTCGGCGTCAGCTACACCGAACTCGGCGCGGTGCTGGCGGTGTTCTTCGTCGTCTCCTGCGCGGTGCAGGCCGCTTCCGGCTTCCTGGTCGATCGGCTCGGGCCGCGGCCGGTGCTGTTCGTTGGCTTGGGCTGTCTCGGGCTGGCCGCGTTCGTCTATGCGCTGGCGCCGAACTACTGGGTGCTGCTTGCCGGTGCCGTGCTCGCCGGCGCGGGCAACGGCGTGTTCCATCCGGTGGACTACACGCTGTTCAACCGCAAGGTCGCGGTCACGCGCCTCGGCCATGCCTACAGCGTACACGGCATCACCGGCAGCCTGGGCTGGGCGTTGGCACCGGTCTTCGTCGTGCCGATCGCGATGGCCTGGGGCTGGCGCGTGGCACTGGCTGCGGCCGGCGCGCTCGCGCTGCTGGTGCTGGTGGTGCTGTGGTTCAACCGCGCCACGCTGGCGCTCGATGTGAAATCCGTGCAGCAGGCCACCGGCCGCGACGAGGCCGCTCCCGCCGCGGTCGCCGACACCTTCGGTTTCCTGCGCATCCCTTCGGTGTGGATGTGCTTCGGCTTTTTCTTCTTCTACGCGATGGCCATCAGCATCGTGCAGACCTTCGCGCCGGCGGCGGCTGGCCAGCTGCATGCGGTGCCGGTGGCGATGGTCGCGATCTGCCTGACGGTCTACATGGTCACCGGCGCGGTGGGCATGGTCGCCGGCGGCTTCCTGGTCTCCGATCCGTCGCGCTGCGAGCGCCTCGTCGGCATCGGCTTCGGCGCCGCCGCGCTCGTCGCGCTGGCGCTCGCGCTGGCCGAGTTCCCGCCGGGCCTGGTGCCGGTACTGTTCGGCGTGATGGGCTTCGCCACGGGCATCGCCGGTCCGTCGCGCGACCTGCTGGTCAAGCGCTCGACACCGGCCAACGCCAGCGGACGTGTCTATGGCGTGGTCTATGCCGGGCTGGACATCGGCCAGGCCATCGCGCCGCTGATCTTCGGTCCGCTGATGGACCACGGCCGGCACGAGGCGGTCATCCTGGGCCTCGCGCTGGTGCAGGGCGTGCTGATCGTCAGCGCCTTCAACGTGCGCCGCGTACGGCGCGAGGCGTTGCCGCTGCCGGAGTCCGTCTGAGCGAGGCGCGCGCCGGGTCAGAAGCTGTAGTGCACGGTGCCACGCAGCGTACGTGGTTCGGCCGGGTGGAAATGCAGATCCTCGACCGGAGCGGCTTCGCCGGGCAGCTGCGATTCGTAGTAGTAGGTGATGTCGTTCACCTTGCGATCGAAGGCATTGAACAGCTGCAGCGAGACCCGCCAGTGATCGCCCAGGCGCCGGCCGGCCTCGAGATTCACGAGCGTCGAGCTCGGCGCGCGCACGCTGTCGTCCTCGAGCAGCGCCGCGGGGCCGAGATAGCGCAGGCGCGCGCCGCCGAACCAGCCCGCGGGTGTCTGCAGCGTGATGCCGAGTGAGGCGACCCGCTCGACGGCTCCCGGGATGCGATCGCCGGCGGGATCGAGGTCGCGGAAGCGTGCCTTCGAGGCCGCGTAGTCTGCGTCGACGATCAGCCAGTCGCGCGGTCGTGAGTAGACGCTCAGTTCCACGCCTTCGCGCCGGCTCGGCCGCGTGGCCTCGGTCGTGCCGCCATCGCCGATGAACAGCAGCTCGGAGTCGAGATCGAGCTTCCAGAGCGCCACCGAGAGCTGCGTGCGTGGCACGAGCGCGGTGCGCAGGCCGATCTCGGAGCCGTCGGCGCGGGCGAGCGGCGTGACGCGATCGACCGGCGTGACGCCGTCCACCGGGTCGACGCGGATCGTCGCGCCGCGCACGTCGTTGCTGTGGAAACCGCGGCCCGCGGCGACGAAGAACTCGGTGTCGCGCCAGGGGCCGAGCGCGAGCGAGCCTTTCGGGCTCGCGAGCGTGTCGTGGCCCGAGCCCGAGTTCACGGCCCGATCACTGGCGACGTCGTAGCCGAGGCGATCGGCGCGCAGGCCGAGCTCGCTGCGCAGCCACGGCGTCCACTGCGTCGCGACGGCGGTCCAGGCGCTCGCGAGGGTCTGCTCGACGCGATCTTCGCGGATCGTCGCGTGGCGCGCGCGCGCGGTCGTCAGGTAGAGACCGACCGGTGAGATGTCGTCCGCGCGGATGTCGGCGCCGATCCGCCACACGCTGCCGCCGGCGCCGAACGCGAACGGCTGCGACCAGGCGAGCGCGGCGCCGTAGACGCGCCGGTCGTCGAACTGTTCGAACTGATCGCCATGGTCCGGATCGAGCGCATAGGTGAAGTTCGAGTACAGCTGCAGCCGGTAGTCGATCGCGTAGGCATTGAAATCGAGCCGCCCCGGGCCGTAGGCGCGATAGCCGGCCGCCGACAGCGAGTAGCGGTGCGATTCGCCGCCGGCGGTCGGATCGATGTAGCCGTAGCGGTCGAGCGCGCCGCTCTCGACGGCGCGCCGCGGAATCTGGTCGGTCGAGGTCCACTCGCCGTCGTAGGCCATCAGGTCGACCGCGATGCCCGAGGTTTCGCCACGGCGCGACCAGCGCAGCACGCCATTCACCTTCGTCAGATCCTCGGGCAGCACCCATGGGCCGTCGGTGTGATCGTATTCGAAGCCCGCGAGCAGCGAGCCACCGGCGAGCGGCATCGAGCCGGCCGCGAGGGCGCGCACATAGTTGTCCTCGCCGCCGCTCACGGCGATGAACGGCCGTACCGCATCGACATACTGCAGCTCGGCCGCGCCGACCGCGGAGAAGTTGCCGAGGTCGGCGTAGTAGGTGCCCTTGCGGTAGACGATGCGCTCGACGAGCTCCGGGATCACGAAATTCACGTCCATGTAGCCCTGGCCGTGGCCGTGCGTCGGCATGTTCACCGGCATGCCCTCGACGCGCGTCGCGAAATCGGTGCCGTGATCGAGATTGAAGCCGCGCAGGAAGTACTGGTTGGCCTTGCCGTCGCCGGTGTGCTGCGTGACGACCAGGCCCGGCACGGTCTCGAGCAGCTCGCCGACCCGCAGCAGCGGCCGGTACTCGAGCTGCTCGCCGAGCACCGTGCCTTCGCTCGCCGCACGTGGCAGGCCGGTGAGCGGCAGGCGGTTGGCGCGCACGGTGACTTCCTCGAGATCGGCGCCGGTAATGCCGCCGGCGCGGGCGTCGACGCCGATCAGCGCCGTCAACGCGACCGCTGCGACCGCCGCGACTGCGCTGCCACCGCGTGGCGTGCGCGCGGCGCGGGCGGCGGCGATCGAGCGGCCCCACACGAAGCCGACGAGCACCACGACGACGACGGTGGCACCGAACAGCAGCTCCTTGCCCTCTGCCCAGCCGTCGACGCGCGGCAGCAGCAGCTTCGCGGTACTGAAGCCGGCGACCAGCAGGCTGACGCACGCGACCGCGAGGCTCATCACGCGCGAGGCGATGCGCGCGGTCTCGTCGGCGCGCAGGATCAGGCGCGAGATCCACAGTCCGTTCGCGCCGTCGGTGACCAGCATGCCGAGCACGAACAGCGCGCCGAGCGAGGCCGCGTAGACCGGGCCACCGTACTGGCCCGCCGCGAGTGCGAAGAAGGCCGCCTGACTGATCGTGTCGAACGAGAGCGCGAAGAGGGCGCCGACCAGCGCGACGACGAACGGATTGCGCGCACGGCCGAGTGCGCCGAGGAAGCGACCCTTGATGCCGATCGGCGTCACCACTTCGTCCGGCGCTGCGCGCCATACGGCGTACAGGTTCAGCACGCCGAGCAGTGTGAGGAAGAAGATCGAGATCACGACGCCGGTGGTCTCGAGCCAGCCGGGAGTCTGCCAGCGCGCGACCGCGGAGCTGACGAGCAGCGCGATCGCGATCACGACGGCGCCGTGGCCGAGCGAGAACAGCGCGCCGCACCAGCGGGCGAACACACTGCCGGCCCGGGTGTTGACGCGGGTCAGGCCGTCGATGGTGGCGAGGTGGTCGGCGTCGAAGCCGTGCTTTAGGCCGAGCAGGAAGGCGACGGCAGCGAGGCCGCCGAAAGATGCAGGCAGATGTTCCATGGCTGCCCGAGTATGACGAATCTAAAAATCGTCATACAGGCAGTTGCGGTCAATACCTAGGCTTCAGGTGCCGGTGCGCGCGCCCGCCGTGCGCGTGGTGGTCGGCCGGCTCGACCGCAACGAGGTTCAGGTTGCCGTGGCGCACGCCCGGCTCGGCGGTCAGGCTCGCGGCCAGTTTGCGCACCGCCGCCACCGTGCCCTGCAGCACGGTGCTCTCGAGGCAGTTCTCGTGGTCGAGGTGCACGTGCATCGTCGCGACCACCAGGTCGTGGTGCGCGTGCTGGCGCTCGGCGAGGCGCTCGGCGAGATCGCGCGCGTGGTGGTTGTACACATAGGACAGGCTCGCGACGCACTGGCCGCGCGGCGCGTGCTCCTGCGCGTCGCGATCGAGGTCGCGGCGGATCAGGTCACGCACGGCCTCGCTGCGGTTCTCGTAGCCGCGCTGCGCGATGAGTCGGTCGAACTGCTCGGCGAGGTCGTCGTCGAGCGAGATGGTGACGCGTTGCATGGCGCGAGTTTATTGCATACTGCGCCCACCATGCGCGCCGCCGCGGCCCTGCTGATCGCCCTGTTGCTCGCCTTCGTCGTCAGCCCGCCACGGATCGGCTCGATGGTCTGGCTCGGCGCCCTGCATGATGCCGGCCACGTGCTGACCTTCGCCGCGATCGCCGTATTGCTGTGCGCGATCGCGCGCCCGCGCGGCGCCGGGTTCGTCGTGATCCTGGGCTTGCTGCTGCTGTTCGGCGCCGGCACCGAACTGGCGCAGGGCGCGAGCGGGGGCGATCCTTCCATTGGCGACGTCGGCCGCGACCTGCTCGGGGGCGTGGCCGGGATGCTCGGCTGGGTCGGCATGCGTCCGCGCCGGCCCTGGCTGCTGGCCGCCGCGGCGCTCGCCATCGTCGCGGGCCTTGCGCCGCTCGCCCTCACGGGCTGGGCCTATGCGCAGCGTGCCCGGCAGCCGCAGGTCGTCTGGGACGCCGGCCGCGCCACCTGGAACGTGTTCATCGAAACGCCCCGGACCGGGCGTCTGGTGCATCTGCCCGATCCGTCGCGGGCGCGCTTCATGGCCGAAAGCGATTCATACGCGGGTGTGGTGGTCCGCGAGCCGCCGCCGGACTGGCGGGGCTACGCGACGCTCGTCGTCCGCGCCGCCAATCCCGGCAGCGCGCCGATTGCCCTGAATCTGCGCATCGACGACCAGCCGCGCGACACCGAGTACGAGGACAGGTTCAACCGCGAGCGCATCGTGCCGCCGCGGACGCAGCTGCAGTGGCGCGTGCCAGTTGCGGAAATCGAGCATGGCCCGGTCGGGCGCCTGCTCGACCTGTCGCACGTCACCCGCGTCGTGATCTTCCTGTCACCGGGTTCGCGCGGCGAGGCGTTCGACCTCGAAAGCCTGCGGCTCGAACCCGGCCCCTGATATTCTCGCGCGATGGACCAGCTGCTCGTGCTCGCCGCCGACCCCGCCGCCTGGGCCGCTCTTGCGACGCTGGTCGCGATGGAAGTCGTGCTCGGCATCGACAACCTGATCTTCATCTCGATCCTGACCAACAAGCTCCCGGAGCACCAGCGCAGCCGCGGGCGGCGCATCGGCATCGCGCTCGCGCTGGTCCTGCGGCTCGCGCTGCTCGGCACGATCGCCATCATCGTGCGTCTCACCGCGCCGCTGTTCGAAGCCTTCGGCCAGGACTTCTCCTGGCGCGACCTGATCCTGATCGCGGGCGGGCTCTTCCTCGTCTGGAAGGCGACCACCGAAATCCACCAGAGCGTCGATCCCGATGCCGCGCCGCACCTGCTCGTCGGCAAGCGGGCCGAAATCGGCTTCGCGTCGGCGATCGTGCAGATCCTGCTGCTCGACCTCGTGTTCTCGCTCGACAGCATCATCACCGCGGTCGGCATGACCGAGCACATCCCGATCATGGTGATCGCGGTGATCGTCGCGGTCGTGACGATGCTGCTCGCGGCCGACCCGCTCGCGCGCTTCATCCACGCGAACCCGACGATCGTGATGCTCGCACTCGGCTTCCTGCTGATGATCGGCACGACGCTGATCGCCGACGGCTTTGGCGTCCACGTTCCGCGCGGCTACGTGTACGCGGCGATGGCGTTCTCGGCGTTCGTCGAGGCGCTCAACATGTTCGCGCGCCGCGCGCAGCGCAAGCGGGCTCAGGCGGCGGCGCCCCACAGCAGCAGCTGATTGTTGGCCGGCATCGCGTGGTCGGCCTCGAGCGCGAGCCCCTGCGCCGCGGCGAGCGCGTCGACCGCTTCGAAGTCGCGGATCCCGCTCGCGGGGTCACGCTGCCTGAGCGTCGCATCGAAGGCCGCGTTGCTCGCGCTCGTGAACGCGCCGCGATAGCGGAACGGGCCATAGACCGCGAGCACGCGTCGCGGGCTCGTGCCGGTGGCGCGGGCGTCACCGCTCATGGCGAGCAGCCGCCCGACGCCGGCGAAGAACGCCTCGACCGCGGGCCAGCCCATGATGTGCAGCGTATTGGCGGTGAACACCGCGTCGACCGGGGGCACTGCCGTGCCGGCGGGGAGTGGCCACGGGTTTGCGGTCACGTCGAGTTCGATCGGTGGCGGCAGCTTCCCCGCGCCTTCCCGCGCGATCCGCGCGCGCAGGCCGGGCAGCCACTCGGCGCGATCGGAGGCCTGCCACAGGAGGTGAGGCAGCGCAGGGGCGAAGAACACGGCGTGCTGGCCGGTGCCGCTGCCGATCTCGAGCACATGCCGCGAATGTGCGAGGGCGGGGCGGAGGCGTTCGAGGATAGGCTGCCTGTTCCGCTCGCAAGCGGGGGATTCGGCGGTAGGATAGCTCAGGGGATCGGAGGGAGATCGCGATGACATGGCTGGTAGTCGGCTTGGTCCTGTTTCTCGGCATCCATTCCGCGTCGATCTTCTCGCCGGCGGGGCGCGATCGCCTCGCGGTGAGCATGGGTCCGATGGGCTGGCGTGCACTGTACTCGATCGTGTCGCTCGCAGGCTTCGTGCTGCTGATCTGGGGTTATGGCGTCGCGCGACAGCAGCCGCTGGTGCTGTACACGCCGCAGCCGTGGATGCGCCAGCTCGCCGCGCTGCTGATGCTGCCGGTGTTCCCGCTGCTGTTCGCGGCCTACATGCCCGGCCGCATCAAGACGGCGATGAAGCACCCGATGCTGGTCGCGGTGAAGCTGTGGGCCGTCGCGCACCTGCTCGCCAATGGCACGCTGGCCGACATCGTGCTGTTCGGCGGCCTGCTCGCGTGGGCGGTCGCCGACCGCATTTCACTGAAGCATCGCGCGCAGCGCCCGATCCCGGCGGCGCCGGCGAGCCGGTGGAACGACCTGATCGCCGTCGTGCTCGGGCTCGCGGTGTATGTGTTGTTCGTCGGCAGCCTGCATGCGAAGTGGATCGGGGTGCCGGTGATGCCGTGATGGCACGCGCTGCACGCTAGCGGCTCGTCAGCAGGAAGCCGGCCCAGTAGTACGGGTGACGGTCGAGCTGGGACAGCTGCGCGAGCTGCAGTGCGCGCGCGGTGCTGCCGCCGCGGGCATGCAGCGTCGACATCTCGTCGTACATCTTGCGCATCAGGCTTGCGGTGCTGCGATCCTCGACGCGCCACAGGCTCGCGATCACGCTGCGCGCGCCGCGCCGCTGCACGATCGCGCTGAGGCCTTCGATCTCGCGGCCGTCGGCGGTGACCGCGCCGCCCATGCCGGTCTGGCAGCCTGACAAGGTCGTCAATGCGATGCCGGAGAAGTCGAGCGTGCTGATCTTGTCGAGCGTGAGCTGCTCGCCGTCGCCGAGCAGCAGCCAGGAGCGCATCGCGTTGCCAGGCCGCAGGCTGAAGTGGGTGCCGAGGTGCAGCACCGAGAAATCCCGCGGCGCCTCCAGCAGCGAATCGAGCCGCGCTTCGGTGAACGCCGCATCGGCATAGCCTTCGCCCGGCAGCGCGCCGCGTCCGGTCGCAGGCCCGGAACCGCGCGTCGGCCCGTCGCAGGCCTCGCCGGGTGAGGTAAGCCCGGTGATCGGCCCGCGCACGACATAACAGAGCTCGTCGGCGACCGCCGGCAGCGCGCTGTAGCCCGCCACGGCCCGTGTGACGCCGAGCCCCCGCACCGTCATCGGTGTCGGCGCGGCGCGCTCGCGGCGCTCGTCCGGAGCGCCGCCGGAAGCGGTGTGCGGCGCGGCGTCCGCATACAGCTGGATCGCGTAGCGGGCGATCAGGTACTGCTCGCCGTCGTGGAGCGCGGCGAACGGCACGTAGCGCAGTGCATCGTCGGGCCACAGGATCAGACGGTGCGCGCCGGCGCGGCGGGCGGCCTCGGCGAGCGGGCGCGCGAGGATGTCGTACAGCGCCTTCGAGCGCGCCCGTACGTCCTCGCGCCGGCCGATCGCATCGAGCAGCTCGCCGATCTGGCGGCGCAGCGTCGTCGCTTCGATGTCGATGCGGTGTTCGGTCTGGCCCTGGCGTGTGGCCACCAGTATCCGCAGGTGATGGTCGGTCAGCAGGTACACGCCGATTGCACTGTCCTCGCCATAGCGCTCGAGTTCGCGTGCGAGGCGCTCGGTGGAGATCACGCGGCCCGGAATCGGTGCGGCCGTGCCCGTCGCGGTGCCGATGAACGCGTCGATGCGCTTCGCCCGCGCCGCCTCCTCGCTGGGCTGGCGCGCGAGCAACTGCCCGAGCCGCTGCCGCTCCTCCGGACTGATGCGTCCGGCCTCGCGGCGGCGGGCCAGGGTGTCGATCTCGGCGCCCGTCGCGGAATCCGTGCGCAGCGAGGCGAGGTAGCGCGCCCAGAGCCGCTGCTCGGCGGCGGTCAGCGCGATGCCGGTGCCGGGTCGCGCCGCCGGGGCCGCGCGCGGCACGAAATCATTCAGCTCTTCGGCCTTCAGCAGATCGAGAACCTGCAGTCCTTCGTCCATGCGTCCGGTCTGCATCAGCCAGTCGGCAACCGCGCGGTAGACGCCGACCTTGTCGCGCAGGAAGCCGCCGTGCGGCGAGCGGTCGGCATCGTTGAGCCCGGCGCGCAAGGCCTCGACGCGGCCGATCGACTGCTTGCCGAAGAAGATCGCGAGCGCGTCGTCGCCGCGCTCGTGCAGCAGTCGCGCGAGGCGGAACTGGGCCTGCCATTCCGGATCCGGCGTGCCGAGCGTCGCGGCTGCGGACAACGCGCGCACGGCGAGCGACCAGGCGCTTGCGGTATTGCCGCGCGCCTCCTCGAGGGCGCTTTCGTTGGCGTAGACGGCGTGGCGCAGCGCGGGCTCGACTTCGCGTGCCGCCTCGAGCCGCTGCTGCGCGTCGCGGCAGTTCGGCGCGTCGGCCGGTGTCGTGCGCACGTCGATTGCGCACAGTTCGTTGACGACGCGCAGCAGCGTCGGATGCCCGGCGGGCAGGCGCGAGGCGTACAGCGCGAGTGCCTCGCCGAGCTGCGCGCGGGCAAGCATCGGATCGTCATCGGCGTTGAGGCGCGCGAGCAGCAGCAGCACGCTGGCGCGTTCCGTCGTCATGTCGGCGCCGCCGCCGGCGATCTCGAGACCGCGGGTGAGGGTTGCGCGTGCATCGGCGGTCGCGCCGAGCAACTGTTGCAGCAGGCCGAGGCCCCGGTGGTAGTTGACGCGCACCTGGCGCTCGACGTCGTCCGGGTGCACGGCGATGATCCGGCCCGCCTCACCATAGAGTGTCTGCGATGCGGGCAGGTCGCCGAGGACGCGTTCGATCTCGGCGAGACTCAGCAGCATGCTCACCCGGTTCGGCGCATCGGTGCCGAGCTGCTGCGTGGCGACTTCGACGGCGCGGCGGGCGAAGGGCAATGCCTCCTGTGGCTTGCCGCGCGCGTTCAGCAGCACGCCGAGGACGGTCAGCGCCCGCAGGTAATGCCTTTGCAGCGGCCCGTCGGTCGCTTCGGCGAGCCGTACCGCCTCGCGCATCGCGTGCTCGGCCTGCTCGTATTCATCGAGCTTTTCGAGCACCTGGCCATAGAGCAGCCAGGCGGTTACCGGCTGGGCCGCGCCGCGTTCGGCGCGCAGCCCCAGCTCGATCGCGAGCTGTGCCTCGGCGTGCCGGCGCGCACGCGGGTAGTCCTCCTCGCGCAACGCGATGTTGGTCAGCGCGTTCTCGATCGCGCCCGCCGCCGCGCTCTTCGTTTCGCCGTTGGCGGCGAGGATGCCCTGCGCGCGCTCGAGCAGCGCGCGCGCGTCGGCGAAGCGGCGCTGCGAGACGCGTACCTGCGCGAGGCCTACCAGTACCTTCTGCAGTTCGATCTGCTTCGCGCCCGGCACGTGCTCGCGGATGCGCAGCGCGGCCTGCCATTCCTCGCCGGCTGCCGCGAGCCGGCCCTGGCGATACGCGATCCAGGCATAGGCGACGTGCAGCTCGGCGACCTGCGCACTTTGCAGGCCGAGTTCACGCTCGATGATCGGTCGCGCGTACTCGAGCAGCGGGATCGCCTCGGTGAACTCGTCCCGGTAGGCGATCAGGGGTGTCGCAAGCGTCTGTACCCACCAGGCGAGCTCGACGGAGTCGGCGCCGTATTCGCGCGCGACGCGCGGGATCGTGGCGCACAGTATGGCCACCGCCTTCATCGGTTCGCTCTCGCCGATCGCATCGACCCGCGCGCGCAGCTCGGCGACCGGTGCGCCGACGTCGTCGGGCACTGCCTGCTGCGCGCAGATCGATGGCAGCTCGAGCGCGCCGGCGTCGCGACCGGTGATCGCGAGCGCGGCGAGCAGCAGTCCCGCGAAGCCGTGCCGCGCTGTCATGGCGGCGCCGCTGCTTCGATCTCGACGCGCAGCACGCCGTCGGCGGGTTCGGGGATGCGATAGCGCAGCAGGATGTCGCGTACCGGCAGCGTGAGCGGCCGCGGCAGCTCGGCGTCGAGCCCCTCCCGGCCGAAGCGCTGGTAACTGACGACCTCGATGCCGGCGGCACGCAGGGCCCGTGCGAGCTCGTCTCGCAGCGCGCGCGGATCGTCGGCGACCATGCGGTACACCTGATCGGGCACCTCGCGGTAGGCGGGCGTCTCGGTCGCGGGCCGCAGCGTCCACACGAGCGCGACCGCGAGGCCGGCGATGCCGGCGGCGAGCAGCGCGCCCCAGACGCGACGCGGGGAGGCGCGGCGGCCGGTGTCGCGCGCAAGCATCGGACCGACGATTGGATCACGGCGTGCCGCCGCGAGCAGCTGCGCCTCGCGGTGCGCAGCGCTCGCCGCCAGCTCGCGCTGCAGGCTCACCTCGTCGGTCGCGGTGCGCCCGTGCAACGCAGCGCGCAGCGCGCGCGCCTCGTTGGCGGCGGCACCGCCCTTCGTGTCACGGCCGGCCAGCGCGTCGAACCAGACGTCGAGCGTCGAATCGTCGGTCACGGCGGCGAGGCTCCGAAGGCCAGCTCGAACCAGTCGGCCAGATACACGCGCAGCTTCTTGCGGCACTGGGAGATGTATTCACGGGTGGCGCCCGGGGTGCGGCCAAGAAGCTGCGCGACGGCGGCATTGTCGAGCCCGTCTTCGCTGATCCACACGATCACGGTCGCGTGCGCGGGGCAGTCCTGTTCGAACCGCGCCCAGCCTCGCTGGAAGATCTCGGCGAGCTGTCGCGCGTGCGCTTCATCGTGCGGTGCGGCGACCTGCACGGCCGACAATTCGGCAATCCTCGCTTCGATCTCGGTGCCCGCGGCCGTGTCGTCGAGCGAGACCCGGCTCTCGGCTCTGCGGAACGCATCGAGCATCGTGTGGCGCAGAATGGCGCGTACCCACGGTCGCAGCTCCGAGTCGCCCTGGAATGTCGCGCAGCGCTGCCAGACCTTGATGAAGGTGTCCTGGACCAGGTCGCGCGCGGCCGCGGCGTCGCGCACGGCGCGGCGGCATTCGCGGTAGAGCCCGGCGAACAGCTCGCGGTCGAGCGCGACCAGCGCCCGCTCGAGCGCGACGCCACCTTCGCGGCAGGCCCGGATGAAGTCCAGCTTGTCCAATCTGTCCCCCGGTACAGCCTACCGGAGTCATGGTGAACTTTCTGCATGCCTGTAGAGACGCCGATCGGGCGGCTCTGTCAGGAATCCGCGGCCCGTGCCTGACGATCGGCCGCCGCCTGCGTCTCCCCCTTGTCGGGCAAGCCATGGCACAGGGGGCCAGCCAATGAAGAACATCCTTGCACTGCTGATCGCATGTGGTGCGGTCGCAGCCTGCGACCAGGGGCGGTGGATCGAGCTGCCGCCGCTTCTGATGACCTGCAACGACCTCGAAGACAAGGACATGAGCGCCGAGCTCAAGAACCCGGACAAGTTCAGCCTCGGCCGCGGCATGCTGCAGGGCGTGTGCGCGCAGAGCGGGGCCGGGCAGTTCACCGGCGATACCCGCTGCAACAAGGACGTCGTCGAAATCCGGTGCAAGTCATGAGGGCGCGACTTGCGGGCCTGCGCCTCGCGGCCGCGGTGCTGCTGGCCGTGCTCGCCGCCTGCGGCGGCGGCGCCCCGGGCGATGCGGCCAATCCCGCGGCGGCGAGCCTGCCGACGTCGCGCGGTGACGTCTGGATGATCGATCCGGCCTCGCCGCCCGACGCGCAGGTGCTCGCGTTCCTGAACGGCGTGCACCGCTTCGTGCTGAAGGACGAGGAGATCTACACCGCGACCACGCGCCTCGATACCGCGAAAGTCGACGGTGCGCTGAGTTCGGCAAAGCTCGCCGGCGACCTGCAGCTGCGCATCGAAGCGCAGGGCGCGCAGCCGATCCTCGTGTTCTCGAGCGGCCCGCGCGGGCCGCTGCGCAAGTACGAAGCGCCGGAGGCGAAACGATGAGTACCGTCAATTCCCTGTTCAGAACGGGCGTGCTGTTGCTGCTCGCGCCGCTCGCGCTCGCCGCCGGCCGGGACTTCGATCCCGAACAGCTCGCGCTCACCTACCACAAGCTCGCCGGCAAGGCCTTCGACTTCGATCGCTATGCGGCCGCATCCCGCGTCGTCTCGCAGGCTTCGGGCTTCGACCGCCCCGACGTGCTGAAACAGGAGATCGCGCGCGAGCGTGCGGTGTTCGACGCGGCGAGCGACCAGATCGTGTTCAAGACCGACATCCAGAACTCGATCAGCGACTACGACCACGACCGCGGCGAGTTCTCGGTCGCGATCTTCGAGCCGGGTTCCTACATGCCGGTGCGCTTCAACGGCCAGGAGTACCGGGTGGTGTTCGCCAACGCGGCGCAGGCGCGCGCGATCCGCATGCCGAAGGAGGAGGCGCGCGAGTTCGACCGGCGCATCATGCGCGACGGCAGCCGCTCGGTGCTGACGCCGGTGAAGTTCCGCATCGTCGGCGACGGCGATCCGGCGGGTGCCGTGAGCGGCCAGTACGTGGTGCGCGCCGAACTGATCTCGACGCAAGTGCTCGACGGCGACGGCAGTGTGCTCGCGACGCCCGATCTGACGGCGGCCCCGGCCGCGGCGCCCACCGCGTTCAATCCACTGGCCGTCGATGCCGGCGGCCTGCGGGTCGGCGTGTCGGCCGACGAGACGGAGGCGGCGATCACGCGCCTGTACCGCAAGCCGACGCGCACGCCGCGCGGGCCGCGATCCGACAGCGATCCGCGCTTTGCCGGCTCGATCGAGCTCGACCTGATGGACTGCATCTACGTGCCGGCGAGCCATGACCGCGAGCCCGTGCCGGGCGACGTCTGCCTGCGCGCGTTCTACGACAAGGACGGCATCGTGCGCCAGGTGCGCATCCAGAGTGTGCTGCCGCGCTTCGATTACGAGCAGGCGCGCAGCGCGGCGATCGCACGCTTCGGACCGGCGACCGCGGTGCGCGGCGGCAGCACGCCGCAGCTCAGCTGGGGCACGAGCGATGCGGCGCTCGGGCCCGGCCTCACGCTCAGGATCGACCCGTACGGCAATTCGCTCAGCCTCGGCTCGAGCGACGTGCGCGCCGGTTCGCTCGACCTGACGCTGACCGACACGGCCTGGGCGGCCGCCACTGCCGCCACGCCTGCCAACTGAAGGAGCCATCGAAATGAGAGCCTTGCCCGTCCTGATCGCGCTCGTCGCGCTGCCGTTTTCCGCATTGCCGCTGACGGCTTCCGCAGCGGACGACTGCGCCGGCCACAGCCACTGCGTCGCGACGCGCAGCTTCGTCGCGGACATCACCAACTTTCGCGTCAGCAAGAGCGGGCGTTACCGCGTGCTGACCGCAACCGTGAATTTCCGCAACCGGACCGACAAGCCGCTGACGCTCGGCTATGTAGGCGATTCGGGCGTGGCGATGGACGAGCAGGGCAATCGCTACCTGGTGGCGAACGCGCAGGCGGTGCGCGGCATCGGCCTGGTGTCCGGCAGCAGCTTCGATCCGAAGTTCACGCTGCAGCCGGGCGAGGCGAGCGATACGCGCTTCGAGCTGATCTGGGAGCCGGGCAAGGCGATCGTCGGCGTGAGCTATGAGCTCGATCTCGCGATCCGCGAGATCAACGCCGTGACCGCGGACCAGTTCCGCCTCGGCTCCGAGCACGCTTTGCATTTCGCCCAGCTCGCCGAAGGGGCGGGCGGCGCGGCGGTGGCGGCGGGCGTGACTGGCGGCACTGGGGCGGCCCCGGCCGTCGCCGCAGCCACGACACCGGCGGCCGCTGCAGCGGCCGGCACACCCGCGGCCGCGGCGACCGATCCCTGCGCGGGCTCGACGCGCTGCTACAACGCCGGTCCGTTCATCGCCGAGGTCGCGCAGCTGTCGTCGACCGCAATGGGCAGCGGCGTGCGCCATCATTCGATCGCACTCAACATCCGCTTCCGCAATGTCAGCGACCGGCCGATCATCCTCGGCTACAAGTCCGGCTCGAGCGCCGGCATCGACAACTTCGGCAATACTTATTATCGCGGTCGCGCCGGCACGCACGACACCAGCGTCAAGGGCATGGGTTATGTCGACGGTCGCAGTGCCGACACGCAGTTCGCGCTCGCGCCCGGCCAGAGCCGCAACGCGACCTTCAACCTGATCCGCTACGAGGCGAAGCCGCCGATCGGCAACGCCTGGGGCTATGACGTCGTGGTCGACGAGCTCGAGATCCTGCCGGGCCAGCAGGTACGCACGGTCAGGGAGAACAGCCTCAACTTCCAGAACATCACGGCGGGCACGTTCGCCGGCACGGCGGCGGCCGACGGGACGCCGACCGCCGTGCAGGATGTCGCGAGCCAGGTCATCGGTCTGTTCAAGAAACTGAAGGACAAATAAATGAGCACGATCAAACGGGGCCGGGTGCTGCGCGATACGGGCGCGGGCGAGGGGCTCGTGTTCGTCGACGGCGAGCAATACGCCTTCCGCCTCGAGGGCATCTGGAAATCGGAGTACGCACCCAAAGTGAACATGGGTGTCGACGCCGAATTCGACGAGCAGGGAAAGCTGGTCGCGCTGCGCAGCGCGGGCGCCGGGGGACTCGCCGGCGAGCAGGCCGCGCAGGCGCTCGGCGCCGCGCAGGAGTCCGCGAAGCGGCTGGCCGCGGAGCTGCAGTCGAAAGGCCTGCCGGTGTTCCAGGAATACGCGCAGCGCATCGGATATCCGGTGCTGGCTGCGTTCGCGGCGCTGGTCATCGGCTGGTTCTTCCTCTCCGCCGTGTCGGTCGACCTCGGCTTCATGGGCAAGAACTCGGTGACTTTCTGGCAGGCGCTCAAGTTCCTGAACAGCGGCGGTGTCGCCGCGATGGGCGGCGGCAGCACCGGCTTCTACGGCCTGCTGTGCGTCGCGGCGCTGCTCGCCGTGCTGTTGCCGCAGCTGTGGCCGAACCCGCGCGCCCGCTACGGCATGGCCGCGCCGCTTGCACTGATGCTGCTGGTGCTGATCGTCGCGTACTCAAAGATGCCCGGCGTACCGCAGGGCGCAGAGGAGTTCGCGGCCGAGATCCGCAAGGCAGTGTCGATCGGCCTCGGCACCTATCTCGCGTTCGCGGCGGCGATCTACCTCGCCTGGAAGGGCGTCAAAGGGGCTCGTAGCCCATGATGCTGACCGGGATGCCGTCGGGGTCGAAGAAGATCATTTCGGTATAGCGGCCGGCGGGCATCTTCGGGCTGTCGGTGGGCTTCACATAGCCTTGCGGGCGCAGCAGGAACCGGTAGCCCTGCGCGTCGAGATCGCGCGCGATCGTGTCGATCTGGCTGGTGGTCAGCACGACGGCGGCCTGGCCGGGCGACAGGCGATCGGTGCGCGGTGCCGGCGCAGGTTCGGCCGGTGGTGTGGCGTCCTGCAGTGCGTAGAGGCCCACCCAGCCGTACTCGGCGCCGGGAGGTGCGAGGTGCACCATGCGCATCGTGGCATCCTGGTAGCCGACCATGCCGGCGATCGCCGGTCCCTTCAGAGTCTTGTCCTCGATGACTTCGAGACCGAGCAGATCGCGATAGAGCGCGAGCGAGCGCTCGATGTCCCGCACCCAGATCGTGACGCGCTTGACGGGGCCCGTACGGCTCATGCTTGCACCTTTCGTTCGCAGTAGATCACATACAACCCGCCGCCGATCACGACCGCGCCGCCGGCGAGCACGAGCGGCGAGGGCAGCGCGCCCCAGAGCGCCAGGTCGAAACCGATGCCCCACAACAGCGCCGTGTACTCGAACGGCGCGACCGCCGAGGCCGGCGCGCAGCGGAAGGCTTCGGTCAGCGCGTGCTGCGCGGCGGCGCCGACGACGCCCAGCAGGGCGATCCAGTACGCGTGGCCGAACTCGAGCGCGACCCAGCCCGGTGCCGCGAGTACCCCGGTGACGATCGCCATCGCGACGAGGTACCACCATACCATCGACACCGTGGTATCGGTGCGTCCGAGCGCGCGCATCGAGATCGCATTCAGCGCATAGCACAGCGCGGCGAGCAGCGCCGCGAGACCGCCGAGGCCGATCATGCCCGCACCCGGCCGCAGGATGATCGCGACGCCGAGCAGCCCTGCGCCGATGCCGAGCCAGCGGTGCCAGTCGACCCGCTCCTTGAGCAGTACGATCGACAGCGCGGCGATCATCAGCGGCGCGGACAGGAAGATCGCGTACATGTTCGACAGGCTCAGGTAGCGCAGCGCCTGCACGTAGGCGAGCAGCGAGGCGACCCCCAGCAGGCCGCGCAGCAGGTGAAATCCGGGCCGCGACGTGCGAAGCTCGCGCCAGCGCCGGTTGAACAGCAGCGGCAGCAGGACGACCGGCAGCGAGGTGATCGCCCGCAGGAAGCTCACCTGCATCGGCGGGTACCACTGCACGAGCACCTTCAGCGTGACGTCGACGATCGAGAACAGCCCGACGGCCGCCAGCATGTAGCCGATACCCCTGAGCCGAGCGGACCTGGCACCCGATGGAAATGAGGCAGCTGCGCCATTTTCTGGCGCTGATGGAGACGAAGAGCTACTGGCGCGCGGCCGAGTCATGCGGCATCACGCCGCAGGCGCTCAGCAAGAGCATCCGGCGCTTTGAGGAGCAGCTCGGCGTGCGCCTGTTCGATCGCGACACGCGTTCGGTCAAGCCCACATTGTTCGCCGAGCAGATCGCCAGCTACGCCCGCAACATCGATGCCGAGGCGCGCAGCCTGCGCCGCTCGCTCGACTCGCTGCTCGGCGCCGGCACCAACCGGCTGGTCGTGGGTGCCGGCGCGGCGGCCGCGACCAAGATCGTCGTCGAGGCCGTGCTCGCCGTGCGCGCGCGCAACCCGACGCTCGAGGTCACCGTGCTCGAGGGCACGTTCGAGGCGATGGTGCCGCACCTGATGCACGGCAAGGTCGACGTGGTCGTCAGCATCATGACGACCGACGCCGTCGACAAGCTGATCGACTATCGCGTGCTGCAGGTCGAGCAGTACCGTGTGTTCGCGCGCGCCGGTCATCCGCTTGCCGGCCACGAACGGGTGCCGCTCGCGCGGCTGCTCGAGTTTCCGTGGATCGCCGGCGCCGACGAGGACCGCGTGTCGGAAGATGTCGCCGCGAGCTTTCGCGGCGCGGGCCTCGAGCTGCCGCTGCCCGTGTACCGCACCGATTCGGTGTCGTTCGCGATCAGCCTGGTGATGCAAAGCGATGCGTTGTTCATCCTGCCTTCCGAGACCGTGCGCCGCGAGGTCGCATCGGGCCAGCTCGCCGCACTCGACGTGCAGGCCGAACGATGGACCCGGCCGACGGTGGTGTTCTTCCGCAGGAACAGCACCCGTTCGCCGGATTCGATATTCTTCCTCAAGGAACTGAAGCGCATCGTGGAGCGTAGCACCTACTGATGCAACAACTTCGGGTTGCCGATAAAGACACGAAGTTGATGGCCCGCCTTCCTGCACCGTGCCGATACTCGGCGCAGGAGGGCGTATGCGATCAATCAGAAAGCTTTCGACGGGTGCCGGCATGGCGGTCGCGCTGTGCATCGGAATTTCTCAGCCGGTCGCGGCGCAGACGCAGGACGACGGTGCGCTCGCCGAGGTCACGGTGACGGCCCAGCGCCGCAGCGAGAGCCTGCAGCGGGTACCGGTGGCGGTGAGCGCGTTCGACACGGCCGCGATCGATGCCCACCAGGTGCTGACGATCCGCGACGTCTCGAACGTCGTGCCGAACCTGTGGATGGAGACCAATACCGGCCTCTCGAGCGGTTCGCGCGCCGCATTGCGCGGCGTCGGCGAGGACGAGAGCTTCTTCACGTCCGACCCGCCGGTCGGCATCTATGTCGATGACGTCTACATCCCGCGCCAGACGGGCGCGCTGTTCGACCTCTACGACATCGAGCGCATCGAGGTGCTGCGCGGCCCGCAGGGCACGCTGTACGGCCGCAATACGTCCGCCGGTGCAATCAAGCTCGTCAGCGTCAAGCCCTCGCAGGAGCGACGCGGGATGTTCGAGCTGACCGGCGGCGACTACGGTCGCTTCGATGCGCGCGCCAGCATCTCCGGCGGCCTCACCGAAACGCTGTCCGGCCAGCTGGCCGTGCTGTCGCGCCAGCGCGATGGCTACGACCGCAACCTGGTCAACGGCGCGCGCGTCAACGACCAGGACATCGTGTCCGGCCGAGCGGCGCTGCGCTTCCAGCCCACCGCGGCGCTCGACATCCTGCTCGCCTACGACCAGAGCCGCGACCGCTCCACCCCGGGCTTCGCGACCGGCGTGCTGCTGCAGCCGCCCGGCGATCTCGGCCCATGGAACCCGCGCGAGCAGTACGACGGCGACACCGACGTACACACGCTGCGCTCCGACCTGGTCGATCCGGTCAACGATCTCGACCAGCGCGGCGCGAGCTTGAACATCGGCTGGGACATCGGCGCGGTGGCATTGCGCTCGATCACGGCCTGGCGCGACCTCGACAACACGATCATCCTCGACGCCGACGGCCAGGACACCTGTTTCGGCCTCGCGCTGCCGTGCCTGCACCTGTTCCAGGACCAGACGCAGGACCAGTTCAGCCAGGAGCTGCAGCTGCAGGGCAAGGCCTTCGACGGCCGTCTGGATTACATCCTGGGCGCCTACTATTTCAACGAGTCGAACTGGCAGCGCACCGAAAACGCGATCCTCGCACCGATCGGCACGAACCCGTACTTCGACACTTCGCTCGACACCGACAGCATCGCGCTGTTTGCGTCGGCGACCTGGGCGGCGACCGACCGGCTGAAGCTGACCGCCGGCCTGCGCTGGACGGAGGACTCGAAGGAGTTCGCCTCGGCGGTGTTCGACGCCTCGGGCGCCGCGCAGCAGGTCTGCGTGTCGGCGGACCGCTCCGAGGTCTACTCGGCCGGGGCCTGTGACGCCGGTTCGCCCGCCGGGGCGATCACCGATCCGCTGGCACGGCGGATCGACCAGTCCTGGTCGTCGGTGACGCCGCGCGCCGCGCTCGATTTCCAGCTGACCGAGGACGCGATGATCTACGCGTCGGTCAGCAAGGGCTTCAAGTCGGGCGCCTTCGACGGCCGCGAGTCGAGCACCGCGCTGTACACGCTGCAGCCGATCGCGCCGGAGACCACGCTGTCGTACGAGGTCGGCACGAAGGCCGAATGGCTCGGCCGGCGGCTGCGCACGAACCTCGCGCTGTTCATCAACGAGATCGACGACCTGCAGGGCACGGGTACCAACCTCGCGACCGGCACGTTCACGCGCTTCTCGGTCGGTGACGCCGAGACGCGCGGCCTCGAGCTCGAGGTGACCGCCAAGCCGGTCGAGCCGCTGACGATCACGGCCTCGCTCGGCCTGCTCGACACGAAGTACACGACGATCAACTTCGACCAGATGGCTGATTGCGGCCCGGTCGGTACCGGCGACACCGATCTGCAGCTGAAGTTCTCGCCGAAGGTATCGTCGTTCCTCGGCGCATCCTGGCGCATCCCGCTTCCCGGGTTGCGCGGCGGGCTCGAGATCGGCGGCGACTGGACCCACAAGAGCAGCTACTTCCACAGCTCCTGCAATCCGGTCCCGAGCCGCGAGGACGGCTATGATCTGTTCAACGCGCAGCTCGCGTTCGAGACCAACGACGGCCGCTGGCGGATCGCCGCCGCAGTACGTAACCTCGGCGACGAGGACTACTCGATGGGTCAGTTCTTCATCCCGGGGCTCGGCTTCGACGCGATCTACTTCAATCCGCCGCGCAACTGGTCCCTGACGGCACGCTACACGCTTCACTGATTCCACCGAGGCAGGCATGGGCACACACGAATCCGATCTGCAGGCGCTGCACAGGATCCACGACGACTGGATCGTCTACTACAACACCGGCAACGTGGAGGCGCTGCTCGCCCTGTATGACGCCGAGTCGGTCATCATGCCGCGCGGCCGCCAGCGCATCAGCGGAGTCGACGCGGTCAGGAGCTATTTCGAGCGCCTGTTCGCACGCGGCAGGCTGACGATGCAGAGCCGGCTCGAGAAGCTCGAGAT
>JAHCAN010000031.1 GCA_019634915.1 Steroidobacteraceae bacterium | reverse complement strand
TCGTGCGGATAGCGGCCGGTCAGCAGGCGAAACAGCAGCACGCCGAGGCTGTAGACGTCGCTCGCCGTGGTGACCGGCTCGCCGCGAATCTGCTCGGGACTGGCGTGCTGCGGCGTCAGCAGGCGCGCGCCGAGCAGCGTCTGCGCGATCGTGCCGGTCGCGGCGGTCGTATCGAGCAGTTTGGCGATGCCGAAGTCGAGCAGCTTCGGCGTGCCGTCGGCGGTGACCAGGATGTTGCCGGGCTTGATATCACGATGGATCACGAGGCGCTGGTGCGCGAACTGCACGGCGCCGCAGACGCGCAGGAACAGGTGCAAGCGTTCCTCGAGCGTGAGCTGCGCATCGGTGCAATACCGGTCGATCGGCACGCCCTCGATGTATTCCATCACGAGATACGGCGTGCCCTCCGCCGTGGTGCCGCCGTCGAGCAACTGCGCGATGTTCGGGTGGGCGAGGTCGGCGAGGATCTGCCGCTCGGCGAGGAAGCGGCGCCGCTCGTCCGCTGAGGCGAAGACATTGCTCAGCACCTTGATCGCCACGCGCCGCTCGTAGGCTTCGTCGGCGCGACTGGCGAGGAACACGGTGCCCATGCCGCCGGCACCGATCTCGCGTTCGATGCGATAGGCGCCGAGCATCCGTCCCTGCCACTGCGGCGCGGCGGCGACGTCGACCAGCCCGGCGCTCTCGCCGATCAGCGTGCGCAGCCGGTCTTCGGCGCTGGCGTCGGCAGCCAGCATGCCCTCGACCAGCCGCCGCAGCGCCGGATCGGTCGCGCATTCGGTGTCGAGCACCGCCTGGCGGGCGTGGCAGTCGAGACCCGCGCAGCGCGTGAACAGCGAGTCGACGCGCCGCCAGCGCTCGGGTGTCATCAGATGCCGCCGTCGCCGAGGTGCTGCTGCAGCCAGGCGCGCGCGGTGCGCAGTTCTTCGTGCACGGTCGTGGTCGAGATGTCGAGCGCCTGCGCCGTCTCGGCGTAGCTCAGGCCGCCGAAGTAATGCAGCTCGACGACATTGGCCTTGCGCGCATCGAAGCCTGCCATGTCCTCGAGCGCCCGGTCGAGCGCCAGCAGCTGTTCATCGGGGCCCGCGACCATCGCGGACTGCTCGTCGAGCGTGACTTTGCGCGCGCCCCCGCCGCGCTTCGCGGCGGTCCTCGCGGTCGCATGGTTCACCAGGATGCGGCGCATCAGGCGTGCCGCGATCGCGTAGAAATGCCGCCGGTCCTGCCACGGCACGTCCATGCGGGCCAGCGACTCGTAGGCCTCGTTGACCAGCGCGGTCGGCTGCAGCGTGTGTCCCGGCGATTCGTGCCGGAAGAGGCGCTCGGCGAGCCGCTTCAGCTCCGCGTAGACGACCGGCGTCAGGCGCGCGAGCGCGTCGCGATCGCCGCTGTGCCACTCGTGGAGCAGGCGCGTTATGTCTTCTTCGTGGCCCTGCAATGCCGGCCCCCCACGCCGTCACGACGCACACAGAATCGGCGACCCCGGCCGCGGGTGCAAGCCCCGGCATGTGTCGGGCGCTCACGGAACCACCGTCACGCTGTAAGTCGTGCGCAGGCCGTCGGCGTTGCCGCAGGTGTTTTCGGTGGCTTCCAGCGTGTTCTGCATGACCGGGTAGTCGTACCTCGCCTCGACTTCCGCGAGATCATCATTGCCGGAGCCGCCCAGCACACAGAAGACCTGGTCACACTCCGCGAGTCCCTGCGTGTAGAGGCGGACGAACTGCCCGGCACGCAGCGTGACCCGCCGGCTACGATTGGCCGGAACGGAAATGAGATCGCCCACCGTCATTGGCCGGTACACGAACGGCGCCTGTCCCTCGTCCATCGAGTACAGTCTCTCGGAACCCGATGGCGTCTGGATCCAGAACCCGCCCATGAACTCGCCGATATTGTCCAGCGGGCCCTCGCAGGTGCCCACTGCCTCGATCTGGTTGTAGCGGACGTCGAGCAGCTGGTCCTCGGCGAGCGGGTTGGTCGGGCGACCGGGGTCCGCTTCGCGCTGGTCGCTGACGCCATCGCCATCGGTGTCCCAGTTGTCCGGATCGGTCGGCCCGCCGGCCAGCGCCCGCTCGGCGCCATCGACGAGGTCATCCAGGTCCGCGTCGGCCTGCGCCGGATCCGGGCAGGCGGCATAGGGGGCCTGGTCAGCGACGCGTACCACCCAGGAGCCATCGGTCCAGGCGCGCACCTCGTCACCGTCGGCGAGCAGATCGTCGTCGCCGTCCGCATCGAGCGGATCGGTCGTGACGGCGATCGGGTTGCCGTTGCAGCTGCCGCTGATGCCGTCGAGTTCGCGGCGGTCGGACAGCCCGTCGCCGTCGGTATCGGCATTGCGGGGATTCAGGCCGTGCAGTTTCTCCAGGTTGTCCGGCACGCCGTCGTCATCGGTATCGGGATCGAGCGGGTCGGAGGTCGGCTCGTACGCGCCGTCGCACTCGGGGATGTCGTCCTGCTGCGGCGTGCAGGTCACGAGCGCGCCGTCGACGAGCGCCGTGGTGCTCGCGCGGCGGAACGTCACGTTCCAGCCCTGCAGCTCCTCGAAGTTCGACAGGCCGTCGCCGTCGTCGTCGAAGACCCGGTCGCCGTCGTTGACGGTGGGGTCGGTGCCGAGCGTGCGCTCGTCGCCGTCCTTCAGCGTGTCGCCGTCGGTGTCCGGATCGAGCGGGTCCGACGTGCAGATCATTTCGGGCGGGGCGAGCTCGGTGCAGGTCGAGCCCTGCGCGTGTGCGCCGAAGCGGCGTGTGACCACGTAGCCGCCGATCTCGTCCGCGTCGGAGATGCCGTCGCCGTCGGTATCGGGGCTCCTCGGGTCCGTCGGTGCCGCGATGCCGCCGACCCTGCGCGTGACTTCTTCGACGTCGGTGAGGCCGTCGAGATCCGTGTCGGTGCGCGCGCAGCTCGAGTAGCTGCGGTAGCTGCCGCGGCCGGCGATGTTGATCACCCAGCCACCGAAGACCTCCTGATAGTCGTCGAGGCCGTCATTGTCGGTGTCGGTGCTGCTGTCCGAGCAGCCGTAGATGTACTCCCAGCGCGCCGGGATGCGGTCGTCGTCGAGGTCCTGGACGTTCGCGAGCGTGATGCCGCGCTCGGGTGCGATCACGATCGCGTTGATGTCGCCGCTGCGCGGTGCGATGCCCTCGGGTGTCAGGACTTCCCATTGGCGCAGCGGATTGCCGAGTTCCTTCGACACCGAGCGCACGCGCCACAGGACCCGCGCGCCCCCGACCATGCGCGTCGAATAGCTGCCTTCCAGCTCGAGGGGGGTGAGCGTGGAGGTGGGGGTCGTATCCTCGTCGTAGTGGCGCAGGCCGACGATGCCCTCGAGTGCCTCGAGCAGCGTGATGCCGGTCGCGCGCCCCGCGTAATCGCGGACCATGCGCCGGTCGCGCGAGTCGACCACGCCGTCGCCGTTGGTGTCCTCCATGGGCCGCCCGGCGCTCGTCGCGACACGGAACCGGTCGGTCTCGTCACCGATGCCGTCGTGGTCGCTGTCGGCGCCGCCGTAGTCGATCACCAGCGGCGTCGTGCGATCGTTGATGTCCTGGGACGTGAACGCGAAATTGCGCCCGACCTCGTCGGTCAGGTCGAAATTCGAGATCTTGAAGACGAGGCCACGCGGATCGAGCATCAGGTCCTCGACCAGCGCCGGAAAGATCTGGTCGTTGTGGAACACGAACGGGCCGCGCTCCGGGACCAGCGGGCCGAGCGAGAAGCGGTTCGGCGTGCCCGCGGTCGTGTCGGGCACCAGCGTCGCGATCGGGATCAGCTTCGTCGGGTCGTGCGGGTCCTGCAGCAATGCCGTGATCTGCACGTTCTCGATGTTGAAGGCGATATTGCCGATGCTGCGGATGCGTACCGCGACGCTCATCGAGGCGCGCTCGATCGAGCGCTGCACGGTTTCCTGGTTCGAGACCTCCTGGTCGCTGGAGAAAGTGCGCGCCACCGACTTCTGCGATTCGCTCGACGACTCGCGCGTGAAGCTCGAGGTCGACTGCCCGGTGTAGCCGGCCTCGACGCTGCCTTTGACCGAATAGCCGGCCGAGTCCGCCTTGGCCGAGTATTCGGCCTCGACTGTCGCTTTGGCCATGATCTCGTGGGTGTTCGAGTCGGTGTTGCTGAACGCCTTGCGCGTCGACTGCACCAGCGTCGTCGCGGCGGATTTCTGTTCGAGCACGCGCGTGCCCGCGGCGCTGGTCGCGACGAAACGCACGTCGAGGCGCAGGTCGACGTCGCCGACGTCGATCGACGGCAACGGCAGGTCGGCGGCGCGCGCGTTGCGGTTGGCGAGCAGGATCTCGGCGTCATCCGGAATCTGGTCGCCGTCGGTGTCCTTCTGCGTCGGCGAGGTCCTGAAGAAGTTGAACTCGCGGCCGTCGGCGATCGTGTCGCCGTCGCTGTCCTGGCGCGCCGGATCGCTGTAGATCTCGACGTACTCCTGGTAGTCGGTCAGGCCGTCGTCGTCGGTGTCGCTGTCGCGCGGATCGGTGCCGAGCTGCTTCTCGAGGGCATCGTCGAGGCCATCACCGTCGGTGTCGGCGAGCTGCGGGTTGCTGGTCACGGGCCAGGTCGTGCTCGTGCCGTTGACCGCCAGCGTGGTCACCATCCAGCCCGCCTGCTCCTCGCTGTCGTAGAGGCCGTCGCCGTCGCTGTCGACGAACTCGCCGGCGCTGGCGGCCGTGCCGGTGAAATCCGCGACGCGCGGCTCGGCGATCAGCCTGTCGTCGGCGTCGCGGACATTGCTTGCCGTGAGGCGGTAGCGCACGCCGTTCTGCGACAGCGTCGCGAGATCCACCGTATCGCGCGCATCGCCGGCGAAGCTCGCGCCGGTGACCGCGAGGACGCCGGCCGAAGCGTCGTCGACGACGACCTTGTAGTTCGCGGCATCGAGCGCGCTGTCGCCGGCCGGCGCGCTGAAGGTCACGCGGATCGACGTGTTGCCGCTCGAGGTTGCGCCGGCGAGCGTGAAGGGGCTCTCGGCCTGCGGCGCCGGCGATTGCGCGGGCTGCTCGAGCACGACTTTCTCTTCGAGGCAGCCCGCGACGAGCAGGGCGGCCAGGGCCGGCAATGCAGTGCGCACGGAGATGCGGCGGGTATTCATGACTGGGCTCGCTCCGGATGCAGGTTCCAGTTACTGAAGCAGCAAACCGGAGCGGATTAGCCGGAAAGGGGCGGCCGGGGCCGGGCTCGCCCGGTCCGCGCCCGACGTATTCCTATAAAGTAGGCTGGATGAGACCCCTGCGCCTGGTGTTCCTCGCCGCCATCGTCGTCGCCACGGCCGCGGCCTGCCGCTCGGTCGCGCCCGCAGGACCAGTCGCTGCGCCCGGCGCCGGGCCCGCGAGCACATCGGCTGTCGCTGCCACTGTCGCGCAGCGGGAGACCTGGCTCGAGGCCGTCGCCCGCGGCTACTTCCCCGGACGCAGCGGACAGCTGTTCTTCGTGCCGCGCGAGGGGGAGTTCGTCGTTGGCCGCAATCCGCTCTATGCGTTCATGCACGGTTCGCCGTGGAGCTACGACACGCACATCCCGCTGCTGCTGTACGGTCCGCCGTTCATCAGGACCCTCGTGTCGGGTGAGCGCGTCTCGCAACAGGATCTCGTCCCGACGCTCGCCGAACTTCTCGGCACTGTGCCCGCGGCCACGGCTGTCGGCCGGTCACTGCGCGAGGCGCTGGCGCCCGGCACGGCGCGGCCGCGGGTGATCGTCCTGCTCGTGGCCGACGGCACGCGTGCGGATTATTTCGATACGTATCGCGACGTGCTGCCCACGCTTTCGCGGTTGCGCTGCGGGGGCGCCTGGTTCGGCAACGCGCACGTGACCTCGGTACCGACGCTGACCGCGGTCGGCCACGCCAACATCGGCACCGGCGCCGAACCGCGCGTCCACGGCCTCGCCGTCAACAATCTTTTCAACCGCGTCACCGGCAAGCCGCAAGCCGTCTACGACGGGCTGGATCCCGGCGAAATGATGGCGCTGACGCTCGCCGATATCTGGAACATCCAGACGGACGGCGAGGCCGTCATCATCGGACAGGGCGGTGCGATCCGCGCGACCGCGGGGCTCGTGGGGCATGGCGCCTGCGTCATCGGCGCACGCCCGGTACTCGCCGCCAGCTACAGCGCGACCGGCGACGGCGGCTGGGAGACGAACGCGGAGTGCTACCGGATGCCGCAGGCTCTCGAGGCGTTCACCGCGCGCCGTTACTGGACGGAAGCGGGCGGTACCTGGCTGGGCCATGACATTTCGAGCCCGGCGAGCTTCCGCGCATCCGCGGTGTTCCAGCGGTTCGAGGGAGACGCGCTCGCCGCGGTCCTCGAGGCTGCGCCGATCGGCGCCGATGACGTGACGGACCTGGTGCTCGTCAACCTGAAGGGGCCCGACTATGTCGGCCACGCATACGGTCCCGCTTCGGCCGAAATCAGGGAGGAGCTCGCGGAGCTCGATCGGCAGGTCGCGCGCATCGTGGGGATCATCGAGCGCAAGGCCGGGGCCGGCCGCTACGTTCTCGCCGTTGCGGCCGATCACGGCATGCCGGGTGAGCCGAAGCCCGGCGGCCGGTACTATCTCGACGAGATCGTCCGGCGCATCGACGCACGCTTCACGCCCGGCGGCGGCAGCATCGTGCAGTTCTTCGGCGACGTCGCCAGCAACCAGATCCACATGGACACGGCGAAGATGCAATCCCTGGGCATCACTTTGCGTGACGTCGCGGACTTCCTCGAGACGGAGGTCCCGTTCGCCGCGGTCTTCACCGAGGACGAGGTGCGGGCCGCGCAGGCGCGCATCCGGATGCGGTGACGAGGGTCGTGCCGCGGGATCGTGATCCGGATCGAGCGGGATCCGCGGCTCAGGCGTGCATGTCCGCCGGGAGTCGCAGCGCTTCCTTCGAGCATCGCGTCAGCGTCGCGCCGATGATGGACTGGACCGACCGCCACTGCCGCTACTTCCTGCGCGGCTTCTCGCCACGGGTGCTGCTCTACACCGAGATGATCACCTGCGCGGCGATCCTGCGCGGCGACCGGCAGCGGCTGCTCGGCTTCGATTCGCAGGAACACCCGCTCGCGTTGCAGCTCGGCGGCAGCGAGCCGGCGCAGCTTGCCGCGGCCGCGCGCATCGGCGAGCAGGCGGGCTACGACGAGATCAACCTCAACTGCGGCTGCCCGAGCGATCGGGTGAGTGCCGGCGCCTTCGGTGCCTGCCTGATGGCGCAGCCGCAGCTCGTCGCCGAGTGCGTCGCTGCGATGCGCGCGGTCGTGCGCGTGCCGGTCACGGTCAAGCTGCGCATCGGGGTCGTCGAGGCAGGTCGTCGCGAAGCGATGGCCGCCGCGGGTGCGGAGTACACCGACGATGATTTCGCGCGGCTGCTCGCGTTTGCGCAGGCGGTGCGGGCCGCCGGCGCCGATGCGCTGATCGTGCACGCGCGCAAGGCGGTGCTCGGCGGGCTGTCGCCGAAGGACAATCGCGAGGTGCCGCCGCTGCGTTTCGACGTCGTGCGGCGGCTCGGTGGCGAGCTGCCCGGCGTGCCGCTGGTGCTGAATGGCGGGCTGCGCGCCGCGCAGGCGGCGGCCGGGCCACTCGAGTGGTGCGACGGCGTGATGCTCGGCCGCGAGGCCTATCACCGGCCGCATGTGCTCGCCGAGCTGCACGCGCTCGCGTGGCCGGACGACGGCTGGCGGGCGCCGTCGCGACTCGAGCTCGCGCAGCGCATGGTCGATTACGCAGCGCGCGAGGTTGGTGCGGGGGTGCGCCTGAGCGCGATCGCGCGGCACACGCTGGGTCTCTACGCGCACGAACCCGGTGCGCGCGAGTTCCGTCGACGCCTGAGCGAGGGCGCGCGCGAGCCGGGCGCGTCGCCGTCGCTGTTCGTCGCGGCCGCCCGGCGGGCCGAGCGCTTGCTATAATCTGCGTTTGCCCCGATAACTACACCGGCATGGGCAAGGATATCGAGCTCGCCATTCTGTTCGCCGACGTGGTCGGTTCCACGCGCCTGTTCGAGGAGCTGGGCGACCTGCGCGCGCGCGACATGATCGCGACCTGCATCGACGTGATGCGCACGGCCACCGAGCAGTACAACGGCACCGTGATCAAGACGATGGGCGACGAGGTGATGTCGACCTTCCCGTCGGCCGACGAGGCGCTCAATGCCGCCGCGCGCATGCAGCAGCAGATCTCGGTGCACTCGCAGCTGCGCAACGACGGCCACCCGGTCGCGATCCGCATCGGCTGCCACTTCGGGCCGGTGGTGCTCGAGAACCGCGACGTGTTCGGCGCGACCGTCCACACCGCGAACCGCATGACGAGCCAGGCGAAGGCCGGGCAGATCGTCACGACCGCAACCACCGTCGAGCAGCTCGCGCCCGAGTGGCGCGCGTCGGTGCGGCAGATCGACATCGCGACGCTCAAGGGGCAGGGCAACGAGGTCACACTGTTCGAAGTGCTGTGGCAGACCGAGGACGTGACCAGCATGGTGCCGGCGATCGCGCTCGCCGGGCGCGAGGGCCGCCGCGCGGTGCGCCTGCGCCTGCGCACGCCGGACCAGGAAGTGGTGCTCGACGAGCATCGCCCGAACGTCTCGCTCGGCCGCGCCGAGGACAACGATTTCGTCGTCAAGGGCAACCTGATCTCGCGCCTGCACGCGCGCATCGAGATCAACCGCAACAAGCTCGTGCTGATCGACCAGAGCACGAACGGCACGTTCGTGCAGAGCGCCGGCGGCGAGGAGGCCTTCGTCCGCCGCGACAGCATGCAGCTGAAGGGCGAGGGCATGATCGGACTCGGGCGCGCGCCCGAGCCGGGATCACCGCAGACGATCCGTTTCGTCTGCGAAGAGGGCTGAGCGCGCAACGCGGCGTCGGGCCCGCGCCGCGCCCGCCGCGCCGGGCTGGGCCGCGCTGGACGCCAAGTCGAACGGGGTCCAACCAGGTCGAACCAAGTCGAGCGGGCGTGGCGTAAATAATTCCTTCGCGGCGCCCAGCTATCAACAGCCGGTCAAATTCGTCGAAATCGTCCGGCAGTTGATAGCTGGGCGCCGCGAGACAGTTGACGGCCTGGGCGGCGATGCGAGGCCGATGGCGCAGCGTGTCCCGGCACCTCCCGGCGTATGGCGGCATATCGCGGCGTGTCACGGCATGTCGCGCCGCGCGACGTGACGCAAGGCGGCGGGCCGCAAGGCCGCCGCGCGGCGGCCCTCACCGCTTCAGCTTGCCCTCGGTCGTCTCGAGCTCCGCCAGCATGCGCGGCGGCAGGCGATCGCCATATTCACCGAGATAGGCGCGGATATCGGCGACTTCCTTGCGCCACTCGTCCTCGTCGACCGCCAGCAGCGCGTCGAGCGTCGCGGGCGCGAGGTCGAGGCCCTCGACGTTCAGGTCGCGCGCGCGCGGCAGCATGCCGATCGGCGATTCGATCGCGCCGCCGCGGCCGCCGCAGCGCTCCAGCATCCACGCGAGCACGCGCAGGTTGTCGCCGAAGCCCGGCCACATGAACTTGCCGTCCGCATCGCGGCGGAACCAGTTGACGTGATAGATGCGCGGCGGGTTCGCGAGCTTCGCGCCGACGTCGATCCAGTGCGCGAAGTAGTCGGCGAAGTTGTAGCCGCAGAACGGCTTCATCGCCATCGGGTCGCGGCGTACGATGCCGACCTTGCCTTCGGCCGCCGCAGTCTGTTCGGAGGCCATGCCGGCGCCGACCAGCACGCCGTGCGTGAAGTTGCGTGCCTCGTAGACGAGCGGGGCGACGCTGCGGCGGCGGCCGCCGAAGACGATCGCCGAGATCGGCACGCCTTGCGGATCCTCGGCGTGCGGCGAGTAGCTCGGGTTTTGCGTGGCGGCCACCGTGAAGCGCGAATTCGGATGCGCCGCCGGCCCGTTCTTCGGGTCGTACGGGCGGCCCTGCCAGTCGATCGCCGGCGCGCCGGTCTCGAGGCCTTCCCACCACGGCTGGTTGTCGGTCGTGACCGCGACGTTCGTGAACAGCGTGTCGCGGCGGATCATGTCGTAGGCGTTGCGGTTGGTCGCCGGGTTGGTGCCCGGCACGACGCCGAAATAACCGGCTTCCGGATTGATCGCCCACAGCCGGCCGTCGGGGCCCGGGTGCAGCCAGGCGATGTCGTCGCCGACGGTCGTGACCTTCCAGCCCCCGAGCGATGCGGGTGGGATCAGCATCGCGAGGTTCGTCTTGCCGCAGGCCGACGGGAACGCTGCCGCGATGTAATGCTGCTCGCCCGCAGGGCTCCGGAGGCCCACGATCAGCATGTGCTCGGCGAGCCAGCCCTCCTGGCGCGCCTGCCAGCTCGCGATGCGCAGCGCATGGCACTTCTTGCCGAGCAGCGCGTTGCCGCCGTAGCCGGAGCCGTAGCTTTCGATCGCGAGTTCCTCGGGGTAGTGCATGATGAAGCGGCGGTCCGGGTCGAGCTCGCCGATCGAGTGCAGGCCGCGCACGAAATTCGGTTCGCCCGCGATGCGCTCGAGCGCGGCCCGGCCCATGCGCGTCATGATCGCCATGTTCAGCACGACGTAGGCGCTGTCGGTGATCTCGACGCCGCAGCGCGCGAGCGGCGAGTCGATCGGGCCCATGCAGTAGGGCACCACGTAGAGGGTGCGGCCGCGCATGCAGCCGCTGAACAGCTCGCGCATGCGCGCGTGGGCGTCGGCGGGCGCGAGCCACAGGTTGTTCGGGCCGGCGTCCGCCTGTTTCGTCGTGCAGATGAAAGTGACCTTCTCGACGCGCGCGACGTCGCTCGGGTGGGAGCGGTACAGGTCGCAGCCGGGGAAGTTCTTCTGGTCGAGGGCGTGCAGCTCGCCGGAGGCGAGGAGCCCGGCGCGCAGGTGGCGGATCTCCTCGTCGGAGCCGTCGCACCAGTGGACCCGTTCGGGTTGTGTCAGGCTGGCGACGTCGGCCACCCAGTCGGCGACCGCCTTCGCGAGCTGCGGAAGCGGTGTGAGCATGCGCGGCGCGGTTGCCATGCGATCTCCTCGTACAGTGAAGCCCTCCATTATATCCGCTGGCGGCCATGCTGCGGGCGCACGAGGCGTTTCGTTGCGATGCAACATAATGGCGGCGTGGCCATTTGTGGCTCGACACTGCCGGCACGCGCGGCTAGCGTGCCGGCATGACCGATATCGTCGAGGTCTTCGCGCCGGGCGGGCCGCTCGCGCGCGCGCTGCCAGGCTATGCCCCGCGCCGCTCGCAGCAGCGCATGGCCGAGCGCGTGGCCGACGCGATCGAGGCGCGCACGACGCTGCTGGTCGAAGCGGGGACCGGCACCGGCAAGACCTTCGCGTATCTCGTGCCGGCGCTGCTGTCGGGCCGGCGGGTGATCATCTCGACGGGCACGCGCACATTGCAGGACCAGCTGTTCGCGCGTGATCTGCCGCTCGTGGCCGCCGCGATCGGGCGCCCGGCGCGGGTCTCACTGCTGAAAGGCCGCAGCAATTACCTGTGCCGCCACCGCCTGTTGACGGCCACCGCGCAGCGCGCGCTCGACGGCTTCGAGGGCGGGAGCCTCGCAGCGATCGAGCGCTGGGCCGCGACGACGGCGAGCGGGGATCTCGCCGAAGTGCCGGAGCTCGCCGATGCGGGCGGCCTGCGCGCGGCGGTCAGCTCCACGCGCGAGAACTGCCTCGGGCAGCGCTGCGGCGAGTGGGCGCGCTGCCACGTGGCCGCCGCGCGGCGCGCGGCCGGCGAGGCCGACGTCGTGATCGTCAATCATCACCTGCTGCTCGCCGATCTCGCGCTGAAGGAGGACGGCTTCGGCGACCTGCTCGGCAGCGCCGACGCGGTGATCCTCGACGAGGCGCACCAGCTGCCCGATCTCGTCACGCAGTTCTTCGGCGTCGAGGTCTCGAGCCGCCAGGTCGAGCACCTGCTCACCGACGCGCGCGCCGAGCTCGCGCGCGATGGTGGCGCTGGCGGCGGCGCCGGCGGTGGCGCTGTGCTCACCGAGCCGTTCGCGGCCGTCGAGCGCGCGCTGGCACAGGCGCGCGAGAGCCTGCCGCCGCGCGGCGCGGCCGCGCCGGCACGCATCGCGTTCGCCGATACGCCGGTCGCGCTCGAGGTCGCGCTCGATGCGCTCGTCGCGGCGCTCGAGACGCTGCATGTCGAGCTCGCCGCCCGCGCCGCCGAGGCCGCGCTCGCGCACTGCGCGGGCCGCGCCGCGCAGCTCGCCGCGCTGGTCGGGCGCATCGCACAGGCGCGCGAGGACGAGGCTGCGCGTTCGATCGAGCACGACGCACGCAATTTCAGCCTGTCGATGCTGCCGTTCGACGTCGCGCCGCGCTTTCGCGGTATCGTCGATGCGCGCCCGTGCGCCTGGGTGTTCACGTCGGCGACGCTGTCGGTCAGCGGGGACTTCAGCCATTTCGCGCAGCGCCTCGGCGTCGGCGATGCGGGCACCCTGCAGATCGGCAGTCCGTTCGACTTCGAGCGCCAGGGCCTGCTCTACCTGCCGCCCGGCATGCCCGACCCGGCCGCGCCCGACTATCTCGCCGCGGTGCTCGCCGAGACGCTGCCGCTGGTGGAGGCCGCGCGCGGCGGCGCGTTCGTGCTGTTCACCAGCCACCGGGCGCTCGCGCGCGCCGCCGCGATGATCGCCGCGCGCAGCGAGGGGCCGCTGCCGTACCCGTTGCTCGTGCAGGGCACGGCGCCGCGCGAGCGGCTGCTGCGCGAGTTTCGCGCGCACGGCAACGCGGTGCTGCTCGGCACCGCGAGTTTCTGGGAAGGCGTCGACGTCAAGGGCGATGCGCTGCGGCTCGTCGTGATCGAAAAGCTGCCGTTCGCGTCGCCCGAGGATCCGCTCGTGAAGGCGCGCATCGCGCACCTGAACGCGAACGGCGGCAATCCGTTCCGCGATTACCAGCTCCCCGAGGCGGCGCTCGCGCTGAAGCAGGGCGTCGGCCGGCTGATCCGCAGCGAGGAGGACTTCGGCGTCGTCGCGATCTGCGACCCGCGCCTCGTGTCGCGCGGCTACGGCCGCGTGCTGCGCGCGAGCCTGCCGGCGTTCACCGTCACGCGCGAGCGCGACGAGGCGGGCCGCTTCCTCGCGCGCCATTCGCCGTCGCGGCACGCCGCCTGATCCGGCACGCCGCCCGATGAAGCTGCTCGCACTCGATACCGCGACCGAGGCCTGTTCGGTGGCGCTGTGGCTCGATGGTGAGGTGGTCGTCGAAGCCGTCGAGCTGGTGCATGAGCATGCGCAGTGCATCCTGCCGATGATCGACGCGCTGCTCGCGGCGCACGCCCTGCGGCTCGCCGATCTCGACGCGATCGCCGTCGGCCGCGGTCCGGGCGGCTTCACCGGATTGCGGCTCGCGATCAGCGTCGCGCAGGGGCTCGCGCTCGGCGCCGGCCTGCCGGCAGTCGGCGTGTCGGATCTCGCGGCGGTCGCGCAGGCCGTGTTCGACCGCGATCCGGCGGCGACCGACGTGCTCGTCTGCAACGATGCGCGCATGAAGGAGGTGTATGCGGCGCATTACCGGCGCGACGACGACGGGCTCGCGGTGCTCGACGGCGAGGAGCACGTGCTGCGACCCGAAGCGGTGCCTGCGCCGGCCGGTGCGCGCCGGCTCGTCGGCGCCGGGCGCGGCTTTGCGGCGTACCCGGCGCTCGCCGCCAGGCTCGGGCCCGCGCTCGCGGCCGTCGACGACCGCCTGTTGCCAGAGGCCGGAGCGATCGCGAAGCTCGCCGCCGCCGCGCTGGCCCGTGGCGAGGGTGTTGCGCCCGAGGCGCTGCAGCCGGTCTACCTGCGGGACGATGTGGCGACGCCGAAGTCATCGGCCTGACACATTGATTCGCCGGCTGTCACCGTTCTGCAATAATTCCCGACTGTAATGTGCGCCATGGCAGGCAAGCAGATCCTGATCGTCGAGGACGAACGCCCGATCCGCGAAATGATCGCCTATGGCCTGCGGCGCGCCGGCTTCGACGTGCGCGAGGCCGGGGATTGCCGCGATGCGCGGCAGCAGCTCGCCGACCGCCAGCCCGATCTGCTGCTGCTCGACTGGATGCTGCCCGACATGAGCGGCCTCGAGCTCGCGAGGCTGCTGAAGCGCGACAAGGATACGCGTGAGCTGCCGATCATCATGCTGACCGCGCGCGCCGAGGAGACCGACAAGGTCGCCGGCCTCGAGGGCGGGGCCGACGACTACATGACCAAGCCGTTCTCGCCGCGCGAGCTGGTCGCGCGCATCAATGCGGTGCTGCGCCGCGCCGAGCCGGGCGGCGGCGATGACCGGATCGAGATCGAAGGGCTCGCGCTCGATCGCGCGAGCCACCGCGTGACCGCGAATGATCGTACCGTGCCGCTCGGGCCGACCGAGTACCGCATGCTCGAGTTCTTCATGACGCATCCCGAGCGGGTCTATTCGCGCGAGCAGCTGCTCGATCGGGTCTGGGGCGGCAACGTCTATGTCGAGGAGCGCACGATCGACGTGCACATCCGGCGCCTGCGCAAGGCGCTCGAGGCGTTCGGCTGCGATCACCTGATCCAGACCGTGCGGGGCGCCGGCTACCGGTTTTCGGCGCGCAGCCATTGACGGAACCCCGCATGCCGCGCCAGCCATTCGCGCTCACATTGAAAATGTGGGGCTTCATGGCGGTGCGGCTGCTGATCACGCTGGCACTCGGGCTCGCGGTCGGGCTCATCACGGGGCGCGTGTTCGCCGGCCTGTTCGTCACGCTGCTGCTCTATACCGGCTGGCAGCTCGCGAACCTGTTCCGGCTCGATCACTGGCTGCGCCATCGCAGCCTGATGGACCCGCCGATCCTCGGCGGCGTCTGGGATGACGTCGTGACGCAGGTCGTGCGCCTGCATCGCCGCAAGCGCTATCACAAGCAGCGGCTGCTGACGGTGCTGCACGAGCTGCGCGATTCGACCGCCGCGCTGCCCGACGGGGTGATCGTGCTCAATCGCAGCGGCGAGATCGAATGGCTCAACCGCATGGCCGCGCAGCTGCTGCAATTGCGCGGCCGCAGCGACATCGGCATCCGCATCGACAACCTGATCCGCCAGCCCGAGTTCGTGCAGTATCTCGCCGGCACGGATTTCTCGGCGCCGATGGTGCTGCAGACCGGCACGGCGCCAGAGACTTGGCTGTCGCTGCACGCGCTGCCCTACGGCGAGGGCCGGCGCATGCTGCTCGTGCGCGACGTGACGCGCCAGACGCGCCTCGAGTCGATGCGCAAGGAGTTCGTCGCCAACGCCTCGCACGAGCTGCGCTCGCCGCTGACGGTGATCTCCGGCTACCTCGAGACGCTCGCGACCGACCCGGCGCTCGATCCGCAGCTCGCGCCGCCGGTCGCCGAGATGCGTCGCCAGGCCGACCGCATGGCCGCGATCATCGGCGACCTGCTGGTGCTGTCGCGGCTCGAGGCGAAGGATGCGCAGGTCGAGGGCGAGCCGATCGACGTCGCGGCGATGCTCGCGCTGCTGCGCAAGGACGTGCTCGCGCGGCCGCAGCGCCCGGCGACGGTTTCGCTCGACATCGACTCGGCGGACCGCCTGCTGGGCGACGACATCGAGATCCACTCGGCGTTCGCCAACCTGGTCGACAACGCGGCGAAGTACACGCCGGCCGAGGGCACGATGACGCTGCGCTGGTGGACCGACGGGGCCGGCGCGCATTTCTCGGTCGCCGATACCGGGCCCGGCATCCCGGCCGAGGCGATCCCGCGCCTCACCGAGCGCTTCTATCGCGTCGATGCCGGCCGCTCGCGCGCGACCGGCGGCTCCGGGCTCGGCCTCGCGATCGTCAAGCACGTGCTGCAGCGGCACGGCGGCCGGCTCGAGATCGACAGCGTCGAAGGGCGGGGCAGCACCTTCACCTGTCATTTCCCCGCCCGGCGCATCGTTCCCGCGCCAGTCGACCCGACCCACAGCTGACTCGGATATCATCGACCATCATGGAAACCACGCACCTGTCGCAACACATCTCGAGCCGCTTCAACGAGGACCTCGAGGCCGTGCGCGCCGATCTGCTCGCGATGGGCGGGCTCGTCGAGGAACAGCTGCGCCGGAGTCTCGCGGCACTGGCAGACGCCGACAGCGCGCTCGCCGGCGAAGTCGTGCGCGACGATGCCAAGGTCAATCGCATGGAGGTCGCGATCGACGAGGAGTGCCTGCGCATTCTCGCGACCCGCGCGCCGACCGCCGGTGACCTGCGGCTGATCGTCGCGATCATCAAGGCGATTACCGACCTCGAGCGCATCGGCGACGAGGCGCGCAAGATCGCGAACATCGCGCTGCGGCTCGCGACGCTCGAACGCCCGGCCGATCGCTACCGCGAGATCCGCCATCTCGGCCGGCTCGTCGAGGGCATGGTGCACGATGCGCTGGATGCGTTCGCGCGCATGGACGTCGACGCCGCGCTGCGCGTCGCGCAGCACGACCGGCACGTCGACGAGGAATACGAGTCGATCCAGCGCCAGTGCGTGACTTTCATGATGGAAGACCCGCGCCAGATCCGCCGCACGCTGGACGTCACCTGGGCGGCGCGCGCGCTCGAGCGCGTCGGCGATCACGCGACGAACATCGGCGAGTACGTCGTGTACATGGTGCACGGCGAGGACATTCGCCACACGCGCATCGAAGAAGTGGAAACCCGCATCCGGCCGCGCGCCGATGAAAGCGACGAAGCATGATCCTGCTGGACAACCGCCGCGTCGGCAATGCGCTCGGCGCGCTCGCGTGCTTCGCGATGCTAGGTTATGCGCTCTACGCCGAAAAAGTGCTCGGGCTTGCGCCTTGCCCGCTGTGCATGTTCCAGCGCGTCGCGATCCTCGCGCTCGGCGTCGTGTTCGTGCTCGCGGCGCTGCACGACGCGGGGCGCGTGGGCGGGCGCGTCTATGCGGCGCTGATCGTGCTCGCGGCCGGCGCGGCGGTCGCGGTCGCGGCGCGGCACGTCTATGTGCAGGGCCTGCCGCCGGGGCTCGTGCCGGCCTGCGGCGCGACGCTCGACTTCCTGCTCGAGGCGTTCCCGCTCCTCGAGGTCGTGCGCAAGGTGATGACCGGCGGCGGGGAGTGCGCGCTGGTCGACTGGCGCTTCCTCGGGCTGTCGATGCCGGCCTGGGTGCTGATCGCCGCGCTCGTGCTCGGCGTCCATGGCGCCGTGCTGAACGGCGGTGCTCGGCGCGAGCTCAGGCGAGCAGAGTTCGCAATACGCTGAGGTAGATGCGGTGCAGCGCCTCGATTTCCCCGACGCGCACGCATTCGTTGACCTTGTGGATCGACTCGTTGACGACGCCGAGCTCGACGACCTGTGCGCCCAGCGGCGCGATGAAGCGGCCGTCCGAGGTGCCGCCACCGGTCGACAGCCGCGGTGACTCGCCGGTTTCCCGGCGGATCGCCTCGATCGCGGCGCGCGACAGCTCGGCGGCCGGCGTGAAGAACGGCTCACCGGAGACATACCATTCGAGCGTGTGGCGCACGCCGTGTTTCGCGAGAATGCCTTCCACGGTTTTCTTCAGGCCCTCGAGCGTCTGCACCGGGCCGTAGCGCAGGTTGAAGCGCGCCTTCAGCTCGCCCGGGATCACGTTCGGTGCCCCGGTGCCGGCGTTCAGGTTCGAGACCTGGAAGCTGGTCGGCTGGAAGTGCTCATTGCCCTGGTCCCAGACACGGGAGGCGAGTTCCGCGAGCGCGGGCGCGAACGCGTGCACCGGGTTTTCGGCGAGCTGCGGGTAGGCGATGTGGCCCTGCACGCCGTGCACGGTGAGCCGGCCCGACAGTGAGCCGCGCCGGCCGATCTTGATCGTGTCGCCGATGCGCTGCTCGCTCGAGGGCTCGCCGACGAGGCACCAGTCGATGCGCTCGCCGCGCGCCTTCAGCGTCTCGACCACGCGTTTCGTGCCGTCGATCGACGGGCCTTCCTCGTCGCTCGTGATCAGGTACGCGATCGTGCCGGCGTGGTCCGGGTGTTCGCGCACGAAGGCCTCGGTCGCGGTGACCATCGCCGCGAGGCCGCTCTTCATGTCGGCGGCGCCGCGGCCGTACAGCACGCCGTCGCGCACGACCGGCTGGAACGGATCGGACTGCCATTCCGCGAGCGGACCGGTGGGCACGACGTCGGTGTGGCCGGCGAAGCAGAACACCGGTCCACCCGAGCCGCGCTTCGCCCAGAAGTTCTCGACTTCACCATAGCGCAGCGGCTCCACGGTGAAGCCGGCGGCGGCGAGCCGTTCCATCATGACCTGCTGGCAGCCGCCATCGGCCGGCGTGACCGAGTTGCGGGCCATCAGGTCGAGGGTCAGGGCGAGTGTGTCGGTCATGGCTGGCAGCGCCTTATACGGGGCGGCCCGCGGTGCCGCAAGTCCCTCGTCATCTGCACGTCGCGGAATCGTCATCGATGCGTCATGCGCCGTCCGTATAACGCACTCCGTCACACCACCGGAGACCCCCGTGAAAAAATTCGCAGCCATGGCCGCCAGCGCATTGCTGGCCGCCCCGGCCTTCGCCCAGCAGGCGCCGTCGGCGACGGGCATCGACGAACTGCGGCGCGACATCGCGGCCCTGACGCAGCGGCTCGAGCGCGTCGAGGCGGAGAATGCCTACCTGAAGGACAACGCCCGGGCCAATCGCAAGGAAATCGCCGAGGCGGACGTCGCGCTCGCGAAACTGCCCGACATCGAGAAGGCCGGCAAGGCCGCCGACTGGGCGGGCAGGATCAAGCTGAAGGGCGATTTCCGCTATCGGCACGAGAACATCGACGACGCGACTGCGGCGAAGGAGCGCACGCGTCATCGCGTGCGCGTGCGCCTCGGCGTCGAGGCGAAGGTCAACGACACGGTCAAGGCCGTCGTGCAGGTGGCCACCGCCGGTGACGATCGTGATCCGCGCTCGACCAACCAGACGCTCGGCGAGGGCTTCACGCGCAAGGGCCTCGGCCTCGATCTCGCCTACGCCGATTGGAGCCCGGTGCAGGGCCTCAACGTGCAGCTCGGCAAGATCCCGTATGCCTGGCAGCGCGTCGGCAGCTACTTCTGGGACGGCGACCTCACCTGGGAGGGCGGGGCGGTCAAGTTCGCGCGCGGCGCGTTCTTCGGCAGCGCGATGGGCGCCTGGCTGTCCGAGTCGAGCTCGGGCGCCGACGCCAACGTGTTCGGCGGCCAGCTCGGCGTCAAGACGAAGTTCGGCGACGCGGTCGGCTTCACCGGTGCGGTCGGCTACTTCGACGTCGGCGCGGTGCAGAACGAGATCACACTGACCTCCGCGAGCCCGGCCTGCGCGGCGACCAATGCGTTCTTCGGTGGTGCGCAGGGCAACCGCACGAACCTCGTCGATGGCTGCCGCCGCCTGCGCGATGACTACAACCTGATCGAGGCGCTGGCGCAGCTCGATTTCAAGCTGGGCAAGCTGCCGTTCGCGGTATTCGGCAACTACATCAGGAACCAGGAAGCGGCCGACAACGACACCGGCTACGCCCTCGGCGCGACGCTCGGCAAGGCGGGCGACCCGCGGACCTGGGAGCTGAGCTATGTGTACCAGGACATGGAGCAGAACGCGCAGTTCGGCCAGTTCGTCGACTCGGACTTCGGTGCCGGCACGACCTGGTCGAAAGGCAGCGTCGTCAAGGCGGCCTGGGCGCCGGCGAAGAACTGGACCGTGAACGGCACCTACTTCTTCAACGAGCGCGTGCTGCCGGGCGCCGCGGCGGTCAGCGAAGTGTGGCGGGACTACGACCGCCTGCAGCTCGACCTGAATTACAGGTTCTGACGGCCAAGTGTCACGCAACTGTCACACACCGTTTCTATCATCGAAATCCTGACAGCGAGGACCCTGCAATGAGACTGACATCGACATTCGCACTGATCGCCGCCGGCTTCGCGGCGTTCGCCGTCGCGCCGGGTGGCGCGGCGGCCCAGTCCGTCATCAAGATCGACGGATCGAGCACGGTATTCCCGATCTCCGAGGCGGTCGCCGAGGAGTTCCAGATCGCCAGGCGCGGCAAGGTGCGGGTCACCGTCGGCATCTCGGGCACCGGCGGCGGCTTCAAGAAGTTCTGCCGCGGCGAGACCGACATCTCCGACGCTTCGCGCCCGATCAGCACCTCCGAGATGGAGGCCTGCGCGAAGGCCGGCATCGAGTACATCGAGCTGCCGGTCGCCTATGACGCGCTGACGGTCGCGGTGAACCCGAAGAACACCTGGGTCGACTCGATCACGGTGGCCGAACTGAAGAAGATGTGGGAGCCCGCCGCGCAGGGCAAGGTCACGACCTGGAAGCAGGTCAACCCGAAATGGCCGGCGCAGCCGCTCAAGCTGTTCGGCCCCGGCGCCGATTCCGGCACGTTCGACTACTTCACCGAAGCGACGGTCGGCAAGTCGAAGTCGAGCCGTGGCGACTTCACCGCGAGCGAGGACGACAACGTGCTCGTGCAGGGCGTCGAGTCGGACGTCAATGCGCTCGCGTACTTCGGCTACGCCTACTACGCGCCGAACGCGTCGAAGATGAAGGCGCTCAGGGTCGTCAACTCGAAGGGCCAGGCGGTCGGCCCGTCGCCGCAGGGCGTGCTCGACGGCAGCTACGAGCCGCTGTCGCGGCCGATCTTCATCTATGTCAGCAAGGCGTCGGCGCAGCGTCCCGAGGTGAAGGAGTTCGTCGAGTTCTACCTGCAGAAGGGCGCGCCGCTCGTCGAGGAAGTGAAGTACGTGCCGCTCGCGAAGCTCGCGTACGACAAGGCGCTGGCCAATTTCCGCGCCGGCAAGGTCGGCACCGCGTTCGGCGGCCACAACGAAGTGGGCCTCACGGTCGAGGAACTGCTTGCACGCGAAGCCAGGTTCTAATTTACTGGCCCGATCGTGACTGCCAACTCCCAGAGCCCTGCGCCGCTGCGGCGTTCGATCCGGCGGCGCAGGGTCCGGGACCGCCTGATCGAGGCGCTGCTGCTGGCCGCGGGGCTGGTCGCGGTGTTCACGACACTCGCGATCGTGTGGATCCTGGTCGTCGAGGCGCTGCCGTTCTTCGAGCACGTGCCGCTGCGGGACTTCCTCACCGACACGATGTGGACCCCGCTGTTCGCCGAGCCGCGCTACGGCATCCTGCCGCTGGTCGCCGGCACGCTGGTGACCACGTTCGTCGCGCTCGCGGTGGCGATCCCGGCCGGCACGACCATCGCGATCTATCTGTCGGAGTTCGCGTCGCACCGCCTGCGCGAGACGGTCAAGCCCGCGCTCGAGATGCTCGGCGCCGTACCGACGATCGTCTACGGCTACTTCGCGCTGGTGATGGTCACGCCGTTCCTGCAGAAGCTCATCCCGGGGCTGCCGGGCTTCAACATGCTCTCGGCAGGTCTCGTGATCGGCGTGATGATCGTGCCCTATGTGGCCTCGGTCAGCGAGGACGCGATGCGCGCGGTGCCGAACTACATGCGCGAGGGCAGTTACGCGATGGGCGCCACGCGCCTGCAGACCGCGATGCGGGTCGTGATGCCGGGCGCGCTGTCGGGCATCGCCGCAGCCTATATCCTCGGCATCTCGCGCGCGGTCGGCGAGACGATGGTGGTCGCGGTTGCGGCGGGCCTGCAGCCGAACCTCACCTGGAACCCGACCGAGTCGGCCGCGACGATCACCGCGTTCATCGTGCAGGTGAGTCTCGGTGACCTGCCGCACGACAGCATCGGCTACCAGTCGATCTTCGCGGCCGGACTCGTGCTGCTGATCGTCACGCTCGCCTTCAACATCGCCGGCTTTGCGCTGACGCGCCGCTTCCGGGAGGCCTACTGATGGCCACCGTGGCGCAGGACCCGGCGCTGCAGGCGATCCGGGCCGGGGTCGGGCGGCGCAAGCTCTTCGACGCGATCTTCGTGATCATCGGCCTGCTGGTGATGATCGCGGCGCTCGCCGTGCTGTGCGTGCTGTTCCTCGATCTCGTGGTGCAGGGCGCGCCGCGGCTGAACTGGGATTTCCTGACGTCGTACGCGTCCCGCAAGGCCGAGAACGCCGGCATCCTCGCCGCCTGGGTCGGCACGTCGCTGATCATGGTCGTCACCGCCTGCGTCGCGATGCCGGTCGGGGTGGCCGCGGCCGTGTATCTCGAGGAGTACGCGCCGAAGAACTGGTTCACCGCGATCATCGAGATCAACGTCACCAATCTCGCCGGCGTGCCGTCGATCATCTATGGCCTGCTGGCGCTCGGACTCTTCGTCTACAAGTTCAATCTCGGCCAGAGCATCGCCGCGGCAGGACTCACGCTCGCGCTGCTGATCCTGCCGATCGTGATCGTTGCGACCCGCGAGGCGGTGCGCGCGGTGCCGCGCGCGATCCGCGAGGCGGCCTACGCGCTCGGCGCGACGCGCTGGGAGGTCACCGCGCACCACGTGCTGCCCTATTCGATGGGCGGCGTGCTGACGGGCATGATCATCGGCCTGTCGCGCGCGATCGGCGAGACCGCACCGATCATCACGATCGGCGCGCTGTCGTTCATCGCGTTCCTGCCGAGCCCGCCGGTCACGGCCGAATTCCCGTTCCTGTCGTTCGCGTGGCTGAAGGATGCGTTCACCGCGATGCCGATCCAGATGTTCAACTGGGTATCGCGTCCGGACCCGGCCTTTCGCGTCAATGCGGCGGCAGCGGGCGCGACCCTGCTCGGCATGACGCTGCTGATGAACGGCATCGCGATCTGGCTGCGATTCCGCTTCCGCAAGAGAATCAACTGGTGAACCGATGGCCACACAGACGATCGAGGTGAACGAGGTGGCGTCAGCCATGCGCGGCTCCCACGCGGGCGGCACCGACCGGCTGCGGGTGGCGGTCGAGGGCGAGCGCGCGGTCGCCGGCGGTGCTGCCGTCAAGGCGCGTGCCAGCGGGCTCAACTTCTTCTACGGCGGCACGCAGGCGCTGAAGGGCCTCGACATGGAGATCCGTGATCGCCAGGTCACCGCGCTGATCGGGCCGTCGGGCTGCGGCAAGAGCACGTTCCTGCGCTGCTTCAACCGCATGCACGACCTGACGCCGCATACGCGCTACGAGGGCTCGATCCACCTGTACCCGGACGACATCGACCTGATCGCGAAGGACGTCGACCCGATCGAGGTGCGCATGCGCATCGGCATGGTGTTCCAGAAGCCGAACCCGTTCCCGAAGACGATCTTCGAGAACGTCGCCTACGGGCTGCGCGTGCGCGGCATGCGCTCGAAGGCGCTGATCGAGGAGGAGGTCGAGAAGGCGCTGCGCGATGCGGCGATCTGGGACGAGGTCAAGGACCGGCTGAACGACTCCGGCCTGTCGCTGTCGGGCGGCCAGCAGCAGCGCCTGTGCATCGCGCGCGCGCTCGCGACCAACCCCGAGATGCTGCTGTTCGACGAGCCGACCTCGGCGCTCGATCCGATCGCGACCGCGCGCATCGAGGAGCTGATCACGGCGCTGCGCGAGCGGGTCACCGTGCTGATCGTCACGCACAACATGCAGCAGGCCGCGCGCGTGTCGGACTACACGGCGTTCATGTATCTCGGCGAGCTGATCGAGTTCGACGTCACGAGCAGGCTGTTCACCAATCCCGGCAGGAAGGCGACCGAGGACTACATCACCGGCCGTTACGGGTGAGCCGCATGGGCGGCCCGCTCGACAGCGCACTGTCGGACCTGCGCGCGCGCATCGTCGCGATGGGCGGGCTGGTCATCGAGCAGGTGATCACCGCCGTGCAGGCCCTGCTCGAAGGCGATGCCGGGGCGGCCGCGCTGGTGCTCGCGCGCGAGCGGCAGGTCAATGCCTGCGATACCGCGATCGAGGAGGCCGGTTTCCAGTTCATCGCGCGCCGCGCGCCGGTGGCGGGCGACCTGCGCACCGTGACCGCGATCGCGCGCGCGGTCACCGATCTCGAACGGGCCGGCGACGAGGCCAAGAAGATCGCGCGCCTCGCGCTGGCCGCCGCTGCGGCCGGCGATCGCGACGTGTCGCTGGGCGTGCACCGCCACCTGCGCCACATGGCGCGCCTGTCCGCCGACATGCTGCGCGCGGCGGTCGGGGCGCTCGAGCGGGCCGACGCGACGGTCGCGCACGACGTTGCGCGCATGGATCGCGAACTCGACCGGGAATTCCAGGCCGCGCTGCGCCAGCTGATGACGGTGGCGATGGAGAATGGCCGACTGCTGCGCTCGACGATCGACACGGTGCTGATCCTGAAAAGTCTCGAGCGGATCGGCGATCATGCGAAGAACGTCGCCGAGCACGTCGTGTTCCTGGTCAGCGGCGACGACGTCAGGCATGCGCGCGCCGAACGCGGCGCAGCCGGCGGCCAGTCCGCGGTGCACTGAGCGCAACGCCGGCCTCAGGCGTCGGCGCGCAGCAGCTCGTTGAGGCTGGTCTTCGCCCGCGTCTGCGCGTCGACGCGCTTGACGATCACCGCGCAGGCGAGGGCGTGCGAGCCGTCCTTCGACGGCAGCGTGCCGGGCACGACCACCGCGCCCGCCGGCACGCGGCCGGTCGACACGGTGCCGCTCTCGCGGTCGTAGATGCGCGTGCTCTGGCCGATGAACACGCCCATCGAAATCACCGCACCGCGCTCGACGATCACGCCTTCGACGACTTCCGAGCGCGCGCCGATGAAGCAGTCGTCCTCGATGATCGTCGGCGCGGCCTGCAGCGGCTCGAGCACGCCGCCGATGCCGACGCCGCCCGAGAGGTGCACGTTGCGGCCGATCTGCGCGCACGAGCCGACCGTGGCCCAGGTGTCGACCATCGTGCCGTCGCCGACCCAGGCGCCGATGTTCACGTAGGACGGCATCAGCACGACGTTCGGGCCGACGTAGGCGCCGCGGCGCACGATCGCATGCGGCACGACGCGCACGCCGGCGGCGCGGAACGCCGCCGCGTCGTCGGCGACGTACTTGAGCGGCACCTTGTCGTAGAAGCGGCTGTAGCCGGCGTCGATCACCTGGTTGTCGTGCGTGCGAAACCACAGCAGCACGGCCTTCTTGAGCCATTCGTTGACGACCCAGCGCGTGCCGTCGTGCGCGGCGACACGCGCCTCGCCGGCATCGAGCAGCGCGATCGCGCGCTCGATCGCCTCCGCCACATCGGCGGGCACCTTGCCCGGTGAAAATCCGGCGCGATGCTCGAACGCGTCGTCGATCAGTGTTTTCAGGGTGCTCGTGTCGGCCATCGTGCGCTCCGTCGGCGGAGCGCGCATCGTGCCGGTCTCAGGCGCGGGTCGCAAGCTGCGCGGCGGGCCCGGGAGCCGCCATCGGCGCGGCCGGCTGCAGGCCCGCGAGCACCGCATCGAGCGGCACCGGCGCGCCGAACGCATAGCCCTGGCCGTAGGTCACGCCGAGCGCGCGCAGACGCTCGGCGATCGCGCCGGTCTCGACGTACTCCGCGACCGTGTCGAGGCCGAGCTGCGCGGCGATCTGCAGCACCGCGCGGATCACGCCCTCCGAGCGCTCGTCGGTCAGCAGGTCGCGCACGAACGAGCCGTCGATCTTCAGCGCCGAGACCGGCAGCGATTTCAGGTAGGCGAGCGAGGAGAAGCCGGTGCCGAAATCGTCGAGCGCGAATTTCGCGCCGAGCGCGCCGATGCGGTCGATGAAGCGCCGCGCCGCCGCGATGTCGGAGATCGCCGCGCTCTCGGTGAACTCGAACACGAGCAGCTCGGGCGGCACTGTGGCGCCCTTGAGCGTCGTGCGCACGAAGTCGGCGAAGTCCGGCTGCACCAGCGACTGCCCGGAGACGTTGATCGAGAAGGCGACATTGTGCGCGCGGATCTGCGCGGCATGGGCGTCGAGGCTCGCGATCGCGCGGCGCGTGACCCAGCGGTCGAGCTGCGGCAGCAGCTGGTAGCGCGTCGCGGCGGAGATGAAGCGCGACGGCGCGACCGGTTCGTCGGCATCGTCGCGCATGCGGATCAGGATCTCGTAACGGCGCGCGCGGGTCGGGTCCCACAGCGGCTCGATCGCCTGGGCATAGAGCACGAAGCGGTTCTGCTCGAAGGCGTCGGAGAGATCGCGGAAGATCTGCAGGTCGTCGCGGCGCTGCACGAGGCTCTTGTCGGTCTGCGCGAAGACCTCGACGCGGTTCCTGCCGCGGTCCTTCGCGCCCTTGCAGGCGGTCTCGGCGGTCGCGAGCAGGTGCTCGGGCGTCTCGCCGGCGGTGGCGGCCGCGACGCCGAAGCTCGCCGTGACGCGCAGTCCCGCGCGGTCCGGCGGCGCCGGCAGCGCCTCGATCGCCTGGCGCATCGATTCGGCCCACGCACGGCCCTGGTTCAGCGTGCAGTCGTTCAGCAGCGCGACGAAGCGGTCGCCGGCGAAGCGGCTGACGAGCCCGACGCGCTGGCTCGAGTGCGCTCGCCACAGCGCCGCGATCCGCTTCAGCACCTCGTCGCCCGCCGCGAAGCCGAACAGGTCGTTGGTGACGTGCAGCTGGTCGAGGTCGGCGTAGACGATGCAGGCGTTGCTGCCGGACTGGCCCAGCATCGTGCGCACGCGGTCCTCGAACACATGGCGCGCGGGCAGGCCGGTCAGCGCATCGTGTTCCATTTCGGTGGCGGCGAGCACGCGCGGGATGATGTGTTCGAGCCGTCGCGCCTCGCGTTGCGAGAGCCGGCGCGTGTCGCGATTCGCGAACGCCATGATCAGGCCGCGCGGCGCGTCGCCCTCCGGGATCGGTGCGGCGATCACGGTCCAGGGCAGCAGCTCGGACTCGGGCGTCTCGCGCAGTTTCGCGACGATCGTCGTGCGCCGGCGCCGGGTGACCTCCTGCAGCAGCGAACCGCGCGCGAGGCGCCGCAGCGTCTCGATCTCGCCGGCAGGCATCGGCTTGCGGGTCACGATGCGCTCGAGCTGACGGTCCTCGAGCCACAGCATGAGCCCGTCGCAGCCGAGGTGCGTGACGCAGGCATTGAGGGTCGCCTCGAGCCGGTCGGCGCCGTTGTCGCGGCCGGCCTGGTTCGCCGTCGCGAGCAGCCAGCGCAGCTCGGCGGTCTGCTCGGCGGCCTGCAGGCTCGCATAGCGCTGCCGGCGAAGCTGCGCGGCGCCGGCGACGTCGCGGCCGAGCAGCAGCAGCACCGGGCGCAGCGCCTGCGCGAGCGCGCTCGCGTCGGGGTCGCTCGCGTTGCGTTTCTCGGGTCCGACGATGCCGAGCCACGCGAGCGGCGCCTGCTCGTCGGCGCCGACGGGCAGCAGCAGTCCGCCGGCGAGGTCGGCGGCACGCGCCTGGCGCAGCGCGCCGTCGAAATCGCGGCGGCGCATCAGCGCGTTCACCTGCTCAAGCTGGGCGCGCAGGTCGAGCGAGTCGGAGCCGTCCTCGCTCCACCACAGGCGCCCGTCGGGACCATAGAGCAGCACGCGGCGCGTGCGCGCGAACAGCGAGCGCACGATCTGTGCGTAAGGTGCTGCGTCGAAAGCCGGCGTGGACAAGCCTCGACCCCCGGGGCCGAATTATGACAACCATCATTGTCGTCCAGCACGTGGACCGGGACCGCGACCGGGATCACGAAATCCCGGCGCGGAGCGTGCGGCGGGCGGCGTTTGGGCCCGCCGTCAGCGCGACTCGACGAAGCGGCGCAGGCGCCAGGCGGCTTCGACGCAGGTATCGAGGTCCGGGACCAGCGAGATGCGCACGCGCCCGGCGCCCGGATTGACTCCATGGGCCGCCCGCGCGAGGTAGCTGCCGGGCAGCACACTGACGTGCTGTTCGGCAAACAGCCCGCGCGCGAACGCCGCGTCGTCGCCGTGCACGTCGGGCCACAGGTAGAAGCCGCCGGCGGGCGCCGCCACGTCGAGCACCGGCGCGAGGATCGGCACGACGCGCGCGTATTTCTCGCGATAGAGCGCGCGGTTCGCCGCCGCGTGCGCGTCGTCGCGCCACGCGGCGATGCTCGCGTGCTGCGTCGGCACCGGCATCGCGCAGCCGTGGTAGGTGCGGTAGCGCAGGAACGCACGCAGCAGCGCCGGGTCGCCCGCGACGAAGCCCGAACGCAGCCCGGGGACGCTCGAGCGCTTCGACAGGCTGTGAAAGACGATGCAGCGCTGGTAGCGGTCGTGGCCGCGCGCGCGCGCCGCCTCGAGCAGCGAAGGCGGCGGCGCGGCCTCGTCGAGCCACAGGTCGGCATAACACTCGTCGGCGGCGACGATGAAGTCGTGACGCTCGGCGAGCTCGAGCGCCTGCTCCAGCCAGGCGCGCGTCAGCACCGTGCCGGTCGGATTGCCGGGCGAGCAGACGATCAGCAGCTGCACGTCGCGCCAGACGTCGGCCGGCACCGCGCCCAGGTCGGGGACATAGCCGTTCGCGGCGGTCGTGTCGAGATAATGCGGCGTCGCGCCGGCGAGCAGGGTCGCGCCCTCGTAGATCTGGTAGAACGGATTGGGCATCGCAACGATTGCGGGCCGGCCCGGATCGACGCAGGCCTGCACGAACGCGAACAGCGCCTCGCGCGTGCCGTTGACCGGCAGCACCATCGTCGCGGCATCGACGGCTTGCGCCGGCAGCGTGAAGCGCCGCTCGAGCCAGCGCGCGGCCGCGTCGCGCAGCGCCGGCAGGCCCGCGGTCGTCGGATAGCTGCCGAGCGCATCGAGATGAGTGCGCAGGGCCTCGAGCACGAAAGCCGGCGGGGCATGCTTCGGCTCGCCGATCGACATCGCGATGTGCGCGAGCGCGGCGGGCGGCACGCTGCCCGCCGTGAGCGCCGCGAGGCGCTCGAACGGATAGGCATGCAGCGAGTCGATGCGCGGGTTCATGCCGCGCGCCGGCGTTCGAGCGCCTCGGTCAGCCGCTGCTGCAGGCGCTCCGCGGCGGCCGCATCGAGCGGCTCGTGGTGTGCGTCGGTCACGTAGAACACGTCCTCGGCGCGCTCGCCGACGGTCATGATCTTCGCGCCGAGCAGCGACACGCGCTCCTCCATCAACACCTTGCCGACGTCGCACAGCAGTCCGGGGCGGTCGCCCGCCGTCAGCTCGAGCACCGAGCGCCGGTGCGGCTCGTCGGTCGTGACCGCGATGTGGGTCGGCGTGTGGAACATGCGCGTCTGGCGCGGCGCGCGCCGGTGCACCGACAGCGCATGCTCGCCGGGCGAATGCAGCGAGCGCCACAGCGCCTGCTCGATCTCGGTGAGCCGCTCGGGGTCGTTGATCGGCGCGCCGTCGTCCTCGAGCACGTGGTACAGGTCGAGGCTGTAACCGTCCTCGGTCGGCGTGATCTGCGCATCGACGATCGTCAGCCCGAGCTGGTCGAGCACCGCGGTGGCACGCGCAAAGCCCTGGCGGCGCAGCGGCGCGAACGTGAAGATCGCGGTCGTGCCGCGCAGGCTGCGCGCCTCGAGCGCCACGACCGGCTCGTCGGCGTACGGGTCGCGTTCGGCGAGCAGGCGCGTATGCCAGGCGACTTCGTCGGCGGTATTGCGCAGGAAGTAGCCCGGCGCGAGGCGCGCCCAGACCGCCTCCACCTGCGCGCCCGCGATGCCGGCGGCGTCGAGCCGCTGGCGGGCCGCGGCCTGCGTGTCGCGGATCAGCTCGTCCTGGTCGATCGGGCTCTCGAGGCCGCGGCGCAGCGCGCGGCGCGTGCGCTCGTAGAACTCGTGGAACAGCGAGGCCTTCCACGAGTTCCACAGCTTCGGATTGGTGCCGCGCACGTCGGCGCAGGTGAGCACGTACAGGTAGTCGAGATGGGTCTCGTCGCCGACGCGGTGCGCGAATGCGTTGATCACGGCCGGGTCCGAGATGTCCTGCTTCTGCGCAGTGACCGACAGGATCAGGTGGTGGCGCACGAGCCAGGCGACCAGCCGCGCGTCGTAGCGCGACAGGCCCTGCTCGAGGCAGAACGCCTCGGCGTCGACCGCGCCGAGCTCGGAGTGGTCGCCGCCGCGGCCCTTGGCGATGTCGTGGAAGAGGGCGGCGAGGTAGGCGAGCTCGGGCCGCGGCAGGCCGCGGAACACCGCCGACACCTGCGGCAGCTCGTGGTCGTAGCGCTCGATCGCGAGGCGGCGCAGGTTGCTGACGACGAACAGCGTGTGCGCATCGACGGTATAGGCGTGGAACAGGTCGTACTGCATGCGCCCGACGATGCGGCCGAAGGCCGGGATGTAGCGGCCGAGCACGCCGTAGGTGTTCATGCGCCGCAGTTCGTGCGTGACGCCGACCGGCGCGCGCAGGACGTCGAGGAACAGCCGATGGTGGCGCGGGTTCTGGCGGAACTCCTCGTCGATCAGCCACAGCGAGCGGCCGAGCGCGCGGATCGTCTCGGCGCGCACGCCGACGATCTGCGGATGCTGCTGCAGCAGCACGAACAGCTCGAGCATCGCCGACGGCGTGCGCACGAACACGTCGTCGTCGACCGCCTCGAGGCAGTCGTTGCGCAGCCGGAAGCGGGCGTTCAGCGGCTGCGGCGGCCGGCTCTCGGTCAGGATCGCCTCGCGGAACAGCTGCAACAGCAGCTCGTTCAGCAGGCTCACGTCCATCACGGTGCGGTAGTAGCGCTGCATGAACTGCTCGACCGCGAGCGTGTAGGACGCGTCCTCGTAGCCGAAGCTCTTGGCGATCGCGATCTGGTGGTCGAACAGCAGCCGGTCCTCGCGCCGGCCGGTGGCGAGGTGCAGTGCGTAGCGCACCTTCCACAGGAAGGCCTGCGCCTGCTGCAGCTTGCGCAGCTCGGATGGGGCGAGGAAGCCGTGCGTGGCGAGCTCGCCGAGCGTCCTGACGCCGAAATGGCGCTTGGCGACCCAGGCGATTGTCTGGATGTCGCGCAGGCCGCCGGGGCCGGTCTTCACGTTCGGCTCGAGGTTGTAGGCGGTGTCGTTGGCCTTCAGGTGCCGCGCGGCCTGCTCGCGCAGCTTCGCGTCGAAGAACTCGCGCACGGGCCACAGCCGCTGCGGGCCGAGCGCCTCGAGCATCGTGGCCGACAGCTGCGCATCGCCGGCGAGATGGCGCGCCTCGACGAGCGTGGTCATCACCGAGACGTCGGCGGCGCACTCGCTGACGCATTCGTCCACGGTGCGCAGGCTGTGGCCGACCTCGAGGCCGATGTCCCACAGGAACGCGAGCAGCCGTTCGGCCGGGCCGCGCTCATCGGCCGCGAGCGGCGCCGGCACCAGGATCAGCACGTCGACGTCGGAGCAGGGATGCAGCTCGCCGCGGCCGTAGCCGCCGACCGCGAGCAGCGACCAGCGATCCGCGGCTTCGCCGGCGTGCGCGGCCCAGGCGGCGCGCAGCACGACGTCGAGCAGCGCGGCGCGCGCGTGCACGATCGATTCGATCGGCTCCTCGGCCTGGAAACGGCCGGCGAGTTCCTGCTGCGCCTCGCGCAGCACTTCGCGGTAGAGCGCGGCGGAGAGCGGATCGGCCGCGAGGCGCCGCGGCAGGCGCTCGAGCAGCGGCCAGTGCAGCCGCGGTGGCTCGCCGGGCAGGGCGTCGTCTTCGGCGGCGGTCACGGGGTCAGCGGCGGCGCGGCATCAGTGCCGGTCCGCGGCGCCGAGCGTCAGCACCTCGACTCCGTCGTCGGTCACGAGCACGGTGTGCTCCCACTGCGCCGACAGCGAATGATCCTTCGTCACGACGGTCCAGCCGTCCTTCAGCACCGTGACGTGGCGCTTGCCGGCATTGACCATCGGCTCGATCGTGAAGGTCATGCCGGGGCGCAGCTCGAGGCCGGTGCCCGGCTCGCCGTAGTGCAGCACCTGCGGATCCTCGTGGTACACGCGGCCGATGCCGTGGCCGCAGTACTCGCGCACCACCGAGAAATTGCGCTCCTCGACGTAGCGCTGGATCGTGCTGCCGATGTCACCGAGCCGGGCGCCCGGGCGGACCCGGCGGATGCCTTCCCACATCGCCTCGAAGCAGGTCTGGGTCAGGCGCTGCGCCTGGATGCCGGGCTTGCCGACGTAGTACATGCGGCTCGTGTCGCCGTGGAAGCCGTCGCGGATCACCGTGACGTCGATGTTGATGATGTCGCCCGATTTCAGTCGCTTGTCGTTCGGGATGCCGTGGCAGACCACGTGGTTGACCGAACTGCAGATCGTCTTCGGGAAGCCGCGGTAATTGAGGTTGGCCGGGATCGTGCGCTGCACGTCGACGATGTAGTCGTGGCACAGGCGGTCGAGCTCATCGGTGCTCACCCCGGGCTGCACGTGCGGGGCGATCATGTCGAGCACCTCGCCCGCCAGGCGGCCGGCCACGCGCATCTGCTGCTGTTCCTCGGGGGTCTTGATCGTCACGGACATCGGGCGGAATGGGGAGTCTAAGGCGTTGTTTTCGCGGGATTCCCATGTTATAAAGCGCGGCCTTTTTTGGCAACGCAATCCACACGCGCAGCCAGTTCACTTCCGGTTGGGTGTTCCTGCCACGGCTTCGGCCCGGCGGGGATCACCGGAAGGGCGGCGCGGAGGCTCAACCCGACAGGAGTTTTCATGACCAGCGTGTCCATGCGACAGATGCTGGAAGCGGGCGTCCATTTCGGACACCAGACCCGCTTCTGGAACCCGAAGATGGCTCCGTTCATTTTCGGCGAACGCAACCGTATCCACATCATCAATCTCGAGAAGACGCAGCCGCTCTACCAGGAGGCCGCGGCCTTCATCAGGAACGTGGTCGCCGACGGCGGCACCGTGCTGTTCGTCGGCACCAAGCGCTCGGCGCGCGACGCCGTGCAGGCCGAGGCCACGCGTTGCGGCATGCCCTACGTCAACCAGCGCTGGCTCGGCGGCATGCTGACCAACTTCAAGACGATCCGCCAGTCGATCAAGCGGCTCGGCGAGCTCGTCGAGATGCGCGAGAGCGGCGTGCTCGACAAGCGCGGCAAGAAGGAAGCGACGCAGCTGCGCCGCGAAATGGACAAGCTCGAGCGCAGCCTCGGCGGCATCAAGGCCATGGAGTCGCTGCCCGACGCGCTGTTCGTGATCGACGTCGGCCACGAGGACATCGCGATCCACGAGGCGAAGAAGCTCGGCATTCCGGTGGTCGCGGTGGTCGACACCAACTGCTCGCCCGACGGTATCGATTTCGTGATCCCGGGCAACGACGACGCGATGCGCGCGATCGTGCTGTACGCCGGCGGCATCGCCGACGCGGTGCTCGAGGGCCGCGAGTCGGTCCCGCAGGTCGCGGTCGGCGAGGACGAGTTCGTCGAGCTCGACGCCGAGGGCAATCCGAAGAAGCGCGCGGGCCG
>JAHCAN010000030.1 GCA_019634915.1 Steroidobacteraceae bacterium | reverse complement strand
AGTCGGCATTGCGCAGCGCGTCCTCGTACGACACGTGGCCGGTCTCGTACAGCTCGAACAGCGCCTGGTCGAAGGTCTTCATGCCGATGCGGGTCGAGCGCGCCATCACTTCCTTGATCTTGGCGACCTCGCCCTTGAAGATGAGGTCCTGGATCAAGGGCGAATTCAGCATGATCTCCATCGCCGCGATGCGCCCGCTGCCCGATTCGCGCGGGATGAGGCGCTGCGAGATGAGCCCGCGCAGATTGAGCGACAGGTCCATCAGCAGCTGTTCGCGCCGCTCGTCGGGGAAGAAGTTGATGATGCGGTCGAGCGCCTGGTTGGCGCTGTTCGCGTGCAGGGTCGCGAGCACGAGGTGACCCGTTTCGGCGAACTGGATGCCGTACTCCATCGTGTCGCGATCGCGGATCTCGCCGATCAGGATCACGTCGGGGGCCTGGCGCAGCGTGTTCTTCAGCGCTGCGTGCCACGACTCGGTATCGACACCGATCTCGCGGTGCGTGATCACGCAGCCCTTGTGCTGGTGCACGTACTCGACCGGGTCCTCGATCGTGACGATGTGCCCGCGCGTCTTCTCGTTGCGGTAGCCGACCATCGCGGCGAGCGTGGTCGACTTGCCCGAGCCGGTGCCGCCGACGATGATCACGAGGCCGCGCTTCGAAAGCACGACTTCCTTCAGGATCGGCGGCAGGTCGAGTTCCTCGAAGTTCGGGATCTTCGAGTTGATGAGACGGATCACGCAGCCGGTCTGGCCCTGCTGCACGAAGGCGCTGACACGGAAGCGGCCGATGCCGGGCGGCGCGATCGCGAACTGGCATTCCTTCGTCGCGTCGAATTCCTTCGACTGGCGGTCGTTCATGATCGCGCGCACCAGCACCGCCGACTGCTCGGCGGAGAGCGCGCGCTCGCTCTGCGGGCGCACTTCGCCGTCCACCTTGATCGCCGGCGGGAACCCGGCCGTGATGAACAGGTCCGACGCCTTCTTCTCCACCACGCGGCGGAGGAGGTCCTGCATCAGCTTGATGGCTTGATCGCGGTCCATGGTTACGGGCTCCCGTCAGCCGGTTTCACAATGCGTCCTTGTTCTGCGCCTTGTAGCGCGCCTCTTCCTTGCTGACGACGCCCTTCTGCACGAGTTCGGTGAGGCACTGGTCGAGCGTCTGCATGCCCTGCGCCTGCCCGGTCTGGATCGAGGAGTACATCTGCGCGATCTTGCCCTCGCGGATCAGGTTCCTGATCGCGGGCGTGCCGATCATGATCTCGTGCGCGGCGACGCGGCCGCCGCCGATGCGCTTCATCAGGGTCTGCGAGATCACCGCGCGCAGCGATTCCGAGAGCATCGAGCGCACCATTTCCTTCTCGGCGGCCGGGAACACGTCGACCACGCGGTCGATGGTCTTCGCGGCAGAGCTCGTGTGCAGCGTGCCGAACACGAGGTGACCGGTCTCCGCGGCGGTCAGCGCGAGGCGGATCGTCTCGAGGTCGCGCATTTCGCCGACCAGGATCACGTCGGGGTCTTCGCGCAGTGCCGAGCGCAGCGCCTCGCTGAAGCCGAGCGTGTCGCGGTGCACTTCGCGCTGGTTGATCAGCGAGCGCTTGGACTCGTGCACGAACTCGATCGGGTCCTCGATCGTCAGGATGTGATCCGGGCGGTTGTCGTTGCAGTGGTTGATCATGCCGGCGAGCGTCGTCGACTTGCCGGAGCCGGTCGGGCCCGTGACCAGCACCAGGCCGCGCGGCAGCATGCACAGGTCGCGGAAGATCTTCGGCGCGCCGAGGTCGTCGAGCGAGAGGATCGTGGACGGGATGTTGCGGAACACCGCACCCGCGCCGCGGTTCTGGTTGAAGGCATTGACGCGAAAGCGCGCGAGCTTCGGGATCTCGAACGAAAAGTCGGTCTCGAAGAATTCCTCGTACGACTTCCTCTGCTTGTCGTTCATGATGTCGTACACCATGCTGTGCACTTCCTTGTGGGTCAGTGCAGGCATGTTGATGCGCTTCATGTCGCCGTCGACGCGGATCATCGGCGGCACGCCCGAAGACAGGTGCAGATCCGAGGCGTTGTTTTTGACGGCAAAAGCAAGCAGTTGCGCGATGTCGACGGCCATGCGAAATCCTCGCGAGAAGCGACCGCAGTATAGCGGAGGGGGTCGGCATCCAATATGTTAATCGGTCCGCAGAATTGGCCTGCAAATGCCTGCAAGCCGTGCACCGCGGGCACCGCCACGGGTAGCCCGCGCGGCCGGAATGTCGACCCGGTCACGCTTCGGTTCGGTCCGCGCCGGTCGAGCAGGTAACATCCGCGCATGCCAGCAACACGCATCGCCTTCATCGGTGGAGGCAACATGGGCCGCGCGCTGATCGGCGGGTTGATCGCACGCGGCACGCCGCCGTCGCAACTGGCCGTCGCCGACCCGTCGGCGGCGGTGACCGCCGCGCTCGCGCAGGACTTTGGCGTCGAGGCCACGACCGGCAACGCACAAGCGGTCGAAGCTGCCACCGTGGTCGTACTGGCGGTCAAGCCGCAGTTGATGGCGAGCGTCGTGGCACCGCTCGCCGCCCGGCTCGCCGCGCACCGGCCCCTCGTGATCTCGATCGCCGCCGGCATCCGCGTCGCGGCGCTCGAGGGCTGGTGCGGTGCCGGCATCGCCGTCGTGCGCGCGATGCCCAACCGGCCGGCGCTGTGCGGCGCCGGCATCACCGGCCTCTACGCGCCGCCCGGGCTCGCGGGCGAGTCGCGTGAGCGGGCCGAGGCGGTGCTCGCCGCCGTCGGTGAGACCGTGTGGGTCGGGCGCGAGGACGACCTCGACGTCGTGACGGCCGTGTCGGGCAGCGGCCCGGCCTACTTCTTCCTGCTGGCCGAGGCCCTGGCGCAGAGCGCCGTGCGCCGCGGGCTCGAGCCCGAAACGGCGCGGCGTCTCGCCGTCGCAACGCTCCATGGCGCCGGCCAGCTCGCGCACGCGGGCGACGGCGACCTTGCCCGGCTGCGCGCCGAGGTCACCTCGAAGGGCGGGACGACGGAGGCGGCGCTCGGCCGCTTCGCCGCCGCGGGCTTCGACGGCATCGTCGCCGATGCGGTGGACGCGGCGGTCGCGCGCGGCCGCGAACTCTCGGAGGCCACGTGAACGCGCTGTACTACATCGTCGAGACGCTGATCTCGCTCGTCTTCTACGTCTTCCTGCTGCGCCTGCTGCTGCAGCTCGTCAGGGCCGACTTCCGCAATCCGATCGTGCAGGCGATCGTGCGGCTGACCAATCCGCTCGTGATGCCGCTGCGCCGCATCCTGCCGCCGGCCGGCAAGTACGACACGGCGTCGATCGTCGCGGTGGTGCTGATCGCGCTCGCCCAGGTGGCCGTCATGTACGCGCTGCGCGGCCTCGGGCTGCCCGACACCCTGGGCTGGCTGCGCGCCGCCGCGCTCGGCCTGGTCGGCAGGACGCTGTGGCTCTACTTCTACGCGATCATCCTCTACGCACTGATCTCGCTGATCGCGCCGGGACAGTATTCGCCCGTTTCGGCGCTGCTCGACTCGCTCTGCGAGCCGGTATTGCGGCCGTTCCGGCGCCTCGTGCCGCCGATCGGCGGCATCGACCTGTCGCCGCTCTGGGCCTGCATCGCATTGCAGGCACTGCTGATCCTGCTGCACGGATGAGCGCGAACATCATGGAGTTACCTCGTGTTGTGCATCGAGAATCGAGCACGACGCACGGTGCCGCCGGCGACGGGTGTGCGCGGAGTGCTGTAAAACAAGTGGTTTCGGCGCCGTCGCGGCGTGAAAAAACGCTTGCACGCGTATACGCATGTGCTATGTTGCCGCCCGATTCGCGATCGCGCGACTTGCGCGCCGCGTGATCGGCAACCAAATTTTCCAGGAGAATAGGCAATGGCGAAAAAAGGTGGCGCACCGACGAAGTCTGAGATCCTTGCGGTCATCTGCAAGGACACCGGGCTGTCGCGCAAGCAGGTTTCGTCCGTGTTCGACTCGCTCTCGGGGGTGATCCGCAAGAGCCTGCGCGGCAGTGGGCTGTTCACGCTGCCCGGTCTGCTCAAGATGAAGGTCGTGAAGAAGCCCGCCACCAAGGCGCGCGAGGGCATCAACCCGTTCACGGGCGAGAAGATGACCTTCAAGGCCAAGCCGGCCTCGAAGAAGGTCCGCGTGATGCCGCTGAAGAGCCTGAAGGCCTACGTGAACTGAGGCATCTGCCCCGTTTATTCGCCACGAGCCCGCCCGGGGCGACCCGGTCGGGCTTTTTGCGTCATGGCGCCGGGATACCGCCGGCCCAGGCGACCACCGCCTTGCGCAGCTCGACGAGCCGGCCGTGGAAGAAGTGCGACGCTCCCGGCATCACGACGATCGACGGCGCCGGCGTCTGCGCACGCGACCACTCGAGCACGTCGTCCGGCGGCAACACCTCGTCGGCGTCACCCTGCACCAGCAGCCAAGGGCATGGCGGCCCGTCCACCTCGAAGGTCGACAGGCGCCCGACCGCCGGCGCCACGGCGATCACGCGCTCGGTCGGCCGCTGGCGCGAGGCGTTGATCGCGACGAAGCCGCCGAACGAGAAGCCGGCGAACCATACGTCGGCACCGGGCCAGCGCTGCGCGCCCCAGGCGGCGACCGCCAGCGCATCCCCGGTCTCGCCACGCCCCTCGTCATAGCCGCCGGCACTCTTGCCGACACCGCGGTAGTTGAACCGCAGGGCCGGCATGCCGAGGTCCTGCAGCGCGCGGGCGAGCGTGTAGGCGACCTTGTTGTCCATGGTGCCGCCCTGCAGCGGGTGCGGATGACAGACGACGCCGAAGGCCGCCACCGCGCTGGCCGCCGGCGCCTCCTCGGCGAGGAGCTCGAGGGCTCCGGCCGAACCGTCGATCAGCAGGCGCTCGCCGCGGGCCATCACGGCGCCTTGTAGACGACGCCTTCCTTCATCACGAAGCTGACGCGCTGCATCGCTGTGATGTCGGCCAGCGGATCGCCCGGCACCGCGACGAGATCGGCCTGCTTGCCCACAGTCACGCTGCCGACGCGGTCGTCGATCTCGAGGAACTTCGCCGGCACGCTGGTCGCCGACCTGATCGCCGCCATCGCCGGCATGCCCGCCTCGACCATCAGCGCGAACTCGTGGGCGTTGTCACCGTGCGCCGACACGCCGGTGTCGGTGCCGAACATGATCGGCACGCCGGCCTTCCAGGCCTTCGCGAAGGTCTGCTGGATCTGCGGTCCGACCGCGAGCGCCTTCGGGCGCACGAGCTCGGGCAGGAAGCCCGGCTGCTGCGCGCGCTCGTAGACATAGTTGCCGGCGCTGATCGTCGGCACGTAGAAGGTCCCGCGCTGCTTCATCAGCTGCATCGTCTCCTCGTCCATGAACGTGCCGTGCTCGATCGAGGCGACGCCGCCGCGGACCGCGCGCTTGATGCCCTCGGTGCCGTGCGCATGCGCGGCCACCTTGAAGCCGTAGTCGCGCGCGGTGTCGACGATCGCACGGATCTCGTCCTCGGTGAACTGCGGGTTCATGCCGTTCTTCGCGATCGACAGCACGCCGCCGGTCGCGGTGATCTTGATCAGGTCGGCGCCGTCCTTGTAGCGCTGGCGCACGGCCTGCGCGGCCGCAGCAAGGCCGTCGGCCACGCCTTCGGCAGGCCCCGGGGCCCCGTGGCGCAGGTAGTCCGCCATGCCGTTGGTCGGGTCGCCATGGCCGCCGGTCGAGGCGATGGCCGTGCCTGCCGCGAAGATCCGCGGCCCGGGCACCTTGCCGGCATTGATCGCATTGCGCAGCGCGATGTCGGTGTTGAAGTCGGAGCCCAGGTCGCGCACGGTCGTGAAGCCCGCGAGCAGCGTGCGTTGCGCATAGACGACGCCGTCGATCGCGACGTCGGCGGCGTTCTTCTTGAAACGGTCGAGTTCGCTCGTGCGGCTGTTCTCGCTGGTGATGTGCACGTGCATGTCCATCAGGCCCGGCAGCACGGTCGAGTCGCGCAGGTCGATCACGCGATCGCCGTCGGCCGCGGCGCGAAAGCCCGGCTCGATCGCGACGATGCGGCCCGCGTCGACGACGATCGTGCGGTTCTCCGCGACCTGGTCGCTGAGCCCGTCGATCACGTGGCCGGCATGGATCAGTGTCGCGGCACCGGCCGGCACCGCGAACAGCACGCCGAGCGCCAGCAGCGCGCGACCCCTCACTGGATGCCCACGAGCTGCACGTCGAACACCAGGGTCGCGCCGGGCGGGATCACGCCGCCGGCGCCGCGCGAGCCGTAGCCCAGCTCCGGCGGAATCACGAGCCGCCGCTCGCCGCCGATCTTCATGCCGGCGACGCCTTCATCCCAGCCGCGGATCACCTCGCCCGCGCCGATGCGGAAGACGAACGGCTGGCCGCGATCGAGCGAGCTGTCGAACTTCCTGCCCTTGTTGTCCGGCGCGCCGGCCGCGTACAGCCAGCCGGTGTAATGCACGACGGCGGCCTGCCCCGCGGCGACGGCCGGGCCCTCGCCCTCCTTCAGATCGGTGATCGTCACGGACACTGTCGACTCCTCTGTGGTCTGGGCGGGGGTATCGGCGGCGCTGCAGGCCACGAGCGGCAGCACGGTGAGCCACAAGGCGGCAAGACGGGGCGCGGACATTCAGCGGGACTCCGTGACGGGCTCGAAATCGAGCGAGGCGGAATTGACGCAATAGCGCTGGCCGGTCGGCCGCGGGCCGTCGTCGAACAGATGGCCGAGATGCGCACCGCACTGCGCGCAGTTGACCTCGACACGCACCATGCCGTGGCTCGTGTCCTCGCGGGTCGTGACGCGATCGCCCGCGAGCGGCAGCCAGAAGCTCGGCCAGCCAGAGCCCGAGTCGTATTTCGTGTCGGAGCTGAACAGCGGCGTGCCGCAGACGACGCAGTGATAGGTGCCGAGCGCCTTGTTGGCGTAGTACTCGCCGGTGAAGGCGCGCTCGGTGCCCTTCTCCTGGGTCACGTGGTACGCAAGCGGCGAGAGCCTCGCGCGCAGGTCGTCGGGTTTCTCGGCTCGGGTCATCGCTGCCGCTCCGGCACGGAAACCCGCATTATCGCAGGGCGGCGAGCTGCAACAAAACCCGGTTCATGCGGCGCACGAACTCGCCGGGATTGGCGATTTCGCCGGCTTCGGCGAGCACCGCCTGGTCGTGCAGCAGCAGCGCGAGCTCATCGAACGACTCGCCGGCCTCGAGCGTATCGAGCCGCTGCAGCAGCGGATGCCCGATGTTGACCTCGAGCACCGGCTTGCCGGCCGGCACTTTCTGCCCCGCGCTCGCGAGGATACGGCGCATCTGCGCCCCCGGATCGTGCTCGGCGAGAACCAGGCAGGCGGGCGAGTCGGCGAGGCGCACGCTGACCCGCACTTCCGCCACGCGCTCGCCGAGCGCGTCCTTGATCCGTTTCAGCAGCGTCCGGCTCTGCCGGGCCGCGGTGTCGTCGGCCTGGCCGAGGCCCAGATCGCCGCGCGCGGCGTCGTGCAGCGCCTTGCCCTCGAAACTGGTCAGGCGCGACATCACCCACTCGTCGATGCGGTCGGCGAGCAGCAGCACCTCGATGTCCTTCGCGAGCAGCCGCTCGATGTACGGGCTCGTGCGAGCGGCCGCGACGCTGTCGGCGATCACGTAGTAGATGCGCTCCTGCCCGGGCTGCATGCGCGCGACGTAGTCCGCTAGCCTGACGCCGGGCGCATCGCCCTCGCCCTTCGTGCTCGCAAAGCGCAGCAGTGGCAGCAATTTCTCGCGCGTCGCCTCGTCCTCGGCGACACCCTCCTTCAGCACCGCGCCGAACTCGCGCCAGAAGGTCGCGTATTTCGTCGCGTCCTCGTCGGCGGCGAGCTTGCCGATCAGGTCGAGCGCGCGCTTCGTCAGCGCGCCACGCATCGCGTCGACCTCGGCATCCTGCTGCAGCAGTTCTCGGGAGACATTGAGCGGCAGGTCGTTCGAGTCGATGAGGCCGCGCACGAAGCGCAGGAACGGCGGCAGGAACTGCTCGGCGTCGTCCATGATGAACACGCGCCGCACGTACAGCTTGAGGCCGCGCGCGCCCTCGCGGTGCCAGAGGTCGAACGGCGCGCGCGCCGGGATGTACAGCAGGCTCGTGTACTCGCGCCGGCCCTCGACCCGGTTGTGGCTCCACGCCAGCGGCGGCTCGAAGTCGTGCGCGATGTGCTGGTAGAACTCGCGGTATTCCTCGTCGGTGATTTCCGCGCGCGGCCGGGTCCACAGCGCCCTGGCCTGGTTGACGGCCTCGTAGTCGAGCGAGGCGGCGCCTTCCTTCCGCATCTGCACCGGGAAGGCGATGTGGTCGGAGTAACGGCGCACCAGCGCGCGCAGCCGGAACGGGTCGAGGAAGTCGCGCGCGTCGGCCTTCAGGTGCAGCACGATGCGGGTGCCGCGCTCGGCGATCCCGACGGTCTCCACGGTGAACTCGCCGTCGGCCTTCGACGCCCAGCGCACGCCCGCGGCGGCCGGCTCGCCGGCCCGCCGCGAATACACCTCGACCTCGTCGGCGACGATGAACGCCGAGTAGAAGCCGACGCCGAACTGGCCGATCAGCTGCGAATCCTTCTGCTGGTCGCCGGTCAGCCGGCCGAAGAACTCGGCGGTGCCCGACTTCGCGATCGTACCGAGATGCCCGATCGCCTCGTCGCGCGTCATGCCGATGCCGTTGTCGCGCACCGTGAGCGTGCCCGCGCCCGCGTCGACGTCGATCCGGATCGCGAGTTCCGCGTCGCCCTCGAGCAGCGCCGGCTCGGCGAGCGCGGCGAAGCGCAGCTTGTCGTTCGCGTCGGAGGCGTTCGAGATCAGTTCGCGCAGGAAGATCTCCCTGTGGCTGTACAGGGAGTGGATCATGAGCTTCAGCAGCTCACGGACTTCGGCCTGGAAGCCGCGGGTTTCGGTCGAGGTGGCGGTCATGGCGCGGGAAATGTAGGGCCCCGCGCGCGAAAATCAAGGGGTGATCGGTCAGTGCCGGCGCTGCAGCCAGCCGAACCTCGTCGCGAACGCGCTCGCGACGACGTGGCGGCCGGCGCCGAACCAGTCGTCGAATTCATCCCACAGCAGAAGCATGCGTTCCATGGTTGCAAGGCTAGCGGTACGGGGGCGTGGCTCGCCGTGCGCGGCCTCACAGTGTACGCTTCCGGCACGATGCAGGGTCCCCAGCGTATCGTCGTATTGAACCCGAAAGGCGGCTCGGGCAAGACCACCATTGCCATCAACCTCGCGAGCCATTATGCGACACGCGGCCTGACGCCGCTGCTGATGGACTTCGATCCGCAGGGTTCGTCGATGCGCTGGATCAGGAAGCGCCCGCCGAACCTGCCCGAGATCCGTGCGGTGGCCGCGTTCGAGCGCGACTCGCGCCTGACCCGCAGCTTCCAGCTGCGCGCGCCGGAAGGCACCGCGCGCGTGATCGTCGACACGCCGGCGGCCGTGCCGGCGCACGGCTTTCCCGACCTGACGCGCGACGCGCACAAGATCATCGTGCCGGTGATGCCATCGGACATCGACATCCACGCCGCCTCGAAGGTCATCGCCGATCTGCTGCTGGTCGCGAAGATCCGCCGCGGCGATCACCGCATCGGCGTGATCGCCAACCGCGTGCGCCGCAACACGCTCGTCTACCAGGCGCTGATGCGTTTCCTCGGCACGCTCGGCATTCCGATCGTCGCGACGTTCCGTGATTCGCAGAGCTACGTACGCAGCGCCGAGCTCGGGCTCGGCATCCACGAGATGAAGAGCTATCTGGTCCGCGAGGATCTCGAGCAATGGGAGCCGCTGATCGGCTGGCTCGAGGAAGGCGTGCAGGCAGGCGTGGCGCCCGGCGTCGTGTCGGCCGTCTAGGGCCTACTTCTCCTCGCCCTCATCCCAGTCCGATTTGACGCGCTCGGCCCAGTTCTTGTAACTCGACCAGGTGTAGAGATTGCGCGTGATCGCCGCGTGCCGGCCGCGGGCGCGCTGCATGCGCTCGGTCCAGTTCGCGTATGGGTCACGGGTCGACGGAGCCGGCGTCGCACCCGCGGCGACCGGTATCTCGCTGTTGCTCCCGACTGGAATCTTCATGACATCTGTACCGCAGCTTCCACGGCGAGCGTAGGCAACGCGCTGCCACACCGACAGGAACTGCGTCACGGCACCGGAAGCTACGTATGCGCGCCGCGTTATGTCATGCAGGCAGCATCATGCGATCAGCCGGTAGCACGGCTGGTATTCGCTGCCGGGCAGCTTCATGCGGCCCTGCGCGACGAAGGCGCGCAGCAGCTCGTCGAGCAGCGCCATCACGCCGGCATCGCCACGCAGTTCGTAGGGGCCGCGTGCCTCGATCGCCTTCAGGCCGTGATCCTTGACGTTGCCGGTGACGATGCCCGAGAACGCGCGCCGCAGGTTGGCGGCAAGCACGTGTGGCGCGAGGTCACGGCGCAGCTCGAGCGAGCGCATCGACTCGTGCGTGACCTCGAAGGGCAGCAGGAAGTCGGGCTGGATGCGCAGCAGCCAGTTGAAGTTGTAGGAATCGTTGACCGCACGGCGGTGCGCACGCACTTCCTCGAGCGCGTGCGCCATCTGCCGCGCCGCTTCCGGCGGGTCGCCGGGCACGATCCTGAGCCGCGCGAGCGCCGGGCGGCCGAGCGTGCCCTCGATGAACTGCGCGATGCGCTCGAAGTACGCGCCGCTGTCCTTCGGCCCGGTGAGGATCACCGGCATCGGCTGCTGCGCGTTGTCGGGATCGAGCAGGATGCCGAGCAGGTAGAGGATCTCCTCGGCGGTGCCGGCGCCGCCGGGGAAGACCATCACGCCGTGGCCGAGGCGCACGAACGCCTCGAGGCGCTTCTCGATGTCCGGCATGATCACGAGCTGGTTGACGATCGGGTTCGGCGGTTCGGCGGCGATGATGCCGGGCTCGGTGAGGCCGATATAGCGCCCGGTGCGGATGCGCTGCTTCGCGTGGCCGATGTTCGCGCCCTTCATCGGGCCCTTCATCGCGCCGGGGCCGCAGCCGGTGCAGACGTCTAGGCCGCGCAGTCCGAGCTCGTAGCCGACCTTCTTCGTGTAGTCGTACTCCTCGCGGCTGATCGAGTGCCCGCCCCAGCACACGACCAGGTTCGGCGGCGCCTTGTAGTCGAGCACGTGGGCGTTGCGCAGGATGTGGAACACCGCATTGGTGATCGACTGCGGCGCGGCGAGATCGAAGCGCGTGCTGTCGTTGATCTCGTTCGAGATGAACACGACGTCGCGCAGCACCGCGAACACGTGCTCCTTGATGCCGCGGATCATCTCGCCGTCGACGAACGACATCGCCGGCGCGTTCCTGATCTCGAGCTTGATGCCCCACGGGTGGCGCACGATCTCGATCGCGAAATCGCGGTAGCGCTCGAAGATCGCGCGCGCGTCGTCGGTTTCGCTGCCCGAGTTCAGCACCGCGAGCACGCATTGCCGGAACAGCGGATACAGGCCGGCCTGGCTCGAATCGAGCAGCTGGTCGATCTCTTCCTGCGAAAGGGTCTCGAGACTGCCGCGCGGCGCGACGCGCGCGTCGACGAATTCGGGTACGACGATGCTGGTTTCCATCCCCGGCACGCTAACGCGTGTCAGGGCAGGATGTCGATCGGCACGTTGTCCGGCGTCAGCAGCCAGATCTCGAGCATCTCGGCATTGGTGACCGCGATGCAGCCGTCGGTCCAGTCGGTGCGTGCGTAGTATTCCGGCGGGCGCTTCAGCTCGTTCGGCAGGCCGTGGATCATGATCGAGCCGCCCGCGGGCCAGCCGTTGCGGCGCGCGTTGCGCAGGTCCGCCGCGCTCGGATACGACACCTGGATCGACAGGAAGAAGTCGCTGCGCGGATTGCGGCGGGTCAGGTAGTAGCTGCCCTCGGGCGTGCGGAAGTCGCCGGAGCGCTCCTTGTGCCCGACCGGGTTCAGCCCGAGCGCGATGCGGTACTCGCGCAGCACGTTGCCACCGCTCATCAGCAGCAGGCGCCGCTCGGACTTGTGCACGATCACCCGGTCGGCGACCGGCAGGGTCTCGGGCGCGGGCTGCACGATCGAGGCGCGCTGCGCGCCCGGCAGACCGTCGGCAAGGGACGGCGGCGCGCACAGCAGCGCTGCGGCGAACAGCGCCGCCGCGACGGATGGCACCGCTGCGGCGAACGACGGCGCCGCGGCGAAAGACGGCGAATGGCGACCGGACAGGCTCACGGGCCGGAATTATAGGTACGACGCGCCCTCCAGGCGACCGTGCGCCTGTCACGGAGCGGCGACAGGCGCGCAGGATTGCGGCAGAGCGTGCGCGGCGTCACGATTGGACGCCATGGGGAGCCGGTTCGGTGCGTGCATGAAGCGGGCCGCGAAGATCGCCACGACCCGGCTGATCGCGCCAATCGCGCTTGTCGCGGCCGGCCTGATCGCGGCCTGCGCGACCGCGCCGGCCGAGCCCGTGCAGGAGCAGATCGACCGCGACACCGCGACCACGGTGCTGCGACTCGGCGCGCCGGTCGAACTGCTTGCGACGGCGCCGCGCGAGCGCAATGCCGATCCGTTCGCCTATCTCGCGCCCTTCGAGACCAACCGCATGGGCGAGCGGCAGCTGTATCTGTGGGCCTCGTTCGCGGGCGACGGCATGGTCATGCCGGCAGTCCACTGTGGCGAGCTCGTCGCAACACTCGCGGCACGGCTCGCGGGCGGCATGCCGCCCGCCGGCATGGGCCTGTCGCGACTCCCCTACCGCGCACCGGCCGCGTGGAATGCCGTCCACGTGATACCGATCGACACCCGCTGGCTCGACTGCCTGGCGAGCGGCGCGCGCCTCGGGATCGAGATCGGCGAGGACCGGTTCGCGAGTGACGGGTCACGGGACCGCGATCTCGCGGCGTTCAGCGAGAGGGTGCGGGAGTAGCGGCCCGGGCCGCACGGCCGCGAAGCGCTGGGATGGCGCAGCGACGGGATGGCATAGCGACGGGGTGGCGCAGCGGCAGGCGGCGTGACGAACAGTGCAGAGGTGCGGCGGAGAGCCTCCGGCGACTCAACGGTCGCCCCGGCTCGTCGCCCCGTCTTTTTTGCCCAGCTATCAACATGCGGACAAAAACGGCGAATTTGTCCGGCCGTTGATAGCTGCCGCAGCGGGACACAAACGTGCGGCGCCGGCGGCGCCGGCGCAGCGGGTGGAGGAACCAGGCGGCGCATCGCCTATCGCCTTGGCGCATCGCGATGGCCCAAAGCCATGGCCCATCGCCGCGGGCAGTCCGCCACTCCCCTTCAGCCGCTTCCCTCGGGAACGACCTCGACCTTCGGCACCACGACCTGCGCACCCGGTCGCAACTCGCCGAGATTCACGTCGGGGTTGTACTGCTGCAGCAGCCAGGCGGGCACGCGTGCATAGCGCTGCGTGATGCTCCACAGCGAGTCGCCGCGGCGCACGACGTAGATCTCGGTGCCGAGAATGCGGTTCGCGTTGAAGAAATTCGCCTGCAGCGCGTAGTGATACTCGCGCCGTTTGCGCTCGAACTCCTCCGCGCTCACCTTGCCGAGGTCGAGCTTGAGCCTGTTGCCGAGCAGGACCGGCTGGCCGGAGCGCAGCTTGTTCAACTGGCGCAGCCGCGAGGCGCCGATGCCGAGCCAGTCGGCGTAATGCCCCAGCGTCTCGGCCGCGACCACGCGGATGGTCGAATCGGGCGCGACGCTGTAGTCCACAGGGTCGGTCGAGGCGGGTGTCGACTCGCTGCCAGCCACCAGCGCGGGACCCAGCGCCTCGGCCTCGCCCGCCGACACCGGCTCGGCACGGCTCGCGCGCCGCGCACTCGCGATGACCGCGGCTTCGTCCTCCTTGCTCTCGCGTACCGCCGGGGTCGCGCTGTCCGCCGCGACCGCAGCGGGCGGCTCGGCGACGACGCTGGCGGCGGCGGTGGCGGTGGCGGCCGGGCTGGGGGCAGCCACCGAGCCGCCCACTGCAACCGCGACCGCGGGCTCGGCATCGCCCGCGGCGAGCAGCAGGCGCTGCCCTTCGAAGATGTAGTTCGGATTGCGCAGGCCGTTGATGCGCATCAGCTCGCGCTCGCTGACTCCGTTGCGTGTCGCGATCGCCGACAGCGAATCGCCGCGCTTGACGACGTGCACGCGCCCCGGCGCGGCCGCCGCCGGCTCCGCCGCCGCGGCAGCCACCGCCGCGCCGCGCGGCGAGGACACGAGCGCGGGCCGGCGTTCCGGCAGGCGCAGGCTGCGACCCGTCCTGAGCTCCGCGTCGTCCGGCAGGCCGTTCAGTGCCGCGAGCTCGCGCGTCTTGAGACCGTAATGCTGCGCGATGCCCGCCAGCGTCTCGCCACGCTTGATCCGGTGCGAGCGCGATTCGATCTGCGCGACGTATTGCTCGCCGGCCGGCAGGCGCGCCGCCAGCGCCTCGCTCGTCAGCGCCGCACCGACATTGCCGGGCAGCCGCAGCCGGTAGCCGCGCGGCACCAGCCGCTCGCCATTCCAGACCGTCGGCAGCAGCGCCGGGTTCAGCTCGCGCAGCGTCGCGCGCTCGATCGACAGCGCGCGTTCGAGTGCGCGCACCGGCACATAGGCCGACAGCGCCACTTCGCTGAACTTCGCCTCGGGCGAGCGCTCGATCGGGCCGAAGTATTTCTCCGGGTTCTGGTCGATCGTCAGCGCGGCGAGGAACGACGGATAGAAATTGCGCGACGCGAAGCCGAACGACGGGCTGCGATAGCTGCGATTGATGCGCACGAAGTCGGTCGTGCCCGTGGCTTCGGTCGCGCGGCGCATGCCGGCCGCGCCGTGATTGTACGCGGTCAGCGCGAGCGGCCAGGTGCCGAGCAGGCGATAGTTGTACGACAGCAGCTGCGCGGCCGCCTCGGTCGAGCGGAATGGATCCATGCGCTCGTCGACCGCGCTGTCGATGCGCAGATAGCGGCGCCCGGTCGAGCGCATGAACTGCCACAGCCCCGCGGCGCCGACCTTCGAGTACGCGGCCGGATTGAACGAGGACTCGACGTGCGGCAGCGCCGCGATCTCCGGCGGCAGGCCGAGATTGGCCAGTGTCTGCGCGATGTGCGCCTCCCAGGCACCCGCACGCACGAGTCCGGCGTGGAAGCGGTCGGCCTGGCCGAGCTGGAAGCGGATGCCGTCGCGCGCGAGCTTCAGCCGCTCGGCCCCCGCCTTGCCCCACAGCTGACGCACGCGCGTCTCTTCGTCCGACAGCGCATCGGGCGCGGGCCCGGCCGCGAGCCGGTCGAGGATTTCCTGGTAGCGCTTGCGCGCCTCGTCGACGACTTTCCCGCGTTCCTTCGGCGGCGTGTTCGGCGCAAAGCGCAGGGTCTCGTAGACGACCGACAGGTCGCGCTCGTCGTGCAGGAAGCCGTCATTGGTCGTGATCTGCGAATAGACGCGGATCCAGAAGTCGACGTCGGCCTGCAGTTCGGGTGGACGCGGAATCACGTCGCTGGCGGACTGCGCGTACACGATCCCACCCGCCACGCACAGCAACAGGCTCGCCACGACTCTCTTCATCAAACGCATGTCCACCTCGATCGAAGGGCTCCGCGAACGTCGAATTTCCTGACAGTCGGGCTGCGACAGCGCGCCGCGGCCCGTCCGCGGCGCGCGCCGGGCGCCCCGGAAATGCGCGCTGGCTCACATCCTGACACCGGATCTGCGCCCGCGCGCGGACATAATCCCGAATTCGTGATCCGTGGCACAAGCCTTGCTCCATGTCTCTCGCCGCGGCCATCGACGTGAAGGCCGCCCCACCGAAAGGCTTCCGGATGATGCTCAAGACCTTGTTGCCCCTCACCTGCCTCTCGCTCGCGCTGGCGAGCGGCGCCCATGCGACGCCGATCAATCTGTCGGCCGGCAACGGCGAGCAGAACCTGCAGCAGATCCTCGACGGCATCACTGTCGGCGGCCCGAGCAGCATCGACGTGACCGCGGACCAGTACGCGAACGATTCGCTGTGGATGCTCGGCGGCTCGGGCGGTTCGTTCTCGCAGATCGTGATCGAACTCGCCGGCTACGCCTCGATCAACAGCTTCGGCATCTACGACGCCGCGGATCCGACGCGCCGCGTCGAGCTGTTCGCGGGCAGCGCATCGGCGGGCACCTCCTCCGGCCGGGCGACCTTCTCGATCCTCGACGACGGCCAGGTCGTGCGCAACCTGTTCGACGAGACCGGCGTGTACTTCGCCGACAACCTGTTCGGCTTCTATCTCGCGAGCGTCGACCACATCTGGTATTCGGACGCGGCGCTGAACGGCGACGGCGCCGATCACATGATCGCCTACCAGGGCACCGGCGACACCGTGAAGATCGGCAACACCAAGGCCGGTCCGTGGGCGCCGAACGAATTCGTGATGGCCTGGGAAGACCTCGATCACAGCCAGTGGGACTTCGACTACAACGACTTCGTCGTGATGGTGGAATCGGTGCAGGGCGTCAACGTGCCGGAGCCGGGCTCGCTCGCGCTCTTCGGCCTCGGCCTCATGGGCCTCGCGTTCGCGCGCCGCCGCCGCCTCACGCCAGCCGGATAACCACAAGAAGAAGCACTCCTCAGCAAGCAAGCAAGCGACCATGGCCCCGTTGTGAGCGGGGCCGTTTTTTTCAGGCCGCCAGTGCCGAGGCCACCTGCACCCGGTTGCGCCCCGCGCGCTTGGCGGCGTAGACGGCCGCGTCGGCATGCGCGATCAGGTGCTCGCCCCAGACACCGAGCGCATCGCTGGTCGCGACGCCGATGCTGCAGGTGAGGCGGATCGGCTTGCCGTAACCCCCGACCACGACCTCGGCGACGCGCTCGCGGATGCGCTGCGCGATCGGATGCGCGGCCGCGGCATCCGCGCTGCTCAGGATCACGACGAACTCCTCGCCGCCGTAGCGGCCGATCGCGTCCGACTGGCGCAGCTCCGCCTGGATCGGCGGAATGATCGCCGCGAGGCAGGCATCGCCGGCCGGGTGGCCCCAGGTGTCGTTGATCTCCTTGAAGTGGTCGAGATCGATGAACAGCAGCGCGATCGGCAGGCCGCGCGCGCGCGCGCGCGCGCAGGCCACTTCGAGCCGCTCGATCAGCGAGCGGCGGTTCAGCACGCCGGTCAGCGCGTCGGTCTGCGCATGTCGCTCGGCCTCGGAGAGCGCGACGCGCTGCTCGCGCAGCCGATCGGCGACACCGAGCGCGATCAGGATCGCCGCGGCCACCATCGACAGCGGCAACCCGTAATACATCAGGAACTGCGCGTCCTCGGCGCCCGACAGCAGCCGCAACGCGGTCGCGATCGTGAACGCCTCGAGCAGCACCCACGCGAGCAGGAACCAGCCCGCCGGGCGGCTGCCGCGACGCCAGGCGAGGAACGCGACGGCGAGCGTGAACACGGCGGTGCCGATGAACAGCAGGTTGCCGATCGCCGCGACGACGCCGCCCAGGTCGAAATAGGTGGCGACGTTCGAGAACGCGAGCAGCACGAACAGCACCGCGAGCCAGCCGTAGATGCGGTAGACGCGGTACGAGTAGCGCCGGAGGTCGGCGATCTCGCGCACGAACAGGCAGGCCGCCGCGCCGCTCAGCGCCGCCGGGACATTCCACGCATGCGCGGTCAGCGGTGCCGCCACCGACAGCAGCGGCCAATCGAAGCCCTCGCCCGACAGATAGGCGATGTAGAGCGCCTGCAGCGAAAACAGCGACGCGTAGAGGATGAACAGGCGGTCCTTCAGCACGAACCAGATCAGCAGCGCCGCGACCGCGACGGCGAGCAGCGCGCCGAACGCGAGCGCGATCATGCGCGTGTGCTCGGCGCCACGGGCAAGCACCGCGTCGAGCGTGCCGGTCGAGAATCGCAATGTCTCCGAGCCCTCGCCCGAGACATCGAAGTGCGCGTAGAGCACATCGCCCGGCACCAGCGCGCGCGGCAGCGCGTACACCGCCGTATGCACGCCGCTGAAGCCCGGCAGCGACGTCGCGAGCGGCAGTGGTGCGTGATCGAAATACAGCTCCGGCTGCAGGTGCCGGCCCTTCTCGAGGAGCAGCGCCGGCGCACCGGGCGTCCGCCCAGCGGGCGTCGCCGCGTCGTCGGGAACGGTCAGGCGCAGCCAGAACGGCCCGCCGTGCATGCGCACTTCACGCAACGAATAGTCACCGAAGCGGGAATCGAGCGCACCGCCCGCGACGACTTCCGCCGACGCATCCCCGCCAGCCGGGTCGAGCCGCCCGATTTCGAAGGCCGGCACGGCCGCCGCCGCGAACGGCGCGGCACCGCCGCAAACCAATGCCCAAGCCAGCACCCAGCAACGCGCCATCGGCTTCCACCCGGACTGTGTCGAGCGACCAGTATCGGGCATCGCGGGGCCCGCGCAAGGGGGATGCAGCGCAAGCGCTGCCCGCACACTACCGGGGCGGAGCCGGCGTGGCGTCTGCCGCGGAAAGCTGACCGCCGATGAGCGGCCCCCGATACAGGATGACGCCAAGGGAGCCGGGGAAATTGCCGAGCATGGCCAGCCCATCCGCCCCCCAGCGCGCAAGGTGGTGCATGCCCAGAGCACCGGGCAATACGGCGCCGGCGATCGGAGCGCGCGTGGTCATGTCGTGGACCTGCAAACTGTCGCCGACTCCGAAGACGGACACACCGGCCACGAAGACCTTGCCGAGTTCCGCATCGGGTAATGTACGACAAACGAAACAGGTCCCGACCGGAATCGGATCCACGAGTCGATGTGCAGCCGTATCGAAGACGCGGCCATCGTCAAAGTACAGGAGTCCTTCCGCGTAGCGCATCGACTGGAAGCTCGTGTGGACGCCGGTGGTCGTCGCACTGACACGCAGGCCACCCGCATCCACCGAGAAATCGTACAGGCTGTCGTTCTGACCCACCCAATTGGCGCCGAAGAGCAGCGTGGCATCGGCATTCCACTGCAATACATCGGCGGCAACGTCCGTATAGGGATTGACCGGAGGCGGAATGCGATCCGCCCGGGCGGTCGCGCCGTCGAACACGACGACGCCCTGCGTGCCGTTCGCCTCATCGGCCAGGACGACGGCAATCGTGCCGGGCTGCGCCGGCGCGACCTGGATGTCCTTCGCCGCGAGCGGAGTGCCGAAGATTGCATGCGTGCCGAGTTCGATGTCGATGTCGGGCGTCAGTTGCGGCAGCCGGAATCGCCGGATCTTCCCGGTTCTCCTGACGGACGCATAGAGATACTGGCCGTCATCCGACACGGCAAGCGCCGAAGCCGCCTCACCGACATCGACCGAGTGGACGAGCTCACGCGTGACCGGGTCCAGGACCGCGATCGAAGCGGGTTCGAGGCTGACGTAAAGCAGCTCCCTCCCCGGGTCGGCGACGAGTTCGAGCGCCGGCAGCAGCAGGACGTCGACGGTGTAGCCGTGCTCGCCTCCCACCGCGTTCGTGATCGAATACTCGACGGTGAGCGTGTAGGGATTGCCCGGGTAAGGATTGACGCAGTCAGGATCGATGCAGAGCCTGATGCTGAGCGTGTCGGTGTAAGTGCCGACACCGAGTTCGACCGGGGTCTTCAGCGACAGGTGGATCTGCTGGTGGCTGTCGCTCTGCGTGCCGGTCGTGACCCGGGCGATCGCATTCGATGTCGATTCGATCTCCATGCGGGGCGGAATCGGCGCCCGCGTGAAATTGACGTCGATGACCGGGTTCGTCGTTGCGCCGGAACTGCTGATCAGATCCTGCAACTGCACGCTCTGCGGCGAGAAGGTGACGGTCGGCGCGTTCGCACCGGTAGCCGGCTTGACAGTGTAAGCCACGCTATAGGTGCGCGCGCCTTGCGGGAGGACACGGATGCAGTCGCTGTCTTCGCAGCCCTCGATCCGGACGCTGTCGTGATAGACGCCGGGCGCCAGATAGAAAGGGCGCTGGAAGTACACGTGGATTTCACCGGCATGCTCGTCCCTGGGGGAGTACCCCGCGGAATCCAGCCCCTGCGTGGAATAGCTGACGCGGACGTATTCCGCCTTGTCCGAAAAATCGCGCAGCGACACGGCGATGATCGCGGGACTCGGCACGACCGCGGAATCGGTGACAAAGGCCGACACGCTGATATCCGCACTCGATGGCCCCGCGCCACCGCCCGCATCGCCGCCATCTCCGCCCCCGCCACAACCAGGGAAGCAGAGGATCGCGAGGAGCAGCGGAATGACCGGCGCGGAACGCATGGGATATGTCGTTTTTGTAATCCAACCCCCTGGCAGCTCATTGTGAGCGGCCTGGGATACCGGGTAAAGGCCCGCCGACTCAGGCGCGGCGTTGGTCCTGCAGGCAGTACGGTAGTGCCGGGCTGATGCCGCCCCACGCGAACGCCGCGGATTGCGGCCCGGAGCAAGTGCTCCCGGCTGCGAGGCCTGACTGGTTATCTGACTAGATAGTTATTTATTTAAATATCTATTTTTCAATTACTTACGCCCGCCCCTCACCCGCACTTCGAATCGCCGCAATTGAGGCAGGTCATGCAGCCATCCATCATCACGACGGCGGCGGTGCTGCACTTGGCGCACAGCTGCGCGCCGTCGGGGAAGTGGGACTTGGAGAACGCATCGGCCTGCTTCTGCCGCTCCTCGAACTCGGCGCGCTTCTCGGCGATGAACTGCTGCTGGTGCACGTCGAGCTCGGGCGCGCGCAGCAGGCCGATCGCCTGCAGGTGCTTCTCGATCACGTGGCCGAGCTCGGCGATGATCGACGGCATGAACTTGCCGCCCGGCTGCCAGTAGCCGCCGCGCGGATCGAACACCGCCTTCAGCTCCTCGACCAGGAAAGTGACGTCGCCGCCCTTCCTGAACACCGCCGAGATGATGCGGGTAAGCGCGACGATCCACTGGTAGTGGTCGAGGTTCTTCGAGTTGATGAATATCTCGAACGGTCGGCGCTGCTGGTATTCGGTGCCCTCGTTCAGCACGATGTCGTTGATCGTGACGTACATCGCATGGTCCGACACCGGCGTCTTGATCTTGTAGGTCGAGCCGATCAGCACCTCGGGGCGCTGGATCTCCTCGTGCATGCGGATCACCTTGGCCGACACCGGCGCGGCCCTGGCCTCCGGCGCCTTGTCCTCGGGCTTCTTCACGCGGTACTTGACGATCTTCCTGTCGAGTTTCATGGCGCTCATGTTCAGAACTTCCCGTAATAGCCTTCCTTGAGGGCATCGAACAGGTTGGCGGCGGTGTGCTTCTCGCCGTCGTATTCGATTTCCTCGTCGCCGCGCACCTCGATTTCGCTGCCGTCCTCGAGCGTGAACACGTAGGTCGTGTCCTTCAGGTCCTGCTCCTTGACGAGCACGCCCTGGAAGGCCTCGGGGTTGAAGCGGAAGGTCGTGCAGCCCTTCAGGTCCTTCTCGTGGGCGTAGAGGTAGATGTCCTTGAAATCGTCGTACTTGAAGTCGGTCGGCACGTTGGCGGTCTTCGAGATCGACGAGTCGACCCACTTCTGCGCGGCCGCCTGGATGTCGACGTGCTCGCGCGGCGTGATCTGGTCGGCGGCACTGAAGCAATCGGGCAGGCGCTCGGCGCCACTGTCGGCATCGGGCATCGCGCGCGCGTTGACGAGCTCGCGGTAGGCGAGCAGCTCGAACGAGAACACGTCGACCTTCTCCTTGGTCTTGCGCCCCGGGCGGATCACGTTCCTGAAATAGTGGTGCGCGAACGAGGGCTCGATGCCGTTCGACGCATTGTTGGCGAGCGACAGCGAGATCGTGCCGGTCGGCGCGATCGACGTGTGGTGCGTGAAGCGCGCACCGATCTCGGCGAGCTGCTCGACGAGCCTCGGGGCGACTTCGGCGACCCGCTGCATGTAGCGGCTGTACTTCGCGTGCAGCAGCCGCCCCGGGATGCGCGCGCCCGGCTGCCAGCCGTCGGCCGCCATTTCCGGCCGCTTGCGCAGCATCGCCTTCGTGACCTCGAACTCCTCGTTCATGATCGGCGCGGGACCCTTCTCGCGCGCCAGCTCGAGCGCCGCCTCCCAGCCCGCGATCGCCATTTCACGCGCGATCTCCTCGGTGAAGCGGACCGAATCGGCCGAGCCGTACTTCATGCCGAGCAGCGTGATCGTGCTGCCGAGGCCGAGGAAGCCCATGCCGTGGCGGCGCTTGCGCCGGATTTCCCCGCGCTGCGGCTCGAGCGGCAGGCCGTTCACCTCGACGACGTTGTCGAGCATGCGCGTGAACACGCGCACCACTTCGCGGTATTCGTTCCAGTCGAACTCGGCGAACTCGGTGAACGGATTCCTGACGAACTGGGTCAGATTCACCGAGCCGAGCAGGCACGAGCCGTAGGGCGGCAGCGGCTGCTCGCCGCAGGGATTGGTCGCGCGGATGTTCTCGCACCACCAGTTGTTGTTCAGCTCGTTGACGCGGTCGATCAGGATGAAGCCCGGCTCGGCGAAATCGTAGGTGGACGACATGATGACGTCCCACATGCGCCGCGCCGGCAGCGTCTTGTAGACCTTGCAGGCGACCAGGCCTTCATCAGACGTGACGTAGCCCTCGGTCGTCGGCCATTCGCGCCAGATGTATTTGGCCGGATCGGTGAGGTCCTGCGGGTCGGCCTCGTGCTCGCGCAGCGACAGCGGGAACGCGAGCTGCCAGTCGAGGTTCTCGCGCACCGCGCGCATGAACGCGTCGGTCACGAGCAGCGACAGGTTGAACTGGCGCAGGCGACCGTTCTCGCGCTTGGCGCGGATGAACTCCATCGCGTCGGGATGGCCGACGTCGAACGTGCCCATCTGCGCACCGCGGCGGCCGCCGGCGGACGAGACGGTGAAGCACATCTTGTCGTAGATATCCATGAACGACAGCGGGCCCGAGGTATAGGCGCCCGCGCCCGAGACATAGGCGCCGCGCGGGCGCAGCGTCGAGAACTCGTAGCCGATGCCGCAGCCGGCCTTCAGCGTGAGCCCGGCCTCGTGGACCTTGTTCAGGATGTCGTCCATCGAGTCGCGGATTGTTCCAGATACGGTGCAATTGATCGTCGAAGTGGCCGGTTTGTGCTCCAAAGCGCCAGCATTCGACGTCACTCGACCCGCCGGAATTGCACCCCGGCGCAGCGCCCACAGGAAGCGCTCGTACCAGTGCTCGCGCACCGGCTCGGTCTCGACATCGGCCAGCGCCCGGGCGACGCGCTTGTAGGTGTCGTCCATCGTGACGTCGATGGGCGTACCGTCCTTCGCGGTCAGGCGGTATTTCTTGTCCCAGATATCGAGCGAGGCTTCCTGGAAAGGAATGGTGCTCAGGTCCTTGGGTTCGATCTTCACAACGCTGTTCAACGGCCGCTCCCCAGAATTCTTATCTACAAAGCGGGAGCGCCGCTGTCAGACGGTGCCTCCCGGTTGCCCCCAACCCGGGTTCTCGGATCGCGCTGCTGCTGCGACACAAGATCTTGTGTTGGGGAGAGGAGACTAAAGTCGGAAAATCGCCTCGTCAAGGCCTCATATGACAAGTTTGACATGGAGGTCGCGCTTTTTAATATCAATAGGTTACGATGTTTTTTGCAGTTAAAAGCCGAAATATTTGCTGCACCCGCGACGGCCGGCCCGCGAGGGCAGGAAATCAATATCTTGTGGGTCGATCAGGGGCTTGAAATCTGCTCCGGAGGCTGGAAATCCGGGGTCGCGCGCACATTCGACGGCGGCGTTTAGAATCGGCGCCATGAAACGCATCCGCCCCGCCCTCGCCGCCGCCGCCCTCGTGCTCACGCTCGCGCAACCCGGCGCACCCCTCGCCGCGCAGGGCGTCGCGCCGGTGCCGTCGCTCGCGCCGATCGTCAAGCGCGCCTCGCCCGCGGTCGTCAACATCGCGACCCGCGGCACGATCAAGCAGCGCGGGCCGCAGAACCCGCTGCTCGACGATCCCTTCTTCCGCCGCTTCTTCGACGTGCCGCCGGGCGGCGGCACGCGCGAGCGCCAGTTCCAGAGCGCCGGCTCCGGCGTGATCATCGATGCGAAGAACGGCTACGTGCTGACCAATGCGCACGTGATCGAGAACGCGAGCGAGATCACCGTGACGCTGCAGGACGGCACCGACCTGAAGGCCGAGGTGGTCGGCAGCGACGCGCCGTCCGACGTCGCCGTGCTCAGGGTGACGCACGACGGGCTCGCACAGCTCCCGTTCGGCGACTCGAGCCGCCTCGAGGTCGGCGACTACGTGGTCGCGATCGGCAATCCGTTCGGCCTGCAGCACACGGTGACCCAGGGCATCGTCAGCGGCCTGTCGCGCTCAGGGATAACCGACGGCTACGAGGACTTCATCCAGACCGACGCCTCGATCAACCCCGGCAACTCCGGCGGCGCGCTCGTCAACCTGCGCGGCGAGCTGGTCGGCATCAACACCGCGATCCTCTCGAGGAGCGGCGGCAACATCGGCATCGGCTTCGCGATCCCCGCCAACATGGCGAAGAACGTCATGGAACAGCTCGTCAAGTACGGCACCGTCAAGCGCGGCCTGCTCGGCGTCAGCATCTACACCGTCACGCCCGATATCGCGCAGTCGCTGGGCCTGAAGGACACCAACGGCGCGCTCGTCTCGGAAGTCGTGCAGGGCTCGCCGGCCGACAAGGCCGGCCTCAAGCCCGGCGACGTGATCACCTCGATCAACGGCCAGAACGTCAAGTCGAGCACCGAGCTGCAGAACGCGATCGGGCTGCTGCGCGTCGGCGACCGCGTCGACGTCGGCTTCATCCGCGACGGCAAGCCGCGGCGCGTCAGCGCCTCGATCGCCGAGACGCCCGCCGTGGGCGCGGCACGCAGCGGCGATGAGGGCGACGAGACGCCCGACATCCATCGCGGCCTGGTCGGCGCGCAGCTCGCCGATGCGCCGAACGCCGGCGGCGTGCTCGTGCGCGCGGTCGAGTCGGGCAGCCCGGCGGCGCAGGCGGGCCTGCGTCCGAACGACGTGATCATCAACGCGAACCGCACCCAGGTCGGCAACCTGCGCCACCTGCGCGAAGCGGCGCGCGGCGCCAATTCGCTGGTGCTGACGATCCGCCGCGGCAACACGGCGCTGCTGATCCCGCTGCCCTAGCCGGGCACGGCGCCGGCTTCGGGAACGCGACTGCCGCTGGCGTCATCCAATACCCCGATGAACGCCATCGCCCTCAATGCCGTCACCCTCGAGGAAATGCACGCCGGCCTCCCCGAGATGGAAATCGCCCGGCGCATCGCCCGCGGCGACGAGCGTGCCCTGCAGCTGCTGATGCGCCGCCACAACCAGAAGCTGCACCGCACCGCGCGCAGCATCCTCAGGGACGACGCCGAGGCCGAGGACGCGGTCCAGGACGCCTACCTGCACGCGTGGCGGGCGATCGGCAGCTTTCGCGGTGACGCGAAGCTCTCGACGTGGCTCGTGCGCATCGTGGTCAACGAGGCGGTCGGGCGGCTGCGCAAGCGGGCGCGACGCGCCGAGGTCATACACCTGAACGGCGTATCGGCGCCGGATGGCGAGGAAATGACGCCACCGGAACTGTCCGAGCAGGGCGCCGTGCGCAGCGAGGCGCGACGCCTGCTCGAAGCCAAGATCGACGAGCTGCCGGACGCGTTCCGCACCGTCTTCGTGCTGCGCGCCCTCGAGGAACTCACGGTCGAGGAGGCCGCGCAATCGCTCGGCATTCCCGAGGCCACCGTGCGCACGCGCTACTTTCGCGCCAGGGGCCTGCTGCGCGAGGCGATCGCGCGCGAAATCGACGGCGCGTTCGGCGACGCCTTCTCGTTCGCCGGCGAGCGCTGCGACCGCATCATCGAGCGCGTGCTCGAGCGGATCCACGCGGAGCGCGCGGCCGGAACGTAGCGCACGTGGCGAGCATCCATTGCGCAGTAGTTGCCAAGGGGATGAACCGCCATGACTCAGTCGATGTCGATCGCGCCACACCGGCGACGCCTGCTGTGCGCCGCGTTCCTCGCTTCGCTGCTCGTGGCCGGTTGCGGCGACGACTCGCGCCGCGCGGGTCCGGTCACGCCGGAGCCGCCCGTCTCGCCACAGCCTCCCGATGACAGCGAACTGATCGCGCAGGGCCAGGAGGTGTTCCGTTTCGACACCTTCGGTGACGAAACGCAGTGGACCGACACGCTGCGCATGCACGAGGTGATCGCGGCGGCGGTCGACCCGGCCACCGCGCTGTCGGTCGGCCTGAAAGTCGACGCCGAGGCGCTGCCCGCCGAAGTCGTCGCGGGCATCCAGGACGGCAGCATCAGCCTGACGAGCACCGACACGACGATCGCGCTGCTCAAGCTCGACGCGGTCGTCGGCGTGCGCGGCACCGTCGAGAACATCAACGGCAAGGACACGCTGACCCGCGTCGGCATCACCTGCGCGCTGTGCCACTCGACGGTCGACGACTCGTTCGCGCCGGGCATCGGCAAGCGCCTCGACGGCTGGCCGAACCGCGACCTGAACCCGGGTGCGATCATCGCCCTCTCGCCGGCGCTGACGGCCGAACAGAAGGCGGTCTACAACTCATGGGGCCCGGGCAAATACGACCCGCGCTTCAATTTCGATCACCTCAATGGCCCGCAGGTGATCCCGCCGGCCTACGGGCTCGCCGGCATTCATAGCGTCACGTCGACCGGCGACGGTGAGGACCTCGCCTACTGGAACCGCTACGTCGGCGTCACGCAGATGGGCGGCCACGGCAGTTTCACCGAGCCGCGCACGGGCGTGTCGGTGGTCAACGGCAACGACGACCTGATCAGCGCCGTATTGCCGGCGCTGCAGGCCTACCAGCTGTCGATCCCGGCACCGCCGCCGCCCGACGGCAGCTTCGACGTCGCTGCGGCCGCTCGAGGCGAGGCGTTGTTCATGGGGGTCGCGCGCTGCTCGACCTGCCACAGCGGCCCGGAGTTCACCGACGCGAATACGCGGCTGCACTCGCCGGACGAAGTCGCGAGCGAGCCCGAGCCGGACGGCGTGCCGAGCTATGCCTCGCGCAGCGCGACGAAGATGTACCGGACGGCGCCGCTGAAGGGCCTCTGGCAGCACCCACCCTACTTCCACAACGGCACCGCCGCGACGCTCGAAGACGTCGTGCTCGCCTACAACACGAAGCACGCGCTCGGTCTCGGCGCCGACGAGATGGCCGATCTCGTCCAGTACCTGAAGTCGTTGTAGGGCATCTCACCCCCCGGGGGGGGCCTTACTCCCGGGGTGCCACCGCGCACACCGCCGCCCGCCGCTGCTGCGGCGGCGCGGCGGCGAGCGTCTTCACCGCGGCATAGAAACGCGGCAGGTCGTGGCCGGCCCCGGCGAGCAGGCGCTCGAAGCCCGGCACGCAGTCGAAATAGGTCGCGACCGAAGCGAGGTGCGCGTTGTTGAGCCCGGCATCGACGTGTGCGTAGGCGACCGGCACGCCGCTGCGCGCCTCGAGTGCGCGCAACGCATCACCGAGCCGCGCGAGCACTTCGCGCTTGCGCACACGCATCGCAGGCGCGTCGAGCCCGCCCGCATACAGTTGCCGCAGCGTCTGCCGGTAGGTCGCGAACAGCGCGGCCGCCTCCGCCTGCACGTCGCGGCGCTGCCGCCAGGCCGCGAGCGCGTCCGGCTCGCCGCGCTGCCCGAGCCAGCGCGCGAGCCCCTCCTGCTCGACCGTCATCGCGAAGGCCTCGTTGAAGGCCGAGTCGCCGGGCACGTAGACGACCTGGTGCGCGAGCTCGTGGAAGATCACCGCGGCGAGCTGCTCGTCGCCGTAGACGAGCATCGTCGAGAGCACCGGATCGGCGAAGCGGCCGAGCGTCGAGTAGGCGGGCACGCCGCCGACCACGACGTCGTAGCCGCGCGACTCGAGGGTGAGCGCGTAGTCGCGCGCGCGGCGCTCGCTGAAGTAGCCGCGATAGGCGACGCAGCCCGCCACCGGGAAGCACCACTCCTTCGGCGCAACGGAGAACCCGGGCGCGGCGACCACGTTCCAGACGACATAGCGGCGATCGAGCGCGGCGTAGCTGCGGTAGCTCGCGTTGTCGGGCAGCGCGAGCGAGCGCGAGGCGAACTCGCGCGCCGCCGCGACCAGCTCGAGCCGCGCGCGCAGCGGCGGCGGCGTGGTCGGATCGGCGAGCACGGCGGCGATCGGCTCGCGCGCGGCCATCACCTGCCACTGCCCGGCGGCGGCCTGCGCGAGATAGAGCGTGCCGCAGCCGGACAGCGGCAGCACGAGCAGCAACGCGGCGATGCGTACGTCTAGTAACATGCGGGGATGCGAGTGTACTTGGTCGGTGGCGCCGTCCGGGACGAGGCCCTCGGCCTGCCTGTCCGCGAGCGCGACTGGGTCGTGGTCGGCGCGACGCCGGAGGAACTGACGCGCGCGGGCTATACCGCGGTCGGCCGCGAGTTCCCGGTGTTCCTGCACCCCGAGAGCCGCGAGGAGTACGCGCTCGCGCGCCTCGAGCGCAAGACCGCACCCGGCTACCGCGGCTTCGTCACCGAGTTCTCGCCGGCCGTCACGCTCGAGGACGATCTCGCGCGGCGTGACCTCACCGTGAATGCGATGGCGCGCGCACCGGACGGCACACTGATCGACCCGCACGGCGGCGGGCGCGACCTGCAGGCGCGCGTCCTGCGCCACGTGTCACCGGCCTTCGTCGAGGACCCGGTGCGCATCCTGCGCGTCGCGCGCTTCGCGGCGCGCTTCGCGCCGCTCGGCTTCACGGTCGCGCCCGAGACGCTGGCGCTGATGCGCACGATGGTCGAGCGCGGCGAGGCCGGTGCGCTGGTCGCCGAGCGCGTCTGGCAGGAGACCGCGCGCGCGCTCGCGAGCGAGCGCCCCGACGTCTATTTCCAGGTGCTGCGCGACTGCGGCGCGCTCGCGGTCGTCTTCCCCGAGCTCGACGCGCTGTTCGGCGTGCCGCAGCCGGAGCAATGGCACCCCGAGATCGACGCCGGCGTGCACACACTGATGGTGCTGCGCCAGGCGGCGCTGCTGAGTGCGGCGGTCACGGTGCGCTTCGCGGCGCTGACGCACGATCTCGGCAAGGGCAGGACGCCGCGCGAGCGCTGGCCGATGCACCACGGCCACGAGAGCGCGGGCATCGCACTGATCGACGCGCTGTGCGACCGGCTGCGCGTACCGAACGAGCACCGCGAACTCGCGCGGCTCGTCGCGCGCTATCACTGCGATGCGCATCGCGCCTTCGAGCTGCGCGCGACCACCGTGCTCGCGATGCTCGAGCGCTGCGACGCGTTCCGCCGCCCCGGCCGCTTCGAGGAGCTGCTGCTGGCCTGCGAGGCCGACGCGCGCGGCCGGCTCGGCCTCGAGGCGCGGCCCTACCCGCAGGCGGCCTACCTGCGCCTGTGCCTCGCGGCGGCGCGCTCGGTCGAGCTCGAGCCCGTCGTGCGCGAGGGCCTCGACGGCGCCGCGATCGGCCTGCGGCTGCACGAGCTGCGCGCGCAGGCGGTGGCGGCCGTGAAGGCTAGAGCTGGCGTCGCAGGTCCTGCAGCGCAAATCCGCTGAGCGGCTGCTCGAGGCCGCGCGTCAGCGCAATCGCCTTGAAGGTCTCGCCCATCTCGGCCGGCATCAGCAGCCGGCGCGCCTCGGCGGCGCGCGCGAGGCGCGCGGATTCAGGCGTCGTCGTCGCGACGTCGCGCTCGATGCCGAGCGCCAGCAGCAGCGCCGCCTGCGTCGTGAAGCCGGCGACCTCGAGCCCCGCGTCGACCGCCGCCTCGGCGACCGCCGTGAAATCGACCCACGCCGTGATGTCCTGCAGGCCGACGTGGACGAGCGGATCGTCGTGCACGCGGTGGCGGAAGTGGCAGCGCAGCGTGCCGTCGCGCCGGTCGGGGTGGTAGAGCGCGGCGCGCGGCAGGCCGTAGTCGCACAGCAGCGCCGCGCCGTGCCCGAGCGTGGCGCCGAGCGCGGCGATCCACGGCGCGAGCAGCGGGCGATACTCGCCGCGATAACCCTCGGGCAGCGCGGCGACATCGAGGTCGGCAGGCAGCGCCGGCGCGTCGCCGAGTTCGACCTCGCGCAGCGCGCCGACCGCTGCGCCGGACGCCGCGTCCGACGCCGCGCCCTGCGCCCCCGCGAGCGCGACGCCGAGGCGCCGCGCGCTACCTGCGCGCACGACGAAGCGCTCGCAGGGCAGCGCATCGAGCACCTCGTTCGCGAGCAGCACGCCGCTCAGCGGCGTCTCGGGCAGCCGCTCGATCCAGCCGACGCGCGCGGCCAGCGCGGGCGCGAGCGCGCCGAGGCGCTGCTGCTGGCGCGCGCGCAGGTCGGCGCTGACTTCGAGGATCTCGTAGCGCTCGGGCAGCGCATCGAGCGCGGCCAGCGTCTCGAGGATCGTCGCGGCGAGCGCGCCGGTGCCGGCGCCGAATTCGAGGATGTTCCCGCCGGTCACCGCGAGCACCTCGCGGCACTGGCGGGCGATGCAGCGCCCGAACAGCGGTGAGATCTCGGGCGCGGTCGTGAAATCGCCCCCGGGGCCGATCTTGTGCGCGCCGGCGCTGTAATAGCCGAGCCCCGGCGCGTACAGCGCAAACTGCATGAAGGCCGCGAAGTCGAGTGCGCCGCCGGCGGCGCCGATCGCCGCGCGCAGCGCCGCGAACACGCGCGCCGCGTGCGCCGTCTCGTCCGGCGTCAGTGTAAGCTCAGCGCGCATGAGCCCCGCCGAGCCCGAAACCCGCGCGCCGCTCGCCGGCCGGACCGTGTTGGTCACGGGTGCCGCGCGCCGTGTCGGCGCGGAAATCGCCCGCACGCTGCACGCGGCGGGCGCGAACCTCGCCGTGCACTACCGCAGCTCGGCGCCCGACGCCCTCGCGCTGGTCGCTGCGCTGAACGCGCAGCGCGCCGGCTCGGCGATCGCGCTCGAGGCCGATCTGCTCGCGTTCGGGCAGCTGCCGCGACTGGTCGATGCCACGCTCGCCGCCTTCGGCCGCCTCGACGTGCTCGTCAACAACGCCTCGACCTTCTACCCGACGCCGGTCGGCACGATCACCGAGGCGCAGTGGCAGGATCTCACCGGCACGAACCTCGCCGCGCCGCTGTTCCTGTCGCAGGCCGCGGCGCCGGCGCTGCGCGCCGCACAGGGCCTGATCCTGAATCTCGTCGACATCCACGGCCAGCGTCCGCTGCGCCGGCATACGGCCTACTCGGTCGCGAAGGCGGGCCTTGCGATGCTGACCCGCTCGCTCGCGCGCGAGCTGGCGCCCGAGGTGCGCGTCAACGGCATCGCGCCGGGACCGGTGATGTGGCCGGTCGGCGGCGTCGACGACGCGCTCAAGGCCGAGATCGTCGCGCGCACGCAGTTGAAGCGCCTCGGCTCGCCGCGTGACGTCGCGCTCGCCGCGCGCTACTTCGCGGTCGACGCCCCGTTCGTCACCGGCCAGATCCTCGCGGTCGACGGCGGTCGCAGCCTCGGCGGCGACTGAGCCGCTCATGGCGCGGGGAGCTGGACCGGCGTGAGCGGATGCGCGTCGCGGTCGAAGCGCGCCCACAGCTCGCCGAGCCTGCAGCCCTCGACCGGATGGCGCATCGCCGGCGCGAGCTGCGACGCCGGGCCGAGCATGTAGGCACGCCGCAGCAGGTCCGGGCGCGGCAGGCGATAGCCGGGCCCCTCGCCGACGAGGTCCCCGTACAGCAGCAGGTCGAGGTCCATCGAGCGCGGCGCCCACTTCGGCGCGTCGCGCCCGCGCCCGCAGCGCGCCTCGATCCGGTGCAGCTCCGCGACGATCGCGTCCGGCCCGACGGTCGTGTCGAAAGCGACCACGAGGTTCAGGAAATCGTCGCCGTCGAAGCCGACCGCCGCGTTGCGGTACGCGGTCGAGAAGCGCGCGCCCGGAAACGCCTGCGCCAGGTCGCGCATCGCCGCGGCGAGGTGGTGTTCGGGCTCGACGTTGCTGCCGGCCGCGACCAGGACCTGCGTCATCGGCCCCCGCCGCGCCGCCGCTCGATGCTGACGCCGACGTCGCGCGAACCGCGGATCGCGCCGGGCTTGTTGACCGACAGGCGCACCCAGTCGACGGCGAACTCGTCGAGGATCAGCCCGGCGGTCCGCTCGGCGAGCGTTTCGACGAGCTGGAAGCTGCTCGCCTCGACGAACGCGATCACGCGCTTGGCGACCTTCTTGTAATCCAGCGTGTCCTCGACCCGGTCGCGCACCGCCGCGCGCGCGCAGTCGGCCGGCAGTTCGAGATCGATCACGACGGTCTGCTTGATGCGCCGCTCCCAGTCGATGAAACCGATCACGCACTCGATGGCGAGGCCACGCAGGAAGATCCGGTCGGTCACGCCCTCGCTCATGTGCTGCCCTCTCGATACGCTGCGGATGCGGATGGAGGCGCGAGTGTAGCGAGCGGCCATTGCGCGCGTGCCTCGATCGCGAGCGGAGCGCGCTCGCCGGCGCGCAGCCGTGCGAGCCCGGCCACCGCGATCATCGCGGCGTTGTCGGTGCAGAACTCGATGCGCGGAAAATGCACGCGGCCGCCGCGCCGCGTGACCGCCTCCTCGAGCGTCGCGCGCAGCCGGCGATTCGCGCCGACGCCGCCGGCGACCACGAGCGTATCGAGCCCGGTCGCCTCGAGCGCGCGCAGCGCCTTGGCGGCGAGCGTGCCGACGATCGCGCTCTCGACGCCGTGCGCGACGTCGGCGCGCCGCGCCGGGTCGAAGAGCGGGTCCTTCACGACGCGGCTGACCGCGGTCTTGAGCCCCGAGAAGCTGAACTCGAGTCCCGGGCGATCGAGCATCGGCCGCGGAAACGCGTACGCACCCTCGTGTCCCGCGCTCGCGAGCCGCGCGAGCTCCGGGCCACCGGGATACGGCAGCCCGAGCAGCTTCGCGGTCTTGTCGAAGGCCTCGCCCGCGGCGTCGTCGCGCGTCTCGCCGAGCACCTGGTAGTCGCCGATGCCGCGCACTTCGACCAGCATCGTGTGCCCGCCGGACACCAGCAGTGCGACGTGCGGGAACGCCGGCGGGTCGGGCTCGAGCAGCGGCGCGAGCAGGTGCCCCTCGAGGTGGTGCACGTCCACGGCCGGCACGCCCCAAGCGTACGCGAGGCTGCGCGCGAGCGCGGCGCCCGTGAGCAGCGCTCCGATCAGCCCCGGCCCGGCCGTATAGGCGATGCCATCGATGTCGGCGGCGGTCGAACCGGCCTCGGCGAGCGCGGTGCGCACGAGCGGCACGAGCCGGCGCAGGTGATCGCGCGAGGCGAGCTCGGGCACGACGCCGCCGTAGACGCGATGCAGGTCGATCTGCGAATGGAGCGCATGGGCGAGGAGCCCCCGTACCTCATCGAGCACGGCGACCGCGGTTTCGTCGCAGGAGGACTCGATGGCCAGGACGCGCATGGAAATGGCTGAAGATTATTCATGAACCGCGGCCCCAAGTGAAACCCGTTCACCCGCGGCTTTGCGTTTTCGCGGGCGCGCCATTAGAATTCCCGCCCTTGCGCTGCGGGTGCGGGCGCGAAATTCCTGTAAATTCAAAGAGTTGAGGTTTCGATGCCGAGCGTTCGTGTACGCGAGAACGAGTTCTTCGACGCCGCGCTGCGCCGATTCAAGCGGGCGTGCGAGAAAGCCGGCGTGCTCACGGAGCTGCGCCGGCGGGAATTCTACGAAAAGCCGACCCAGGAACGGAAACGCAAGAAGGCCGCCGCCGTGAAGCGGCACCTGAAGCGTTCCTCCCGCGACACCGCCCCGCGGCGCTGAGCCGCCGATGACGCTGAAGGCGCGCATCACCGAAGACATGAAGGCGGCCATGCGCGCCGGCGAGAAGGAGCGGCTCGGCACGATCCGCATGCTGCAGGCCGCGATCAAGCAGCGCGAAGTCGACGAGCGCATCACCCTCGATGACAGCCAGGTCATCGCGGTGCTCGAGAAGATGGTCAAGCAGCGCCGCGAATCGATCACCCAGTTCGAGGCGGGCGGCCGCGCCGACCTCGTCGCGAAGGAAACCGCCGAACTGCAGCTGCTGCAGGGCTACCTGCCGGCGCAGCTCTCCCCCGCCGAACTCGATGCGCTGATCGACGCCGCGATCGCGCAGACCGGCGCCACGACGATCAAGGACATGGGCAAGGTCATGGGGATCGTCAAGGCCGGTGCCGCGGGCCGTGCCGACATGGGCGCGGTCGGCGCCCGCATCAAGGCGCGGCTCGGCACGGGCTGACCACGGGCTCGCCGCGCGCACCGCGTGGCTTACTATTCGGCATGGCCGGCCGGATTCCGCAGAGCTTCATCGACGACCTGATCGCGCGCACCGACATCGTCGAGCTGATCGGCAGCCGCGTGCCGCTGAAGAAGGCCGGCCGCGAGTACAAGGCGCGCTGTCCGTTCCACGACGAGAAATCACCGTCGTTCTGGGTCAGCCCCGACAAGCAGTTCTTCCACTGCTTCGGCTGCGGCGCGCACGGCACCGCGCTCGGCTTCCTGATCGACTACGACCGGCTCAGTTTTCCCGAAGCGGTCGAGGAACTGGCGGCGCGCGCGGGCGTCGAGGTGCCGCGCGAAGCCGGCGCGCCGGGCCAGGAACGCGACACGGGCGAGGCGCTCTATGCGCTGAACGCGCGCGTGGCCACGCACTTCGCCGCGGCGCTCGCGGCCGATGCGCGCGCACGCGCCTATGTCGGCAAACGCGGCCTCGATGCCCAGTCGGTCGAGCGCTTCGGGCTCGGCTACGCGAGCCCTTCGTGGAACGAGGTGCTGCGCCGCTTCGGCACGACCGAAGCCGCGCGGCGCGAACTCGCCGAACTCGGCCTCGTGATCGAGCGCGAGGGCGGGCAGATGCGCGACGGCGAGCGCCACTACGACCGCTTCCGCGACCGGCTGATGTTTCCGATCCGCGATGCGCGCGGCCGCACGATCGGCTTCGGCGGACGCGTGATCGGCGAGGGCGAACCGAAGTACCTCAATTCGCCCGAGACACCGCTGTTCCACAAGGGCCGCGAGCTGTACGGGCTCTACGAGGTGCGCCAGAGCCGCGCGAAGCTGACGCGCCTGCTGGTCGTCGAGGGCTACATCGACGTCGTGCGGCTGCACCAGGCCGGCGTGCGCTACGCCGTGGCGACCCTCGGCACGGCGACGACGCCCGAGCACCTGAAGCGCGTCTTCCGCATCGTCAACGAGGTCGTGTTCGCGTTCGACGGTGACCGCGCCGGCCGCGCCGCCGCATGGCGTGCGCTCGGCAACGCGCTGCCCGAGGTGCGCGAGGGGCGCGAGATCCGCTTCCTGTTCCTGCCCGAGGGCCACGATCCCGACACGCTCGTTGCCGCGGAGGGCGCGGCGGCGTTCGAGCAGCGCATCGGCGACGCGCTGCCGCTGTCGGAGTACCTCGTGCGCGAGCTGGCCGCGCAGGCCGATCTCGCGCATGCCGACGGCCGCGCGCACTTCGCCGAGCTCGCGCGCCCGCTGATCGCGCGCGTCGCACCCGGCGTGTATCGCGAGCTGCTGATCGCGCGCATCGCCGAGGCGATCGGCCTGCCCGCGGCG
>JAHCAN010000003.1 GCA_019634915.1 Steroidobacteraceae bacterium | reverse complement strand
CCGCGTGGATATTGGCGGACTTGTAGTCGCACAAGTACCAGCCGGCCTGCTCGAGCAAGAGGTCGATCTGTTGGCGAGCGCGGGCTTCAGGGGTCATTTCCCAGGCCCCTGTATAGCAAAGCGCAACCACGGGTTGAACGCCGGATCTCCAGGATTCACCCCCTATTTTGGGGAGGAAAGGTATCAGAAATGAGCACTTACGCGCGAATCCCGCGCTCGATCCGGTGACGAACTTCACGCTCGGCAAGCGGGAAGTCGCGCTACGGTCCAACCCCATGAGCGCCAGATCCAGTGACACTCGTTCGCCGCTCAAACGGAGCCCGCTTCGCGCCCCCGGACAGTGGCTAGACGAGCGCGAGCGCCAATTGCTGGACAAGTGGACCGAGGGCTACGGCCTCGCCGCGGTGTCCATCAGCTTCCTCGCATTCATGGAGTGGATCGGCGTCTGGACGGACCGGCCCCGGATGCCGTGGCTCTTCACGCTGGCAGCCGTCGCGGCGATCGCCCTGGCAGCGCGGCGCCTGCGGCGCACCCGCGAACAGCGGCGGCGACTCAAGCTCGGCAGTGATGGCGAGAAGGTCGTCGCCGAGCTGCTCGAGCCGCTGCGCGCGCATGGCGCTGAAGTGATCCACGATATTCCAGCGGATTGGGGCAATCTCGATCACGTCGTGATCTCGCCTCGCGGGATTCTCGTTGTCGAGACCAAGACCCTGTCCAAGCCTGGCGGTAGTCCGACGGTGGTCTACGACGGCGCTTGCGTGACTATCAATGGAAGTCACCCGAGCCGCGATCCCATCGCGCAGGTGAACCGATCCGTTCAATGGCTGGGCCGTCTCCTGGAGAGCCCAACCGGACGTGAGTTCCCGATCCGGGGCGTCGTCGTCTATCCGGGCTGGTTCGTCGACAACTCCGCCGCCAGAGGCTCGGACACATGGGTGCTCGAGCCGAAGGCGCTGGGCAAGTGGATTGCCAATGAGCCCGTACGGCTCTCCGCCGAAGAGGTCAGGCTTGCCGCCAGCCTCGTGAAGCAGCACGTTCTGCGCGAGACCGCGTAAGTGTTGGGAAACCCGGCAGGCTTTCGACTGGGCGCGGTTTCGCTGCCGAGCGCCCGGACCTCGTAGTCACCCGTTGACGAAGGCCTCGGAGCGTCACAAAGTTATTGTCCGGCCGCAGCTCGCATCGCCCCCATGCATGCACGCACCGCCAAACAGGACGCCATCCACGCCATCGAGCGCTTACCCGATGATGTGCCGCTCGACGAGATCGTCTATCGCCTCCATGTACTCAGCAAAGTCCAGCAGGGCGTCAAGGATGTGGATGTGCACGCACTTTGACCGCCGATGAGTTCGCCCGTGAAATCGAGGCCTGGTAGGTGCGCTGCGCTGGTGGTCCGCGCGTGGAAGCAGCGAACCTCCCCAAGCCCGCGAAGAGCAGCTGTAAACGGTATTGCGTCAGTCGACAGCGTGGATTGCCTTGAGTACGCGCTTCGGGTCGTTCCATAGCGCCCTCAGCAGTGCGCGCGCCGGGCCCGAGGGAGATCGCCTGCCCTGCTCCCAGTTCTGCACGGTACCGACATCCACTTCGATCAGTGCGGCGAACTTGTGTTGGCTCAGATTGAGTTTTCGACGCAACTCACGAACAGCGCTGCCATCCACGAATGTTTCGCGCGCAGGCGTACGAGTTCCCTTGAGGATCTCGTCTGCCTCAAGCACGCTTTCCATCAACTTCCTGAAATCGGCGTCTTTCACTTCGATCTGATTGGCTGCGAGAGATTGTTGAACCGCCCCCGGCTCTTCACCACTGAGTAACGGTGAAGATCACGCTGGTAGTTGTACGTCAGAGACGCATATAGGTCAATGACGGATAGCCAGGCCGTGAGCCGGGGCTCGAACGGCGCAATCTCGCCCAACCCATGGGCCTTTGCTGCGCTGCGCATATCTCCTCGATCGCATTGCATTTGACGATGGTCGATACCAGTCATTCATGCTGATCTGGCTGTTGCGGCGGGAGCATCGATCTTGCTTCTTCGAGACCATATTTAGTCTAGGACTTCTTTATTATGTGGTACATTGAGGAGCATGTTCGGGTGGAGCGGCAGCTTCGGGGAGTAGCGGCCGAAGTACTGCGTCGCTACGAGAAATGGAAAGACATCGCCACCTACTCCGGCCCGCAGGGTCTGCGGTCGATTCGCGGATTCAGGGATGAGGCATTGGGCGGTGAGTGGTCCGGCCACAGGTCGTCGCGGCTGGGTATCCAGTATCGGGTGATCTATCGGGTCGTTGCGGCGAGGCATGTGTTCCAGGTGTTGGCGGTAACGGCCCACGATTACAGGAGGCGCGGATGAGCCAGTTTCGACCAGCCCGACGGCGTGTAAAAGTCACGCCAGCCGAGTCTCTGCGCATCGTTCGCGAGCTCCAGGAGCTGAGCCAGAACGAGCTCTCGAAACTCTGCGGTATCCCGCAGACTACGATCTCCGCGATCGAGAACGGCCGGGTGCGCCTCGGCGTCGAGCGCGCGAAGGTCCTAGCGCGTGCGCTGAAGTGCCATCCCGCCGTACTGGTCTTCCCGGACTGGGACGAACAATCTGTCGCCTGACGTATTCACGCCCGATTCTCGACTTGCAGTCCGCCCACTTCGCTCCTAAGGTGCGGGCCATGCTGATCTCCCGGAATCGGCAAAAGCTCATCCAGGCAGCGGTCTTTTTCGCGTCGAACACGCAGGGCTGCGGCAAGGTGAAGCTGTTCAAACTGTTGTACCTGCTGGACTTTGCGCACTTCCGCGAGACTGGCCGCAGCGTCACGGGCCTCGACTACGTGGCCTGGAAACTCGGGCCTGTTCCACTCGAGCTGGCCCAGGAGTGGGACCAGCTGGAACCCGATCTCGCGGCAGCGGTGGAGATCGTCCCGGAGAAGGTCATCGACCACATCCGCGAGCGGGTCGTACCAAGAATCGCCTTCGACGACAGTCACTTCACTCGGCGCGAACTTTCTCTGATGCAGCGGATCGCGAAGCAGCACGAAACGGACCTCTCCCAACCGATGGTCAATGTGACCCATGAGGAACGTGGCCCCTGGGCCACGATCTGGGACAACGGTCGGGGGTCCAACGAACGCATTCCATATACGCTCGGCGTCTCGGAAAGCACGCCCAATCGCGAGGCTGTGCTCGAGGCAGCACGGGATTTCGAAGCTATCGCCACCGCCTCGAAGTCATCGAATTGATGGGCATGCGTCGGTGCGGCCCGGTGAAATACATCATCATCGCCGTTTCTACGCCGATCGCGAGACTGGCGAGTTGCGAGGCAAGTTCCTGCTCGTGCTCGCCGTAACGCACGGCGGCAACATTGTCGTGAGGTTGCTGACGAGCCGGCAACATGGCAGACCGAAGACGCCATCCTGCTTCCAGGGAGACCCGTACCCAAGCTTTTATCTCGGTGTCTTGGGTGGTCCCCTCAATCGCGAAACATGGCTCGATCTTCGGCCGGCGGATGACATTGATCCTTTCATGGCCGAACGGGATCGCAGGAAGGGCGACCTGGAGTTGGCTTCGGCCATACCACACGAACTGCTTCGGCCCGTAGCCGAGTGCGTCGCGGGCGCACGGGATACAACGCGCGCGCAAGAGCGGGCGATTCGTGACTTCCTCGCGGGTCTTTGAGCGCACCTGATGGATGCCTTTGCGCTCAGGGCCTAATGCACCTCCCGCCGCTGCACCGTCCCCTTGGTCGCAAGCGAGAAGCGCGGCTCGGCCACCGCGAGCTGCCCGGTCACGAGCTGCGCGGCATACCGCCCCACCGCCGGCCCGTGCTTGAAGCCGTGCCCTGAGCCGCCACCGACGAACCACACGTTCTCGAAGTGCGGATGGCGGTCGATGAGAAAGTCGCCGTTCGCGCTGTTCTCGTACTGGCACACACGCGTTTCGACGAGCGGCTGCTGCGCGAGCGCCGGGAAGCGGCGCGCGAGATAGCGGCGTACGTCGGCCTCGCCCTCGCGGCTCACGCGCCGCTCACCGGTGTCCGGGTCGAACGCCGCGCCGTGCGTGTCGTTCGCGATCTTGAAGCCGCGGTTCTCGAGGTCGGGCATGCCGTAGTACATGTCGCCCGCCGTGAACTCGGCCCAGCCCGGGAGATGTCGCGCGCCGTAGCGGTCGTCGCCCGTGGGCGGTGCGAAGAAGAACACTTCCTGGCGCGTCGGGAAGATGCGCGTCGCGAGCAGATCGGGAAAAAGCTTTGGGAGCCACGGGCCGCAGGCGAACACGAGCTGCTGCGCCGTGATCCGCTCGCCGCTGCTCGTGCGCACGCTCGCGAGCACGTCGCCCGCGGCGGCGGCAGCCTCGCCGCCCGCGACCTCGGCGCGCGGCCCGGCGGCGGGCGCTCCCGGCCCAGCTACCGCGCCCACCCGATACTCTCCCCCCGCATCGACGAACTCCGCGACCAGCGTCTGCACGGCGCGGCGCGCCATCAGCACACTATAGTCGGCCTCGTACAACCCGAACTCGACGCCGTCCCAGCTCATCTGCGGATACCGGCGCTCGAGCTCCGCACGCGCGAGCACCTCGAGCGGCAGCCCGAGCTCGCGGTGGATGGCGAGGCTCTGCTCGGCGAACGACTCATGCTGCGGGAAGAACATCAGCACACCGGTCGCGTGCAGGACCGGCAGGCCGGCACGCGCGCTGAGCCAGCGCCAGTCGGCGAGCGACTCGGCCGCCATGCGCGTGTAGATGCCGTCGGCCCCATAGATGGTGCGGGTGAGGCGCGATTCGCCACCCGAGGAGGCCCGGCTGTTCGCGGCGCCCCAGGCGTCGAGCAGCAGCACGCGTTTGCGCTGACGCAACAAATGCCAGGCGGTCCAGGCACCGAACACGCCGGCACCGATGACGGCGACGTCCCAGGAGGGGGCAGGGGGAGGCTCCGCCGAGCGCTCTTCGCGCGCGCTGGCCACGACCGCAGATGCCCCTGCGAGCGCCGTGAGAGCCTTGCGGCGGGAAATCGGGACCGATGCGCTCGCCATGCCCTGCACTCCTGCCGGCCGGTCGCTGTGGGTCTTCCAAAGATACCCCTATTGGCGCACTATCCTGCGACGCGTAAATGCAACAGCGGGTCGCTCCCGCGGCCCGCGCATCAAGGAGGAATCATGCGGACGCGAAGACTGGCGGCTATTGCCGCGCTGGCCTCGTTGCCAGCACTGCTCCACGCCCAGGAACCCCCAACCCGGACCATGGCCCTCGAGGAAGTCGTGGTCACCGCGCAGAAGCGCAGCGAATCCCTGCAGGACGTGCCGTTCTCGGTGGTCGCGGTAACCAGCGAGAACATGCAGAGGTCCGGTTCGAGCAACATCGTCGACCTTGCCCGCAACGTGCCCGGCCTCGCGATCACCGATCTCGGCCCCGGGCAAAGCCAGGTCGCGATCCGCGGCATCAGCGCCGGCCAGGTGGTGCGCGACCAGGCGGGCGTCAAGGAATCGGTCGGCATCTATCTCGACGAGTCGCCGATTTCGGTCGCGCTGTTCACGCCCGACCTCGATCTGTTCGACCTCGAGCGCTTCGAGGTGCTGCGCGGTCCGCAGGGCACGCTGTTCGGCGCCGGATCGTCGTCGGGCACGGTGCGCTACATCACCGCGCAGCCGAAGCTCGGCACGATGGAAGGCGCTTTGCAATTGGGCGGCCACGAGGGCACCGACAGCGACTTCGGCGGCAGCATCAAGGCCGCCGTGAACCTGCCGCTCGGCGACAAGGTCGCGCTGCGCGCGACCGGCTACTACGACGAGCTCGCCGGGTTCATCGATTCGTACTACCCCGGCCGCGGTGTGCGCCGCGACGTCAACGGCGGCGAGAAGACCGGCGGGCGTCTCGCGCTGCTGTTCGCGCCGAACGACAGCCTGCGCATCACGCCACGCCTGGTCTACCAGAAGCTCGAGACCGACGGCTTCCCGCGCGTCGACGTCTACAGCATCCTCGGCAATCCGTACACGACCAGCGAGCCGCCGGTGGATCCCGGCGAGCGCGGCCAGGTCACGCAGCTGCGCGAGGGGCTCGACGACGACTTCACGCTCGCCGACCTGACGATCGACTACGACTTCGGCGGCGCCACACTCACGTCGGTCAGTTCGTACACCGACCGCGAGGTCAAGGTGACGCGCGACGCGAGCCAGCTGACCGGCAGCGTGACCTTCGATCTCACCTTCGGCCAGCCGAGCGGCTATTTCCCGGCGGAAGTGCGTCTCGATTCGCCGCTGATCGACACGACGAAGCTCGAGGCGTTCAGCCAGGAGCTGCGGCTCGCGTCGAACGGCGACGGGCAGTTCCGGTGGCTGATCGGCGGCTTCTACCAGCAGGTCGATCGCACCTACGGGCAGGACCTGCCGACACCGGGTTACGACGCGATCCTGACGCGCCGTTTCGGCGCGACCAGCGCCGACTTCAACGCGCCGCCCGACACGCCGTACTTCTCGCACCTCACCTACGACTTCAAGCAGTTCGCGCTGTTCGGCGAAGGCACCTGGCGCTTCAACGACCAATGGAGCCTGACCGGCGGCCTGCGCTACTACGACTTCGACGAGGACCGGCTGCTGACCTTCGCCGGCGTGTTCGCCGACATGGGTTACACGGACGAACCGGGCTCGACCAGCTCGGACGGCTTCTCGCCGCGCGCGATCCTCGCGTTCCGGCCGAACAGCGACGTGCTCGTCACCGCGCAGTATTCGCGCGGCTTCCGCCTCGGCGGCATCAACGATCCGCTGAACGTCACGCTGTGCCAGGGCAACGACATCGACGTCTACGGCGGCCACCCGACCTGGGACGACGAGAAGACGCAGAACTACGAGCTCGGCCTGAAGACCACGCTCGCCGACGGGCGCGTGCAGTTCAACGCCGCGGCGTTCTACACCGACATCGACGGCCTGCAGGTGATCGCCGATGCCGGCTCGTGCTCGTCGCGCATCATCCTGAACGCGCAGGCGCGCTCGGTCGGCGGCGAGATCGAACTCTTCGCACGGCCGAACGAGCACTGGGACTTCGGCATTTCGGCGACCTATGCGAACTCCGAGATCACGAAGTCACAGACCGACACGGTGGGCAATCCGATCGCCGGCATCCGCAAGGGCAATCGCCTGCCGACGGCGCCGGAGTTCCAGGCCGCGGCGAGCGCCACCTACTCGTGGGCCTGGTCGACGACGCTCGACAGCTACGTGACCTTCACGTACCAGCACGTCGGCTCCTCGTACACGCAGCTCGCGGACCAGGAGCCGAACTTCGGCCTGATCGCGACCGGCGGACCGCCGGGCTCGGCGCGCTTCATCCCGTTCGGCGACCCGACGATCACCTCGTTCGCGTTCGCGGCCGAGCTGCCGTCGTATGAGCTCGGCAACCTGCGCTTCGGGCTGCGCGGCAGCAAATGGGAGGCGGCGGCCTACGTCAACAACCTGTGGGACGAGCGCGCGCTGCTGTCGATCGATCGCGAGCGCGGCCGCAGCGCGCGGGTGGGCTACCTGACGAACGTGCCGCGCACGTACGGGGTGAGCCTGAACTACAACTTCTGACGTTTGCGCAGTAGCGGCGGCGGCTCTACGGGGCCGCCGCCGCGGTCGCAGCGGTGGCCGCCGCGCCGAGCGTTCCGGCCACCGAGGTGAGCGCCTGCTGCAGCGCCGATTCGTAGGCGATCACGACTTCTGCCATGCGATTCTCGGCCGCGGGCGCCACGCCTTCGGCCGTGAACGTGGTCACCACGGTGCGATCGAGGCGCCGGCCGAGCGTGCAGTCGAGCACCACATGCGCGGCCGGCGCGGCGCGGCCGTCGGTGTACTCGGCCGTGAAGTCACGCACCTGGATCTGCAGGAAGTAATCGGCACGCATCGGCGTGCCCTCGCCGTACACGGCATCGAACAGCGTCGCGCGGCGCAGCGTTTCGAGCGCGAGCGCGCCGACCATGTCGGGAATCGGCCCGGCCCAGTGGCCGGTCGCATAGAAATCGAGCTGGCGGTCGGCGCGCAGCAGCAGGATGCGGTCGGTCTCGAAGCCCGGCCCGGGGTTCGGACGCTGCACGCGCAGGCTGCCCGCGAACGCCGGCCCCGCTGCGGCCGGCACGACCGCCGCCGGGCGCAGGATGTAGGCGCGCGACACGGGCGCCTTCGACGTGAACGTGCCGCTGCAGCCCGCGAGCAGGGCGAGCGCGCACGGCATCGCGAGCCGGCGGATGACAGTCACTGCGGTATCTCCACGCCGAAGTAATTGCTTTCGTAGATCAGGCGGCCCGGATCCTCGCGCAGCTGGCGCGAGAGGTCGCGGAACTCGGCCGCCGCGGAGCGCGCATCCTGCAGCAGCCGCTCGACCTCGGGCAGGCCGTCGCGCGCGAAGCTGCGCAGCTCGCGCTCGTTCTCGCTGATGAAGCGGTCGAGGCCGGCCGAGGCGCTGGCGAGATGCGCCGACGCGGCGCGCAGTTTGGCGAGCGCCTCGGTGACGTCGGGCCCCGAGCGCTCGGACACCTGGCGCAGCGCGACCATCGTCGCGCCGAAGTCCTTCGCCGAGCCGCGCAGCTCGGCGACCAGCGCCTCGGCGTTCTGCATCATGCCGGGCAGATGCGTAGCCGCACCCTCGATGCGCTCTATCGTCTTGGTGAGCGCGGCGATGTTGGCGTCGGAGAGGATCGTGTTGACGCGGATCAGCGTGTCGTTGGCCTTTGCGACCAGCTCCGGGAGCGAGGCCAGGAACAGGTCGAAATTCGAGCGCGACGAGGCGATCACCGGGTAGCGCTCGCTCTCCACCGGCTCGGCGACCGTGAGGTTGCCGCGGTTTTCGATCAGGTCGATGTACAGCAGCCCGGTGACGCCCTGCAGCGAGAGCTGCGCGACGGTGCGCGCCGAAACCGGCGCCTCGGAGTCGATGTCGGCGATCACCTGCACGCGCGCGCTCGAGCGGCGGTCGATGCGCATCGCGTAGACGCGGCCGACGTCGACGCCGAGGTAGCGCACCGGCGAGCCGCGCGACAGGCCGCTGACGCTGCCGTCGAAATAGATCTCGTAGCGCGTGTAGTCGCGCCGGTCGGCGCTGTCGGAATACCAGTAGACGAACAGCACCGCCATCGCGGTGATCAGCAGCACGAAGGCGCCGACGGCGGTGTAGTTGGCTTCACGCTCCATCGGCGGCTCCGAAACGCAGCGCGCGCTCGCCGTGGAAGTACTCGCGGATCCACGGGTGCGGGTGGTCCACGATCTCCGCGAGGGAACCGCTGATCATGCGCCGGTCGACGATCACGCCGACACGATTGCAGGTTCGGAAGATCGTGTCCAGATCGTGGGTGATCATCACGACGGTGAGCGCCAGCTGGCGCTGCAGGGTCATCAGCAGCTCGTCGAAGGCGGCCGCGCTGATCGGGTCGAGCCCGGCCGTGGGCTCATCGAGCAGCAGCAGCTGCGGGTCGAGCGCGAGCGCGCGGGCGAGCGCCGCGCGCTTGATCATGCCGCCCGAGAGTTGCGACGGGAATTTCGCGCCGCTGTCGGCCGGCAGGCCGACCACGCGCAGCTTGAGCATCGCGAGCGCATCGAGCGCATCGGCCGGCAGCCGCAGGTGCTCGACCATCGGCAGCTGCACGTTCTGCAGCACGGTCAGCGAGCTGTACAGCGCGCCCTGCTGGAAGGTCACGCCGTAGCCCGCCTTGGCGGCGCGCAGTTCGTCCCACGACAGGTGCGTGATGTCGCGCCCCTCGAGCTTCACGACGCCCGCCTGCGGCCGGCGCAGGCCGAGGATCGTGCGCAGCAGCACGGACTTGCCGGAGCCCGAGCCGCCGACGATACCGAAAACCTCGCCCTCGTAGGCGACCATGTCGAGCCCGTCGTGCACGACCTGCGTGCCGAAGCGGTTGACGATGCCGGTCGCTTCGACCATCGCGCGCATCAGAAGTCGATCTCCATGAACAGCACCGCGAACAGCGCATCGGCGAGGATCACGAGGAAGATCGCCTGCACGACCGCGACCGTCGTGAGCCGGCCAAGCTCGCGCGAGGAGCCGCGCACCTGCAATCCGCGGTAAGTACCGGCGGTCGCGATTAGGATCGCGAACACCGGCGCCTTGACGAGACCGGCCCAGAAAGTCGTCGAGGAAATGGCCGCGTCGACGCGCGCGAAATACTGCACGATCGGCATGTCGAGCAGCGCCTTGCACAGCAGCGCGCCGCCGGCGAGACCGACACCGTCGGCGATCACGGTCAGCAGCGGCAGCGCGATCATCAGGCCGAGGATGCGCGGCAATACCAGCACCTCGATCGGCTCGACGCCGGTCGCGGTCAGCGCGTCGACCTCCTCGTTCAGCTTCATCGCGCCGATCTCCGCCGCGAACGCGCTGCCCGAGCGGCCGGCGACGATGATCGCGGTCAGCAGCACGCCGAGCTCGCGCAGCACGCCGATCGTGACGAGATCGACGACATAGACCTCGGCGCCGAAGTTGCGCAGCTGCTGCGCGCTCATGTAGGCGATGATCACGCTGATCAGGAACGCGATCAGCGAGACGATCGGGATCGCGGTGATGCCGGTGTCGTAGACGTGGCGCGTGACCGAGGTCAGGCGCAGGCGCCGCAGGCTGCGGCCGGCGCGCAGCAGCTGCATCGTGACCCGGCCGGTGAAGTCGAGGCCGTCGCGCACGCCGCGCCACTGGCCGACGGCCGTGCGGCCCACGGCGGCGACCGGCGAGGGTTCCTGCTCGTCGCCGGCCGGCTTGTCGGCCGCGCCCGCGGCGTCCCCGCGCAGCGTGCGCTCGAGCAGCGCAAGTTGCGGGGGCGGCTCGCCGACGAAGCTGACCTGGCGCGCCCCGCCCCGGGCCGCCTGGGCCAGGAATTCGCGCAGCAGCCAGGCCCCCGACAGGTCCAGCCGCTCGGCGCCACCGGCATCCACCAGGATCTCGCGTGCCGCGCCGGGCTGCAGCGCCGCGAGTTCCTGCCGGATCGCCGGCAGCTCGAGCGCGCGCCATTCGCCGAGCAGGCGCAGCGTCAGACGTCCGTCTTGGTGCTCGGCGGACAGGTGCATCGGAAAAGTCTAACCGGCAAACTGCCCGGATGACGAACGGATCCTCGGCATGACCGCCCTCGGCACCCCCGGTACGGCGTCCGCGACCCGATTGCTGCTGCTGGGCGCCGGCGAGCTCGGCAAGGAAGTCACGATCGAGACCCAGCGCTTCGGCGTCGAGGTCATCGCCGTCGACCGCTACGCCGGCGCGCCCGCGATGCAGGTCGCGCACCGGCACCACGTGATCGACATGCTCGACCCGAAGGCGCTGCGCGCCGTCATCGAGCGCGAACGGCCGGCCTTCGTCGTGCCCGAGATCGAGGCGATCGCGACGGCCGAATTGGTCGCACTCGAGGCGGAGGGCGTCACGATCATCCCGTCCGCGCGCGCCGCGCATCTGACGATGAACCGGGAGGGCATCCGGCGCCTCGCGGCCGGGCAGCTCGGGCTCGCGACCTCCGCGTTCCGCTTCGCCGACGGCGAGGCGGAGTACCGCGCGGCCGTCGCGGAGATCGGCCTGCCCTGCGTCGTGAAGCCGGTGATGTCGAGCTCGGGCAAGGGCCAGAGCCTCGTGCGCACGGCGGCGGACATCGACGCCGCGTGGCATTACGCGCAGACCGGCGGGCGCGCCGGCGCCGGCCGCGTGATCGTCGAGGGCTTCGTCGATTTCGACTACGAGATCACGCTGCTGACGATCCGCCACGCCGGCGGCACCGGCTTCTGCGCGCCGATCGGCCACCGGCAGGTCGACGGCGACTATGTGGAATCCTGGCAGCCGCATCCGATGAGCGCGCTCGCGCTCGAACGCGCACGGCAGATCGCCCGCGCCGTGACCGATGCGCTCGGCGGGCGCGGCATCTTCGGCGTCGAGCTGTTCGTGCGCGGCGACGAGGTCTGGTTCAGCGAAGTCTCGCCGCGGCCGCACGACACCGGCATGGTGACGATGATCTCGCAGGACCTGTCGCAGTTCGCGCTGCACGTGCGCGCGATCCTCGGCCTGCCGATCCCGAACATCGCGCAGCACGGCCCATCCGCCTCCGCCGCGATCCTGCTGGAGGGCGACAGCCGCGACATCCGCTACACCGGCACCGAGGCCGCGCTCGCCGCGCCCGACACGGCGCTGCGCCTGTTCGGCAAGCCCGAGGTGCATGGCCATCGGCGCATGGGGGTCGCGCTCGCGCGCGCGGAGTCGATCGACGCGGCGCGCGCGACGGCGCGGGCGGCCGCGGCGACGATCGTCGCCGGAGCGCAGTTGGCGTAGCGCGCCCGCGCGTCAGGTGTCGTCGCGATAGCGCCGCAGGCGGATCGCGATGACGAGCAGCACGACCGCCGCGACGAGCCCGAGCAGCATCGGCGCATTCAGGAAGATCGCCCCGATGTCGACCTGCTGCAGCAGCGCGCCCGGCACGACGATCTCGTTGCGGTCGATGCTGATCGTGCCCTCGGCCAGGTGCGCGTCGATGCCGCGCATGATCGGCACGGCGGGCGAGAGCCGGTCGGCGAGGAATTCCCAGACATGGCTGGTCTGCAGCGCGATGCGCTCGACGATCACCAGCACGAGCGGCGGCAATACCGCCCACAGCGTCACGCTGCGCCGCGCCCAGGCCGAGACGACCAGCAGGTAGGCTGCGAGCGGCGCATACCAGAGCATCGAGGCGACGACGCCGATCAGCAGCAGCACCTGCGCCTGCCACCACATGCGTCCGTCCCACAGCGAGGCCTGCTCCATCGCGAGGCCCGCGCCGCCACGCGCCGCGATGATCGCGCGCACGGCGAGGTCGGTGACCGCGACGGCGAGGAACGCGCCGAGCGGCACGATCACCATCGCGACCAGGAATTTCGCGAGCACCGTGGCGGAATCCGACACCGGCAGCGATTTCCAGAACAGGATCGAGCGGTCGCGCCGCTCCGCGTAGAGTGCATCGAGCAGGTAGAAGGTCACGACGATCGTGACGACCAGCAGTGTCGCGACGCTCATGCCCCAGCCGATCACGTTGACGATCGCGCGCCCCTGCATGACGGTCAGCGCCTGGCTGCTCCCCATCTGGATCCTGAAGAACGCGACGATCACGATCCACAGCACGCTCATCGCGAGCGGCGCGAACCACAGCGCGCGGTGCTCCCAGAATTCCCGCCGCACGAGTACCTGCCAAGCCTTCATGACGCGGCTCCCTGCATCTTGGCGACGAACAGGTCAGCGATCGACGGCGTGCGCAGCTCGCCGTATTTTGCGAGCTCGGCGTCGTCACGGCCCTCGAAGAACAGCGCGGTGCGGCCGAACACTTCGCGCGTGTAGAACGGCTGCAGTGCCCGCGCGCGCTCGAGCTGGTCAGGCGCACAGATCAGCTGCCGGTAGCGCCCGCCGAGCGATTCGACGGCGCTGTCGAGCACGATCCTGCCGTGCTGGATGAAGATCACGTCGGTCAGCAGGTTCTCGATCTCCTCGACCTGGTGGGTCGTCAGCACGATGGTGCGGTCCTTGTCGAAATAGTCGTTCACCAGCGTGTCGTAGAACTGGCGACGGAAGAGCAGGTCGAGGCCGAGCGTCGGCTCATCTAGCACCAGCAGGCGCGCATCGATCGCGAGGATCAGCGCGAGGTGCAGCTGGGTGACCATGCCCCTGGAGAGCTCGCGCACGCGGCTCTTCATGCGGATGTCGGTGGTCTTCAGGAATTGCTCGGCGCGCGCGCGATCGAAGCGCGGATGCACGCCGGCGACGTAATCGAGGGCCTGCGTGACGCGCAGCCATTTCGGCAGCACCGCGACGTCGGCGATGAAGCACACGTCCTGCATCAGCGCGCCGCGCGAGCCTGCCGGATCGCGCCCGAGCACGGACAGCTGGCCGTCGAACGGGGTCAGGCCGAGGATGGACTTCAGCGCGGTGGTCTTGCCGGCGCCGTTCGGACCGATCAGCCCGACGATGCGCCCCGCGCCGACCGTGAAGCTGACGCCGTCGAGGGCGCGCAGCTTGCCGTAGGACTTGGCGAGCTCGCGCGCCACGATCACCGGCGTGTCACTCGTGCTTGTCATCAATGCTCCCTGCGCTGGACAGCGTCTGGGTCGGAGCCGGCGTCTGCGCGAGCAGCTGGTCCACCGACAGGCCGAGACGCTGGATCGTCGCATACACCTTCGGCCATTCGTCTTCGATGAAGCGCTGCCGCTCGTCCTTCATCAGCGCCTTGCGGGCGCCGGCGTTGACGTACATGCCGCGGCCGCGGCGCTTCTCGACCAGCTGCTCGTCGACGAGCTGCTGGTAGCCCTTGAGCACGGTCAGCGGGTTCAGGCGGAACTCGGCGGCCACGTTCCGCACCGAGGGCAACGGATCGCCCTCCTTCAGGACACCTTCCAGGATCATCGCCACCACGCGATCGCGTAGCTGGCGATAGATCGGCTGGCTCTCGTCCCACTGCGGGTCCATGCTGGCACCGAACTCCTGTGACATGGCGGGTTGCCGTGCTCTACAGAGCTAATCTAGCAGAACGCCCTAGTTGCCCGCGGCCAGGTGGATCGCCTGGGGTGCATCGACCACGACCCGCGCGACGCTGGTCGAATCGAGGAACGCCACGCTCGAGGCCACCGTCAATACGATCGCGACCAGCGCCGCACCGAAGGCCACCATCAGGTTGTTGGAAGAAGTGCTCATGTCAGTCTCCTTGGGTCTACTGTCCGGCCGTCTGCACCATGCAATCGGCCCTCGTCTTGGTGTTATATATAACTACAACACTAGTTCAGTGTCAACATCCGGGAGCCAACTTTTTGCGGCCTGGGCCCCGCCTTGGCGACCCTTAACGTAACTAGTTGATTTCTGTAGAATCTGCGCCCCCTTCCCCGGAGTCCTCGATGAAAACAGCCCTGAATGTCGCGATCACCGGCGCTGCCGGCCAGATCGGCTATGCCCTCGCCTTCCGTGTCGCCTCGGGCGCCCTGTTCGGCCCCGACCAGCCGGTGAACCTGCATCTGCTCGAAATCACGCCGGCGCTGCCGCAGTTGCAGGGCGTCGTGATGGAGCTCTCCGACTGCGCGTTTCCGACGCTGCAGAAGATCGTCGCGACGGATGACGCGAAGGTCGCGTTCCGCGACTGCCATGCGGCGCTGCTCGTCGGCGCGCGCCCGCGCGGCCCGGGCATGGAGCGCAAGGACCTGCTGCTCGCGAACGCGCAGATCTTCTCCGCGCAGGGCAAGGCGCTGAACGAAGCCGCGGATCGCAACGTGAAGGTGCTGGTCGTCGGCAACCCGGCGAACACGAATGCGCTGATCGCGCGCGCGAACGCGAAGGACCTCAATCCGCGCAATTTCACCGCGATGACGCGCCTCGATCACAACCGCGCGCTCTCGCAGCTCGCCGACAAGACCGGCACGCATGTCACGCAGATCCAGCGCATGATCATCTGGGGCAATCATTCGGCGACGCAGTACCCCGACGTCTCGCACACGCTGATCGGCGGCAAGCCGGCCAGATTGCTGGTCGACCAGGCCTGGCTCGAGGGCACTTTCATCCCGGTCGTGCAGCAGCGCGGCGCGGCGGTCATCAAGGCGCGCGGCGCGTCGTCGGCCGCGTCGGCCGCCTCGGCCGCGATCGATCACATCCACGACTGGTTCGTGGGCTCGGCACCCGGCGACTACGTCAGCATGGCGGTGCCGTCGGACGGCAGCTACGGCATCCCGGAAGGCGTGATCTACTCGTATCCGGTCACGACGAAGAACGGCGAATACCAGATCGTGCCGGGGCTTTCGATCGACGAGTTCAGCCGGCAGCGGATGGACGCTACACTGGCCGAGCTGCGCGAAGAGCGTGACGGAGTCAAGGAGCTGCTCAAATGATCAGGACAATCGCCGCCGTCTGCCTGCTCGCGATCGCCGCCGCACCAGCGGCGTTCGCGGATTCCAGGGTCGAACTCGATGCGAAAGTGCAGGAAGCGCTGACGCAGTTCGCCAAACACACCTCGGCGGGCGCCGAGCTCGCCGCGAAGGCGCACGGCGTGCTCGTGTTCCCGAGCGTGATCAAGGCCGGCATCGGCATCGGCGGCGAGTACGGCGAGGGCGCGCTGCAGATCGGCGGCAAGACCCTCGATTACTACAGCATCGCCGCCGCCTCGATCGGCCTGCAGCTCGGCGCGCAGGCGCGCACCGAAATCATCCTGCTGATGACCGCCGATGCGCTGAAGAGCTTCCGCGACAGCCAGGGCTGGAAGGCGGGCGTCGACGGCAGCGTCGCGCTCGCGACGCTCGGCGCGGGCGGCACGATCGACACGCAGACCGCGCAGAAACCGATCATCGGCTTCATCTTTTCGAACAAGGGGCTGATGTACAACCTGACCTTCGAGGGTTCGAAGATCACGAAGATCCAGAAGTAGCGGAGGAGACCGGCGATGCTCGGCGTGCTGATCACGATCGCGCTCATCGCAGCGGCGGCGTTCGCCGTGACGCAGGTGGGGGGCATCATCACGCTGCTGTTCATCGCCGCGGTGCTGGCGCTCGCCTACAAGCGCCTGTCGCTGATCGCGTTCGCGGCGACCTTCACGGTGCTGCTCGCGGCCTACACCGTGCTCGGCCATCCGGCCGGCATCTGGAAGGGCTTCCTGTGGGTGATGCTCGCGCTGCTGTGGCTGTTCACGATCCGCCCGCTGCGCAAGGCGCTGGTCACGCGCCCGTTCATGAAGGCCTACCTGCGCATGTTGCCGCGCATGTCCTCGACCGAGCGCGAGGCGCTCGAAGCGGGCACCGTGTGGTGGGACGGCGAGCTGTTCACCGGCGCGCCCGACTGGTCGAAGCTCGCTGCCACGCAGGCGCCGCGGCTGTCGGCCGAGGAGCAGGCCTTCCTCGACGGGCCGTGCGAGGAGCTGTGCCGGATGATCGACGACTGGGAGATCACGCACGTGCGTGGCGACCTGCCGCCGGCCGTGTGGGATTTCCTGAAGACCAAGGGCTTCTTCGCGATGATCATCCCGAAGAAGTACGGCGGTCTCGAATTCTCGGCCTATGCGCATTCGTGCGTGCTGACCAAGCTCGCGAGCCGCAGCGCGACGGTGTCGTCGACGGTGGCGGTGCCGAACTCGCTCGGCCCGGCCGAACTGCTGAACCACTACGGCACCGAGGAACAGAAGGACTGGTACCTGCCGCGGCTCGCGCGCGGTGAAGAGGTGCCGTGCTTCGCGCTGACCGGCCCGCGCGTCGGCTCCGACGCGGCCGCGATTCCCGACACCGGCGTCGTCTGCCGCGGCCTGTGGCAGGGCAGGGAAGTCATCGGCCTCAGGCTCAATTTCTCCAAGCGCTACATCACGCTCGCGCCGGTCGCGACCGTGGTCGGGCTCGCGTTCCGGATGTTCGATCCCGACCGGCTGGTCGGCGACGTCGAAGACATCGGCATCAGCTGCGCGCTGATCCCGCGCGACACGCCGGGCCTGACGATCGGCCGCCGCCACTTCCCGCTGAACATCCCGTTCCAGAACGGCCCGATCCAGGGCCACGACGTGTTCGTGCCGCTCGACACGCTGATCGGCGGACTGCAGATGGCAGGCCAGGGCTGGCGCATGCTGATCGAACAGCTGTCGGTCGGACGCTGCATCTCGCTGCCGTCGAACGCGACCGGCGGCGCCAAAGCCGGCGTGTTCGCGACCGGCGCGTATGCGCGCATCCGCCGCCAGTTCGGCATGCCGGTCGGCCGCTTCGAAGGCGTCGAGGCCGTCATGGCGCGCATGGCCGGCTACACCTACATCATGGACGCGGGCCGCTCGGTCACGACCGGCGCGATCGACGGCGGCGAGAAGCCGTCGGTGCCCGCCGCGATGCTCAAGTACCACGTGACCGAGATGGGCCGGCAGGTCGCCGACGACGCGATGGACGTGCACGGCGGCAAGGGCATCATGCTCGGGCCCAACAACTATCTCGCGCGCGGCTACCAGGCCGTGCCGATCGCGATCACGGTGGAAGGCGCAAACATCCTCACTCGCAACCTGATGATCTTCGGCCAGGGCGCGATCCGCTGCCATCCGTTCGTGATGCGCGAGATGAACGCCGCGCGCAACCCCGACCGCAAGGCCGGCGTCGACGAGTTCGACCGTGCGCTGTTCGCGCACATGGGCTTCGCGATCTCGAACGCGGTGCGCTCGCTGGTGATGGCGATCACGCTCGCGCGCTTCACGCGCAAGCCGGTGCACGGGCCGACCGCGCGCTACTACCAGCACATCGTGCGCTTCAGCGCCTCGTTCGCATTCGCGGTCGACGTCGCGATGCTGACCCTCGGCGGCTACCTGAAGAAGAAGGAAAGCCTCTCGGCGCGGCTCGGCGACGTGCTCTCCTGCATGTACCTCGCCTCGATGGTGCTGAAGCACCACGAGAACCAGGGCAAGCCCGAGGCCGACCTGCCGCTGGTCGAGTGGGCCTGCCGCGACCTGCTGTACACCGCACAGGAGCAGTTGCACGGCTTCCTGCGCAATTTCCCGAACGCGCTGCTCGCGGGCCTGATGCGCGCGCTGATCTTCCCGCGCGGCATGACCTACTTCGCGCCGTCCGACCGCCTCGGCCACACGCTCGCCGAGCTGGTCTCGACGCCGGGCGAGTCGCGCGACCGGCTGTGCGAGAGTGTCTATCGCACGGTCCAGCCCGGCAATCCGCTCGGCCTGCTGCACGAGGCGCTGCTGCTGTCGCAGACCGCCGAGCCGCTTGAGAAGCGGCTGCGCGTCGAGGGCGTGAAGACCGGGCGCATCTCGGCGCTCGACCTGCCCGGCCAGATCCGGCAGGGGCTCGAACTCGGCATCCTGTCGGAAACGGAGGCGGCGATGCTGCGCGACTACGATCGCAAGGTGATGCACCTGATCAACGTCGACGACTTCGAGCCGCACGAGCTCGGCGTGCAGGCCCGGCCCGCGCCGGGCGAGGCGTCGGCGGCGAGCGCGCGCGGCGCCTGAGGGCGGCGTGTGACCGACGACGCCGTCCCGGCCACCGACGCCGCCGCCACGGCCACCGGCGATGACGCCGGCGCCGTCGATACTGCGCAGCCCGCTGCGGCGCCCGAGGCCGCCGCGCAGTGCCTCAACTGCGGCGCGGCGCTGACCGGTCCCTACTGCGCGGCTTGCGGCCAGCGCGACGACCGGCATCTGCATTCGCTCGGCCACTTCCTCGCCGAGGCCTTCGAAGGCCTCACTCACGCCGACTCGCGGCTGTGGAAGACACTGTGGCCGCTGCTCGCGCGCCCCGGCTTCCTGACACGCGAGTTCTTCGCCGGCCGACGCCAGCGCTACCTGCCACCCTTCCGGCTCTACATCGTCGTCAGCCTGCTGTTCTTCATCGCGCTCGCGCTGCTGCCGAGCGGCAGCATCGTCCACATCGATGTCGGCGGCGCCGGCACCACAGAAGCCCCCGGAGTCGCCAGCGCGCCGGCGGCGCAGAGCCCGCCGGCGACCGCCGACGGCCTCACCTGCAGCAACCTCTCCTACGAGGGCCCGGGCAGCGCCTGGCTGCAGCCGCGGCTGATCCTCGGCTGCCAGAAGTCAGTGGCCGATCGCAGCTCGCTCGGCCGCGCCTTCCTGCACAACGTGCCGCGCGCGATGTTCTTCCTGCTGCCGCTGATCGCCGCGTTCATGCTGCTGCTCTACTGGCGGCCGCGCCGCTACTACGTCGAACACCTGCTGTTCTGCATCCACAATCACGCGATGATCTTCCTGCTCGGCACATTGCTCGTGCCGGTCTTCTGGCTCGCGGGCGGCACGGCCTTCAGCGCGCCGCTGTCGTTCGCGGTGCTGCTGTGGCTCGTCTGGTACCTGTTTCGCGCGATGCGCGTCTACTACGGCCAGGGCCGCGCGCGCACCACGCTCAAGTTCCTGTTCATGGGCGGCGTCTACGTGACGTGCAGCATCGTGATGCTCGCGTTCACGGTGCTCTACAGCGTCGCGACACTCTGATGGCCGCGCACGGGCGCGCGATCCTGCACGTCGACATGGACGCGTTCTACGCGTCGGTCGAGGAGCGCGACGACCCGGCGCTGCGCGGCCTGCCGGTGATCGTCGGCTGGACCGGCGCACGCGGCGTGGTCGCCGCGGCCAACTATGTCGTGCGCCGCTTCGGCGTGCACTCGGCAATGCCGATGGGCCGCGCGCTCGCGCTGTGCCCGCAGGCGGTGTGCATCGCGCCGCGCATGGCGCATTACAAGGCGGTTTCGCGCCAGGTGTTCGCGGTGTTCGAGGACTACACGCCGCTGATCGAGGGCCTGTCGCTCGACGAGGCCTTCCTCGACGTCACCGCGAGCCGCGCATTGCACGGCGACGAGGTGCGGATCGCGCGCGCGATCAAGGCTGCGATCCGCGCGCGCACCGGGCTCACCGCCTCGGTCGGCGTCGCGCCGAACAAGCTCGTCGCGAAGATCGCCTCGGACCTCGACAAGCCCGACGGCCTCACGGTGATCCCGGCCGCGGAGCTGCCCGGGCGCCTCGACGCATTGCCGATCCGCCGCCTGCCGGGCCTTGGGCGCAAGAAGGGCGACGCGGTGGAGCGCGCGGGCCTCAGGACGCTCGGTGAACTGCGCCGCGCGCCGGACGCGCTGCTGTGGCGGCTGTTCGGGCGCGACACCCGGCGCATGCGCGATCGCGCGAGCGGCATCGACGACCGCCCGGTCGTCGCCGATCGCGAGGACCTGTCGATCAGCGCCGAGGAGACTTTCGACGCCGACATCGCCGATCCGGCGCAGATGGAGGCCGGGCTGCTCGCGCTCGCCGACCGGGTCAGCGCCACGCTGCGCGCGCGGCGGCTCGCGGCGGGCTGCATCGCGATCAAGGTCCGCCGCGCCGACTTCGCGACCTTCACGCGCCAGCAGCAGCTCGAGCCGCCGACGCAGGACAGCCGCGTGATCGGCCGCGCCTCCTCCGACCTGCTGCATCGCTGGCGCGCGGAACAGCCGCGTGCCCGCGTGCGCCTGCTAGGCGTCGGCGCTTCCGCGCTCGCGCCGGCCACGCAGCTCGATCTGTTCGCCGCGGGCAGCGTGCCGCAGCCGCCGGCGCTCGATGCGACCGTCGACGCGATCCGCAAGCGCTTCGGCGCCGCCGGGCTGACCCGCGCGAGTGGCCTGCCGGCGGGGCCGCGCAAGCTGACGCGCTGATTGGCGCCCCGCGCCCGTCTACTGCGCCGCAGTTCCGGGTCCTGACGAAAGTGCGTCGCGGGCAGCTTCGCGTAACCGGACCTTGTCGAGCTTGCCTATCGGCAACAACGGCAACTCGTCCTCGATGACGAGCCGTTTGGGCACCTTGTAGTTGGCAAGCTGCGCGCGACAGGTGGCGAGCAATGTGTCGACATCGAGCGCCGCACCGGGCTCGCGCAGCACGTAGGCATGGCCGACCTCGCTGAAAACCGGATCCGGAACCGGAACGACGGCCGCCATCGCTACCCCGGGGCAGCCTTCCAGGACATGCTCGATTTCGCGAGGGTAGATGTTGTAGCCGCCGGACTTGAACATTTCCTTGAGCCGCCCGACCAGACGGATCGCGCCGTCCGGTCTCTCCACGGCAAGGTCTCCGGTGTGCAGCCAGCCATCGGCATCGATCGTCTCGGCCGTCTCGCGTGGCCGGTGCCAGTAACCCCGCATGATGAACTTGCCGCGCACGCAGATCTCCCCGGCTTCTCCCACGGAGACTACGCGCCCGTCGCGGTCCGTGAGGCGGAACTCGTAGTCGGGCACGGGATGGCCCACGCTGTTTGCAAGCAGATCCACGTCGTCGGTAGGTTCGACAAACGTGACCGAGCCGACGGTTTCGGTGGCGCCGTAGGAATTGGAAAGACGGGGGACGATGCGACCCAGTCGCCGGACGAGCTCTTCCGGCGCGGCAGCACCGCTCCAGATGATCAACTGCAGCTCCGACAGATCATGACGCTCGAACTCGGGCAGCGAGAGTGTCATCAGGATCGTGGTGGGAACACCGCCCCAGACAGTGCATCTCTCGCTCACCGTCAGCCCGATCGAACCGGCGGCATCGAATTTCTCCATGAAGACGATGCAGCCGCCGGCAACCAGACACCATGCCGACAGATCGCCCACGCAGCCGATGTGATTGATCGGCAGGAAATTGACGACCCGGACGGGATCGGCGCGCCAGTACCGCATCTGGACGCGACTGCATTGGGTGAGACCGCAATGCGGCAGCAGGGCGCCCTTTGGCCGGCCGGTGGTGCCGGAGGTGTACACGATCAGGGCGGGATCGGTCTCGACGACGCCCGCTCGGCATGCATCGAGTGTCATGCGGGAGACCGTCGAACCGTGCTGCAGGAACTGCTGCATCGTCTCGGCCGCCGGTACCGGCAGGCCCTCATCGAGCGTGACGAGCCGGCGCAACGAGGAGCATTCGGCCATCAATGCACGCAGATCGCCGGCAAATTCGCGCTCATCGATACGCGTGCGCGCGAACAGCAACGCAGGCCCGGAATCGCCGATGATGTAGCGATACTCATCGAGCTGGTAGCGCGGATTGAGCCCGACCCAGATTGCGCCGATCGATGCCGTCGCCAGGAAGATCGCCCAGAAATCGGGATGCGGCGTGGACAGGGTCGCGACCCGATCACCGTGCCCGATGCCTGCGGCTATGAGCGCACGGGCGATCGAATCGACCCGTGCCTGCAGCCGGGCATAGTCATAGCGCTCCTGCCCCAATACCATCGCCTCGACACCGGGCTGGCGCGCGGCATACCAGTCGACGTAATCGCTGATACGGGCGAGCTGCGGAGGAATGCGAATGCTGTCCGGCCGGATCCCGTTCATCACGCTCGCCCGGTTGATTCCTGCTCGCCCTCGTCGAGGCGATACAGCCTCAGCACCAGCAGGCTGCCCACCATGGCGATCGCCGGAAGCACACAGTAGGCCACCCTGATGCCCGTCTGCGCCCCGGACGATTGCACGACCGTGGGCCCGGTGCTCTCGACGAAGCCGGCGAAGTGCAGCGTCAGTCCGGCGAGCAGAGGACCCAGCGCGAGCCCCGCCTTCTCGCTCGCGACCCAGAGACCGGACAACAGCCCCTCGCGTCGCATGCCGTGTGCATCGGCATCCGCATTGATCACGTCGGTCAGCATGGCGAAAGGCAACATCTGCTGCGCACCGAAGGCAAAGCCCATGGCGGTGAGCGGGAGATACAGCGACCAGGCATTGTCCGTCGAGTGGACCCCGAGCAGCCCGAGGCTGGCCGCGGCGTACAGCACCGTGGCCACCACATAGGCCCGCTTCTTGCCGATGCGGCGCGCGATTGCGGACCATGCTCCCATCGAGATCACGCCGACGCCCATGAGCACGAAGAAGATCATGCCGATCAGCGCCTCACCGTGCCCAAGCACGTGGACGACGAAGTAGGGCGTCGCCGCGGTCATCGTGCCGATCGCGAGCAGCTGCACGAGGTATACGCTGACGAGCAGCAGGAACTTCCGGTTGCGCAGCGCCAGACCCAGCTGCTCGGACCATCTGCTGCCATGGTCGACAGGCTGTTCGCGCAGCCTGAGACCGCGTGTCGCGAGGAAGGACAGCAGCATCGTGCCGGCCGCCGCCGTGCCCACGATGACCGACATGGCAGCATAGCCCGCGCGGCCTCCGCCAAATGCCGCCACCAGCAGAGGCGCGAGCGCGGACCCGGTGAGCACGCCGAGCAGCATCAGTGTCATCCGGTACGCCATGATCCGCACCCGCTCGCGGCTGGAGTCGCTCATCTCGGCGGCCATCGCCGTATACGGCACGGCGAAGATTGCGTAGGCGGTTGCCGTCAGCGTGAACATGCCGGTGACGTACAGAAAGCTCGCTCCCGGGTCCGCAAACTCCGGAACCGTGAACAGGAAGACGTAGCTCAGGAACATGAGCAGGCTGCCGGCGAGCAGCCAGGGGCGGCGCCGACCCCAGCGGCTGCGGGTGCGATCGGAGAGCCCGCCCACCAGCGGGTCGGCAACCATGTCCCAGAGTTTCGGCAGCGCGACGCCGAGTGCAGCCAGGGAGGCCGGGATGCCGAGGGTGTCGGTCATGAAGTACAGCAGCAGCACGCCAGGTGTGCTGGAGTAGATCCCCGTGCCGAGTGAGCCGAAGCTGTAGCCCAGCAGGACCCGGCGGCTCAGGGACCCGGGCTGCGCTTGCGCATTCACGGCAGGTGTGTCCGCTGGCGTTGCGCGGGCGCTCATGATGCGCAGCGGCTCAGTGGCGCTGTCGCCTGATCACGCCGGCAGTCTCGAGTGCCTGCATCGAATCGAATACCAGCGCCTGCATGGCGGCGCTGTCGGACATCCGGTCGACGGTGCCGGTGAGGCTCAGGTCGTACTCCGGGAAATAAACCATCGCTGCTCCCCAGGCACCGAAGTGTCCCCACATGGGTCCGTATTCCGTTTCCAGGCAGCGGATACCGAACCCGTAGCCGCCCCGCTGGTCCGGTGGCCCGGGCGTATCGATGCAATCGAGCATCGCGGCCCGGGATGCATCGTTCTTGAAAATCAGGCCCGAGGCAATTCCCCGCAGGAAGCGGTCGAGGTCGGCGGCCGTCGCCACGACGCCGCCGCCGGCCCAGTCGAACGACAGGTCGAGCTGGTTCGAGACGACGGCCACGTCACCGATCCAGAAGTCCGCGGGCGCGAGATCCCGCGGCCGGGCATCCGGGTCGGGCGCGTAGCTCAGATAGGTGTGATCCATGCCCAGCGGTTTGAACAGGTTGTCGCGCAGTTCCGCATGCAGGCTGTGTCCCGTGAGCTTCTCGATGAGCATTCCGAGCAGGATGTAGTTCGTATCGGCATAGTGAAAATCCGTACCCGGCGCAGACAGGCCCGCATCCCCCATCTCGGCAAGGAAGAAGTTGATCAGCCCGGCGTCGCGATCCCCCGGGGCTCGTTGCCAGGCGGCCGCATCGAACGGCTTCCAGCGGTGGGCTGGATACAGCGCGGCGGCTTCACCGGGATTGCAGATGTCGGGCTCGTGTCTGCACTGCAGGTAGCGCCCGATCTGGCTGGACCAGATCCCGCCGATCGAGCCGGGAGCCACCCCCGACTCGACCTCCCCGGAGAGGCTCTCGCGGTCATCGAGCAGCACATCGCGAAGCCCGGTGCGGTGTGACAGCAGTTGACGGACCGTGATACCCGCACCGTAGCTGCGCCCCTCGAAGACCTGCAGACGCTCAAGTGCATCGGCAGGCAGGAGCCCTGCCTGGCCGAGAGTCGTATCGAGCGACAGCCTGTGCGCCTCCACGAGCTGCAGGATCCGGGCGGCCACCATCGATTTCGTGATGCTCGCGACGTAGAACGGTCGATCTGCGGTCATGCGGTCGACGCCGTCGACGCGAGCGCGTCCCGCCGCGGCGGCATGGGCGAAGCCGTCGCGTGTGCCGTCCACGCGAACGAGCGCGTTCCGGTCGGTGTCACCACCGCCGCCGGCGTCTGCCAGCCGGGTCACGAGAGCATCCAGGGCTGCCCGGGCCGCCAACTCGCGCGCCTGGGGCTCGGTTCCGGCCGGAGCGTTGTTCGCGAGTACCAGCGCGAGTGCGAGCGCCGCCACGGCTCTTGTTCCAATGTGCATGCTTTACCCCTGCCCCGGGTCCGCGGAAGTGCCGGATCAGAAATCGAAGCGTACGGTCAGCCCGTAGGTCCGCGGGTCGTTCAGCACGATGAGCTTCTGACCGACCAGATCCTGGAAGGAGAGATCGAAGAGGCGCTGCTTGACGGTCTCGTCAGTGAGGTTCTTGCCCCACAGCGTGACTCCCCATCGCTTGCTGCTCGCCTTCCAGGACAATCTGGCGTTATACAGCTGATAGTCGCCGACGCGACCATCGGGCTGGCTGTCCGGCGTCAGCCAGGATTCGCCGCGCAACAGCGCTTCGCCGACCAGCGTCAGCTCGCCGCTTGCGAGCGGAATCACGTATGCGGCGTTGACACTGCCCGTGTAGCGCGGAGCGAACGGAATCCTGTCGAGCGGCTCGCCATCAGGCATGTTGCCCTCGTCGTACTTCGCGTCCTGCAGGGACGCCGTGAAACCGAGCGTCAATCTTTCGGTGGCGGCGACGTTCAGCTCGAATTCCATGCCGGCCGAATGGGCCCTGCCGGCATTCAGGATCGACGGATCGTAGATCGGCGTCGCGGGATTGTCGGCTGTGATCTGGATGTCGGTCCAGTCCATGTAATAGAACGCCACGCTGGTGACGACGCGGCGATCGAGCAATTCGCTCTTGAGCCCGAGCTCGTAGTTCCAGACGCCCTCCGGGCCGTATGCAATGCCGTTGGCGTCGCCGAGTGCGTCGTTGTAGCCGCCGCTCTTGAAACCTTCACTGATGGTGGCATAGCCGATCACGGCCGGCGTGAACCGATAGCGGGCGGAAGCGCTCGGCGTGAACTGCGACCACGATTCCTTCGCCTTCAGCGAAAACGACCCGCCCAGGATGTCGAGCGGGTCCGTCTGTACGTAGTCGATCGACCGCCGCTCGTGCGTGTAGCGCCCGCCCAGCGAGAAGTCGAGCCTGTCGTCGACTCGCCAGGTCGCGCTGGCGAAACCGGCGGTGCTGCGGATGTCAGTATTCGCATCTGACCCGACGCGCAGCCCCGCGATCTCCGGCGCACCGAACACGGACGCGAGATCGGCACCAACTTCGATGAAGCTGTTGTTTCCGGCCGAACGATCGTAGAAGTAGAGGCCGACGAGCCAGTCGATATTGCCGGACGTCCAGCTGAGTCGCGCTTCTTCCGAGAAGGTCTGCACGTCCTCCGGATCGCCGTCATAGATGAAGTCGACCGGAGACCGATCCGTATCCGTGCGGCTGAAATAGTCGTGCGTGCGATAGGCCGTGATGCTGGTGAAGTCCGCCGCGCCGAACTTCGTGCCGAGTACGGCCGAAGCGCTCCATGCTTCGAGCGTCTCGGTGGACTGCTGGTTGGCATAGATCCTGCGATCGTAGGGACGCTCGTTCCGCGGCAGCCCGAATGCATCGAGCAGCTGCGGCAACAGCCGATCGTCATCGTATCGCAGCGTCTCGAAGCCGAGCGGATGCTGATCGATCCTGAAATATTCGGCCGTGAACAGCAGTTCGGTATCGGCGGAGGGTGTGAACAGCAACTGGCCGCGGGTCGTCCAGTGGTGCTGGTCGTTGATCGGCCTGTCCAGCCAGAGATTGTCGGTCGTGCCGTCCCGGTCGTCATATACCGCCGAGATCTTGCCGAACACGGCCCCTTCCACCAGCGGGCCGGAGAGCAGGCCTGCCGCGCGCACCTGGTCATAGTTGCCGTAGGTGACTTCCGCCGAGCCCTCGAAGGTCTCACTCGGGCGCCGGGTCGTCAGGCTGATGACGCCACCGATCGTGCTGCGGCCGTAAAGCGTGCCCTGCGGCCCGCGCAATACCTCGACGCGTTCGATGTCATAGAGATCCAGCGGTGCGCCCGCACCCTGCCCGATGAATACGTCGTCGACGTAGACGCCGACCGCCGGGTCCTGCCCGGCGGAACCTGCGCTCGAGACGACGCCGCGCAACGATGTCGGCGAGAGCTTCGCGTCGCCGAAGTTTCCGTAGTTCAGCCCCGGCGTGCGCAGCGCGATATCGGTGATCGTGATCATGCCAAGCTTGTCGATCGCAGCCGCGTTGAACGCGGTGATCGACACCGGGGTCTCGAGAATGTTCTCTTCGACCTTGCGCGCCGTCACGACGATTTCCTCGAGCTGGAGGCTTGTTCCCATGGAGTCCGTGGACTGGGCGTACGCAAGCGTCCCGCCTGCGGTTGCAAGAACCAGTGCGACAGCCCATCGCAATGCGCTTCCCGGCATGGTCTCCTCCTGTAATAAAAATGAGATCAAACTCATATTTTTGGAAATGCGACCGCCGGGGCACACCGGCGCTCACGCGGCGGCGCCGGATTTCACCGGCGGCACCCAGACGGTGAGCCAAGTGGCGACCAGCGCAGGTCTCTTTTCTCCCTCGATCTCGATGGTGCAGTCGAACCTCGAGACGTAGCGTTGCCGCTCGTCGATCTCGCGCCCGGCCAGGCGAAACACACCGCGCACGCGCCGGCCGCTGTGCACCGGTGACACCAGGCGCAGCCGGTCGAAGCCGTAGTTGAGGTAATACCCGCTATCGTAGGCATCGCGGTTCGGCGTCGCTCCCAGTGCATCGTGCAACATGTGGGTCAGCAACGAGATCGTCAGGAACCCGAAGGCGATCGTGCCGCCGAACGGGCCATGCGCGGCTGCCCATTCCGGATCGACGTGCATCGGATCGGGATCCAGCGTGGCGCGGCCGAATGCATCGATCATCGACTGATCGACCGTGATCCAGCGCGAAGTGCCCACCAGCTCGCCCAGCGGCATCTGTTCGAACATCGCCTGAATCTTCGAGTTGGGCACGGCAGCTCCCTGGTCCGGTCTTATAAATGAGGTTGATCTCATTTTTGCTTCCTGTCAATCACCCGGCTAAAGTGCCGCCATGGATCAGCAGCAGACCTCGCCCGCTCTGCTTTCCTTCATCGAGCATCTCGAGAGGCAGTTGAGAACCGCGCCGCCGAAGCAGAAAGGGCTGCGCACCAGGCAACGTCTCAAGATCGCCACCGCAAGAATCCTGGCGCGTGACGGCTACCACGCGATGCGCGTTGCCGACATCTCGGCCCGGGCGCGACTCGCGGAGGGCTCGTTCTACGTCTACTTCCGCGACAAGACCGATGCAGCACTCACCGTGCTCAGCGAGCTGCTCGAGGAGTTCCTGGATCTGGAAGCGCGGCCCCGGTCAGATGCCGGAGGTCGCACACAGTTCGATGCCATTCGTGCGGCAAACCGCCGGTGGATCGCCGTTTGCCGGGCCAATGCGGGGCTGATGCGCTGCGTTCTGCAGCTCGGTGACGAAGATCCACGCCTCGCCGAGCTGGTCCGCAAGGGCAACCAGACGTGGTACGAGCGGATTGCCAGGAGCAGTTCGTTGCGGCGCGGAATCGCGCCGGACAACGGCCCCGCACTGTTCGTCGCCTACATGCTGGGCAGCATGATGGATGAGCTCGTACGCAAGCTGATCGTGTATCCGGATTCCGGCTTTCATGCCCTGCTGAAGCAGCTCGATGCGGACGACGATACGGTGGCGGATGCCGCGAGCATCATTTTTCTGCATGTCCTGCATCCCGGAATGCCGGCCCCTTCCAATCTGCCGCGGGCAGCGAAGGAGCTGGTGACCTGGTTGGGCATGAGTGTGGACAACGCAGGCCACGTGGCGCCTCGTGACACGGGGCGCACTCGCACGACCGGCAGGACCCGGGCTCTCGCACGAGGGCCTCGCGCATGAAGAAGCGACCCGGCCGAGCCCTCATTCCGACCCTGGCTGCGATGCTCTGCATCGCCGCGCTGCCGTCCATCGCCGCGCAACCGGTCGCGCCGCAGACGCTCGACGTGGCCCTGGCCAACACGCAGGTACAGCAGGCGATGAAGGCAGTGGATGCGGCGGAGGACCGGGCGACATCCACGCTGATTGAGCTGGCATCCATCATCTCGCCCTCTGGCCGGGAGTTCGATAGGGCGGCCGCAGTGGCCGCCCGCATGCGCGAGATCGGCCTGGTCGATGTGCGGTTGGACGGTACGCCAAATGTCGTTGGCGCCCTTCGCGGAACCTCCGGCAGCGCGCTCGTGTTTGTCACGATGCTGGACGACCTGCCGGCGATCGAAAGCCTCCAGCGCTCGGGCGTCCGCGCGCAACGGGATGGCGACCGCATCATTGGCCCGGCGACCGAGATCCAATCGACCGTGGCTGCCATGCTGGTGGCGGCCGAGGCGCTTGCGGCGTCCGGCGTGCGCTTGCGACATGACGTGATTTTCGCCGCCGTTGCTCGCGAGGAGACCGGCCTGCAGGGCATGAAGGCGTTGTATGAGCAACTCGAGGACCGTGCACTTGCGTTCGTCGAGGTGCTCGGGGATGGGCGTCAGATCGATTACAACGGCGCCGGCGCGGTGGCCTGGTGGCGAATCGTCGCGCATGGGCAGGAAGGCCATACGGCAGATCAGACGCTGCCGAATGTCAACCATGCCATCGCGCAAGCCGTGGACGAGGTCTTTGCTCTCGCGCAGCGGGAGCGGACCCGTAGCGACGAGACCTTCATCAACGTGGGCATCCTGCGCAGCGGTGAGGCGTTCAATCGCCGGCCAGGCACCGGATGGTTTTCCCTGGATGTGCGCTCAGAGGATCGAGCCGCGGTCGAGGAGATCGCGCAGAAGATCGCGGCACTGCTGGCTCGCGTCGAAGCGCGGACCGGCGTCCGGCTGGAGATGGTTCCCGATTTCCAGTCCATGGGTGGGGAGATTGCCGGGGCGATGACTTCGCCTCTCGCCCGGACGGCCCGCGGCGTGTCGCAGCACCTCGGCTACGAGCCGGAATTCAACGCCCGCGGATGTTGCAACATGCGCGTAGCCATCGAAGGCGGCAGCCTGGCTATCGCCTTGCACGGAGAACGCGGCGGTGAGCGCGGTTCCGCCGGGGAGTGGGCCAGCGTGCCCGCCATGATGAACACGGCGCGGCACATCGTATTGCTCGCCGCCACGGTGGCCGGGGCCTCGGGCTAGATCATCGCCAGCAGGCCGCCTGACGCAGCGCACAGCTGCATCATCGCCGACTGCACGCCCGGCACGAATTCGTAGGCACCCCAGCCGAGCGCGGCCGCCACCGCGAGCCACAGCAGTCCATCGACGATGCTTGCCCATCCGAAGTGCCTGCCGCCGTTGGCGTAACGGCGCGACGCGCTGCGCGCGGCACCGAGCGGCAGCGCGACGATCAGGTACGCGACCAGCAGCAGCACCGGCAGGAGCCAGACCGGTCCCAGCATCTGCGGCACCCAGCCGACGACCGAGCGATCGTCGGTCAGCAGCAGTAGCGCTGCGAGCAGCGCGACGAACAGCGCGGCCGAGGCGATCGACAGCACCGGCAGCGCGATGCCGGCGAGCACCTGGGCACCGCCCGAGGTGCCCGGCCGCTGCGCCGCGCGCGCACGGGCCGCCGCTCTGCGGCGGCGGGCCGCACGGTGCATGCTGCCCGCGCGCCCATCGCGCGCCCGGCCGTCGCGCAGCTTTGCAGTCACGTCGTCGACCACCTGATTGAGCTTCGAGGCGGCGGTCTTCACCGCGGGTTCGTGACGGGCCCATTGCCGGCGCCCGAAATCGGCGGCGGCGCTGCCGTATTCCTCATACTTTTTTTTTGCGCGGTTGATGACATCCTGCGCGTTGAAGGGCGCGCCGTACGCCAGCGCGACTTCCTCCGGCGTCGTCGCGCGCGGCATCACGAACAGCATGACCAGCCAGATCGCGAACCAGACGCCGGTGAAGAAGACCAGCGCGACGAAGATCAGGCGTACCCAGACCACATCGACGTTGAAATAGGCGGCGAAGCCGGCGCAGACGCCGCCGCACACGCCCTGGTCGGGCAGCCGGTACAGGCGCCGCGTCGGCGCGGCCGGCGCCGGTCCGCCCTGGGTCGCCTCGGCGGCGGGATCGGCAGCGGACGGCTCGGGCGACGCCTCGACCGGGCCCATCTCCTGCAGAATCTGCGACATCTCCGCGGCCGACACGACATTGTGGTTTGCGCCGAGGAAGGTGTCGCACTTGTCGGCTATCGCCTGCTCGAGATCCGTCATGATCTCGGCGCAATCGACGTTGCCGGCGAGCTTCGCGCGCGCCTGGTCGAGATAGCCCTGCAGCGCCTGGTAGGCCACTTCCTCGACCTGGTAGGCATTGCCGTTCAGATTGACCGTGACGACTTTGTTCATGTCCGTGACCCCAGTTGCACCATCGTGTCGTTGAGTCGTTGCCAGTAGAGCTGCAGTTCCTTCAGCGTGCTTTTCCCGGCCGGCGTCAGCTTGTAGTACTTGCGCGGCGGCCCCGAGTCCGACTCCTGCCACTCGTAGTCGACGAGATTCTCGCGGCGCATGCGGCTCAGCAGCGGATAGAGCGTGCCTTCCTGTGTCGCAAAGTCGGTGTCCGCCAGCCGTCCGAGCATTTCGGCGACGTAGAGCTTCTCGCCCGCGATCACCCTGAGCAGAACGAACTCCAGCAGCCCCTTACGGATCGGCGAGAATTTTTCCTCGATCTTCATTTTGACTCGTGGAAAGCTACCTTGCGATATAAAGGTAGCAGGGATTGAAAAGGAGTGCAAGAGTCCCTGCGATACGCGAGGCGGCGGGCGGATGCCGGCTCGCGACTCCGCCGGCGCGGCACGACGCCCCGCCGGGATTTCGCGCCCCGGTCGCCGTATCAGCCCGCTCGCCGTAACATCCCCTCGCGGCTGCGCTCGCCGTACCGCGGCTTCGCCGTCCACCGATCGAACCAGGGGAGACCGAGGAAATGCCCGCCAACAGGCAGCTGCTGCTGGACAACCGCCCCAAGGGCGAGGCCGTGGCCGGCAATTTCAGGCTGGTCTCCGTCGAGACACCGGAACTCGAGGACGGCCAGGTGCTGGTGCGTCACCATTACCTGAGCCTCGACCCGTACATGCGCGGACGCATGAACGATTCAAAGAGCTATGCCCAGCCGCAGCCACTCGGCCAGGTGATGCAGGGCGCCACGGTCGGCGAGGTCGTCGAAAGCAGGAATCCCCGCTTCGCCGTCGGCGACAAGGTGGTGGGCTTCGGCGGCTGGCAGGAATACAGCGTGGCGGATGCATCGCAGCCCGGCGTATTGCGCAAGGTGGACACTGCCCACGTGCCGCTGTCGTACTACCTGGGCGCGGTGGGCATGCCCGGCGTCACCGCGTGGTATGGCCTGGTGAAGATCATTGCGCCGGGCAAAGACAGTACTCTGACGATTTCAGCCGCCACCGGCGCAGTGGGCAGCGCATTCGGCGCACTGGCCAGGGCGCGCGGCTGCCGCGTGGTCGGCATCGCGGGCGGACCTGACAAGTGCAGGTACGCGGTCGAAGAGCTCGGCTTCGACGCCTGCATCGACCACCGCCAGCACCCCGACGCCAGGAGCCTGAGCCAGGCGCTGAAGGAAGCCTGCCCCGCGGGCATCGATGGTCACTTCGAGAATGTCGGCGGCTACCTCCTCGACGCGATACTGCTGCGCGCCAACGCCTTCGCCCGCGTCGCGCTGTGCGGCATGATCGCCGGCTACGATGGCCAGCCGCTGCCCATGGCCAACCCGGCGCTGATCCTCATCAATCGCATGAAGATCGAAGGCTTCATCGTCAGCGATCACATGGAGGTCTGGCCCGAGGCGCTGCAGGAGCTCGGCACCCTGGTGGCCACCGGCAAGCTTCGTCCGCGCGAGTCCATTGCGCAGGGCATCGAGTCGGCGCCCGAAGCTTTCCTTGGACTGCTCAAGGGCAGGAATTTCGGCAAGCAGCTGGTCAGGCTGATCTGACGCGGACCCACCGGTGACGGTCACCGCGGGCGCTGCGCATGCGCCGATGCCGGGTTAGCATCCGGGCTCTGCCGCACGGGGGTAACCGGCCTTGCCAAACCACATGTTCCGTTTCATCGCAGGCACCGTCATTGCGCTCATCGGCGGTGTCGCTGTCGCGCGAGCCGCGCTCGATCCGACCGAAAGCGCAATCGCGCAGCAGGTCGCCGCAGGCCAGCCGGCCGCCGAGGCGCTGCTCGCCCGCGCCGTCGACATCGAAAGCCCCACCGAGAACCTCGCCGGCGTACGCGCCGTCGGCGAGGTCTTTGCCGAAGAATTGCGGGCCATCGGCTTTCACACGCGCTGGGTCGAGTTGCCTGCCGACATGAAGCGCGCCGGGCACCTCGTCGCCACGATCGACGGCACGCGCGGCCAGCGCCTGTTGCTGCTGGGCCATCTCGACACAGTGCTCGCCGGCGAGCGGTTTCGCCGCGAAGGCGATCGTGCCTACGGCACCGGCACGAGCGACATGAAGGGCGGCATCGTCGTGATGCTGCAGGCCCTGAAAGCGCTGCACGCCGCCGGCGCGCTCGCGGACCGCCGCATCACCGTCATGCTCACCGGCGACGAGGAGGATGCCGGCCTGCCGTTCGCCGTGTCGCGCGCGACGATGCTCGAGCTCGCCGGGCAGAGCGATGCGGCGCTCAGCTTCGAGACGTCGGTCGACGGCACCGCGACCATCGGCCGCCGCGGTTTCAGCAGCTGGACGCTCGAGACGACCGGCGAGACGGGGCACTCGAGCGGCATTTTCGGCGCAGGCAGCGGCAGCGGCGCGGTCTACGAGGCGGCACGCATCCTCGCGGCCTTCCAGGCCGAGCTCGGCGCCGAGAAATACCTGACCCTGAACCCGAGCGTGATCGTCGGCGGCACGCAGGCGGAACTCGACGACTACCGCGGCACGGCCGAGGGCAAGACCAATGTGATCGCGCCGGTCGCGATCGCGCGCGGCGACCTGCGCTACATCAGCCTCGAGCAGGAGCGCAGCGCGATGGCGCGCATGCAGGCGATCGTGGCACGGCACCTGCCGCGCACCGGGGCGACGCTGCGCTTCGATGAAGGCGCCTACCCGCCGATGACGCCGACGCCGGGCAACGAGGCGCTGCTGAAGGTGCTCGACGGCGCGAGCCGTGACCTCGGCCTCGGACCGGTCGCGGCGCTCGATCCCGGCAGGCGCGGCGCAGGCGACATCGGCTTCATCGCACATCTGCTTCCGGGTCTCGACGGTCTCGGCAGCGGCGGCGGCGACAATTCCCACGCGCCGGGCGAATACACAGGGCTCGATACGCTGACGCCGATGGCCCAGCGCGCAGCGCTGCTGATCCACCGGTTGACGCGCGACGCGCCGGGACCGCGCCAGCCGCCGCGCTGAAGCCGGCCCCGCGACCGCGCGCCTATCGGCCGGTAAACACCGCGGTCAGCTGTTCGCGCAGCCAGCAGTTCGCCGGATCGCGATCGACGTCGTTGTGCCAGTACAGGTACGCATCGAGCGGCGGCATCGCGAGCGGCATCGGCAGCACCTGGTTCGGCAGCCGCTTGTTGACGATGCGCGCGTAGTGCTCGGGCATGGTCAGCAACAGGTTCGAGACCGCGACGACGCGCGAGGCGGCGAAATAATGCTGGCAGCGCAGGCGGATGCGCCGGCGCAGGCCGAAGCGCGCGAGCTCGTGGTCGACCGGCCCGGCGCCGCTGCGGCGCGAGCTGACGACGACGTGCTCCTGAGCGAGATACGTGTCGAGATCGAGCCCGCGCTGCGCCGCGGCCTTGGTCATCGGATGCCGCTCGCGTGCGACGACGACGAGCTTTTCCTCGGCGATGCGCTGGCGGCGCACCGCTTCACTCATCGGCCAGCGCACATCGAGCGCGGCGTCGAGCTGGCCCGAGGCCAGCTCGCCCTCGAGCTCGTCGCGCCCGACCGTGAGCGCCGCGACGTCGACCTGCGGCGCGACACGCAGGATCGTGCGCATCAGCGGCGGCAGCAGTGTCGCCTCGAACACATCGCGCACGCCGATCGTGAAGCGGCGCTGGCTCGAGGCGGGGTCGAACGACTCGGTCTCGTTGAGCGACACCTCGAGGCTGCGCAGCGCGCGGCGCACCGGCTCGACGAGCTTGCGCGCCACCGGCGTCGCGCGCATCGCGCGGCCGTCGCGCACGAACAGCGGATCACCGAGCAGCGCACGCAGGCGGGCGAGCGCATGGCTCACCGCGGGCTGCGTCAGGTTGAGCTTGCGCGCGGCGGGCGTGATGCCACCTTCGGTGAAGATCGCGTCGAGCACCACGAGCAGGTTGAGGTCGATGCCGCGTATATGCACAGGATTCATTCCTGCGAATTCGGAACATTCATTTGAATGATTCCACACGGCAGCCTAGGCTTGCCACCACCATGAGCATTTCCGCCTCTTTCGACCTCTCGGGCCGCATCGCGCTGGTCACCGGGGCGAGCCGCGGCATCGGCGAGTCGATCGCGCGCACGCTGGCCGCCGCCGGGGCGCACGTGGTGGTCTCGAGCCGCAAGGCCGAGGCCTGCGAGGCCGTCGCCGCCTCGATCCGCGAATCCGGCGGCCAGGCGAGCGCACTCGCCTGCCACATCGGCGAGCTCGCGGAAATCGACAAGACCTTCGCAGCCATCGATGCCGCCCATGGCCGGCTCGACATCCTGGTGAACAACGCGGCGACCAATCCGCACTTTGGCCCGATCACCGAGGTCGATCCCGGCGCGTTCCAGAAGACCGTGGACGTGAACATCCGCGGCTATTTCTTCATGTCGCAGGCCGGCGCGAAGCTGATGGCGCGTGGCGGTGGCGGCAGCATCGTCAACGTCGCGTCGATCAACGGCGTGATTCCCGGGCCGCTGCAGGGCGTGTACTCGATCACCAAGGCCGCGGTGATCTCGATGACGAAGGCGTTCGCACGCGAGTGCGCGCCGCAGGGCATCCGCGTCAACGCGCTGCTGCCGGGCCTGACCGAGACGAAGTTCGCCTCGGCGCTGACGCGCAACCCCGCGGTGCTGCAGAAGGTGCTGCCGCACATCCCGATGAACCGCGTTGCGCAGCCCGACGAAATGGCCGGCGCGGTGCTGTACCTCGTGTCGCCCGCCGCGAGCTACACGACCGGCGTCGCGCTCAATGTCGATGGCGGCTACCTGATCGCCTGACGCCATGAGAGCGCTGCTGTGCAAGGTGTATGGGCCACCCGAGGCGCTCACGGTCGAGGAGCTGCCGGACCTGGTGCCCGGCCCCGGGCAGGTCGTGATCGACGTGCAGGCCGCCGGCGTCAATTTCCCCGACGCGCTGATCATCCAGGGCAAGTACCAGTTCAAGCCGCCGCTGCCGTTCGCGCCGGGCGGTGAATGCGCCGGGATCGTGCGCACGGTCGGTGCGGACGTGCGCACGACGAAGCCGGGCGACCGCGTGATCGCGTTCACCGTGCACGGCGCGTTCGCGAGCCAGGTGGCGGTGGACGCCGGTGCGCTGATACCGATGCCGCCGGGCCTCGACTTCGCGACCGGCGCAGCCTTCGTGATGACCTACGCGACGTCGTGGCATGCACTCGCCGACCGCGGCGCGCTGCAGCCCGGCGAGACCCTGCTGGTGCTCGGCGCCTCCGGCGGCGTCGGCCTCGCGGCGATCGAGATCGGCAAGGCGCTCGGCGCGCGCGTGATCGCCGCGGCATCCAGTGCCGACAAGCTCGCGGTGTGCCGCGGGCACGGCGCCGACGAGCTCGTGAACTACGCGGACGAGGACCTGCGCGAGCGCGTGAAGGCGCTGACCGCGGGTCGCGGCGCCGACGTGATCTACGATCCGGTCGGCGGCGTCTACACCGAGCCGGCGCTGCGCAGCATCGCCTGGCGCGGCCGCCACCTGATCGTCGGCTTCGCGAACGGCGAGATCCCGCGCATCCCGGCCAATCTCGCACTGCTGAAGGGCTGCGCGATCGTCGGCGTGTTCCTCGGCGACCTGATCCGCCGCGAGCCCGCGCGCCTCGCGGCCGGCATCCAGACCCTGTTCGGCTGGCTCGGCGAAGGCCGGCTGCGGCCGTACATCGCCGGCCGTTATCCGCTCGCGCGCGGCCCCGAGGCGATCCGCGCGCTGATGGAGCGCCGCGTGTCGGGCAAGCTCGTCATCCTTCCGGGAGAGTGATCGTGGATTTCGAATACAGCGCACGCACACGCGAACTGCTGGCACGCCTCGAGGCGTTCATGGACGAACACGTCTATCCGAACGAGACCGTGTTCCACTCGCAGGTCGCCGAGGGCGACCGCTGGCAGCCGACCGCAATCGTCGAGGAACTGAAGGCGAAGGCACGCGCCCAGGGGCTGTGGAACCTGTTCCTGCCGGAATCGAAGCGCGGCCCGGGCCTGACCAACCTCGAATACGCCCCGCTCTGTGAAGTCATGGGCCGCGTGACCTGGGCGCCCGAGGTCTTCAACTGCTCGGCGCCGGACACCGGCAACATGGAGGTGCTCGAGCGCTACGGCACGCCGGCGCAGCAGCGCGAATGGCTCGAGCCGCTGCTCGCCGGCAAGATCCGCTCGTGCTTCTCGATGACCGAGCCCGCGGTCGCGTCGAGCGATGCGACCAACATCGAGACGCTGATCGCGCGCGACGGCGACGAGTACGTGATCAACGGCCGCAAGTGGTGGTCCTCGGGCGCCAGCGATCCGCGCTGCGCGCTGTTCATCGTGATGGGCAAGACCGACCCCGCCAATCCGTCGCGCCACCGCCAGCAGTCGATGGTGCTGGTGCCGCGCGGCGCGCCCGGCCTCAGGGTGCTGCGCTCTCTGCCGGTCTTCGGCTACGACGACGCGCCGCACGGCCACGCCGAAGTGCTGTTCGAGAACGTGCGCGTGCCGGCCGCGAACCTGCTGCAGAACGAGGGCGACGGCTTCGCGATCGCGCAGGGCCGGCTCGGGCCGGGGCGCATCCACCACTGCATGCGCCTGATCGGCCTCGCCGAACGCGCGCTCGAGAAGATGTGCCGGCGCTCGCTCACCCGTGTCGCGTTCGGCAAGCCGATCGCGGCGCAGACCGTCACGCTCGAGCGGATCGCCGAGGCGCGCATCATGATCGACCAGTCGCGCCTGCTGACGCTGAAGGCCGCGCACATGATGGACACGGTGGGCAACAAGGCTGCGGCGAAGGAAATCGCGATGATCAAGGTCGCCGCGCCGCTGATGGCCTGCCAGGTGATCGACTGGGCGATCCAGATGCACGGCGCGGGTGGCGTCAGCGACGACTTCGGCCTCGCGTACGCCTACGCCCAGGCACGCACGCTCCGTCTCGCGGACGGGCCCGACGAAGTGCATCGCAACCAGGTCGGCAAGCTCGAGCTCGCGCGATACAGCTGAGACAAGTGCGCAGCAATGCCGTTATGATGTGGACAGTTCCGTAGTCATCACGGATTGCGCATGCCGCTCATCGAACTGCCGCGCGTGCTCGAGGATTATTTTGCCCACGCCGAAACGGCGCCGACACGCGCCGGCCGGCGATTCACCATCACCCTGCCTTACCTCGACGGCGAGCGCCTCGACCGCCTGCAATGGTGGTGGCAGGTCTCCACGACGCAGGAGCAGCTGGGCGGCGACGAGACGGTCGCGAAGCTGCGCGCCGAGGCCGTCGGGCGCTTTCGCCGCCACATCGAGCGCTGGCTCGAGAACACCGGGCAGTGTTTCCACGGCAGCGGGCCGATCCCGTGCATCGGCCCGATCGAGGCCGCGCCGGCCACCGCTCTGCCTGAGCCGCAGGTCGCCAACGGCTGATCCCCCTGCCGCCGCCGCGGGCGTAGAATCCGCCGGTACCCAAGGAGGGGACCATGGCTCGGATCGACTGGCGCATCCAGGGTATCGATATCTCCACCTGCAACTGCGCATGGGGCTGCCCGTGCCAGTTCATGTCGCTGCCGACGCAGGGTCATTGCCAGGCGGCGGTCGCGATCCAGATCAGCCGAGGCCACTTCGGTGACACGCCGCTCGACGGGCTCGCGTTCGGCGGGCTGTTCAAGTGGCCCGGCCCGATCCACGAGGGCAACGGCGAAGTGCAGCCCATCGTCGACCGGCGCGCGGGCGGCGCCCAGCGCGAGGCGCTGCTGAAGATCATGTCGGGCGAGGAGACTGAAGCCGGCGCGACGATCTTCAACGTGTTCGCGGCAACCTATGCGCGCGTGCGCCCGCCGCTGTTCGCGGCGATCGAGGTCGCGTGCGATCCCGATGCCCGCGATGCGAGAGTCGTCGTGCCGGGCGTGCTCGAACTGCAGGTCGAGCCGATCCGCAATCCGGTCACCGGCGAGCCCGTGCGCGTGCGCATCGACATGCCGGCCGGCTTCGAATTCGACCAGGCGGAGGCCGCGAGCAGCCGGGTGCGCACGCTCGAGGCGCCGTTCCCGCTCGCCTGGGAGAGCCGCCATGCCCACCTCGCGCACATCGACATGAGCGGCGCCGGCGTCGCGCATCCGCGCGCCGCCTGACCGCGAGCACGCCGTGGCCGCACGCCCGGCGTTCGTGACCGGCGGCGCACTGGTCGCGCTCGCCGCGCTGTGCTGGGTCTGGCTCTGGCAGGCGCCGATGCCGATGCCGGCGAGCAGCGGCGGCCTGCACACGCCGCACTATTTCGCCGTCACGTACGTGATGTGGTCGGTGATGATGGTCGGCATGATGACGCCGTCGGTGGCGCCGACGGTCACGCTGTTCGAGCGGGTCAACCGGCACGGTGCGCCCGCGACGGCCACGGCGCGCACCGCCGCCTTCGCCGGCGGCTATCTGCTCGCCTGGCTCGGCTTCTCGCTGCTCGCGACGGTGCTGCAGATCGCGCTGATCGACGCCGGATGGAGCGACGCGATGGGCGTCAGCGCGCGCCCGGTGCTCACCGCGGGCCTGTTGCTCGCGATCGGCATCTACCAGTGGCTGCCGGCGAAGCGTGCCTGCCTCGCGCACTGTCGATCGCCGGCCGCCTTCCTCGTTGCCGCGCATCGCCCCGGCGTTGCCGGCGCGCTGCAGATGGGCCTGCGGCACGGGCTCTACTGCATCGGCTGCTGCTGGGGGCTGATGTTGCTGCTGTTCGTCGGCGGCGTGATGAACCTGCTGTGGGTCGCGGCGATCGCCGCGCTGGTGCTGGCCGAGAAACTGCTGCCGCACGGCGATCTGCTGCGGCGGCTCGCCGGCATCGCCGCGGTGCTCGCCGCGATCGCGGTGCTCTGCGCGCAGCGCGCCTGACGGCGGCCGGGATCGCCGGCCGCCGTCGGCGCCGCCTCAGAACTTCAGCCGGAACGTCGCGCCCCAGGTGCGCGGATCGCCGAGGAAGGCGTCGGTGGTGCCCGGCTGCAGCGTCGCATCGAAGCCCACCTGGATGTACTCCTCGTCGAACACGTTGCGGCTCCACAGCTCGAGCGCCCAGCGGTCATCCTGCGAGCCGATGCCGATGCGGGCATCGACCAGCGTGAACGCGTCCTGCTCCTTCGTCGGATTCAGGTCGGAGCCGGTGTTGAAGTCGGACATGTACTTCGCACCGACGTTCATGCGCCACTTGAGCCGCGGGCTGAGCGCCCGCTCGAAGGTCGCCGCCAGGCTGCCCGACCATTCGGGTGCGAACGACATCTGCGCGCCCGGCAGGCGCTGGCCGTTGGCGAAATCCGGCGTGAAATGACCGTACTCGGTCTTGGCATAGGTGACGCCGCCCTGGAAGTTGAGGCCCTCGAGCGGCGTGTACCAGGTGAAGTCGAAGTCGACGCCCTGCGAGGTGACCTCGGGAATCGACGCGACGACGAACACGGTGCCGGTGAAGGTATTGAGCTGGAAGCCCGTGTATTCCTGGTAGAACGCGGCGGCATTGAGGGCCAGCGACTTGCCCGCCCAGGTCGTCTTCAGGCCGAGCTCCCAGGAATCCACCTCCTCGGGCGCGAACGATGTGTCCGTGTGGACCGCCACATCCGGATCGTAGGGATTGAGCGTCACGGGCGGCGGATCGGCGGGGTCGCCGATCGTGCGCTCGCGGTCGAGGTTGAAGCCGCTCGCCTTGTAGCCGCGCGCATATGAGGCATAGCCCATGACGTCGTCGGTGAAGCGGTAGGCCAGCTTGGCCGTGCCGCTCCACTCGCCCTCGTCGATCTTCTGCGAGTGCGTGAAGTCGTTGTACAGCGGATCGCTGAAGTTCGGGCAGCCGAGCGAGCCGAGCCCCGCGATGATCGCGGCGTGCGAGGCCGCCGGAATGCCGGCCGCGCCGAGGATCAGCGGCATGATCGGCGCGCGTGCGCGCACCGCGGCGCAGCCCACGCCATCACCGATGTTGTCGTAGTTCGAGGTGAGTTTCTTCTCCTCGTCGGTGTAGCGCACACCGAGCGTGAACTCGAGCTGGTCGGTGATCGCGAAGCTGTTGTTCGCGAACAGCGCCCAGCTCTTCGAGCTCTGGGCATAGGTGTCGTACGAGCCGGAGCCGGGCGTGTAGGAGGTGCCCGGCGCGCGGCCCAGCAGCGGGCTGAGCAGCGCCGTGGAGGCGCCACCCGTCAGCAGCAGGCTCACGTAGGGCTCGAACTGGCTGTCGTACTTCAGCGAGTTGATCGAATCGAGGTCTTCGTCCGAGTAGAACGCGCCGACGAGCCAGTTGAGCCGCCCGTGCTGCCCGGTGAGGCGCAGTTCCTGCGTCAGCGTCTCGAAGGTGTTCGCGTATCCGCTCGCATCGCGGTACAGGATGCCGGCCCCGCTGAAGTCGCTGTCCTGGCCGATCTCCATGTCCCAGTGACGCCACGCGGACACCGAGGTCAGCGTCGTGCCGCCGGCGAGATCCCAGTCGAGCTGCAGGGACACGCCGCGATCACGGATGTCCTGGTTGGTGTCGCGGTTGGCGTAGGCGCGGCGTGAGAACGGATCGGCCGGCACCGCGATCGCGCCGCCCGAGAGCGCGCTGACGACCGCGCCGGTCGCGCCGGTCACGTACTGCACGCCGAGGCAGCAGCGCTCGTTGCGCTCCGACCAGTCGGCGATCAGCCGCGCCTCGACGGTATCGTTCGGCCGCCACAGCAGCTGGCCGCGCGCCGTGTTGACGTCGCGGTCGACGTCCTCGGTCGCGCCGCGCGGGCCGATGCCGTTGCCGACGTCGAGGAAGCCGTCGTGCTCGCGGTGGGCGAAAAAGATGCGCCCGGCCAGCTGCTCGCCGACCAGCGGTCCGGTCAGCGACAGCGACTGCTCCAGCACGCCGTAGTCGCCGGCCGTCAGCTCGGCACTGGCGCCGACGTCGAACTTCGGCGCCGCGGTCTTCACGTTGATGACGCCCGCCGAGGTGTTCTTGCCGAACAGTGTGCCCTGCGGGCCCTTCAGCACCTCGATACGCTCGAGCTCGCCGAGGTCGCCGAAGCCCACGCCGTTGCGCGGCCGGTAGACCTCGTCGATCACGACGCCGACCGAGGACTCGAGGCCGATGTTGTCACCGACGGTGCCGATGCCGCGGATGCGCGCCGTGGTGCTCGACTCGTTGGCGGTCGAGGTGACGATCAGGCCCGGGGTCAGCACCGTCAGGTCCTTGATGTCGCGCACGCCGGTGTCCTGCAGCAGCTGCCCGGAGATCGCCGTGATGACGATCGGCACGTCCTGCACGTTCTGCTCGCGCTTCTGCGCGGTGACCAGCACCTCGTCGAGCGTGCGACCGCTCGCAGCGCTCCCCTGGTCCTCGCCCTGGGCGGCCGCGGCGCCGCCCCACAACAATGAAACCACCGCGCATGCCGCAATGGCTTGCCTGTTCCCTCGCAGTGACCACATGGCTGTCTCCCCCTGGTAGTTCCGTCAATCGAACAGCAGCGCGCCGAGCGCGCCGAGATGATGGTCGACGTCGCCGAAGGCTACTTCGATCATCGTCAACCGCCTGAAGTAATGACTGGCCGGCAGCTCGTCGGTCACGCCGATGCCGCCGTGCAGCTGCACGGCCTCCTGCCCGACGAAGCGCGCGGCTTCGCTGACCTTGACCTTGGCGGCCGAAACGATGCGCCGGCGCTCCTCGCGCGTGGCATCGGCGAGGCGGCTCGCCGCGAGCTGCGCCATCGAGCGCGCCTGCTCGGTCGCAAGCAGCATGTCGGCCATCCGGTGCTGCAGCACCTGGAAGCTGCCGATCGGCACGCCGAACTGCTTGCGCGTCTTCAGGTACTGGCCGGTCGTCTCGAGCAGCGCGCTCATCGCGCCGACCGCTTCGGCGCAGACCGCCGCGATCGCCGCGTCGACCGCATATTCGATCGCCTCGGCGGCGGCGCCCTCTTCGCCGAGCAGCGCATCGGCACCGATGCGCACCGCATCGAAGCGGATCGTCGCCGCGCGCTGCCCGTCGTACATCGCGTAGCTCTCGCGCTGCACGCCGCCCGCCGCGGCATCGACCCGCAGCAGCGAGACGCCGCGCGGCGTGCGCGCCGAGACGATCAGCGCGTCGGCCGAGCCGCCGTTCAGCACGTGTGTCTTCGCGCCGGAAAGGCTCCAGCCGCCACTCTCGAGCGGCTGCGCGGTCGTCACGAGCGGATCGAGCGCGTAGCGCCGCCCCGGCTCGTACACGGCCACCGCGAGCTGGCGCGTGCCGGCCGCGACCGCCGGCAGGATCGCCGCGCGCTGCGCCTCGCTGCCCGCGCGCGCGACGAGCCCGGCGCCCATCACGACCGTGGCGAGATAGGGCTCGAGCAGCAGCGCACGGCCGCAGGCCTCCATCACGAGGAAAGTGTCGACCGCACCGCCGCCGAAGCCATCGTGCGCCTCCGGCAGCGTCAGCGCGAGCACGCCGAGCCCGGCAAGCTGCTCCCAGTACTCGCGGCTCCAGCCCGCCTCGCTCGCCGCGATCGCGCGCCGGCGGTCGAAGTCGTAGCCGTCGCGCAGCAGCCGCTGCAGGCTCTCCTGGAACTGTCGCTGTTCGTCGGTGAGCGTGAACACGGTCAGAACCCGAGGATGTGGCGCGCGATGATGTTGCGCTGGATCTCGTTCGATCCGGCGTAGATCGACGCCTTCCTGAAATTGAAGTAACGGCCCGTCGCGGCCTGCGGCGCGCGCGCGCCGTCGTGGCCGAGCGCGCGCATCGTCAGCTCGGTGAGCGCCTGCTGCAGATCGCTGCCCATGATCTTCAGCAGCGAGGCCTCGGGTCCCGGTGCGTGGCGCTCCTCCTCGAGTTTCAACACGCGCAGGTTCATTACCTCGAGCGCCATCAGCTCGATCTCGAGCCGCGTGATGCGGTCGCGGAAGCGCCAGTCGTCGGCGAGCGGGCGGCCGTCGCTGCCGGCCTGCAGGCGCGCGAGCGCCTTCAGCTCACCGAGCCAGCGGCGGCAGAAGCCGGTGCCGGCGTTGCCGGTGCGTTCATGGCCGAGCAGGTACTTCGCGTAGGTCCAGCCCTTGTTCTCTTCGCCGACGAGGTTCGCGACGGGCACCTCGACGTTCTCGAGCCAGACCTCGTTCACCTCGTGGCCGCCGTCGAGCATGATGATCGGCCGCACCGTGACGCCGGGCGAGCGCATGTCGATCAGCAGGAAGGAGATGCCTTCCTGCGGGCGCCCTTCGCGCGCGGTGCGCACGAGGCAGAAGATCCAGTCGGCGTAGTGCGCGAGCGTGGTCCAGGTCTTCTGCCCGTTGACCAGATAGTGACCGCCGCGCCGCTCGGCGCGGGTGCGCAGCGAGGCGAGATCGGAACCGGCGCCGGGCTCGGAATAGCCCTGGCACCACCAGTCCTCGCCCGACAGGATCCGCGGCAGGAAACGCTGCTGCTGCGCGGCGCTGCCGAATTTCATGATCACCGGCGCGACCATGCGGATGCCGAAGGGCATGATTCCCGGTGCGCCGGCGAGCCCGCATTCCTCTTCGAAGATGTGCTGGCGCACCGCGCTCCATTCGCAGCCGCCGAACGCCCTGGGCCAGCTGGGCGCGATCCAGCCCCGCTCGAACAACAGGCGGTGCCAGCGCAGATACTCTTCCTTCGTCAGGTGCTCGCCGGCGACGACCTTGTTGCGCAATTCCAACGGCAACCTGGTCCGCACGAAATCGCGAACTTCCTCGCGAAATATTTCATCTTCAGCAGAGAAACCCGATTTCATGTCTCGCTGACGCGACGCCCCCCGACTGTGCCGCCGTGTAGGGTAGAAGGGCGCGCGGAATCAGGCAAATAAATATTGCACATGGTTGATCATGCAGAATGTGCATCCCCGAAATTTGATACCGGCGGGGGACAACCTATAGGCTGGGCGGCTACTACTCAACATCATTCGCGGGAGCATGGGCGCATGGCTGTGAGCAATTACGGGAAGCACGGCAGGGTCGCGGTGATCACGATGGAGAGCCCGCCGGTCAACGGTCTCGGGCAGGCACTGCGCGCAGGATTGCTGAAGTCGCTCGACCGGGCGCTCGCCGCGCGGGGCGTCAAGGCGATCGTGCTGATGGGCTCCGGCAATGCCTTCTCGGCCGGCGCCGATATCCGCGAGTTCAACACGCCGAAGGCGCTCGCCCCGCCCCATCTGCTGACCGTGGTCGAAGCCTTCGAAGCGAGCCCGAAGCCGGTGATCGCCGCGATCCACGGCGCCTGCATGGGCGGCGGCCTCGAGCTGGCGCTCGCCTGCCACTACCGCGTCGCGGCCCCCGATGCGCAGATCGCGCTGCCCGAGGTCAAGCTCGGCCTGCTGCCGGGCGCCGGTGGCACGCAGCGGCTGCCGCGCGCGCTCGGCCTCGAGGCGGCGCTCAACATGATCACCTCGGGCAGCATCGTCGCCGCGCAGAAGCTCGCCGGCACGCCGCTGTTCGACGCGATCATCGACGGCGAGCTGCGCGACGGCGCGCTCGAATTCGCCACGCAGCTGATCAGCAAGAAGCAGCCGCCGAAACGGCTGCGCGACGTCCGCGTGCAGCACCCGAACACCGAGGGCTTCCTGATGTTCGCGCGCAATACCGTCGATGCGGTCGCCGGGCCCTATCCGGCGCCGCGCAAATGCGTCGAGGCCGTGACCGCCGCCGCGACGCGACCCTTCGACGAGGGCATGGCGGTCGAGCGCCGCCTGTTCCAGGAGCTGCTGCTGACGCCGGAATCGAAAGCCTTGCGCCACATCTTCCTCGGCGAGCGCGCCGCGGCGCGCATCCCCGACATCCCGGACACGACGCCGACGCGGCCCATCAACACCGCCGCGGTGATCGGCGCGGGCACGATGGGCGGCGGCATCGCGATGAACTTCATCAACGCCGGCATTCCGGTGACGCTGCTCGAGATGAAGCAGGAGGCGCTCGACCGCGGCCTCGAGACGATCCGCCGCAACTACGGCGGCGCGGTCAGGAAGGGGCGCATGACCGAGGCCGACGTCGATGCGCGCCTGAAGCTGATCACCCCGGTGCTCGAGTACGGCGCGATCGCGCAGGCCGACATCGTGATCGAGGCGGTATTCGAGGACCTCACGGTCAAGCAAGCCGTGTTCGAGAAGCTCGACGCGGTGATGAAGCCCGGCGCGATCCTCGCGACCAACACCTCGACGCTCGACGTCGATCGCATCGCCGCGTTCACGCGCCGCCCGGGCGACGTGGTCGGCACGCATTTCTTCAGCCCGGCGAACGTGATGCGCCTGCTCGAGGTCGTGCGCGGCGCGAAGACCGCGCCCGACGTGCTCGCGACCGTGATGAAGCTCGGCAAGACGATGAAGAAGATCGCGGTCGTCGCCGGCGTCTGCGACGGCTTCATCGGCAACCGCATGCTCGAGCAGATGGTGCGCCAGACCGGCTTCCTGCTCGAGGAAGGCGCGCTGCCGAAGCAGGTCGATGCCGCGATGGAGAAGTTCGGCTTCGCGATGGGGCCGTTCCGGGTCGGCGATCTCGCGGGCAACGACATCAGCTGGGCGATCAGGAAGCGCCGCTACGTCGAGAAGCCGCTGCTCAAGTACTCGCGCATCGCCGACCGGCTCTGCGAGCAGGGCCGCTTCGGGCAGAAGACCGGCGCGGGCTGGTACGACTACAAGCCGGGCGACCGCACCGCGCGGCCGTCGGCGGCGGTCGAGCAGATGATCATCGAGTACTCGAAGGAGATCGGCGTCGCGCGGCGCGAGATCAGCGACGCGGAGATCGTCGACCGCATCGTCTATGCACTCGTCAACGAGGGCGCGAAGATCCTCGAGGAGGGCATCGCGCTGCGGGCCTCCGACATCGACATGGTGTACCTGAACGGCTACGGGTTCCCGGCACATCGCGGCGGGCCGATGCTGTACGCCGACACCGTGGGCCTCGACGTCGTCGTCAGGCGCATGAAGCAGTTTGCGCGCAACCCGCACGGCGATCCGTCGGCCTGGGAGCCCGCACGCTCGCTCGCCAGGCTCGCTGCGGCCGGCAAGACCTTCAACTGATTTCCGGGGAACCTCCATGACCGATGCCGTAATCGTTTCGATCGCCCGCACGCCGCTCGCGAAGTCCTGGCGCGGCGGCTTCAACATCACGCACGGCGCCACGCTCGGCGGCCACGTCGTCAAGCACGCGATCGCGCGTGCCGGCGTCGACCCCGCCGAAGTCGAGGACGTGCTGCTCGGCTGCGCCTACCCCGAGGGCGCCGACGGCCTCAACATCGCGCGCCAGGCGGCGCTGCGCGCCGGCTGCCCGGTGACCACCGGCGGCACGACGATCAACCGCTTCTGCTCCTCCGGCCTGCAGAGCATCGCGATGGCCGCCGGCCGCGTGATCATCGAGAAGACGCCGATCGTCGTCGCCGGCGGCGTCGAGTCGATCTCCTGCGTGCAGAACGAGGTCAACCGCCACATGCTGCACGAGCCCTGGCTGCTCGAGCACAAGCCCGATCTGTACCTGCCGATGCTGCAGACGGCCGAGATCGTCGCGAAGCGCTATTCGATCTCCCGCGAGCGGCAGGACGAGTACGGCGCGCGCAGCCAGCAGCGCGCGGCGGCCGCGCAGGCCGCGGGCCGTTTCGACGACGAGATCGTGCCGATCACGGTGAGCGCGGCTTACGCCGACCCGAAGACGCGGCAGATGGGCACGCGCGAGGTCACCGTGTCGAAGGACGAGGGCATCCGGCCCGACACGACCTACGAGGGCGTCGCGAAGATCCGCCCGGCGGTGCCCGGCGGCGTGATCGCGGCCGGCAACGCGAGCCAGTTCTCCGACGGCGCAGCGGCCTGCGTCGTGATGGACTCAACGCTCGCCGAAAAGCGCGGCATCACGCCGCTCGGCATCTTCCGCGGCTTCACGATCGCCGGCTGCGAGCCCGACGAGATGGGCATCGGCCCGGTGTTCGCGGTGCCGCGCCTGCTCGAGCGCGCCGGCCTCGGCGTCGACGACATCGGCCTGTGGGAGCTGAACGAGGCGTTCGCGGTGCAGGTGCTGTACTGCCGCGACCGGCTTGGCATCCCCGACGAGCGGCTGAACGTCAACGGCGGCGCGATCGCGGTCGGGCATCCGTATGGCGTCTCCGGCACGCGTCTCGTCGGCCACGCGCTGATCGAGGGCAAGCGCCGCGGCGTGAAGTACGTCGTCACGACGATGTGCATCGGCGGCGGCATGGGCGCCGCGGGGCTGTTCGAGGTCGTGTAGCCGATGGGGCCGCGCTGGCTCGGCTCGTATCCCGCCGGTGTGCGCTGGGACCTCGGGATCGCGCCCGCGCCGGCCTGGCGGCTCCTCGACGAGGCGGCGCAGCGCTGGCCCGACCGGCCGGCGCTCGAATTTTACGGCCGCCGCATCGACTATCGCGAACTGCACGCGCTCGCCGCGCGCACCGCGGCGGGCCTGCAACGGCTCGGCGTGCGGCCCGGCGATCGCGTCGGCCTCTATCTGCCGAACTGCCCGCAGTATCCGCTCGCGTTCTTCGGCGCACTGCTGGCGGGCGCGGTGGTCGTCAACCTCTCGCCGCTCGATGCCGCGACGACGCTCGCGCACAAGATCGAGGACAGCGGCGCCGAGCTGCTGATCACGCTCGACCTCGCGGCGCTGTACCCGAACGCCGAGCGCCTGCTCGCGACCACGCGGCTGCGCACGCTGGTCGTCGGCGGACTCGCCGATTTCGCCGGCGTGCCGATCCCGGCGCAGTGCGAGCCGCCGCGCGACGCCGCGCACGTGCCGTTCATGACGCTGATCGACAACGACGGCCACCATACGCCTCAGACCATCGACGACCCCGCGAGCGCGATCGCGGTGCTGCAGTACACCGGCGGCACGACCGGCACGCCGAAGGGCGCGGTGCTGACACACGCCAACATCACGGCCGCCGCCGCGCAATGCGTCGAGACCACGCAGGGCGAACAGCCCTCGATGCTGCCGGGTGCCGAGCGCATGCTGCTCGTGCTGCCGCTCTTTCACATCTATGCCGAGCTCGTGATGTTCCTCGGCATCGCGATGGGTGCCGAGCTGGTATTGCATCCGAAGTTCGACGTCGCGGCGGTCGCGCGCGACATCGCGGCCAAGCGCATCACGGTGCTGTTCGGCGTGCCGACGATGTTCGTCGCGCTCACGGCCTGGGCGCGCGAGCATGCGATCGACCTCGGATCGCTGAAGCACTGCGGCTCGGGCGGCGCGCCGCTGCCGGCCGGAATCGTCGGGCCGTTCCGGCAACTGACCGGCGTCGCGATCACCGACGGCTGGGGCATGAGCGAGACGACGGCGGCCGGCACGTTCTCGCCGCGCCACGGCGAGTCGCGACCGGGCTCCTGCGGGCTGCCGCTGCCGCAGGTCGAGCTGAAGGTGGTCGCGGTGGACGATCCGTCACGCGAACTCGCGGCCGGCGAGCACGGCGAGCTGTGCATCCGCGGCCCGAACGTGATGCGCGGCTACTGGAACAGTCCCGCCGCCAGCGCCGCCGCGCTGAGTGCCGACGGCTGGTTTCGCACCGGCGACGTCGCCCGCATCGACGAGGCGGGCTATGTGTACATCGTCGAACGCTGCAAGGACATGCTGCTGTGCGGCGGCTTCAACGTCTATCCGACGATCATCGAAGAAGCGATCTACGCGCATCCCGACGTCGCCGAGGTGTGCGTGATCGGCATCGCCGACGCCTATCGCGGCCAGTCGCCGAAGGCCTTCGTGCGGCTGAAGGACGGCGCCGCGCCGCTGACGCTCGCGGCGCTGCAGGCCTTCCTCGAGGGCCGCATCGGCCGCCACGAGATGGTGCGCGCGCTCGAGCTGCGCGCCGAGCTGCCGAAGACGCCGGTCGGCAAGCTCTCGAAGCTGGCGCTCTACGAGGAGGAGCGGCAGCGCGCCGCGGCCGCCGCGCCGGGCTGAGGCGGGCCGTTGCCGGGGCGGTATACTGCCCGCCCATTGCAATCGCCGGCGACAGACCCGCCCGATGTACCTGTCGTTCTTCGGACTCAACGAGAAGCCGTTCTCGATCACGCCCGACCCGCGCTATCTCTACCTGAGCGAGCGCCACGCGGAGGCGCTCGCGCATCTGCTGTACGGTGTCAGCGAGGCCGGCGGCTTCGTGCAGCTGACCGGCGAGGTCGGCACCGGCAAGACGACGATCGTGCGTTCGCTGCTCGGCCAGATCCCGAAGAACGCCGAGATCGCGCTGATCCTGAATCCGCGCATGACCGCGCCCGAGTTCATGCTGACGATCTGCGAGGAGCTCGGCATCGGCCTGCCCGACCGCGCGGTCGCGAGCCTGAAGGATCTCGTCGACATCCTGAACCATTACCTGTTGCGCGCGCACGCCGACGGCCGGCGCGTCGTGCTGCTCGTCGACGAGGCGCAGAACCTCGATGCCACCGTGCTCGAGCAGGTGCGGCTGCTGACCAATCTCGAAACGCCGACGCAGAAGCTGCTGCAGATCATCCTGATCGGCCAGCCGGAGCTGCGCGAGATGCTCGGCCGGCCCGAGCTGCGCCAGCTCGCACAGCGCATCACCGGCCGCTACCACCTCGATCCGCTGTCGGCCGGCGAGACCGCCGCCTATGTGCGCCACCGGCTGCGCGTCGCCGGCGCGACGACCGACATCCTGACGCCGGGTGCGCTTGCCGAGGTGTACCGCCAGTCGGGCGGCATCCCGCGGCTGATCAACGTGATCTGCGATCGCGCGCTGCTCGGTGCGTACACGCAGGACCGGCATCGCGTCACGCCGGCGATCGTGCGCCATTCGGCGAGCGAAGTGTTCGGGCGGCGCGTCGCACCGCGCTGGCTGCCGTGGGCGGCCGGCGCCGGCGGCGCGCTGGTCGCCGTGCTCGCGGGCATCGCGCTGTGGCAGGTCGGCGCATTCGATCGCCTCGGCGCCCAGGCGGCGACCGGTGCCGGCGGGTCTGCCACCGCGGCGCTGCCTGCGACCGACGTGACCGACGTGACCGGCGCGGCCGGCGGCAGCGATCCGGCGGGCGGCGCGGCACCGTCCGCCACCGCAGGCGACACGGCGGCAGCGGCTGCAGCGGGTACGGCGGCGCTGACCTCGCTGCTCAGCTCCGGCGCGACCGACACCGATACCGCGTTCGCCGGGTTGTTCGCACTCTGGGGCACTGCCTACACGCGCGGCGAGGGCGACGGCTGCGCACAGGCCGAGCTCGCCGGGCTGCAATGCATCACGCAGCGCGGTTCGATCGCGCAGCTGCGCCTCTATGACCGGCCGGCGATCCTGGCGCTCGGCGACGATCAGGGCGGCACGCACCACGTCGTGCTCGTCGCGCTCGACGACGACAGCGCGCGCATCGACGTCGGCGGCAGCGTGCACACGATCGGCATCGCCGAGCTCGCGCGCTACTGGTTCGGGGATTTCATCCTGCTGTGGCGGCCGCTCGCGATGCCGGTGCGCGCGCTCACGCCGGGCATGGCGGGCGAGACCGTGCGCCAGCTGCGCCTGCGCCTCGAGCAGCTGGCCCGCGCCACGCCCGGTGCGGCGGCCGGTGCGGGTGCGGACGCGAGTGATCGCTACGATGCCTCGCTCGTGCGGCTCGTCGAGGCCTTCCAGCGCGCACGCCACCTCGACGTCGACGGCGTGGCCGGTCTGCAGACCCAGCTCGCGCTCGACGCGGCGCTACCGGCACCGGGCACGCCACGACTCGTCAACGCCGCGCCGCGGGAAGGCTGAGCGATGTCGTTCATTCTCGATGCGCTGAAGAAATCGGACAGCGAGCGGCAGCGGCAGTCGGGCCCGGTGCTGTTCGAGATCCGCACCGCGCCACGCCGTGGCGGCCTGCCGGTCTGGGCGATCGTGCTCGGCGTGCTGCTGCTGGTGAACCTCGTCGCGCTCGTCTGGTTCGTGACGCGCGCGCCCGCGCGTGATGCCGCCGCGGCCGGCGCGCCGGTCGCGACCACGGGCGCTGCAGCGAGCACCGCCACGACGTCGGCCACTGCGGGGCCCGCCCCGACCGCCCCAACCGCGGGAACTGCCGCGGCAACCACGGTCGCTACGACGCCAGCCACGGCATCGGCCGTGACACCACCGGGCACCGCGGCTGTGCTGCCGCCACGACCCGCCGATGCGACGGCAACGTCCGTCGCAGCCGCGACCGGCGCCGCCGCGGATCCCGACTACACCGGCAATCCGGCGGACTATGAGGAAGCCCTGCCGGCGGATCGCCCGCCGCCGGCACACGCCAGCCGCGACACCGCCGAACGCAACATGGTGCCGACCATCGCACAGCTGCCGGCCGCGATCGGCAACCAGCTGCCGCCGCTGCGGCTCGACCTGCACGTCTATGCGACGCGCGCCGCCGACCGCTTCGTGATGATCAACATGCAGCGGCTGCGCGAGGGCGATGCGACGCAGGATGGCGTGCGCGTCGAGGAGATCACGCCGTCCGGCGCGATCCTCTCGTTCCGCGGCACGCGCTTCCAGCTCGAGCGCGAATGAGCCCGCCGTGCGGCGGGCGGCGCGCTATTTCAGGACGAACGTGACCTTCAGGCGCACGCGGTATTCGACGATCTTGTCGTTCCTGACGATCACTTCCTGATCGGCGACCCAGGCCGACTGGATGCCCTTCAGCGTCTTCGTGGCGCGCTTGACGCCGCTCGCGACGGCATCCTCGAAGCTCTTGTCCGAACTCGCGATGATTTCGCTGACCTTGGCGATCGACATGGCATTCTCCTCCGACCGGATTCAACGGGGGCTTTCATCGTAACCCAGTGCCGCGATCGCGGCACGGTCCATGCGGTGCACGGTCCAGCCATCCATCGGCCGGGCGCCGAGACTCGCGTAGAAACGCTGCGCGTCGACGTTCCAGTCGAGCACCGACCATTCCATGCGTCCGCAGCCCTGCGCGGCCGCGCGGCGCGCGAGCTCGACCAGCAGCGCACGGCCGATGCCCTGGTCGCGGCTGCCGGGCAGCACGAACAGGTCCTCGAGATACAGGCCGCGGCGCGCGAGGAACGTCGAGAAATTGAAGAAGTAGAGCGCAAAGCCCGCCGGCGCGCCGTCGAGCTCGGCGATCAGCGCATGCGCGACCGGATTGCGCGCGCCGAGCTCCGCGGCGAGCTGCGCCTCGGTCGCGACGACCTCGTGCGCGAGCTTCTCGTATTCGGCGAGTCCGCGGATCAGTTTCAGCAGCAGCGCGGCATCGGTGACGAGCGCCGGGCGGATCACCAGCGCGCTCATTCGGCGATGTACCAGCGATCGCCGAGGCGCTCGAGCACGAAGTGATCGTAGGGCAGGCCGCGGCCCGCGAGATCGTAGCTCGCACGCGCGCCGGCCTGCGAGAACTGCGGCGGCGAATCGCCGACGATGCGCAGCGTCGCCACCAGCATCTCGCGCAGCGACTCGCTGCGTTCGCAGCCGCGCACCAGGGTACCGAGCGCACTCGCCGAGGTCACGCGGCGAAACCCCGGGCTCATGTATTCTCCGTAGTACACGTCGCAATGGCCCGCCGTGAGTGCGCGCGCGGCGTCGGCGAGCAGCCGCCGGATCTCGGGCGTGTTGGCGGCCGCGGGAGCCGCCGCGGCACCCGGAGCGCCGGCCACGCGCCGCGGCAGCAGGCCACCGGCGGCATCGCGCCCGTCGAGCAGATCCTCGATCTGCGCCTCGATCTCGCTCGGCACCGCCGCCTTCCACTCCTTGCCATAGGGCAGCAGCGTGACCATCGTGACGACACGGGTCTTGCCGCGGCCCTCCGGCTGGCTGCCACGGACCACGACGTGCGCGAGCTTGTCACCGTCACGCACGGCCTCGAGACCGTCGACTTTCGTGAACAGCCGCGCCGGGTAACGCAATCGGCCGGCGAGCGCCGCGAAGAAATTCGCGTCGGTCAGGCGCTCGATGTCGGCGAGGTTCGACGCCTCGCCGAAGATGCGCCGTTGTACCGTGTGATCGCCGCTCGCCGCGTCCGCCTGCAGGCGCGCGGCGATGCCGGTGCGCAACCGGTGCAGCTCGTCGGGATGCAGCGCGTCGGCGACCGCCTGCGGGCTGCCCGAGGCCACCGCGACGAGGAACTCGAGCGCCGCGCGCTCCTGTGCACGGCTCGCGCCGGCAGCCACCGCGGCCGCCGGCAGCACGAGCAGCGCGAGGGCCGCCAGGAGAGGGCCGAACGGGGCCCCGAAACCGTGAAAACGCGCCATCCGGCAATGATATCCGCCCGCCGGAACTGTGACACGGTTCGCGTTTTGGCGGCCGCCGCGCACTCGCCGCGGGGCGAGCGCCGGCAGTGTCGCCACGCGTCGACGACGATCACAGTATCCTGCCGCAAACCCCTGTAAATCCCCGGCATTGGAATGGAGCGTGCCGTGGCAAGCCGGACTGCAGAAACCATGCAACAGGACGCGATGGCACGCGCAACGGCCTTCATGCCCGCGCTCGCACCGGCGGGCCTCGTCGTACTGACACGCGACCCCGCGCTCGTCGAGGGCCTGCGGGCAGTGATCGACGCGCGCCACCGCTTCGACGTCGTCGAGGCCGACACGGCGTTGACCGACCAGTTGATGGCGAGCAGCACGCGCACCGCGCTGATCGACAGCGCGGCGTGCACGGCGCCGGTCGCCCAGCTGACCGAGCGCCTGAAAGCACAGTTCCCCGATCTCGTGCTGGTCGTCACCGGCACGGCCGCCGACCAGGGCGCGCTCGCGCCGCAGATCACCGACGGCGGCGTCTACCGCTTCCTGCACAAGCCGGTCTCGGCGCAGCGCCTGAAGCTGTTCGTGGAGTCCGCGTTCCGGCACAGCGATGCCGTGCCGCCCACACTGCCGCGTCCCGAGCCGGCGCGTCCGGCCGGCGGCTCGCGCCTGCCGCTGGTCGCGATCGGGCTCGCGCTCGCGATCGTGGCCGCGATCGCGATCTGGTGGCTGATGCGCGAGCCGGCCGGCGCACCCGCCGCTTCGCCCACGCCGGCGATCGATGCGCGACGCGCCGCACCGGCTGCGCCCGGTGCGCCGTCCGATCTCGATCCGGCGACGCAGCGGGCGCTCGAGCGCGCGAACGAAGCGCTCACGGCTGGCGAGCTCGTCATGCCGCCCGGCGAGTCCGCCGCGGATCTTTACAAGCTCGTGCTGACGAAATCGCCCGGCAACGCGCAGGCGCTCGCCGGCCTCGACGCGATCGTCGGCCACCTGCTCGGCGATGCCGAACAGGCGATCGTCGCCGAGCAGCTCGACGAGGCCACGCGGCTCGTCGACACCGCACGCGGCGTGCGGGCCGATCATCCGCGCATCGCCTTCCTGACCACGCAGATCGGCAAGGAACGCGAGCGCCAGCTGCTCACCGCCGCGCGCCAGGCCGCCGCGAGCGGCAACCTCGGTCGCGCGATCTCGGTGCTCGAGAGCGGTTCAGCGACGGGTTCCGAACTGATCGGCGCCGCGCGGCGCGAGCTGCAGCAGCAGGAGATCGACCTTCAGGCCACGAACTTCCTCGCGCTCGCGGCCGAGCGCACCCGTTCCGGCGCGCTCGTCGAGCCGGCGCAGGACAATGCGCGCTTCTACATCGAGTCGGCGCGTGCGCTCGCGCCGGAGCACGCCGGGCTGCGCGATGCCGAAAGGCGCCTGCAGGTGGCGATCGTCGCGCAAACGCGCGCCACGCTCGACAGCGGCGACACCGCCGCTGCCGGGGAGTGGATCGCGACCGCGGAAAGCAACGGCGTCGCGCGCAGTGAGCTCGCCGAGCTGCGTCGCGAGTTGCAGGCCGTGCAGATCGCGCACCAGGCCGAAGCCTACACGGCGCTCGCCCAGCGCTTCGACGAGGAGCTGCGCCAGCACCGCCTGCTGCAGCCTGCGGCGACGGGCGCCCGCGCGCTCTATGAGCAGATGCGCGCCGCCGACGCGCAGCACCCGCGTACCCTCGCCGCGCGCGACGCGCTCGGCGCGGCGATGCTCGACGAGGCCCGCATCGCGCTGGCGCGCGCCGATGCCACGGGCGCCGAGCGCTGGGCCGGCGAGGCCGAGGCGCTCGGTCTCGACGGCCTCGCGCTGACCAACGTGAGGCGCGACATCGCCACCCTGCGCGCGCGCGAGCGGCTCGAGACCGAGGCCATACCGGTCGGCCGGCTGACGCGCGTACGCACCGTCGAACCGCGCTACCCGAGCGCCGCCGCGGCGGCGGGCCAGACCGGCTGGGTGGACCTCGAGTTCACCGTCAACACTTCGGGCGGCGTCGAGAACATGCACGTGACCGACGCGAGCCCGGCGGGCGTGTTCGACGAGGCCGCCACCGACGCGGTCGCGCGCTGGCGGTTCAAGCCGGTGGAGCGCAACGGCGTCGCGGTGCCGCAGCGCGTGAAACTGCGCCTGCGCTTCGACCTGCAATAGGCGCGGCGCCGCGGGCATGGGCATCCTGATCATCGACGACGACGCGCGCTACGGCGCGTGGCTCAGCGCGCACGTCGGCGCAGTGTTGCCCGATGCGCAGGTCGAGTTCATCGACATCCCGGAATTCGAGCGCCGTCGCGGCGAGCTGACCTACCGCGACCGCGACGCGTTGCTGCTCGCGATGAATTTCGGCGACGGCCCCGACGACGCCGCGGCCGAAGGGCTCGACTGGCTGCGGCGGCTGCGCGACCACACGCAACTGCCGCCGATCATCGCGATCGCCCAGGGCGGCAACGAGCTGACCGCGGTGCGCGCGATCCGCCTCGGCGCGAGCGACTATCTGCCGAAGCGGCTGCTGACGCCGGCCCGGCTCGGCACGGCGATCAAGATCGCGCTGCGCGCAGTCGAGCGCCGTCGCGCCGCCGATCGTGTCCGCAAGGCCGAGGCGCCACCGCCGACGCGCGGCGCGGCGCGCACCGGCCCTGGCGGCCGGGCCCGCCTGCCGCGCAATCTGGTGCCGCGTTACGCGATCCTCGACGTGCTCGGCGAATCGGATCGCGCGGTCGTCTATCTCGCGACGAGCTTCGAGCTCGACGCGCTGGTGGCGCTCAAGGTGACACGCATCGACGATGCCGACGACGCAGGTGCCGCCGCGCACCGGCCGTTCGCGCACGAGTACGAGGCGATCTCGGCGATCCACGACCCGGCGATCATCGACATCTACGACTACGGCATCCACGACGGGCTCGAATACCTCGCGATGGAATATTTCCCGCGCGGCGACCTGAAGGCGCGGCTGCAGCACCCGATGGCGCCGGCGGAAGCGCTCGACTACGTGCGGCGCATCGCGCGCGCGCTCGAGGTCGTGCACGCCGCGGGCCTCGTGCATCGCGACCTGAAGCCGCCGAACGTGATGCTGCGCGAGGACGACAGCATCGTGCTGATCGACTTCGGCCTCGCGCGGCCGATGCGCGGCGACTCGACGACGACCCGCACCGGCATGCTGCGCGGCTCGCCGTACTACATGAGCCCCGAACAGGCCCAGGGTGCGACGCTCGACGCGCGCAGCGACCTGTACAGCCTCGGCATCGTGCTGTTCGAAATGCTGACCGGCCGCAAGCCGTTCACCGGCGCGAGCGCGATCGAAGTGCTGCAACGGCATGTGTCCGCGCCGATCCCGCAGCTGCCCGCGGCGCTCGCGCATCTGCAGCCGCTGATCGACCGGCTGCTCGCGAAGGCGCCCGCGCAGCGTTACGCGAGCGCGGCGGAGCTGATCGCTGCGCTGGACGCGGTGACGGGCGGTGCGCCGGAAGGGACGGCGGCGGCCATACCAGCGGAGCCGGTGGCCTGCGCAGCGATGCTCTGAGCAGGCAAATCCTGTCTGGGCCGGGGACTCGCGGCGCTGAGTAAATTTACTCAACGAATTGAGTAAATCGCTATATCGGCAGAGCCGCTATTCCCGCCGGCCCCTCTCGTGCCGGTTGCCGAGCCACCAGCCGACGCCGGCCCAGCACAGCGCCGCACCGGCGCCGAGCAGCGCGACGCCCGCGCTCGACAGCCCGCCGGCGCGCAACGCGTTCTGCAGCTGCGCGACCAGCATATCGGCGCCGCGGTAGACCGGCACGTCGATCAGGTTCTTCGCCTTGTACTTCGTTTCGGTGTCGAGCCCGCTGAAGAGCATTTCACGGCCCGGGCGGATGAACGCGTACTCGCCCCAGCGGCGCAGCACCATCACCAGCGCGAGCACCGCGAAACCGCCGGCCGCCGCGAGCAGCAGGAAGCCGCCGACCATCGCGAGCGGCACGATCACGAGCAGCGAGCGCACGCCGAAGGTCGCGGCGATGCGCCCGGTCAGGAACACCTGCGAGAGCACCGTGAGGGTCTGCACCGCGTAGTCGATGCGCGCGAAGACCTGGGTGCGCTGCGCAACGTCGGTGAACGTGTCGCGCACGATCGCGAGCTGCTCGAAATAGAGGAAGGTATTCACGCTCGAGAGCAGCACGACGAACAGCGCGAGCATCAGCAGGTAGGGCGAACGGAACACGATCGAGAAGCCGGCGAACGGATTGCCGCCGAGCCCGCGATCCGCGGCGGCGGCGTTGCCCTGCCCGGCCTTCCAGATCCTGACGAGGACGCGCTGCGCGACGATCGCACCGATGAACATCAGGCCGCCGATGAACAGCACGCCCTCGTTGCCGACGTGCTGCACCGTGAGGTCCGTGAGCACCGGCCCGACCAGCGCGCCGGCCGTGCCGCCCGCGGCGATGAAACCGAACAGCCGTTTCGCCTGCGCGCTGTCGAACAGCTCGAGCAGGAAGCTCCAGAACACCGACACGAGCATCAGGTTCAGCACGCTGATCCACACGTAGAACACCGCGCTCAGCAGCGTGTCGTCGGGGCGCGCGCGGAACAGCAGACCGAAGACGATCAGCGAGACGCCGACGAAGCCGTAGATCGACGGCATCAGCAGCGAGCGGCGCACGCGCCCGACGAGCCAGCCGTAGAGCGGCACGATCACGACGGCGCCGATCGACGTGATGATCCACAGCCGCGCCACCTGGTCGCTGCCGAGTATCGTCGCGATCGTCTCGCGCACCGGCCGCACGGCGAAATAGCCGCCGAGCACGCAGAAAAGAGGATCACCGCCGTGATTTATCGCCGGCGCCTCGTGTGGTTTCGGGACTTGCGCGGATGCGCGCCAGCAGGCGGGTGAGCGGCGTGTCCGCCAAGCGCGGGGGTGCCGGCGCGGACACCGTCAACGCCCGTCCGTCCGCAGGTCCGAGAAGAAGCGCTCCCAGTCGGGTGGCGATCCGTTCGGGTCGCCGACGACTTCGAAGGTCTTCGACAGTGCATCGCGACGCCCGAGCGCAGCCACGAGGATCGCCGCGAGGTCCGCACGCGCCATCTGGCCCAGTACCTTCGGGTCGCCCTGCATCACCTTGTAACCGCCCTCGCCGGCGGGCCCGTCGCGCAGGCCGCCCGGCCGCACGATGGTGTACGGCACGCCCGATGCGCGGACTGCATCCTCGCCCCGCTTCTTCCACACGAGCACGTCGTCGAAGATCCTGTTCAGCATGTGATCCGGGTCGGTAACGCCCATCGACGACACGAGCACGAAGTGCCGCACGTTCGTGGCGCGGGCGCAGCCTGCGCGAGCGCCTTCACCGCGCCGAAGTCGACGACCTCCGGCCTGTTCGTCGGGTCGCGCCGGCTGTTCGAGCCGAGCGCGCACACGATGAAGTCCGCGCCGGCAACGGCGGCGGGCAATGCCGCGGCATCGCGCACGTCGCCGACGACAGGCTGACCTCGTCGCCGAACAGCCTGCGGGCCTCGCCTCGTCGCGCACGAAGGCGCGCACCGTGTACCCGCGCGCGATCGCGAGCCGCACGACCTCGCGGCCGGTGCCGCCGGTCGCGCCGACAACCAGCACCAGTGGCGTGCCGGAAAAGGTGTCGCGCCTGCACCGGTTCCACCGGCACAGGCGGGTTGTGAGCAACGCGAGCAGGCCGGTCGCAGCAAGCGCCAGGATTCGTCGTCTTGTCGGCATGCCGCCCCCCTTTTGCCGCGAGCATAGCCAACCTCGTAACATCGGCGCCATGATCACCCTCGAAATCAATGGCGCACGCCACGAGCTGGACGCCGAACCCGACATGCCGCTCCTCTGGGCGCTGCGCGACCTCGCCGGGCTCACCGGCACGAAGTTCGGCTGCGGCAAGGCGCTGTGCGGCGCCTGCACCGTGCACGTCGACGATGCGCCGATCCGCGCCTGCATCACGCCGCTCGCGGCCGTGAGCGGCCGGCGCATCACGACGATCGAGGGTCTGTCGGCCGATGGTGATCACCCGGTGCAGCGCGCCTGGGTCGAGCTCGACGTCGTGCAATGCGGCTACTGCCAGTCGGGGCAGATCATGAGCGCGGCGGCGCTGCTCGCCAGCGTGCCGAAGCCGACCGATGCCGACATCGACGCGGCGATGGGCGGCAACCTGTGCCGCTGCGGCACCTATCAGCGCATCCGCGCGGCGATCAAGCTCGCGGCCGAGCTCGCGACGACCTGACTCCATGATCAAGGGCGCCGCCGACACGCCGGATTCCACGGGCGCCGACCCCGGTCGGCGCATGTTCCTGGTCGGCGCCGGCGTCGTCACGGCGGGCCTCGTCGTGCCGTGGTATTTCGCCGGGCGCGGCCCCTCGCGCGGTGCGCGGATCGAGGCGGGCCGCGGTCCGGGCCTGGCGCCGAATGCATACGTGCACGTGGCTCCCGACAACACCGTGACAATCTGGCTCGCCAAATCCGAGATGGGCCAGGGCGTGTATACGGGCCTCGCGCAGATCCTCGCCGAGGAGCTCGACGTCGACCCGCACAAGCTGCGCATCGAGTTCGCGCCCGCCGACGCCGCCTACAACAGTCCGTTCGCGCCGATGCAGTTCACCGGCGGCAGCCTGAGCATCACGTCGAGCTACACGCCGCTGCGCCAGGCGGGCGCTACCGCGCGGGCGATGCTGCTCGCAGCCGCTGCGCAGCGCTGGGGAGTCGCCGCCGACCAGCTGCGTACCTTCGGCGGCGAAGTACACGGGCCCGCGCATCGCGCCACCTACGGCGAACTGGCCGAGGACGCGGCGCGCCTGCGCCCGCCGCGCAATGCACCGCTGAAGGACCCGGCCGACTTCCGCTACATCGGCCGCCCGCTGCGCCGTCTCGACAGCCTGCCGAAGGTGACCGGCCGCGCGCAGTTCGGCATCGACGTGATCCGCGCCGACATGGCGCATGCGGCGATCGCACGACCACCGACGTTCGGCGGCAGCGTCCGCGCGGTCGACGAACGCGCGGCGCTCGCGATACCGGGCGTGCTCGGCGTGCACCGGATCGCCGCCGGCGTCGCGGTGCTCGCCACCAATACCTGGGCTGCGCGCCAGGGGCGCGATGCACTCGCGATCGACTGGGACGCGGGTCCGCACGCGGACTTCTCGGTCGACGCATTGCGCGGCCGGCTGCGCGCGCTGTTGCGCGAGCCGGGCGCGCTCGCCAGCGAGCGCGGCGACGTCGCAGGCGTGCTCGCGGCGGGCGCGCGCAGCCTCGACGTCGAATACGAAGTGCCGTTCCTCGCGCACGCCTGCATGGAGCCGCTCAACTGCGTCGCGCACGTGACCGATGAGGGCTGCGAGATCTGGACCGGCACGCAGATGCAGTCCGGGGATCGCAAGGCCGCCGCCGCCGTGCTCGGCATCCCGCTCGAACGCGTGCAGGTGCACACGACGTTTCTCGGCGGCGGTTTCGGCCGTCGCGCCAATCCCCGCTCGGACTTCGTCGTCGAAGCGGTCGAGCTCGCGAAACTCGCGGGCCGCCCGGTCAAGGTCACCTGGACCCGCGAGGACGACATGCACGGCGGCTGGTACCGGCCGTTCGCGCTGAGCCGCATACGCGCGGCGGTCGATGCCGCCGGCGCACCGGCGGCGTGGCACCACGTGCTCGCCGCCCAGCCGGTGCTGCGCGGCTCGCCGTTCGAGGCTTTCATCCCACCGGGCAAGACCGATCCGTCGATCATCGAGGGCGCGGCCGACACGCCCTATGGCTTCCCGAACCTGCGCGTCGAGGCGCACGAGGTCGACTCGCCGGTCACGGTGCAATGGTGGCGTTCGGTGGGTCATCCGCACACGGCGTTCGCGGTCAACTGCGCGCTCGACGAGCTGGCGCAGCTCGGCAATCTCGATCCGCTCGCGGTACGCCAGCGCCTGCTCGCCGACAAGCCGCGGCACCTCGCCGTGCTGAACGCCGCCGCGCAGCGCGCGCGCTGGGGACAGCAAAGGGAGCCGGGGCGTTTCCTCGGCATCGCGCTGCAGGAGTCCTTCGGCAGCATCGTCGCGCAGGTCGCGGAGGTGTCGGTCGACGGCGACCAGGTGCGCGTGCATCGCGTGACCTGCGCGATCGACTGCGGCCTCGCGGTCAATCCGGCCGGCGTGATCGCGCAGATGGAGAGCGCGATCGTCTACGGCCTGTCGGCGGCGCTCTACGGCGAGATCGACATCCGGGACGGCCGCCCGGTGCAGTCGAACTTCGACGACTACCCGGTGCTGCGCATCAGTGAAATGCCGTTCATCGACACGATCATCGTGGCCGGTGACGGGCCGATGGGCGGCGCCGGCGAGCCCGGCGTGCCGCCGATCGCGCCGGCCGTCTGCAATGCGATCCACGCGGCCACCGGCAAGCGGATCCGCCGGCTGCCTATCGCATCTTCCCTGTGAGGTAGTCGACCGACAGCTGCGTGAGTGCGCGCACGCCGACCGGCAGCGCATCCTCGTCGACGTAGAACCGCGGCGAGTGGTTCTCGGCAATGTCCTCCGGCTTCGCGCCGGGCGGTGCCACGCCGACGATGAAGAAGAGGCTCGGCACTTCGCGCGCGAAAAACGAGAAGTCCTCCGACGGGGTCTGGCGCGTCAGCGGCACGAGATGCCCGGCGCCGACCACGCGCTCGAGTGTCGGCAACGCGCGGCCGGTGAGATCGGGATCGTTGTAGGTCACCGGGTTCGGCATGCCGAACAGCTCGAAGCTCGCGCTCGCGCCGCTCGCCTCGGCGATGCGGCTCGCGGTGCGCTCGACACGCGCGAGCACGTCGCTGCGCTGCGCGTCGCTGAACGTGCGGATCGTGCCGAGCATCTCGACCGAATCGGGCAGGATGTTGTGCCGCACGCCGCCGCGGATCACCGCGACGCTGACGATCGCCGGATTCTCGGTCAGGTCGATCTGGCGGCTGACGACGGTCTGCAGCGCCGACACGATCTGCGCGGACACGACCACCGGATCGACGCCCATCCACGGCCGGGCGCCGTGCGTCTGCCGGCCCGTGACCGTGAGACGGAAGCTGTCGGAGCCGGCCATGAAGGCGCCGGCGCGATAGCCGATCAGGCCGGTCGGCAGCAGTGAATGCACGTGCAGGCCGAACACCGCCTCGGGCTCGTGTTTCCGGAACACGCCTTCCTTCAGCATCAGCGACGCGCCGCCCTCTTCGCCTTCGGGCGCGCCTTCCTCGGCCGGCTGGAACAGGAACACGACGCGACCCGGCAATTCGGCGCGCATCCCGCTGAGGATTTCCGCGACGCCCATCAGGATCGCGGTGTGCGCATCGTGGCCGCAGGCGTGCATCACGCCGACCGTCTCGCCGCGGTAAGTGGCCGTGACCGTCGAGCGGAACGGGACGTTCGTCTGCTCGACCACCGGCAGCGCATCCATGTCGGCACGCAGCGCGATCGTCGGTCCCGGCCGGCCGCCTTCGAGCACCGCGACGACGCCGGTCTTCGCGATCCCGGTCTCGACTTCGAGCCCGAGACTGCGCAGGTGCCTGGCGACGATGCCCGACGTGCGCACCTCGCGATTCGACAGCTCGGGGTGCTGGTGGAAATCGCGGCGCCAGGTGACGACCCGCGGCGTTTCCTTCTCGACGAGCGCCGCGATCGTCGCGTCGTCGGGCGTGGCGGCATGCACGAACGTGCCCGCGGCGAGTGCCGCGATGACAACTGGAAGCGTTCTCATGGCGCGAGTGTGCGCGGATGGGCTGCGGCCTGCAACGCGCTTGACACACGCGGACCGGGCGGGTGCAATCGGTCCCGACGAGCGCCTCAACATGCATGTCGTCGATACAACCGTGTTTTTCTCCCCGACCAGCGGCGGGGTGCGGCGCTATCTGACCGCCAAGCACGAGTGGTACGCGACGCGCGGGCCCTGCAGGCACACGCTGCTCGTGCCGGGCGAGGTCGAGCGGTTCGAGCCGGGCGGGCTCACGACGCTGCGCGGCACGCGCGTGCCGGGCACGTTCAATTACCGGCTGCCGCTCGATCCGCAGCGCTGGTCGTCGCTGCTCGAGGCACTCGAGCCCGACCTGATCGAGGTCGGCGATGCGTTTCATCCGGCGTGGTGTGCCGCGCAGGTCGCGCAGCGGCGCGGCATTCCGCTGGTCGCGTTCTTTCACTCGAACCTGCCCGAGCTCGTGCGCCGGCGCATGGGCGGCGCGATCGGCGGCGGCTTCGCGCGCTACGTGCGCTGGCTGTACCGGCGCTTCGATGCGGTGCTCGCGCCGAGCCGCTTCATGCGCGACTACCTGCACTCACTCGGCGTCACGCGCGTGCATTGCCAGCCGCTCGGCGTCGACACCGACGTCTTCAATCCGGCGCAGCGCGTGCTCGACGTGCGCCGCGAGCTGGGCCTGCCCGCAAAGGCACGCGTGCTGGTGTTCGCCGGACGTTTCTCGGGCGAGAAGAACCTGCCGGTGCTGTTCGATGCGTTCGCGCGCCTCGGCGATCCGTATCACCTGCTGCTGATCGGCGGTGGCGAGGCGAAGCAGCACGCGCGCAACGTCACGGCGATCCCGTACCGCCGCGACGTCGGCGAGCTCGCCCGCTGGATCGCGTCGGCGGATGCGCTGGTGCACGCCGGCACGCGTGAGACCTTCGGCCTCGTGATCATCGAGGCGCTCGCCTGCGGGCGTCCGGTGATCGGCACCCGCGCGGGCGCGGTGCCCGAGCTGGTCGACGAATCGGTCGGTCAGCTCGCCGTGCCTCACGACGCGGCGAGCTTCGCCGACGCGATCGCCTCGCTGTACGACCGCGACACCGAAGCGCTCGGCCGCGCGGCGCGCGAGCGTGCGCTGCGCTACAGCTGGGGCCACACCTTCCAGGCGCAGCTCAACACCTACGTGACGCTCGGCGCGCGGCTGGCGCTGCCGCTCGCCACGGCGCGCCCGCCTCACGCGACGAGCGCGTAGAGCGCGATCTCTCCGTCCTCGGCCGCCACCGCGACGCGCTTGCCGTCGCGCGCCCACCCGAGCGCGCAGACCGGTGCGCCGAGCAGGTGCGCGTCGAGTGCCAGCGGCGAGCTGGCCGGTCGCCACAGCGACAGCCGCCAGTCCCGGCCGCCCGAGGCGAGATGCCCGCCTTCGGGCTGGAATGCGACCGCGGTGAGCCGGTCGGTGTGGCCCTCGAGCTGCACGGGCCGCGTGCCCTCAGGGCCCTTGCCACCGAAGTCCCACAGCACGACCTGCTGGCCGCCGCCGGTCGCGAGCCAGCGGCTGTTGGCGCTCCAGCTGGTCTCGCGCACGCGGGTCGCATAGCCGGCCATCTGCGAATGGTGCCCGCCCGGGCGGCGCCAGAAATGCACGCTGGCGTCCTGCATGCCGCAGGCGATCACCTTGCCGTTCGGGCTCCATGCGAGCGTCAGCGGCGCGCCCTTCCACGGCAGCGCCTCGGTCGCGTACGCGCCTCCCGCGACACTGTGGATCCATACACCGCCGAACGCGGCCGCGCCGAGCTGCTTCGGCCCGTTCCACGCCAGCGCCGAGACGGTGCCGCCGTGGCCGTCGAAACCGTGCAGCCGCTCGCCCGCCTCGGACCACAGATCGACCGCCTTGCCCGCCGCAGAGGCCAGCAGCCGCCCGCCCGGCTGGTAGGCCAGGTGCTCGACCCAGGCCCGCCCGCGAGCCTGCCGATGCAGCAGCGCGCCGTCACTGACGCGCCATTCGGCGAGCTCGCAATCCTGTCCCGACGAAGCCACGCGCGCGCCGTCGCCGCGCGCGGCCACCGCGAGCACGCCCTCTTCGTGGTGGCCGATCACGCGCCTCGCGCCGTCGCCGGCCGCGATCAGGCAGACCTCGCCCGACGCACTGCCGCTGACGAGCCCCGAACCGTCCGGCAGCCACGCGAGCGCCGTCGGAAACTCGCCCGCATCGATCGCCCAGAGCGGCTCGAGCCGCGCGGGCTTCGTCTTCGCGTTCACGCGACCGCCGATTCGAAACCGGCCTCGAGTTCGGCGCGATCGAGGTCGCGGCCGATGAAGACGAGGCGATTGCGCCGCTCGGCGTCGCCCCAGGCGCGGCCCGCGCGGCCGTCGAACATCATGTGCACGCCGTGGAACACGTACTGGCGGTCCTCACCCTTCAGGTTGAGCACGCCCTTCATGCGATAGAGGTCCTGGCCGCGGCTCTGCAGCAGGTAGGACAGCCAGTCGTTCAGCTTGCGCGGATCGAGCGCGCGCGGATCGTCGATGCCGATCGACGAGATGCCGGCGGAATGCGCATGCGCGGCGAAGGCGCGTGCCACCGACGGCGCGCGCCCGTCGACCCGCGGCAGGCCGCGCGCCGGGCCGTGCTCGAGGAAGAGGCCGTAGGCGCCATCGGCCGGGATGCGCAGCGACAGTTCCGCGCCGTCATGCGCGAGGTCGATGCGATAGCCGTGCGCCGCGGGAGTGAGTGTGCCGCCGCACGGCAGTGCCGTCGCCGGCTCGGCGAAGGCGAGCACCGCGGAGTCGATCGCGGCATCGAGCCCCGCGCGGGTCGCCGCGGTCAGCGGCGCGAGCACCGCACCGATGCCGGCATCGTGGGCGTGGGCGTGGGCGTGGGCGTGATCGTGGCCGTGGCCGTGCGCATATCCGTGCTCGTGCTCGTGCTCGTGCTCGTGAGCATGCTCGTGATCATGGTCATGGTCAGGAGCGTGCCCGTCATGCGCGTCGCCGGCCCGCAGCACGTGCGTGCCCGCGGCCAGCTCGTACGCGCCCGCCCATTCGAACGGATACTGCGGCTCGAGGAAGCCACCGTCGACCGCGAGCGCGCGCGACAGGTCGAAGGCACCGAGGCCGAGCAACGCATCGAGCGGCACGTCGGCATTCCGCGCGCGATGGATGGTCGCGCTGCCGTTCATCGCGCGCAGCCGCGACTCGATCCGCGCGAGCGCCGCCTCGTCGGCGAGATCGGTCTTGTTGAGCACCACGACGTCGGCGAACGCGACCTGCGCGGCCGCCTCGGCGCTGCTTTCGAGCTGGCCCTCGAAGTGCCGTGCATCGACCAGCGTCACGATCGCATCGAGTACGAACTGCTCGCGCAGGTCGTCGTCGATGAAGAAAGTCTGCGCGACCGGCCCGGGATCGGCGAGCCCGGTGGTTTCGATCAGCACGTAGTCGAAGCGGTCGCGCCGGCGCACGAGCTGGCCGAGGATGCGCAGCAGATCGCCGCGCACCGTGCAGCACAGGCAGCCGTTGTTGGTCTCGAACAGCTCCTCTTCGGCGCCGATCACCAGCGCCTGGTCGACGCCCACCTCACCGAACTCGTTCTCGATGACCGCGATGCGCTTGCCGTGCTGGCCGGTCAGGATGCGGTTCAGCAACGTGGTCTTGCCGGCGCCGAGGAAGCCGGTGAGCACGGTGACCGGAATGCGTGGCGCGGCCATCAGCTGCGCGACACCAGCAGCACGCCGCCGAGCAGCAACACGCAGCCGGCAAGGCGGGTGAGCGAGACCGGCTGCTGAGGAAAGCCGAGCCAGCCGTAGTGATCGACGAGCAGCGCCGCGACCAGCTGCCCGAGCACGGTGACCGCGATCAGCAGCGTCGCGCCGAGCCGCGGCCCGGCGATCGTCACGGCCGCGACGTAGAACGCACCGAGCATGCCGCCGAACCAGGCCCACCATGGCGCACCCGCGATCGCCTCGCGGGACGGCAGCGGCGTGCGCACGGCGAGCACGAAAGCGAGCAGAGCCACGATGCCGACCGAGAAGTTGACGAAGGTCGCGAGACCCGCCGTGCCGAGCGCGCCACGGAGCGCGTCATTGAAGCCCACCTGGAGCGTGATCCCGAAGCCCGCAACGAAGGCGAGCGTGAGCAGCGCGACCGGCATGTCAGCGCCGCCGCGCCGCGGCGATCAGTCGCCGGCCGAATACCGATGAGACGAGTGCCGGCAATGCCCGCCATGCGAGCCGCCGCAGCAACGGCGCGCGCTGGCGCGGCAGCCGCGCCCGCAACGCCGCCGACACATCGCGATGCACGTGGGCGCTGCGCGCGCGCACGCGGAATTCGCCGCGCGCGGTGCCGACGATCCAGGTCCCGGGGTCGCCGTCGGCGACCGAAACTTCAGCATATTCCAGGTCGTCCGGCAGCTCGTGCACGGCGCCGGCGAACGCGACCTCGGTGCGCGCCGCGGCGGTGCCGACTTCCTCGCCGAGCAGGACCAGGTCGAGCGGACCGGTCGCGGGTCGCAGCACGCGTACATTCGAAAGGCCGGCGATCATCCGTGCAGGATAGCGCAACGGCGCTCAGCCGCCGACGGTCTCGAGCGTCTCGACGTGGATGATCTCGCAGGCGCCGGCACCAGTATCGTTGCGGCTGAGCGAAGTGCGGGCGCTGCCGCCATCCGGCCCCTCGACATCGACCAGCTCGCCGCTCAGGTGGATCAGCTGGCCCGGCCGCAGCTGGCGCAGCGTACGATAGACGGTGGCACTGGCGGGCACGATGTGCCAGTTCGCCGAATGGCGCGTGATGTCCGCCGGCGGCAGCGGCAGCTCGCGGCCCTGCCAGAAGTAGAAACGTGCCGACTGCGAAATGCTGAGCGCGCCGAGCACCGCGGTGTCCGACATCGGTCCCCAGCCGACCGCGAGATCGACCGGCGCGATCGGCGCCATCGCATCGATGTAGTAGCGCTCGCTCGCGAGCACGCGCACGGTCGCGGCAAACTGCGCGCGCGGCGTCAGCCGGAAGCCGTGGCCGGCATCGATCGGCGCGGCCACGTCGATCGCCGTCTGCACCGGCTCGTCCGGCGCGAGGACTCCCGGGCGCCGCTCGAGTGGCCGTGTCGATGCCCAGTGCACGACCAGCAGCAACGCGGCGAGCGCGAACAGCCACGGCGCCCAGCCTTTCAGCCTGTCGGCCGTGCGCGTCACGGTGCCTCGGAGACGCGCCCGCGGAGCGCACCGGCGAGATGCTCGACATGCCCGCGCAGCTCGGGCACCGCGGTCGCTTCCCACCAGCTCGCCCGCAGCAGCGGGCCGACATAGCTGAGCCCGGGCACCGGTGCGCCGGACGGGTCGAGCGCTTCGCCCGCCGGGCCCGTGCGCAATCCGAGGCCGAGCGCGTCGGGCGCGATGAGCCGCTCGCCGAGCAGCTGGCGCAGCAGCGGATCGCGCGAAGTGGCGATCCGGTAGTCGGGGCCCGTGCAGTTGATGACATAGTCGACGACCAGTGCGCGCGCCTCGCCGCCGCCGCGCGGCAGCAGCGTCGCGCGGATGCGATCGCCCCACGACTCGAGCGCGACGATGCGCGCCGCGCAGATCTCGAGCAGGCCCGCCGCGCGCAGCGCCGCCATGCGCTGTGCCATCGCCGGCGCGACGCGGTGGCGATGCAGGTCCCAGTACACGCGCACGTGGCGCAGGAAACGCGCCCGTTCGGCGCCCGCGAGCGCCGCCCACAGCGCCGGCGCATGCGGGCGGATGAACGTGATGACCGCACGCCAGTCGCTGCCGTGTGCCGCGGCATCCTTCGCCATTGCCCGCACGGCGCGCAGCAGCGTGCGCATCGACGTGCCGGCCGCACGCTGCAGCGTGGCCACGTCGCCGGCATACGGCGCGCCGTGCGCGGTGTCGTGGGGCTGCGGCAGCAGGCCGTGCCGCGAAACCGCGATGATCGGCGCCGCGCGCGTGCTGTGCGCCGCGAGCCGCGTGACCATGTCGGCCATCGTCAGCGCCGTGCCGATGATCAGCACCGGATGCTCGCCGGGCACGACACCGGCCTCGTCCCACAGATCGTTGATGCGATCGAGCCCGCGCCCGATCGCGAGCGAGGCGGGACGCGGATTGCCGGTCGCGAGCACGACCTCGTCGGCGGCCACGCTGCGGGCCGGCGCCATCTCGATGCGCCAGCCACCGCCGTCCGCGCGCCGCACTGCCGTGACCTCGGCGTGCACGGTTTCGAGCACGACGTGTGCCGGCGCGGCGCGCACGGCCGCCTCGAGCCTCGCGATCAGGTAATCGCCGTACAGGCCGCGCGGCAGGAAATCACCGGCCTGCGCGCCGGCGTCGCGCGTGCGCGCGTAACGCAGGAAGTCGTCGGGCTGCGCCGGATCGGCCGACATGCCCGACGCCGGCGCGTTCAGCACATAGGGATAGGCACGCGTCGAATAGGCGACGCCGCGCCCGACCTGCGCGCGGCGCTCGATCAGCAGGATGCGCGTCGGGCGGGCAGGCGGGTCCTGCAGCAGCCGCGTCGCGAGCGATGTGCCGCTGAACCCGCCGCCGATGATGGCGATCGTGTGCATGCGGGTCCCAGAGTGCCTAGCCGGCCCCGCCGCGCGCAACCTCCATCTCCCACAGCGGCAGCGCGAGGCCCTTGCGCAGCCAGAAGCCCGCGCCGATCTCGCGAAAATGCCGGCCGAGGCGCGCGCGGTACCAGTCGCCGCTGCGCAACCGCACGTCGGCATCGGTACGCGACTGGTCGCAGTTCTCGTCCCAGTCGGCCTGCGTGAGCGCGCTGAAATAGAGCAGGCCCCGCGTGAGGCGCGCCAGGTTCGCGAGCGCGCTCGCGGCCTGCCGGTCGCCGAGATACTGCAGCACGTCGTAACAGACCACGAGGTCGTACGGCTCGGCCGGCCGATGCGACTCGATCGAGGCGCGCAGCCAGCCGTAGCGGCGGCACAGGTAATCGCTCACCTCGATGCCGGTATAGGCCGCACGCGGCAGCGCTCGGCGCAGCGGGGCACGCAGCAGCCCGACGCCGCAGCCGGCATCGAGCATGCGCCTGACCGGCAGGCCGAGGTAGCGTGCGCAGGCGCCGATCAGCCGGCCGCGCGCGTCCATCTCTGCGCGCGAGGTCACGCGGCTGCGCGGATCGCCGTAGTAGCGCCGGTAGTAGGCGCGGTCGAAGCGTCGGTCCATCGGGATCGTGACTATACCGGGCGCGGCTGGCAAACTCGCGCCATGACATCCGGCCCGACCCGGCATCCCGGCTTCGTTCTCGAGACGACGGCATTCACGCCGGGCGGCCGTTTCGCCGACGCACAGCTCTTCAACGGCATGGGCTACAGCGGCGGCAATCTCTCACCGGCGCTCAGCTGGCGCGGCGCGCCGCCGGGCACGAAGAGCTACGCGCTGATGATGCACGACCCGGATGCGCCGACCGGCAGCGGCTGGTGGCATTGGGTGGTCTACGACATCCCGGCGGAGGTCGCCGCCCTGCCGGCAGGTGCCGGCGCGGCCGACGGCTCGAAACTGCCGGCCGGCGCGAAGCACGGCGTCACCGATTTCGGCACCGCGGGCTACGGCGGCGCCGCACCGCCGAAGGGCCACGGCGTGCACCACTACGACTTCCGGCTATTCGCGCTCGGAGTGCCGAAGATCGATCCTCCGCCCGGCGCCACCGCGGCGATGATCGGTTTCATGGTCAACGCGAACGCACTCGCCGTCGCATACATCCAGGCGACATACGGAAGCTGAGCCTCCAATGGCGGGCGAAACTCGCGGCATCGCGTGGCCGTGGATCCTCGTGCCGATCTTCGCGCTGATCGTGTTCGCCGGCCTGCGCTCGTGCAAGGAAGCGCCGGCCGAGGCTCAGACGGCGACCCTGGTCGGATCGTAGTCGAACAGGCCGAGCCGCTCGTCGGCGGCGCGCCCGCCGGTCTTCTGCGGGTATTTTTCCGGCTCGTGCGAATGGAACACCTTCACCGCGAGGCGTGACTCGCGCACGACGAAGGCCGCGCGCGGGATGCGCGCCGCGCCGTAGCGCGCCAGCGCCTCGTCGATGCTGCCGGCGCTGCCGAAGGCACGCGCGAGCAGCACGCTGTCCTCGATCGCGAGCACGGCGCCGTGGCCGAGGAACGGCAGCACCGGATGCGCCGCGTCGCCGAGCAGCGTGACGCGGCCGCGGTGCCAGACCGTCAGCGGCTCACGGTCGAACAGGCCCCACTTGAACAGGTTCTCGGGCGGCACCGCGGCGAGGAAGGTGCGCACGTCGGGATGCCAGTCCTCGAATTCCCGCAGCAGCTCGTCGACCGTCGACGGGATCGACCAGCCCTCCTCGGTCCACGCCTCGCGCTCGGCGAAGGCGACGAAGTTGAGCAGCCGCCCGCCACGCACCGGGTAACGGTTGACCAGGTGTCCGGGCCCCACGTAGATGCCGGACGGCGGATCGAGCACGCTCTGCGGCACGCGGTCCATCGGCACGAGCCCGCGCCAGGCGATGTAGCCGGTGTACTTCGGCGCGCTGTCGCCGAACAGCAAATGACGGGTCTGCGAGCGCGAACCATCGGCGCCGACGACGACGTCGGCCGTGGCGGTCCCGCCGTCGGCGAAGCCGAGCCGCACACCGTCGCCGGTCTGCGAGAGCGTCACGAGCCGCCGGCCGAGCCGGATCGCCGCGGCGTCGTTCGCGCGCACTGCCGCCGCGAGCGCATCGTGCAGATCCGCGCGATGGATCAGATAGTATCTTTCGCCATACTTCTCCAGCAGCGCGCGGCCGCGGTTGGTCCACTGCAGCGCGCGGCCATCCTGGTAGTGGCGCACGGCCTGGTCCTCGGGCAGGTAGGCGGCGACGTCGAGCGCGGCGCCAATGCCGAGGTAGCGCAGCGAATGCGCCGCCGTCGGGCTCAGCGACAGCCCGGCGCCCACTTCCCCGAGCTGCGGGGCCTGCTCGTGCACGCTGACCCGCAAGCCCGCGCGTTGCAGGGCGAGCGCGGCGGCGAGGCCGCCGATGCCGGCGCCGACGATGGCGACATGGAGATCTTTCATGACGCAAGTGTCGGGCAGGCGGCGCGGCGCAGCGAGGGGCCGCGCGCCGGCCGGTTCAACGGGCGGACAATCCGGGGGACCAGAATGCCGGCGCGTCCGGCTGGTGGCGGGACCAGGGGGCCCCGGCCCGGGCGGCCCATGGCGTATCATTGCACGGATGCCCCCCCGCCGTGCCCCGAAGGTCGGCTTCGTCAGCCTCGGCTGCCCGAAGGCGCTCGTCGACTCCGAACGCATCCTGACCCACCTGCGCGCCGAAGGTTACGCGATCGCGCCAGACTACGACGACGCCGACGTCGTGGTGGTCAACACCTGCGGCTTCATCGACGCGGCGATCGACGAGTCGCTCGAGGCGATCGGCGAGGCGATCGAGCAGAACGGCCGCGTGATCGTCACCGGCTGCCTCGGCGCCCGCCCCGAGCGCATCCTCGAGCGCCACCCGCGCGTGCTCGCGGTCACCGGCGCGCATGCCTACGAGGCGGTGATCGGCGCCGTGCACACGCATCTGCCGCCGCAGCACGACCCGTTCCTCGACCTCGTGCCGCCGCAGGGCGTGAAACTCACCCCGCGCCACTACGCCTACGTGAAGATCGCCGAGGGCTGCAACCACAAATGCAGCTTCTGCATCATCCCGTCGATGCGCGGCCGGCTCGCGAGCCGGCCCATCGATGCGGTGCTGCGCGAGAGCGAGCAGCTGGTGCGCGCCGGCGTGAAGGAACTGCTGGTCATCTCGCAGGACACGAGCGCCTACGGCGCCGACCTGAAGTACGCGCCGCGCGAGTGGCGCGGCCGCGAGCGCGAGACGCGCTTCGTCGAGCTCGCCCGCGGCCTCGGCGAACTCGGCGCCTGGGTGCGCCTGCACTATGTGTATCCGTACCCGCACGTCGACGAGGTGATCCCGCTGATGGCGGACGGCAGGATCCTGCCCTACCTCGACGTGCCGTTCCAGCACGGCAGCCCCGCGGTGCTGAAGCGCATGAAGCGCCCGGCGCATGCCGAGGACACGCTCGCGCGCATCCACGCATGGCGCGCGACGTGCCCGGAGCTGACGATCCGCAGCACCTTCATCGTCGGCTTTCCCGGCGAGACCGAGGCCGAGTTCCGGGAGCTGCTCGACTGGCTCGATGCCGCGCAGCTCGACCGGGTCGGCTGCTTCACCTACTCGCCGGTCGAGGGCGCCGCCGCGAACGCGCTACCGGGTGCCGTGCCGGAGGACGTGAAGATCGAACGCCAGGCGCGCTTCATGGAGCGCGCGCAGGCGATCAGCGCCGCGCGACTTGCGCGCCACGTGGGCACGCGCATGCGCGTGCTGGTCGACCGCATCGACGGCGACGTCGCGCTGGCGCGCGGCCCGGGAGATGCGCCCGAGATCGACGGCGTCGTGCGCATCCACGGCCCCGGCAGACTCGCGGTCGGCGAGTTCGCCGAGGTCGGGATCACCGCGGCAGACGTTTACGATCTCGACGCACGCGCCTTGCCTTGAGCAGGGCCCGGCCGGCGAGCAGCGCATAGCCGGCCCATTTCGCCTTGCGCAGCTTGTTGACGCCGGTCAGCTTCGTGACCAGCGAGGCGCCGGCGAGCGCCCAGGTGACCCCTTTGGCCGCGTACAGCGTGTCGATCGAGGCGCGCAGCGTGCGCCGCTGCAGCTCGGCCTCGAACTCAAGCAGCTTCGCGCGTTCGTCGGGGTTCAAGGGCTTCGCCGTCACGTTTCAGGGCCTCGATCAGCGTCGCGAACAGGCGCTCGCGGCGCGCGAGGGCGCGCCGGAACAGCACGCCGCAGACGATCGCGATCAGCAGGAACACGCCCGCCAGCACGCCGAGCACGATGAAGCGCGTGCGCGGCTCGAACGACAGCGCGACCCACAGCACGGTCGCGAACGCGGCGAGTGCCGCGCTCGTGCCGCAGGCGACCGCGAGGGCCAGCTGACGCGCAACGGCCGCCTTCTCGCGCTGCAGGTCGACGCTCAGCATCTCGAGCCGGGTCTGCGCGATGCGCAGCCCCTGCGCGCCGATGCTGAGCGCCTCCTCGAGCACGCGCTGGGTCGGCGAGCTCATCGCGCCCTGCGGTGCGTTCAGTTGCGCCGCGACAGCAGCGCGCCGACGACCACGCCGGCCACGGCCGCGATCGCGACCGCTGCCCACGGATTGCCGCGCACGTACTCGTCGGCCGAGGCGGCGGCCTGCTCGGTGAGCTGGCGGGCGTCGCCCTCGAGCGAGGCGAGACGCTTGCGCGCGCTCTTCACCGTCGCCTCGACCCGCTCGCGCAGCCGCTCGGCCGCCTCGCCGGTCTGGTCACGCAGCGAATGCAGCATGTCCTCGGCCTGCTCGATCAGGTCGCGCAGGTCGTCACCGGCGACGCCGTCGTTCGCGGCGTCTTCGTCGTGCGCGCTCATGACGACGGCGCGAGGCCCAGCAGACCGAGGACCTCGTTGCCCTTGTCCTTGACGGCCTGGGCCTTGTCGGTCGCCTCGACCGCATTGCCGGCGTTGAACGCGTCGGTGGCCTCCGCCCAGCTCGACTTCATCCAGTCGAGCCCCGCCTTGGCGTCATCGAAAGCCTGCTGCGAGACGTTCCGCGGCAGCCGTTTCGACTTGCCGAGGATGTCGACGCGGCTCTGGATCGCCTCGACCATCTTCGGCAGGTCGGCGGCATAGGCTCCCCAGCGCTCGCGCGCCGCGGCGTTGGCCGCCTCCCACTCCGCCTTCTTCGACGCCGTCGCGTCACGCAGCGCGGCGATGCTGTTCGACAGGCCGGGCGATGCCGCCACGACCGCCTTGTAGTCCGCCTTGGCGAGGCTGTCCTTGACGCTCGCGAGGCTCGCCTCGACCTTCGACAGGTCGTCGGGCAGCAGGCGCGCGGCATCGTCACGGAACGCGGCGAGCGCCGCCTCGGCATCGGCCACGGCCTGCGTCGCCGGGCCTTTCTGGTTCGCGCAGCCGGCCGCCAGCGCCAGCATGGCCACGGCCGCGATCCAGGCAGTTCTCTTCATCATCATGATGGGTACTCCTCCGGAATCAGGGTGTGCAGCTCAGGGAATGCGCAGCCGCTGCCCGGGTTTGATCTTGTTCGGGTCGGTCAGGATGTCGCGATTGGCCTCGAAGATCTTCGGGTACAGCATCGCGTCGCCGTAGTATTCCCGCGCGATCTTCGAGAGCGTGTCGCCCTTCTGCACTACGTGGTGCTGCGTGTACGGATTCTCCGCAGCAGCCTTGGTCGCATCGGCGACCTCGGGCTTGTCCTCCGTCGGCATGGGACCTCCATCGAGCGTCTGGGGGATGTCGAGGTTACTCGACCGTGACGCTTTTCGCGAGATTGCGCGGCTGATCGACGTCGGTGCCCTTCAGGATCGCAGCGTGGTAGGCAAGCAACTGCAGCGGGATCGTGTAGACGGCGGGTGCCTGGAAGTAGCTGACGTGCCTCGGCATCTGGATCACGGTGACGCCGTCGGAGGGCTCGAAACGGGCCTCCGGATCGGCGAAAACGATCAGCTCCCCGCCGCGCGCGCGCACTTCCATCAGGTTCGAGCGCAGCTTCTCGAGCAGGTCGTTGTTCGGCGCCACGGTGATCACCGGCATGCCGGCGTCGACCAGCGCGAGCGGGCCGTGCTTCAGCTCGCCGGCCGGGTAGGCCTCGGCGTGGATGTAGGAGATTTCCTTCAGCTTCAGTGCGCCTTCCATCGCGATCGGGTGCAGGGCGCCGCGGCCGAGGAACAGCGTGTGCTGCTTGTCGGCGAAGCGCTCGGCGAGGCGCTGGATCAGCGGATCGAGCGTCAGCGCCTTCTCGATCAGGCCCGGGATCTCGATCAGGCGCGCGACCAGGCCGCGCTCGCGCTCGGCGTCGGCGGCGTGGTACTTCGCGAGCGCGACCACCAGCATCGACAGCGCCATCAGCTGTGTGGTGAACGCCTTGGTCGAGGCGACGCCGATCTCCGGGCCCGCGCGCGTCAGCATCACGAGCTCGGACTCGCGCACCAGCGAGCTCTCCGGCTGGTTGCAGATCGCGAGCGAGGCGAGATAGCCCGCCTGCTTCGCAAGCCGCAGCGCGGCGAGCGTGTCGGCGGTCTCGCCGGACTGCGAGATCGTCACGAACAGTGAATTGCGCGGCACGACCGGGTTGCGGTAGCGGTATTCGCTCGCGATCTCGACCGCGCACGGCAGCTTGCAGATCTGCTCGATGAAATAGCGCGCGACCGCGCCCGCGTGGTAGCTCGTGCCGCAGGCGACGATGTGCACGTGCTCGGTGCGGCGGAAGATCTCGCCGGCCGCCGGGCCGAACGCGGCGTCGAGCAGCCGGCCGTTCGCGACGCGCTCCTGCAGCGTGTCCGCGACCGCGCGTGGCTGCTCGTGGATTTCCTTCAGCATGAAGTGGCGGTACTGCCCCTTCTCGGCCGCGTCGGCCGACAGCTCGCTTTCGTGCACCGGCCGCTCGACGGCGTTGCCCTCGCGATCGATGATGCGCACGGCGGTGCGGCTGACTTCGGCGACGTCGCCTTCCTCCATGAAGATGAAGCGGCGCGTCACCGGCAGCAGCGCGGCGACGTCCGAGGCGACGAAGTTCTCGCCGACGCCGACACCGATCACGACCGGGCAGCCCTCGCGCGCGAGGATCACGCGATCGGGTGCCGCGGCGCTGACGACCGCGAGCGCATAGGCGCCCTCGAGCTCGGCAACGGTGGCGCGCACGGCCCGGTGCAGGTCACCGAGCTTGCCCAGATGGAAGTGGATGCGGTGCGCGATCACTTCGGTATCGGTCTCCGAGGTGAACTGGTAGCCGGCACGCTCGAGCGCGGCGCGCAGCTCGTCGTGGTTCTCGATGATGCCGTTGTGGACGATCGCGAGCCCGTCGCGCGAGATGTGCGGATGCGCGTTGCGCTCGCTCGGCGCGCCGTGCGTCGCCCAGCGCGTGTGCGCGATACCGAGCAGACCTTCGAGCGGGTGCTTCGCGAGTGCCTCGTCGAGCATCTTCACCTTGCCGACCGTGCGCACCCGTTCGAGCTGCTGCTTCGCGTCGAGCACCGCGAGGCCCGCCGAGTCATAGCCGCGGTATTCGAGCCGCCTCAGGCCCTCGATCAGGATGGGTACGACATTGCGCTCGGCGACGGCTCCGACGATTCCACACATGAGGCGGCTGGCTCTCCGGTCAGGGGCGCGTATTCTGCCTCAAATGCCCGCCAGCCGGCGGACGGGCGCCACACTATGGCGCTTTTTTGACATTTTGCGGCGTCACGGCGACCCGCACCGAACGGACGCTGGCCTTGCTCAGCTGCAGCACCAGCGGCCGGCCCGCGGGCAGCTCGAATTCGACGATCTTGCGCAGGGCCGCGCAGCCCTGGTGGCCGTGGAACGACAGCGCGGTCAGCGGCCGGCCGCCGTCGAGCACGTCGACCCAGTGCGCGCTCGACAGCGAGATGCGGTAGCGGCCGGCGGTGGCGACACGCAGCTGCACGAGTCCCGCCGTCGCCTGTGCGGCCTGCGCGGCGCGCTCCGGCGCGTACGCGAAGCGCACGGCGCTCTGCGGGCCGAGCGCCAGCTGGTAGGCCGTGTCGGGCGCGAGCTCGGGCAATGGCGCACCGGCGTCGGTGGCCGCATCGAGCGCGACCGGCGGCGTCGACATCACGGCGACTTCGTGTTCGATCTTCCAGATGTCGCTGACGCAGGGGTCGGCCGCGGCGGGCGCGGTAACACTGCCGGGCGCGGTGAAGCCGTAGCGCGCGAACGTCGCCTGGCTCTCCGCGGTCATCAGCCACGCGAGGAATGCCGCGCCACCCGGCCCGGCCTCGCGCGGCAGCGCCGCCGGATAAGTGATCGGTGCGTGCGTGCCTTCAGGAAAGACGCCGACGACGCGCACGCGCTTCTCGATGCGCGCATCGGTCGAGTAGACGATGCCGAGCGGCGTCTCGCCGCGTGCGACGAAGGCGAGCGCGGCGCGGACGTTGTCGGCATTGGCGAGACGGCCGGCGACACTGTCCCAGACACCGAGCTGGGTCAGCGCGGCCTTCGCGTAGCGGCCGGCCGGCACCGTGTCCGGATCGGCGACCGCGAGCCGCCCGTCGCCGAGCGCTGCGGCGAGCGGCATGCCGGGCGCGATCGGCAGCTGCACGCTGCTGTCCGCCGGCGCGATCAGCACGAGGCTGTTGCCCGCGATGTCGCGCCGGCTCGCGGTATCGATCAACTGCCGCGCGGAGAGGTAATCCATCCAGTCCTGGTCGGCCGACACGAACACGTCGGCCCGCGCGCCGGCCTCGATCTGGCGCGCGAGCGTCGAGCTCGCACCCGGCGACAGCGTGACCGGCGTACCGGTCTCCTGCTGGTAGCGCGCGCCGAGTTCCTGCAGCACGTCGGTCATCGATGCGGCCGCGAACACCGTGATGCCGCGTTCGGCGGCCGGCGCGGCGCGCGCAGCCTGCGGGGTAGCCGGCATGAACGCGGCAGCGCACAGCGCGAGCAGCAGGAAGGGTCGTCGATGGATTCGCCGCATGTTGCGCTCCCGGCGCGTTATAGCGGCGTGAATATTACGCTATGCCGGCACCGGACGGGGAGCGGGATCCGGAAACGGATGACTGCGCAACGAGACCGATTTGACCAAAGCCCACACTGCGCTGCCCGGCCGCAGCGCGAGGTCGTCGACGGCCTCGCGCGTCAGGTGCGCAACCAGCCGCGCGTCGCCGATGTCGATCAGCGCACTGCAGGTCGCATCGGCCTGCGCCGCGAGCGACTCGATGCGCCCGGCCAGCGCGTTGCGCACGCTCAGTCCCTGCGGCGGGTGTACCGAGACGATCACGTCGCGCGCGAGGATCTGCACGCGCAGTGGCGCGCCCGGCGCGGCGGCGTCCGCGCGCACGCGCAGCTCGGCGTCGCGGCCGACGCGGATACGCGCGAGGCCGCTCGCGGCGTCGTGTTCGAGCACGCGTGCATCGAGCACGGCGCCGGTCGCACCGGTGCCGATGATCGCGGTCAGCGCCGGATCGAGGCTCACGTCGGCGAGCGGACCCTGGGCGACCACCCGCCCATGGTCCATCACGACCAGGTGTGTCGCAAGGCGCAGCACTTCGTCGAACGCATGGCTCACATAGATCATCGGCAGCGCAAGCCGCGTGCGCAGCGCCTCGAGATAAGGCAGCACTTCCTCGCGGCGCGCCGCATCGAGCGACGCGAGCGGCTCATCGAGCAGCAGCGCCCGTGGCTGCGCGAGCAGCGCGCGGCCGAGCGCGACACGCTGGCGCTCGCCGCCCGAGAGCGTGTACGGCCGGCGCCCGAGCAGCGGTGCGAGCGCGAGCAGCTCGATCACGTCGTCGAACGCGACCGCCTGCCTGCGGCTGCGCGCGCGGCGCCGGCCATAGTCGAGATTGCCGCGCACGGTCAGGTGCGGGAACAGGCGCGCGTCCTGGAACACGTAACCGAGCTCGCGGCGCTCGGGCGGGACGTCGCGGCCCGCTGCGGTATCGAGCAGCACTTCACCGCCGATCGCGATGCGACCGGCATCGGCGCGCAGCAGGCCGCCGATCAGGTTCACCAGCGTCGTCTTGCCGCAGCCGGAGCGGCCGAACAGCGCGACGACCCCGGCCCCCGGCGCCTCGAAGCGTGCCTCGAGCGCGAAGTCTCCGCGGCGCAGCGCGACATCGACGTGGATCATGCCTGGCCCAGCGTCCGGCGCACGTAGCGCGCGAGCCCCTCTGCGAGCGCGAGGCCGCCGAAGCCGAGCACCAGCGACAGCACCGCGATGCGCGCCGCCGCCGCATCGCCGTCCGGCGTCTGGATCGCCGTGTAGAGCGCCAGCGGCAAGGTGCGCGTCTCGCCGGGAATGTTCGATACGAATGTAATCACGGCGCCGAACTCGCCGAGGCTCGCCGCGAACGCGGTGACCGCGCCGGCGAGGATCCCCGGCAGCATCAGCGGCAGCGTGATCGACACGAAGCGGTCGAGCGGGCCGGCGCCGAGCGTGCGCGCGGCGTCCTCGAGCCCGCGGTCCACAGCCTCGAGCGACAGCCGGATCGCGCGCACCATCAGCGGGAACGACATCACCGCGGTCGCGAGCGCCGCGCCGGCGGTCGTGAAGGCGAGCTGGATGCCGAAATGCTCGTGCAACCAGCCGCCGACGGGTCCGCGACGGCCGAAAATCACGAGCAGCAGATAGCCGACGACAACCGGCGGCAGCACGAGCGGCAGGTGCACGAGCGCATCGAGTGCGAAGCGGCCGCGGAAGCGCCCGCGCACCAGCAGCCATGCGATCAGCGTCGCCACCGGCAGCGACAGCAGCACGCTGCGCGACGCGACACTGAAACTCAGGCGCAGCGCATCGAGCTCGCCGGCCGTGAATTCCATCAGCGTCGGGCCGCGCGCAGCAGGCCGCGCAGCCGGCCGATGCCGCCGTCGGCATCGCGCAGCGCGGCGGACTCGATGCGCCGGTATTCCTCGACCAGCGAGGCGCCGAGCGGCGTCAGCCGCGCGCCGCCCCCGTGGCGCCCGCCGGTCGAGCGCGCCACGACCGGCTCGCAGAACGCCGCATCCATTTCGTCGATCAGCAGCCAGGCGCGGCGATAACTCATCTTCATCGCGCGCGCCGCCGCCGAAATCGAGCCTTCGGATTCGATCAACTCGAGCAGCCGCGCCTTGCCGGGCCCGAAGCGCACGCCCGGCGCGAGGTCGAGCCGCAGCAGCAGGCCGGGGGCGAACTCAGCCTTTTTTCGTTGGCCGCTGCCAGGCATCGATCGTGACCTGCTTCGAGCGCTCGAGCGTCAGCTTGTCGGGCGGCGTGTCCTTCGTGATCGTCGAGCCCGCGCCGATCGTCGCGCGCGCGCCGATCCGCACCGGCGCGACCAGCATGCTGCCCGAGCCGATGAACGCACCGTCGTCGATGTGCGTCTGCGACTTGTTCACGCCATCGTAATTGCAGGTGACGGTGCCGGCGCCGACATTGACGCCGCTGCCGATCACCGCGTCGCCGAGATAGGTCAGGTGGTTCGACTTGCTGCCCGCGCCGAGCACGCTGTTCTTGACCTCGACGAAATTGCCGACGTGCACGCCGCGCGCCAGCGTCGACGACGGCCGGAAGCGCGCGAACGGCCCGATCCGGCAGCCCGGCCCGATGTTCGCGCGCTCGATCACGCAGTTCGGGAACACGACGCTGTCGTCGCCGATCTCGCTGTCGCGGATCACGCAGTTCGGGCCGATGCTGACGCGATGGCCGAGCCGCACCCGCCCCTCGAACACGACGTTGACGTCGATCTGCGTGTCGCGGCCCACCTCGAGCTCGCCGCGCACGTCGATGCGCAGCGGGTCGACCAGCGTGACGCCCGCAAGCAGCAGCGCACGCGCGCGGCGCGCGCGGTACGCCGCCTCGACTTCGGCGAGCTGCAGCCGGTCGTTGACGCCGAGCACCTCGGTCGCGTTGTCGGCCACCTGCGGCAGCACCTTCACCTTCTCCGCGACCGCCATCGCGACGATGTCGGTCAGGTACAGCTCGCCCTGGGCGTTGTCGGCCTTGAGCCGCGCGAGCCACTGGCGCAGCCGCTTCGCCGGCGCGACCAGCACACCCGTGTTGCCCTCGCGGATGCGCCGCTGCCGCGCGGTCGCGTCCTTCTCCTCGACGATGCGCTGCACCTGGCCGCGCGCATTGCGCACGATGCGGCCGTAACCGGTCGGATCGTCGAGCGCGGCAGTCAGCAGCGTCACCGCATCCGGACCGGCCGGGGCGATCAGCGCCTGCAGGGTTTCGGTGCGGATCAGCGGCACGTCGCCATACAGCACCAGCACGAGATCGCCGTCATCGATCCGCGGCATCGCCTGCGCGAGCGCGTGGCCGGTGCCGCGCTGCTCGGCCTGCAGCGCCCAGCACACCGGGGCCGCGGCCAGCGCCTCGCGCACGCGCTCGCCGCCGTGGCCGTAGACGACGTGGACCGCGGCGGGGCCGAGCGTCTGTGCGGTGGCGATGACGTGCTGCAGGAGCGGCCGGCCCGCGAGCGGCTGCAGCACCTTCGGCAGGTCCGACTGCATCCGCTTTCCCTGGCCGGCGGCGAGAATCACGATCGTGAGGGGCATCGGCAGATTGTATCCGAGCGCCATCGCGGTGTAGGACTTCACGCGTCCGCGAGGTCGGGGCGTGCTGAATCGTGCGTCGGCGGTCGTCCGACAGCGGCGCGACCGGGTGTGCCGCGGAGCCTGCAATCAAAGGCTTTTCCGCGCTCACGCCGCACGCCGCGGCCGGCGCTGCGGCGCGCCTGTTGCCGATCGCGGACATTCCGCCGGGCGCCGGCGCGCATTAGCGTCACACCGACCGTCGCAGCAGCGACGTGCTGACAACCCCCGGAGGAACCCGACCATGAAATACCAGGCGATCATTGCCGCTGCGGCACTGCTGACCGGTGCCGCCTTCGCCGCCGACGAGACGATGGCCTCGAAGTCGTTCGAGTCGCTCGACAAGAACGCCGACGGCGTCATCACCGCGAGCGAATCGGTGGCCGACAAGAACCTGTCGGCCGCCTTCACGACCGCCGACGCGAACAGCGACGGCGCGGTGTCGAAGGAGGAGTTCGCGCGCTGGCAGGCTTCGGCCAGGCCGCAGAGCGAGACGGACCCGGGCCAGTAAGCTCTGGTTCGGTGCGCGTCCCCCGCGGGTCTGGAGCGGCCCGCGGGGGGCGACTCCCGGCAGCGCCGCGACGCGGCACCGCCGCACGGAATCCGGTGAGCCGGATCAGCCCTTCAGTTTGCGCAGTTTCTCGATCAGCTTCAGCTGCGCGGCCGCGCGCGTCAGCTCGGCGAGCGCCTCGGCCTGCGAAATCTTGTCGACCTTGTCCTTGAGCGCTTCCTCGGCGCGCTGCTTGGCCGCGAGCGCCGCCGCCTCGTCGATGTCGCGCGCGCGCAGCGCGGTGTCGGCCAGCACGGTGACCTTGCGCGGCTGGATTTCCAGCACGCCGCCACCGACGAAGATCAGGTGCTCGCCGCCGTCCGGCGTCTGGATGCGCACCTCGCCCGCCTTCAGCAGCGTCAGCAGCGGCGCGTGGCGCGGCGCGATGCCGATGTCGCCCTCGGACGCCGGCACGAACACCATCAGCGCGGGACCCGAGAAGATCTCGCCTTCGGCGCTCACGACATCGACGTCTATGGTATTCGCCACGCTCTTGCCCTCGCCTTACTGCAGGCCCTTCGCCTTCTCGACCGCCTCGTCGATCGAGCCGACCATGTAGAAGGCCTGCTCGGGAAGGTTGTCGTAATCGCCCGCGAGGATGCCCTTGAAGCCGCGGATCGTGTCGGCGAGCGGCACGATCTTGCCGTCCTGGCCGGTGAACACCTTCGCGACGTTGAACGGCTGCGACAGGAAGCGCTGGATCTTGCGCGCGCGGAACACCGTGAGCTTGTCCTCTTCCGACAGCTCGTCCATGCCGAGGATCGCGATGATGTCCTGCAGCTCCTTGTAACGCTGCAGCACGGCTTGCACGCCGCGCGCGGTGTTGTAGTGCTCCTCGCCGACCACCAGCGGATCGAGCTGGCGGCTGGTCGAGTCGAGCGGATCGACCGCCGGGTAGATGCCGAGCGCGGCGATCTGGCGCGACAGCACGACGGTGGCGTCGAGGTGCGCGAAGGTCGTCGCCGGCGATGGGTCGGTCAGGTCGTCCGCGGGCACGTACACGGCCTGGATCGACGTGATCGAGCCGGTCTTGGTCGACGTGATGCGCTCCTGCAGCACGCCCATCTCCTCGGCAAGCGTCGGCTGGTAGCCGACCGCCGAGGGCATGCGCCCGAGCAGTGCCGACACCTCGGTGCCCGCGAGCGTGTAGCGGTAGATGTTGTCGACGAAGAACAGCACGTCGCGGCCCTTGCCGCCGTCCTCGCGCACCTCGTCGCGGAAGTATTCGGCCATCGTCAGGCCCGTGAGCGCGACGCGCAGGCGGTTGCCCGGCGGCTCGTTCATCTGGCCGTAGACCATCGCGACCTTCGAGTTCTCGAGCTTCTCGAGGTCGATGACGCCCGACTCCGCCATCTCGTGGTAGAAGTCGTTGCCCTCGCGGGTGCGCTCGCCGACGCCGGCGAACACCGACAGCCCGCTGTACTGCTTGGCGATGTTGTTGATCAGCTCGAGCATGTTGACGGTCTTGCCGACGCCGGCGCCGCCGAACAGGCCGACCTTGCCGCCCTTCGCGAACGGCACCAGCAGATCGATGACCTTGATGCCGGTGACCAGCAGGTCGCGACCGCCGGCCTGCTCGTCATACGACGGCGCCGGGCGGTGGATCGACCAGTGCTCCTTCGAATTCACCGGGCCGCGGTTGTCCTGCGGCGCGCCGAGCACGTCCATGATGCGACCGAGCGTCGCCGATCCGACCGGCACCGAGATCGGCCGGCCGGTCGGCACGACCGTCAGGCCACGCTGCAGGCCCTCGGAGGAACCCATCGCGATCGTGCGCACGACGCCGTCGCCGAGCTGCTGCTGCACTTCGAGCGTCAGGTCGCCGTTCTCGAGCTTCAGCGCCTCGTAGACCTGCGGGATCGCCTCGCGCGGGAACTCCACGTCGATGACCGCGCCGATGATCTGCGTAATCTTTCCGTTTGCCATCGCGATTCCTCTGTTCAGACTGCGGCGGCGCCGCCGACGATCTCGGCCAGCTCCTTGGTGATCGCCGCCTGCCTGGCCTTGTTGTAAATGAGTTGCAGCTCGTTGATCAGCTTGCCGGCGTTGTCGGACGCGGCCTTCATCGCGACCATGCGCGCGGCCATCTCGGAGGCGACGTTCTCGACTGCACCGCGGTAGACCTGCGACTCGATGTAGCGCATCAGCACGCCGTCGAGAATGCCGGCGGCGCTCGGCTCGTAGATGTAATCCCAGTGTTCGGCCAGATCGGCCGTTCCGACCGGCTCGACCGGCAGCAGCTGCTCGACGCTCGGCTGCTGCGTCATCGTGTTGACGAAGTGCGCATTGACGAGGAACAGCCGGTCGATGCGGCCCTCGCGGTACGCATCGAGCATCACCTTGACGGTGCCGATCAGGTCCTTGACGTGCGGCCGGTCACCGAGATGGGTCACGTTCGCGAGGATCGGCAGGCCGAGGCGGCGGAAGAAGCCGAGGCCCTTCGAGCCGATCAGACACAGGTTGACCTCGGCGCCCTGCTGCTGCCACTCGCGCATCAGGTGGAGCGTGCTCTTGAACAGGTTCGCGTTCAGGCCGCCGCACAGGCCGCGGTCGGTCGAGATCACGATGATGCCGATCGACTTCGCCGCGCGCGTGACCATGAACGGATGGCGGTAGTCGGGATTCGCCGCGCTGAGGTGGCCGATCACCGTGCGCATCTTGTCCGCGTACGGGCGCGCGAGACGCATGCGGTCCTGCGCGCGCCGCATCTTGCTCGTCGCCACCATCTGCATCGCCTTGGTGATCTTCTGCGTGCTTCGGACGCTGGCGATCTTGGTGCGGATTTCCTTGGTACCGGCCATCTTGTCAGTAGGCCCCGTTCGCGACGAAGTCCTCGCAGATCTTCTTCAGCGTCGCCTCGTGCAGCTTCAGTTCGGGCCTGGCGTTGATCGCGTCCATCGCCTCCCTGTGGCTGCCCTTCGCGAACGACTGCAGCGCGGCCTCGAAGTCGACGACCTTCTTGCGCTCGACCTTGTCCATGTAGCCGTTGTTGACCGCATAGATCGACAGCGCCATCTCGGCGACCGACATCGGCGCGTACTGCTTCTGCTTCATCAGCTCGGTGACGCGCTCGCCGCGCTCGAGCTGGCGGCGGGTCGCCTCGTCGAGGTCGGAGGCGAACTGCGAGAACGCGGCGAGCTCGCGGTACTGCGCGAGCGCGAGGCGGATGCCGCCGCCGAGCTTCTTGATGATGTCGGTCTGCGCGGCGCCGCCGACGCGCGACACCGAGATGCCGGCGTTCATCGCCGGGCGGATGCCGGCGTTGAACAGGTCGGTCTCGAGGAAGATCTGTCCGTCGGTGATCGAGATCACGTTGGTCGGCACGAACGCGGTGACGTCGCCGGCCTGCGTCTCGATGATCGGCAGTCCGGTCAGCGAGCCAGTCCTGCCCTTGACCGCGCCCTTGCTCGCCATCTCGACGTATTCCTCGTTGACGCGCGCGCTCCTCTCGAGCAGGCGCGAGTGCAGGTAGAACACGTCGCCGGGATAGGCCTCGCGGCCCGGCGGGCGCTTCAGCAGCAGCGAGATCTGCCGGTAGGCGACCGCCTGCTTCGACAGGTCGTCATAGATGATCAGTGCGTCCTGGCCGTTGTCCATGAAGTACTCGCCCATCGTCACGCCCGAATAGGCGGCGAGGTACTGCAGCGCGGCCGGCACCGACGCGGACGCGGCGACCACGATCGTGTGCGCCATCGCGCCGTGCTCCTCGAGCTTGCGCACGACGCTCGCGATCGACGACTGCTTCTGGCCGATCGCGACGTAGATGCATTTGATGCCGGAGGACTTCTGGTTGATGATCGTGTCGACCGCGAGCGCGGTCTTGCCGGTCTGGCGGTCGCCGATGATCAGCTCGCGCTGGCCGCGGCCGATCGGCACCATCGAGTCGACGGCCTTGTAGCCGGTCTGCACCGGCTGCGACACGCTCTTCCTGTAGATCACGCCCGGCGCGACGCGCTCGATCGGCGCGGTGCGCGTGGCCTTCACCGGCCCCTTGCCGTCGATCGGATTGCCCAGCGTGTCGACGACGCGGCCGAGCAGCTCCGGACCGACCGGCACCTCGAGGATGCGGCCGGTGGTCTTGACCGTGTCGCCTTCGCGGATGCCGACGTAGTCGCCGAGCACGACCGCGCCGACCGAGTCCTGCTCGAGGTTCAGCGCGAGGCCGAAGACGCCGCCCGGGTACTCGATCATCTCGCCGTAGCGCACGTCGGCGAGCCCGTGGATACGCGTGATGCCGTCGGTCACCGACAGGACCGTGCCGACGTTGCGCGCCTCGGTGGCGGACGAGAACTTCTCGATCCGCTGCCTGATCAGGTCGCTGATTTCCGATGCTTTGACTGACATGGGTGTGGAATCCTCGGGAATCAATTCGTCATGGACTGTGCGAGGCGCTCGAGCCGGCCCTTCAGCGAACCGTCGAGCACGAAGTCGCCGGCGCGCACCACGGCGCCGCCGATCAGCGACGGATCGACGCTCGCATGCAGGCGCACGCGGCGGTTCAGGCGGCGCGTCAGCGCGCGCGCGAGCTGCTCGGTCTGTTCGCCCGTCAGCGGCAGCGCCGAGGCGACCTCGACGTCGACCGTGTTTTCGACTTCGGCGCGCAGCCGCGCAAACTGTGCGGCGATCTCCGGCAGCAGCGCGAGGCGGCGGTTCTGCGCGAGCAGGCGCACGAAATTGCGGCCGTGCTCGTCGGCACTCCCGCCGGCGATGTCGAGCACGACTCCGGCGAGCGCCGCCGGGCCCGGTTCCGGGCTGCCGATCAGCGCCGCGAAGCGCTCATCGGTGACGACGACCGCGGCCGTGGCGAGCAGGTCGCCCCAGCCGGCGAGCGCCTTCGCATCCCGCGCGAACTCGAACGCGGCACGCGCATAAGGCCTCGCCAGGGTGGCGTTCTCAGCCACGCGCGATCTCCTCGGCGAGCTCGTCGAGCAGCTGCGCGTGCGCCTTCGCGTCGATCTCGCGACCGAGCAGGCGGCTGGCGCCGGTGACGGCCAGCGCGCCGACTTCGCGGCGCAGCGCATCGCGGGCCCGCGCGGTCTCGTTGCCGGCCTCGGCGCGCGCGCTCGCGAGCAGGCGCTCGCCTTCGGCGCTCGCGGTCTGCTTGGCCGAATCGATCATCTCGCCCGAGCGGCGGTTCGCCTGGTCGAGGATCTGGTTGGCACGCTCGCGCGCCTCGCGCACGACGGCGTCGGCGCGCGATTTCGCCTCCTCGAGATCCTTCTGGCCACGCTCGGCGGCCGCGAGGCCCGCGGCGATCTTCTTCTGCCGGTCCGTGTTCGCCTGCGCGAGCGGCGGCACGACGAACCTCCAGAAGAACCAGAGCAGGATCACGAATACGATCACCTGCCCGATGAATGTCGCGTTGACGTTCATCGCCTGTCTCCTTCGGCTTGCGCGTGCATCAACCGCCGGCGAGTTTGGCGAGCAGCGGGTTCGCGAACGCAAACAGCATCGCGAGACCGACACCGATCAGGAACGCCGCGTCGATCAGGCCGACGAGCAGGAACATGCGGCCCTGCAGCATCGGTGTCAGCTCGGGCTGGCGCGCGGCGGATTCGAGGAACTTCGAACCCATCACGCCGATGCCGATGCAGGCGCCGATCGCGCCGAGGCCGATGATGATGCCGATTCCAAGCGCCGTGTACGCCTGAACCGTTGCGATTGCTTCCATCTGAGTTCTCCTGGTCGAGTCGTCAATGCAGTGAAACGAAACCTAGTGATGCTCTTCGGCCATCGCGATGTACACGATCGGCAACACCATGAAAATGTAGGCCTGCAGCACCACAATCAAGATGTGGAAGATCGCCCAGGCCGAGCCCATGACGATCTGGCCGAGGAACGCGACGCTGCTGCCAGCGGTCAGGCCGACGACCGTGAAGCCGAGCAGCGCGATCAGCATGAAGAGCAGCTCGCCGGCGTACATGTTGCCGAACAGTCGCATCGCGAGCGACACGGGCTTCGACAGCAGCTCGACGAGGTTCAGCACCGCGTTCGGGATCCACAGCAGCGGGTGATTGCCGAACGGCGCGGCGATCCATTCGTGCGCATAACCGCCGACGCCCTTGGCGCGGATCGCCGCGATGACGATCAGCAGCAGCACGACGAAGGCCATCGCGACCGTGCCGTTCAGGTCGGCGGTCGGCAGCACGCGCCAGAATTCCGCGCCGAACAGCGCGGCGACGCCGCCGGGCAGGTCGATCGGCAGCAGGTCCATCGTGTTCATCGCGATGATCCACGTGAACAGCGACAGCGCGAGCGCCACCATGAAGCGGCGGTCGCCGTGGTAGATGTCGGCCACCTGGCCGTCGACGAACTCGACGACCAGTTCGATGAAACCGACGAAGCGGCCGGGCACGCCCGAGGTGGCGCGCCGCGCGGCGGCCCGGAATACCCAGCCGACCAGGATCGCGAGCAGCGCCGACATCAGCAGCGTGTCGATGTGCCAGGTCCAGAAGCCCTCGCCGACCTTCAGGTGGGTGAGGTGATGGACGATGTAGTCGGTCGGCGTCGTGCCGTGTTCTGCGACGTGTCCGGATGCCATCGTTTCGAACGCCCCTGCCCTGACTCACACTCTCGAACGCGGCGGCAACCGGGGCGCCGCCATTGCGGGCACGGCCCAGAACACCACCAGCGTTGCGACATAGGTCGCGATCAACGGCGGCCACGCCGCCTTGCCGGTCCGCGCGACCGCGACGAACATCGCCACGGTGAGCGCAATCTTGACGAACTGGCCGATCAATATCCGGCCCAGTACCACGCCGGCGCCGCCGCCTTGCCGCAGCGCCGCCAGGGTCATGTACAAATTCGCAATGACGCCGATCGAGCCGCCCGCGAGCGCCGACGCTCCATGCCTTGCGCCCCACACGCCGTAACACAGTGCTGCGGCGGCGATCGTGACGGCTGCCTGCGCGAGCAGGATCCACGCGGCCAGATGCCAGATGCCATCGCGCGACTGGATCACGATCGAACGGAGACGGCCTTCAGCCCAATTTTCCTTGCACGGCAGCCACTTAGGGCCCCGTTTGCGAAGCGCGCGGATTATAGGGGGGAAGCCCCGCGCCAGCAAGAAATACGCGGGAACTACCTAGGAATCGCCCCCGCCCCGGCTACTGGATGTGCGCGAGGATGCCGTCGAGCTCATCGAGGCTGTTGTAGTTGACGACCAGCTTGCCCTTGCCGCTCGCCGTGTGCTGGATAGCCACCTTCGCGCCGAGCTTTTCGGCCAGCTCGCCCTCGAGGCGGCTCACGTTCGGGTCCCGCCGGCCAGAATCCGCGGCAGCCCCCGGGGAGGCAGTGCCGCCCGGGCTCGCGAGGCGGCGCACCAGCGCCTCCGTTTCACGCACCGACAGGCCCTTGCGCGCGACGAGCGAGGCGACTTCGGCTTGCTGGCGGCGCTGGCCGAGGCCGAGCAGCGCCCGCGCATGCCCCATCTCGAGCGCGCGCTTCTCGACCAGCTCGCACACCTCGGGCGCGAGCTCGAGCAGGCGCAGCAGATTGCTGACCGCCGCGCGCGAGCGGCCGACCGCTTCGGCGGCCTGCTGGTGCGTGACGCCGAACTCGGCGATCAGGCGTTCGAGGGCCCGGGCCTCCTCGAGCGGATTCAGGTTCTCGCGCTGGATGTTCTCGATCAGCGCCATCGCGATCGCCGCGTCGTCGGCGACCCGGCGGATGACCGCGGGAATCTCCGCGAGCCCCGCGAGCTGCGCGGCGCGCCAGCGGCGCTCGCCGGCGATGATCTCGTAACGCTGGGTCGCGCCCTCGCCGGCGCCCGCGAGCGGACGCACGACGATCGGCTGCACGACGCCCTGCGCCTTGATCGAATCGGCCAGTTCCTGCAGCGTCTCGGGCCGCATGTCGACGCGTGGCTGGTAACGGCCCCGCTGCAGCAGGTCGAGCGGCAGCTTCGCGAGTTCCTCGCCGGCGGGCGGCGCTCCGGCCGCTGCCGCGGGTGCTGCCGCGCGCGCGGCCGACTGTCCGAGCAGGTCGGCGAGCCCGCGACCGAGGGTCGTCTTCTTCTGGGTCATGGCGCCGATGATAGCCGTTCGGGAGTGCGCGCCTCGTCCTCACGACGCAACATTTCGCCGGCGAGCGCGAGATAGGCGAGCGCCCCGCGGGATTCCTTGTCGTGGAACATCGCCGGGCGCCCGAAGGACGGCGCCTCCGCGAGCCGCACGTTGCGCGGCACCACGGTGCGGAACACCTTGTCACCGAAATGCTCGATCAGCTGGGCGCTGACCTCGTTGGCGAGGTTGTTGCGCGGGTCGAACATCGTGCGCAGGATGCCCTCGATCTCGAGGTCGGGGTTCACCGCCGCACGGATCTGCTCGATCGTCGAGACCAGCGCCGACAGCCCCTCGAGCGCGTAGTACTCGCACTGCATCGGGATCAGCACGCTGTCGGCCGCGACCAGCGCGTTGACCGTGAGCATGTTGAGCGCCGGCGGGCAGTCGATCAGGATCACGTCGTACTGTTCGCGCACCGCTCGCAACGCATTGCGCAGCTTCAGCTCCCGGCCGGTGATCATCGTCAGCAGGCGCACCTCGACCGAGGTCAGGTCCTGGTTCGCGGGCAGCAGGAACATGCCGGCCTGCTCGACCGGCACGATCGCGCTGCCGATGTCGCATTCGCCGAGCATCACCTCGCAGGTACCGCGCACGACCTGTGATTTCTCGACGCCGCAGCCCATCGTCGCATTGCCCTGCGGGTCGAGATCGATCAGCAATACCCGCCGCCGGGTCGCGGCCAGCGAGGCTGCAAGATTGACCGCCGTCGTGGTCTTGCCGACACCGCCCTTCTGGTTCGCCACCGCAATGACGCGCTTCATCGGGCGAGTTTAGCGGCTCGCGCCGGCGGCCGCATCGCGCTGCAGGACGGCAAGGGTGCGCACGGCGTCGATCCCCGGCACCTTCAGCTCGTGCACGGCTTCCACGCGCCACGGCGCCGTGACGGCGGGCAGTTCCTCGTCGAGCCGCGCGCTCTTCATCGCCAGCACGCGGGTGCCGGGCCCGCACAGCGGTGCGACCAGCGCGAGCAGACGCGGCAGCGGCGCCAGCGCCCGCGCGACGACCGTATCGAACGGCACGGCCGGGCGCAGGTTCTCGACCCGCGCGTGCAGCGGCTCGACGTTGCCGAGCCCGAGCGCACGCACCGCGTGTGCAACGAAGCGAACCTTCTTGCTGCCCGAATCGATCAGCGTGTGGCGCCGTTGCGGCGCGAGGATCGCGAGCGGCAGGCCCGGGAAGCCCGCGCCGGTGCCGACATCGGCGAGCGTCGCGCCGGCGACGTACGGCGCGACCGACAGGCTGTCGAGCAGATGATGCGTGAGCATCGTCGCACGATCGTCGATCGCGGTGAGGTTGTAACTGCGGTTCCAGTGCGCGAGCTCATCGAGCAGGCGCAGCAGCGCCGTCGCCTGCGCGGCGGCGAGCGGCACGTCGAGCGCCGCGGCGTCGCGGACGAGCCGCGCCTGCTCCGCGGTGCCCGCTGCCGCGTTCACGCGTCAGTTCTTGACCATCGCCGCGACGAACTCGTGCACCGGCATCGCGTCGAGCTTCGCGGCGTCAAGGAACAGCGCGACGATCGCCGCCGCCTGCTTCGCGGCGAAATGCGCCGCGACCGAGGTCTCGAACTTCCTGACCAGCACCGGCATGCCCTCGTCGCGGCGCTTCCTGTGGCCGATCGGGAAATCGACCGCGATACGCGGCGTGCTCGTGCCGTCCCTGAAGAACACCTGCACCGCGTTGCCGATGTAGCGCTTGTCGCGCTCGTAGTATTCCTTCGTGAACGTCGGATTCTCCTGCACCGTCATCTTCGCGCGCAGCGCGTCGACGCGCGGATCGGAGGCCACGGCGTCCTCGTAGTCGGCGGCGGTCAGGCGCCCGAACAGCAGCGGGATCGCCACCATGTACTGGATGCAGTGGTCGCGGTCGGCGGGGTTCGCGAGCGGGCCGGTCTTGTCGATGATGCGCACGCCGGGCTCCTGCGTCTCGATGACGATCTTTTCGATCGAGTCGATCCGGTCCCTGACCTGCGGATGCAGCTGCATCGCGCACTCGACCGCGGTCTGCGCGTGGAACTCGGCCGGGAAGCTGATCTTGAACAGCACGTTCTCCATCACGTAGCTGCCGAGCGGCTGCGCGAGCGTGACCGGCTTGCCCTTGAACAGCACGTCCTGGAAGCCCCAGGCCTTCGCCGACAGCGCCGATGGATAACCCATCTCGCCGGTCATCGCGATGAAGGCGTGGCGCACCGCGCGGCTGGTCGCGTCTCCGGCCGCCCAGCTCTTGCGCGAGCCGGTGTTCGGCGCGTGCCGGTAGGTGCGCAGCGCACCGCCGTCGATCCAGGCGTTCGACACCGCGTTCACCACCTGCTCACGGCTGCCGCCGAGCATCGCGGTCACGACCGCAGTCGAGGCCACCCGCACCAGCAGCACGTGATCGAGACCCACGCGGTTGAAGCTGTTGTCGAGCGCGAGGATGCCCTGCACCTCGTGCGCCTTGATCATGCCGGTCAGCACGTCGCGCACGGTGAGCGGCTTGCCGCCCTCCATGATCGCCTTGCGCGACAGGTAATCGGCCACAGCGAGGATGCCGCCTAGGTTGTCGGACGGATGGCCCCACTCGGCCGCGAGCCAGGTGTCGTTGAAATCGAGCCAGCGGATCATCGCGCCGATGTTGAACGCGGCCTGCACCGGGTCGAGCTCGTAGCTGGTGCCTGGAACGCGCGCGCCGCCCGGCATCGTCGCGCCCGGCACCACGGGCCCCATCATCCGCGTGCAGGCCGGATACGCGAGCGCCTGGAAACCGCAGGCGAGCGTATCCATCAGGCAATGACGCGCGGTGTCATAGGCGAGCCGCGAGTCGATCGCGCGGTCCCTCGCATAACCCGCGATATCGACGATCACCTGATCAGGATCAGGCCGCGCGGCAGACTTGTGGTCGTGGGCAGACATCTTCGTTCAAACCTCTAAACATGGGTGAAGTGATGCGGGCAAGGGTATCGGCTCAGGCCTGCGCGCGCGCCAGAACCCGCGCGCCGCGAGGCTGCGCGTGCTGCGTGCCGGTTCCGTGGAGCGCGCCGAGCGGCGGGGAGCAGCGATGCGCGTCGCCCACGCTCTGGTCCGCGATGTCCCAATGGCGCGCATCGCCCCCGCCGCGAGGGCACGCCGAGGAACGAGGCGCGCGCGACCCGGAACCGGCACGCAGCACGCGCAGCCTCGCGGCCGGCCGGCTACTGGCACACCCCGCTTCGCCTCTCGCATGCGCTGCGCCCGCATCCCTCAAGGCCGCCGCTCGATCGGCACAAACGCCCGATTCTCCGGCCCGACATAGTTGGCGGAAGGACGAATGATCTTGCCATCGGCACGCTGCTCGATCACGTGCGCGGCCCAGCCGGTGGTGCGCGCGATCACGAACAGCGGCGTGAACATCGCGGTCGGCACGCCCATCAGCTGATACGACACCGCGCTGAACCAGTCGAGGTTCGGGAACATCTTCTTCGCGTCCCACATCACGCGCTCGAGCCGCTCGGCGATGTCGTACAGGCCGGTGTTGCGCGCCTCCTCGGCGAGCCGCTGCGCAACGCCCTTGATCACCTGGTTGCGCGGGTCGGCGATCGTGTAGACCGGGTGGCCGAAGCCGATCACGACTTCCTTCTGCGCGACGCGGCGGCGGATGTCGGCCTCGGCCTCGTCGGGCGTCGCATAGCGCTGCTGGATCTCGAGCGCGACTTCGTTCGCGCCGCCGTGCTTCGGCCCGCGCAGCGCGCCGATCGCGCCGGTGATGCACGAGTGCAGGTCGGAGCCTGTGCCCGCGATCACGCGCGCGGTGAAGGTCGACGCGTTGAACTCGTGCTCGGCATAGAGAATGAACGAGGTGTGCATCGCGCGCACCCACGACTCCGGCGGCGCCTTGCGATGCAGCAGGTGCAGGAAATGCCCGCCGATCGAGTCGTCCTGCGTCTCGACGTGCACGCGGTGGCCCGAATGGCTGTAGTGGTACCAGTAGCACAGCATCGAGCCGAGCGAGGCGATCAGCTGGTCGGCGATCTCGCGCGCGCCGGCGGCGGAATGATCGTCCTTCTCGGGCATCGCACAGCCGAGTGCCGACACGCCGGTGCGCAGCACGTCCATCGGATGGCTCGAGGCGGGCAGCGCCTCGAGCGTGGTCCGCACGACCGCCGGCAGGCTGCGCAGGCCGCGCAGCTTTGCCTTGTACGCGGCGAGTTCGGCGCGGTTCGGCAGTTTCTCGTGGATCAGCAGGTGGGCGATTTCCTCGAACTCGCAGGCTTCGGCAATCTCGAGGATGTCGTAGCCGCGATAGGCGAGGTCGTTCCCGCTGCGCCCGACCGTGCACAGCGCAGTATTGCCGGCGGCGACGCCGGAGAGGGCGACGGATTTCTTTGGCTTCGGGCCGCTCGGTGCAACCGGGTCAGTCATCAGCTTCCCTCCTGTCCGAACAGGGCATCGAGCTTGCGCTCGTAGTCGTGGTAGCCGAGCACGTCGTAGAGCTCGGCGCGCGTCTGCATCGTGTCGACGACGGCCTTCTGCGTGCCGTCGCGGCGGATCGCGGCATACACCCCGAGCGCCGCGCGGCTCATCGCGCGAAACGCCGACAGCGGATAGAGCACGAGCCGCACGCCGGCGCCGGCGAGTTCCTGAGTGGTGAACAGCGGCGTCTTGCCGAATTCGGTGATGTTCGCGAGCACCGGCACCGGCACGACGCGCGTGAACTCGCGATACTCCTCGAGCGTGGTCAGCGCCTCGGCGAAGATCATGTCGGCGCCCGCCTCGACATAGCGCTGCGCGCGCTCGACCGCCGCGGCCTGGCCCTCGACCGCATGCGCGTCGGTGCGCGCCATGATCACGAACGCCGGATCGGTGCGCCCGTCGACTGCGGCCTTCAGCCGGTCGACCATCTCGGCGGCCGGCACCAGCGCCTTGCCGGGCCGGTGGCCGCAGCGCTTCGCCTGCACCTGGTCTTCGAGGTGCATGCCGGCGGCGCCCGCGCGGGTGAGGTCACGGCTCGTGCGCGCGATGTTGAAGGCGCCGCCCCAGCCGGTGTCGGCGTCGACGAGCAACGGCAGGTCGGTCGCCGACCCGATGCGCCGCACGTCCTCGCAGACGTCGTTCAGCGAGGTGATGCCGAGATCGGGCAGGCCGAACGAGGCATTCGCGACGCCGGCGCCGGACAGATAGATCGCCTTGAATCCCGCGCGCTCGGCGAGCAGGGCCGAGTACGCATTGACCGTGCCGGCGACCTGCAGCGGGCGTTCGGCGTCGACGGCAGCGCGCAGGCGCGCACCGGCGGAGGAGACTGTGGGCATTCGCGTACCTGTCTGGGTCGGGCCGGGAGCCCGCAATTGTAGCGGATCGCGGCCCCCCGGCGGGCCGCGAACCGTCAACGGATCGAGACGACTGTCCGGCCGACGACTCCGCCTTCGAGCAGCGCGGCGAAGGCGCCCGGCAGCTCGCCGAACGCGATCATGCGCGTGCGGACACGCTCGAGGTGGCGCGGCGCGAGATCGCTGCCGATGCGCGCCCAGACCGCGAGCCGCAGCTCGCGCGGCGTCGCCGACGAATTGATGCCGAGCAGGTTCACGCCGCGCAGGATGAACGGCATCACCGTGGTCTCGAGCTTCGGGCTGCCGGCGAGCCCGATGCTCGCGATGTTGCCGCGGAAACCCACCGTGCGCGTGAGCCAGGTCAGCATCTCGCCGCCCACGTTGTCGATCGCCCCGGCGAAGCGCTCGGCCTCGAGCGGCTTCGATCCGTAGTCGATCTCCTGGCGCAGCAGCACCGAGGTGGCGCCGAGCGCGCGCAGGTAGTCCGCATGCTGCGCCTTGCCGGTGACCGCGACGACCTCGTAGCCGCGCCCCGCGAGCATGTCGATCGCGTGGCTGCCGACACCACCAGTCGCACCGGTGACGACCACGGGTCCCTGCGCCGGCGTCTGGCCGTTGTGCTCCATGCGATGGATCGCGAGTGCCGCCGTGAAACCCGCCGTGCCGAGCGTCATCGCGCTCAGCGCATCGTGTCCCGCCGGCATCGGGATCACCGCGTCGCCCTTCACGCGCGCGATCTCGGTGTAGCCCCCATCGACGGTCTCCGACAGCCCGCAGCCGGTGACGAGCACCGCGTCGCCCGCCTCGTAGCGCGGGTCGCTCGATGACTCGACGCTGCCGGCCAGATCGATGCCGCCCACCAGCGGATAGCGGCGCAGGATGCGGCCCGCGCCGGTCGCGGCAAGCGCGTCCTTGTAATTGATGCCGGAGTGCGAGACGCGGATCACGACCTCGCCCGGCGACAGGTCGTCGAGCGTCAGCTGCTCGAAGCGCGCGACGACCTTGCGGTTCTCTTCGTGGATCCGGTAAGCCCGGAACGTGTCTGGTGCGGTCATGGCGCCATCTTAGCGCCACTGACCGGCATCAGGCCCGGCCGCGTGTGCTGCGTTCGAGCCAGGCGACGAGGCCGTCGGCGTTCAGGTCGAGATCGGCGCCGAGCAGCTCATCGAAGCGCGCCTCGCTCATCGTGCAGCCGTGCTCGCGCGAGCGATCGAGCAGCAGCGCGCGCAGCCCGGCGCGGATGCGGTCGCGGCGATCCGCATCGTCCGCATGGCGCTGCGCGAGCGCGGCGCAGGCGCGCACCTGCGCGATCATGTCGGCGGCGAGCCGCTCGACGTCGGTGACGCGCGCGTAATGGGTCAGGTGCACCGCACGCGGCCGGTAGGCCGCGATGCGCGCGACCGAGTCCTCGAGCTGCTGCGGATCGAACTGCGTCGGCGTCGTCGTCGGCAGGATGAACGCGCCCCGCGCCGTGTCGAACTCGCGATACGAGAGGCCGAAGGTGTCGCCGGTGAACACCGTGTGCGAGGCATGATCGACGATCGCCTGGTGATGCATCGCATGCCCGGGCGTGAACCAGAACTCGAGCACGCGGCCGGCGAGCGACAGCTGCTCGCCCTCGGCGGTCGCATGCACGCGAGCCGCATCGATCGGCAGGATCTCGCCGTACAGCTCGCGATAGAGCGACTCGCCGTAGACCACGATCGACGCGGTGACCAGCTTCGACGGATCGATCATGTGTGGTGCGCCGCGCGGGTGCACCGCGAGCCGCGCATTCGGCAGCACGCGCATCAGCGCGCCCGCGCCGCCCGCGTGATCGAGGTGCACGTGGGTCAGGATCACGTGCTCGACGTCGCCCGGTTCGTGGCCGAGCGCCGCGAGCGCCGCGAGCACGGCCGGCACGGAGTGCGACGTGCCGGTATCGACCAGCGCGACGCGGCCGCCGTGTTCGATCAGGTGGATCGCGGCCATCTGCGGGCGCACGTAGCCCGCGTCGATCGCCGTGATGTCGTCGGGCCCGCGCATGCGCGGCAGCGTCATTGCGCCGGCGACGGATCGGGCTGCAGCGCCGCGAACAGTGCCTCGAGGTCGCCGGCCGCTTCGCCGGCCTCGGCGGCCGCCTCGAAGGTCTTGCCGAGCGCCGCGGCACTGCCGAGCACGGCCACGCTGATCCGCGCCAGTTCGACGCGCGAGATCTGCCCCGGCGGGCCATCGCCCTGGCGCAGCACGATGTGGCCCGGCCCGGTGGGTTCGTCGATCAGCGCGCCGGGGCGCACGACGGTGTATGGCAGGCCACTCGCGCGCAGATAGTCCTCGCTCTTCAGCTTCGCGGCGAGCACCGGCCGCATGAACGGCACCGGGTAGTCGGCCGCGTGCGTCACGCTGCCCGAGGAGACGAGCACGAACTGCGCCACGCCCGCGCGCTGCGCGGCGTCGGCCAGATGCACGTTGCCGAGATGATCGACCTCTTCCGGGCCGTTGCCGGCCACGGTGTTGCGGGCACCGCCGCCGATCGCCGAGATCACGTACTTCACGCCCTGCATCGCCGGATCGAGCGTCGCCGGATCGCGCACGTCACCGACGACGACGTCGACACCCGCGGGCAGGGCCGCGCGCGCCTTGTCCGGATTGCGCACCAGCGCGCGCACGCGATAGCCGCGGTCGACGAGTTGCTCGACCGCATAAATACCGGTGCGGCCGGTCGCACCGACCACCAGCACCAGGTCGCCGGAGGCCGCGTCGGTCGCGGCGCCGGTCGCACCATCCGCCACCGTCGCCGGCACCGTGCCGCAGCCGAGGCTGAGCCCGAGTACCACGAGCGCCAGCGTCGCGCGGCGCGTCATCGTTCCATTGCCCATGTGTGTCACCATACCAGCATGCATCGCCCATTTCCCGCGCTGGCCATCGCCGCATTCGGCGTCGTGGCCGCCAGTCTTGCCCCGCCTCTGCACGCCGCCCGCGAAGAGCGCGGCACGCTGATCCTCGACGGTGTGCCCGCCGCGTCACCGGCGCTCATCGAGCGCCTGTCTCCGTGGCTGCACGCGCGTTCGGCCACCGCGCGCGGCTGGCTGCCGGACGGCGCGCTGCTCGTGACCACGCGCTTCGGCGACATCGAACAGCTGCACCGCGTCGCGGCTCCGCTCGGCGCGCGCGAACAGCTCAGCTTCGGCGATATGCCCGTCGATGCCGCAGCGGCCTCGCCGGCGCCCGATGCGAAAGGCGTGGCCTACATCGCCGGTGGCGCCGCGCCGCAACTGCACGCCCTGCGACTCGCCGACCGCACGAGCCTGCGCATCGCGACACCGCGCATGCAGACGTCCGATCTCGTCTGCTCGCCTGACGGACGCGCCGTGGCGTTCGCCGGCACGGCGGCCGACGGCCTGCACCAGGACATCCTCGCCTTCGAGCCGGGCGGCAGCGCACCGGTGCCGCGCCTGCTGGTCGCGGCGGGCCTCAGGAACTGGCGACCGCTCGCCTGGTCACCGGACGGCGCGCGCCTGCTGCTCGCGAACGAGACCTCGCAGCAGGTCGAGCTGTATTTCGCCGACGTGCAGTCGGGCGGCATCACGCCGATCGCCCTCGAAACCGGGGCGCGGCGCGTGACGCTCGCCCGCTTCGCACCGGACGGCCGCGGCATCTATCTCGTCGCGCCGCTCACCGGCGATTTCGCGCAGCTGCATTACCTCGATCCGGTGACCGGCGCGCTGCGCGTGATCACCGATACCGTGCCTTGGGACATCGAGGATTTCGCGGTCTCGCCTGACGGCCGCTGGCTCGCCTACGTCGCGAACGTCGCGGGCGTGAGCCGGCTCACGGTGCTCGATCAGCTCGCGCGCAACGAGCTCGCGCCGCAGGGCCTGCCCGCCGGCCGCATCGGCGATCTCGCCTTCGATCGCGCCGGCACGCGGCTCGCGCTCACTGCCGGCGGCGCGACGCAGCCGGCCGATGCCTGGGTCTACGAGCCGGCGAACAATGTGCTCACGCGCTGGACCCACAGCGAGACCGGGCCGGTCGATCCGGCGCAACTCGTCGCACCGGAGCTGATCAGCTTTCCGACCTGGGATCGTGCCAACGGCCGCGCGCGCATGCTGCCGGCCTGGGTCTACCGGCCGCGCACGCCGGGTCCGCACCCGGTGCTGGTGCGCATCGCGAGCGGGCCGGGCGAGCAGTACCGGCCGGCATACGACGCGCTCACGCAGTTCGCGGTGAACGTGCTCGGCTATGTGGTGATCGCACCGACCGTGCGCGGCGCGCCGGGTTACGGCCGCGGCTTCGCATCGCTCGGCGACGGCACACGGCGCGAGGATGCCGTGCGCGACATCGGCTCGCTGCTGGTGTGGATCGGCGTGCAGCACGACCTCGACCGCACGCGGATCGTGCTGATGGGCGAATCGCAGGGGGCGCAGGTCGCGCTCGGCTCGCTCGCGCAGTACGCCGATCGCGTCGTCGCGGGCATCGATCTGGCCGGCGTCGTGAACTTCGCGCGCATCCCGAACGCGCGCGCGCTGCGCCGGCCGCTGCTGGTCGTGCAGGGCGTGCAGGACACGCTGGCGTCGGCGTACGAGGCGGAGCGCCTCGTCGCGGGCGCGCGCGGCAACGGTGCGGAAGTGTGGTATCTCGCGGCGAAGGACGAAGCGCACGAGTTTCGCCGCAAGGCGAACCGCGACGCTTGGATGATTACGGCGGCGGCGTTTCTCGAGCGTTTCGCCGGCAACCCGCCCTGAGGCGCCGGCCGGCCCTGGAACCTCAGCGAGCCTGGAACGTCAGCGTGCGCTGAAGCGCGACGTGCGCTTCTTTACCGTCTCGAGGCTCGGCCGCTGGCTGCCGTAGTACGCGGCGAGCGTCTTCATGTCCTCGGCGCTCAGCATCGTGACGAAGCCGGCCATGATCGGATTCTTGCGCGCTCCGCTCTTGTACTCCTCGAGCGCGCGCTCGAGGTAGTCGACATGCTGGCCGGCCAGCGTCGGGTATTCGGGCAGCACGCCGACGCCGTCGGCGCCATGACAGGCCACACAGACCTGCGCGGCTTCCGGCGGGGTCCCGGCCGGCGGGGTCTCGGCCGGCTTGATCGCATCGCCGCCGAGATAGGCCGCGATGTCGGCGATCTCCTGGTCGGTCAGCGACGCCGCATGCGCATGCATCGTCCCGTGCGAGCGGTCGCCGGAGCGATAACCGCGCAGTGCGGTGGCGATGTATTCGGCATGCTGGCCACGCAGCTTCGGCACGCTGTAGGTCGGATAGGCGTTCTTGTAGCCCTCGATCGCGTGGCAACCGAGGCAGGTGTAAGCGAGGTGCTGGCCCCGCACCGGATCGCCGCCGTCGACCGCGCCCGCCGTGTGCATCGCGCCTGCGAGGAATGCGGCGAGTGCGAAAGCGAATGCGGTCCGGGTGGGCGTCGACATGGGAAACCCCTGCGTAAAACAGCCGTAAATGTTACGGCTTGGGCGCGAAAAAGGCCACCACGGGTTCCCCGCGCTGCGGACGGATGGCACGATGCGCCCGCCATGATCGCACTGATACAGCGCGTCAATTTCGCCGCAGTCAGCGTCGAAGGCCGCATCGTCGGGCGCATCGGGGCCGGCATCCTCGCGCTGGTCGGCGTACAGGCCGGCGATACCGCGGCGGCCGGCGAGCGCCTGCTCGAGCGCGTGCTCGGCTATCGCATCTTCGCCGACGACGAGGGCCGCATGAACCGCTCGCTCACCGAGACACGGGGCGGCCTGCTGCTCGTGCCGCAGTTCACGCTCGCGGCCGACACCCGCAAGGGCGCCCGCGCGGGCTTCAGTACCGCCGCGGCACCGGCGCTCGCGCAGGCGTTGTTCGAACAGCTCGTCGCCGCCGCGCGGGCGCGGCACGCGGACGTCGCGAGCGGCCGGTTCGGCGCCCACATGAAGGTCGCGCTCGAAAACGACGGCCCCGTCACATTCTGGCTCGAGGCGCACGCCGCCTGAGCTGAACTTTCCCGGCTCCGACGCGTCTTTTGGCCTATCATCGGTGGACTACGCAAGAGTTGCGTATTTCGAGGTTCCCATGGGTATTGGAATGCGCGAGCTGATCATCATCCTGCTGGTGGTGCTGCTCGTTTTCGGCGCCAAGAAGCTGCGGACGATCGGCTCGGATCTCGGCGCCGCGGTACGTGGCTTCAAGAAGGCGGTCAACGACGGCGAGGCCGGGCAGGACGCCGACGACGACGTCAAGCAGATCCGCGCGGGCGAGAAGGATGCGGAGTTCCCCGAGGTCGCCAGGCGCGACGCCGGGAGCAAGACCGGCCCCGGCGCCTGAGCGGCGCTTCGACCCGCCGCCATGTTCGAGGTCGGCTTCACCGAGCTGCTGCTGATCTTTGCGCTCGCACTGATCGTGCTCGGCCCCGAGAAGCTGCCGCGCGTCGCCGCGCAGCTCGGGCGCTGGCTCGGCCGCGCGCGCGCGATGGCGCGCCAGTTCCGCGAGCAGCTCGAGGAAGAGACGATCCTCGAGGAGACGACCCGCAGGCCCGCGGCCGCACCGCCTCCCTCGCCGCCACCGCCGGACACCGACAAGTACTACCAGCCCGACGACGACGTGGCGCGCACCGACGTGAGCCACGCGGATGCGGGCAGCGAGCCGGACGCAGAGCCGGCGGTCACGGACGCCGGCGCGACGCCTGCCGAATCGCCAACCGCGCCGCCACCGGCAACACCTGCCGCAACGCCCGCGATGTCCACCGCACCGACGCCCCCCGTGGAACATGAGCGAGGAGCCTGAGCGACTCGCCGAGGGCACGCTGCTCTCGCACCTGCTCGAGCTGCGCGACCGGCTGCTGCGGGCATTCCTCGCAGTGATCGTGGCGTTCGCGCCGTGCGCGTTCTACGCCGACGAGATCTTCTCGTTCCTCGCACAGCCGCTGCTCGACAAGCTGCCGACGGGCGGCTCGCTGATCGCGACCAGCGTGATCTCGCCGTTCATGACGCCGTTCAAGCTCGCGTTCTTTGTCGCGGTGTTCATCGCGATGCCGGTCGTGCTGTACCAGGTCTGGGCGTTCGTCGCGCCGGGGCTCTACCGGCGCGAACGGCGCTTCGCGGTGCCGCTGCTGGTGTCATCGGTGCTGCTGTTCTACGCCGGCGCCGCGTTCGCGTACGTCGCGGTGTTCCCGGTGATGTTCCAGTTCTTCGCGAACACGGCACCGGCCGGCGTCATGATGATGACCGACATCTCGAACTACATGGATTTCGCGCTGACGATGTTCTTCGCGTTCGGTGTCGCGTTCGAGATGCCGGTCGCGGTCGTGCTCGTCGTGCTCGCGGGGCTCGTGCGCGTCGAGAAGCTGGCCAAGGCGCGCGGCTACGTGCTGATCGGCATCTTCGTCGCCGCCGCGTTCCTGACGCCGCCCGACGCCATTTCCCAGAGCATCATGGCGATCCCGATGTACCTGCTCTACGAGGGCGGCCTCGTGATGGCGCGCATCATGCAGAGGATGCGGCGCGAAGCGGCCTGAGGCCCGCCCGCCTTGCTGGCGCAAGGCAACATCGTTCACACTCGGGCGCCATCGCGGCGCCGCAGGCGTCCATACAACATAAAGCGAGCCCAACATGGCTGATTCGATGACGACGACGGTGGTCGCAGGGGATTCGGGCAGGGGGTTCTTCGGGCATCCGCGAGGCCTCGCCACGCTCTTCTTCACCGAGATGTGGGAGCGCTTCACCTACTACGGCATGCGCGCGATCCTGGTGCTGTTCCTGATCGCCTCGATCGACAGCGGCGGCCTCGGCATCGACGACCGCACCGGCAATGCGATCTACGGCCTGTACATCTCCGGCACCTATCTGCTGTCGCTCGCCGGCGGCTGGATCGCCGACCGCCTGACCGGCGCGCAGCGCGCGGTCTGGTGGGGCGGCATCCTGATCATGGTCGGCAACGGGCTGCTCGCCATCGGTTCGACGCAGCTGTTCTTCCTTGGCCTGATGCTGATCGTGTTCGGCGTCGGCCTGCTGAAGCCGAACATCAGCGCGATCGTCGCGCAGCTCTACCCCGAGGGCGGCTCGCGGCGTGACGCCGGGTTCTACATCTTCTATACCGGCATCAATCTCGGCGCCTTCCTCGGCTCGACGATCGTGCCGATCCTCGCCGCGCACTATGGCTGGCGCATGGGCTTCCTCGCACCGGCGATCGGCATGCTGCTCGGCCTGATCCAGTTCGCGGCCACGCGTCACTTCCTCGGGCATGCCGGCGTCGAGCCCGGCATGTCGCACGCGGAACCGGCGGCGACGCAGCGGGCGTGGTGGGTCGTGTCCGCGGTGGTTGCCGTGATCGTCGCCGTCGTGCTGCTCGCGATCGGCGGGATGATCCACATCGACCCGGTCAATCTGCTCGAGAGCTCGTTCTGGGTGATCAGCGCATTTGCCGCCGGCTACTTCGCCTACATGCTCTTCTTCGCGGGCCTCGAGACGGTCGAGCGCAAGCGCGTGCTCGTGATGCTGGCGCTATTCATCGCCTGCGTGATGTTCTGGGCGGGCTTCGAGCAGGCCGGCGCCTCGCTGAACATCTTCGCCGACCGCCACACCGATCGCCAGATCGGCAGCTGGCTGATGCCGGCAGGCGTACTGCAAAACGTCAATCCGCTGTTCATCATCATCTTCTCGCCGGTCTTCGCGGCGCTGTGGGTCGCGCTCGGCAAGCGCAACCTCGATCCGTCGGCGCCGGTGAAGTTCGCACTCGGCCTCGTGCTGATGGGCATCGGCTTCGTCGTGATGTACTTCGCCGCGCAGTACGTCGTCGCGGGCGAGAAGGTGCTGCCGACCTGGCTGGTCTTCACCTACCTGTTCCACACCTTCGGCGAGCTGTGCCTGTCGCCGGTCGGCCTGTCGTCGATGTCGAAGCTCGCGCCGACACGCTTCGTCGGCCAGGCGCTCGGCGTGTGGTTCCTCGCCACCGCGATCGGCAACAACCTCGCGGGCCAGTTCGCCGGCGAGTTCGACCCGAACAACATCGCGGCGATGCCGAACCAGTTCCTCGGCATCTTCTGGTGGGGCGCGATCGGCGGCATCGTGATGTTCCTGATCTCGCCGTACGCGAAGCGCCTGATGGGAGGCGTGAAATGACGCGCGCGGGCGCCGTGCGGCGCGTCCTGGTCGTCGCGGGCGTCGTCGCGTTGGCGGGTTGCACACAGCACTCGGCCGGTCCCGATGCCGAGGCAGCCAGAAAGCTCAACGCCGACCAGTTCATCGCGCAGGTCAACGAGGACTTGAAGCCGGTGCTGCGCGAAGTGGCCGCCGCCGACTGGACCCAGGCGACCGACATCACGCTCGATACGCAGCTGCTGAGCGCGCGCGCGAACGACCGCTATCTCGCGTTCCTCGGCGCGATGACCGAGAAGTCGAAGGCCTACGCCGACGCCGAGGCGACGCCGGCGACGAAGCGCGCGCTGAAGCTGCTGAAGCTGCAGTCGTCCGCGCCCGCGCCGTCGGATCCCGCCAAGCGCGCCGAGCTGACGGAGATCCTCGCGAGCCTCGGCGCGATGTACGGCGAGGGCAAGTACTGCCCTTCGGGCCCCGACTCCTGCCGCAACCTCGACCAGCTCTCCGAGACGCTCGCGACGAGCCGCAACTACGACCAGCTCGAGCAGGCCTGGGTCGGCTGGCACGACGTCGCCAAACCGATGCGGCCGAAGTACGAGCGCTTCGTCGAGCTCGCGAACGAAGGCGCGCGCGAGTTCGGCTTCGCGGACCTCGGCGCGATGTGGCGCTCGGGTTACGACATGCCTCCCGACGAGTTCGCCGCCGAGGCCTCGCGCCTGTGGAACCAGGTCAAGCCGCTGTACAACGAGATGCAGTGCTATGCGCGCAGCCGCCTCGCGAAGCGCTATGGCGAAGACAAGGTGCCGGCCGGCAAGCCGATTCCCGCGCACCTGCTCGGCAACATGTGGGCGCAGACCTGGAACAAGATCTACGACGACATCCTCAAGCCCTATCCGAAGGCGAGCATCGAGTCGGCCGACCGCGAGCTCGCGCGGCAGAAGTGGGATGCCGTGCGCATGACGAAGTCGGCCGAGGCGTTCTACACCTCGATCGGCTTCCCGGCGCTGCCGCAAACCTTCTGGGAGCGCTCGATGCTCGTGCGGCCGCGCGATCGCGAGGTCGTGTGCCACGCGAGCGCCTGGGACATGGATGACGAGGGCGACGTGCGCATCAAGATGTGCATGCAGCCGAACGAGGAAGACCTCTTCACGATCTACCACGAACTCGGCCATATCTATTACTACCTCTGGTACAACGACCAGCCGCTGCTGTTCCAGAACGGCGCGCACGACGGCTTCCACGAGGCGATCGGCGATACCGTCAACCTCTCGGTGACGCCGGAGTACCTGCACAGGATCGGGCTCGTCAGCGCGGTGAAGCCCTCGCGCGAAGCGGTGATCAACCAGCAGATGAAGATGGCCACCGAAAAGGTCGCCTTCCTGCCCTTCGGCAAGCTGATCGACGAGTGGCGCTGGAAAGTGTTCTCCGGCGAAATCACGCCCGAGCACTACAACGAGGCCTGGTGGCAGCTGCGCACGCAGTACCAGGGCGTCGCGCCGCCGGTCGCGCGCACCGAGGCCGACTTCGATCCGGGCGCGAAATACCACGTGCCGGGCAACACCCCGTACACGCGCTATTTCCTGTCGTTCATCATCCAGTTCCAGTTCCAGAAGGCGCTGTGCGAAGCGGCCGGCTTCAAGGGCCCACTGCACGAGTGCTCGATCTTCGGCAACAAGGCCGCCGGCGAGCGCTTCGCCGCGATGCTCAAGCTCGGCCAGAGCGAGCCGTGGCAGGACACGCTCGAGAAGCTCACCGGCACGCGCTCGATGGACGCCGCGGCGATCCTCGAGTATTTCCAGCCGCTGCAGGAGTGGCTGGCGGAGCAGAACAAGGGGCAGACCTGCGGGTGGTGATGTCGGCGCTCATTGCCACGGCCCGCAGGATGGCCACACGTCGTGGAAGTCTTTCGTCCGGCTGTTGCGGGTATCGAGCTTGACCATCGCTTCGAACTTCTCCGCCACCGATACTTCACGCGGATAGGCGCGCAGTCGCGGAGCGGGTAGCGTCGACAGCATCGTCGGATAGACAACGTCTTCCGGCTCGATCGCGACGGCATCACCCACGCCGATATCGAGCTGCACGACGATGCGTGCTTTGCCCAGGAACGCGCGGAAGCGGGCGCGCTTGCCGGAATACTCGTCCTCCGCCCGGATCGTCTGCACGACCAGATTGGACAGCAGCGTCATCCGTCGCGCCTGACGCCAGGACGTCCACATCCCGGGTTGCGCGGTAGGGATCGGGGAGCCGTACCGCAAGCAAAGCCGCACCCTTCGAAGCCGCAACGTCGGCGCTCATATCGACCTCACGTCGAGCGCCGCAGCGAGGCGGCGCGACGGCAGAACCTCGGCGATACGCGAGAGCTCGGCGATCGTCACCTTGCGCTGGCGCAGCGCATCCTGCAGCGCCTCCATCGCAGCCTCGGGCCCTACGAGCCGCTCAAAGCGAAAACAGTCGACGACAGTGCGCGCAGGCGACGTGATACGCACCGGCACGCCCTCGAAGGTGGCCTCCTGCACGCCGAGCGTCCAGGCCGGACCGCTGAAACGGACGACGCGCAATCGGAGCTCCCGCGGTTGCGGCGCACGGGCCTTGTGATGGACGGCGAGCCACACCTCGGTGGGCATCTGGCTGCCGATGCCATGCACGCGCAGCGCCGAAAGCAGACAGACGATGCTGTTCGGCACACGTGCGCAGGCCATTGCAAGCGAGTAGTACTCGGTGGGCTCGGCGTCGGCGACCCGGTAGAGCCCGCGGCCAACGCGTTCGACGCCGCCGGAGCGCACGAGCGCCGGAAGCTGGTGGCGGGTAAGACTCGCCGCTTTGAGCTGATCCGCACGAAAGAAGCCCGCCATGCCGGCGTCGTTCAGGCGGCGCATATTGTCGGCACGTCGTCGTGGCATGCCGGCAATATGCGCCAAGTCTCGAGTAAAATCAACGCGAAATGTCGGCACTTATCGAGTGCCCCGAAGGGGTAGCCGGCGTGCTCAGGCTTGCCGGGTCAAAAGCACCCTGGCAAAAACCTCACGATCCACATTGGATCCGCTGAGCACGGCCGCGACTTTCCGGCCCGCCAGCAGGTCGCGCTCCTTGGCGATGGCCGCGGTGGCCGCGGCACCGGCACCTTCCGCACAGTTGTGCGTGCACTCATGGAGGGTACGCATCGCCTGCGCAACCTCGTCGTCGGTCACTTCCGCGATGTGATCCACGTACCGCCAGACCACTTCCAGTGCCTCCGGTTGCGGAACCCGGCACGCGATACCCTCCGCCAATGCGGTCGATGCCGGCGATTCCGTTTGCCGCCTCGAGGCAAACGAGAGCGCATAGGCCCGCGCGTGCGCCGAGACCACGCCGACGATCTTCGTGCCCGGGCTCAACTCGTTGCGCACGGCAATGGCGCCGCAGATGCCGGAGCCGAGCCCGATCGGGACATACAGATAGTCGAGGCCATGGACCGCGCGAAACAGCTCCAGCGAGTATGTCGCGACTCCCTGGACCAGCAGCGGATGGAATGACGGCACCATGTGTGCACCCGAGGCCTCGGCCAGCGCCGCGGCGTGCTCTCTCGCCGCCTGGAAATCCTCACCGTGCTCGACCAGCGTGGCGCCGAGCGACCTCATCGCATCGTTCTTCTCGACGCTGTTGCCCAACGGCACGACGACCGTGCTGGAAATCCCGTAGCGCTTCGCAGCGAGCGCGACGGATTGACCGTGGTTGCCGCGAGTTGCGGTAATCACCTTCCCGGTTCCATGGCCGCTCGCGAGATCGGCGAAGTACACCAGGCCGCCGCGAATCTTGAACGCACCCACGGGCGTGTGGTTCTCGTGCTTCAGCCACACCTCGACGCCGAGGCGCTCCGACAACAGGGGCCAGCAATACTGAGGCGTCGGAGTGAGTACCGAATAGACATGCCGTGTTGACGACTCGATCTGTTTTACGGTTGGCAGCATGATTGAAGCTGTGCAGGCATCCATGGCCAAGGCCGACCGGTCTGACACACAGTTCAGGCTACGACAGGCTTCCCCGGTTTTCCAGCCGGAAGATGCACGATTCGCTGCACCGATCTGCTGGACGGCATCGCCCAATTGTCTTACAATGCAAGACATGAAATCCTCGGCTCTCACCATCCGGTTGGACCCCAAGCTGGACCGTCAGTTGGCCCGGGTAGCCAAGCACACCGGACGCAGCCGCAGTGAGGTGGTTCGCGACGCAGTGCGGCGGCAACTGGCATTGGCTCAGTTCCAGGACTTGCGCCGCCGCGTCATGCCTCTGGCCGAAGCCCGTGGCTACGTTACAGACGAGGACGTTTTTCGCGACGTATCGTGAGGGTTGCCCTCGACACCAATGTGCTGGTCAGCGCCGTGGCCACCCGCGGTCTGTGCGCAGATGTGTTCAATCTGGTCCTGGCCGAGCACGAGCTGATCGTTGGCGAGACGGTACTGTCTGAGCTCAGGCGAGTTCTGGGCGAGAAAATGCGGGTGCCCGGCACGACGATCGACGAGTTCGTTGCGTTGCTCCGGCAGGAAGCTACCGTCGTGAAGAAGGCCGAAGAGCTGGCAATAAAGATTCGAGACAGGACCGATGTACCCGTGCTTTCCGAGGCAGTAGCTGGCAATGCCGAGGTATTGGTTACAGGTGATGCGGACCTCACAGGGATTGCGGACAAACTGCCACTCCAGATCCTTTCGCCGAGAGGTTTCTGGGAGCAACTCCGAAGGAATCCCTCCCGGTCCTGACAGCGCTGTCCGACATCGCGGCAGTGGACGCCTGGCTACCAATGCCCGATAGCGTCGACGGTTCCGCACATCTGCAGTATTATTTTTGATCGAACGCCTCGGACCTGCCCGCCAGCGTGAATGACGGCGGGCGCCCCAGGATGAGCGCTGAACGCGCCGGTCAGCTTCCATATGTAATACTCTTCGGCGCCATCGCCCGCCAGCCGTTAGCCAACAGACGATTCTGGCCTTAAGCTCCTCTCCAACCAGGCAAGGAACGATCAACGGGGGCCCCATGACCGCTACCGCCCAGCTTTCGCTGCGCGCGATCACACTGTCGATCGTGCTCGCGATGATCCTCGCGGCCGCCAACACCTATCTCGGCCTGTTCGCGGGCCTCACGATCGCCTCGGCAATCCCGGCGGCAGTGGTATCGATGGGCGTGCTGCGCATGCTCGGCGGCGGCACGATCCTCGAGAACAACATCGTTGCGACCGGCGCTTCGGCGGCGGCGTCGATCGCGGCGGGCGTGATCTTCACGATCCCGGCACTGGTGATCCTCGAGTACTGGAGCGACTTCAAGTACTCGTGGGTGCTCGCGATCGCCGGCCTCGGCGGCATCCTCGGCGTGCTGTTCTCGGTGCCGTTGCGCCGCTCGCTGATCATCGAGCAGAAGCTGAAGTTTCCGGAGGGCGTCGCCGCGGCCGAGGTGCTGAAGACCGGCGCGAATCCGGCGCAGGGCCTGAAGATCCTGATCGGCTCGGCGATCGGCGGCGGCTTGGTCAAGCTGCTCGCCGGCAGCGGGCTGCGGCTGATTCCCGATACCGCTGCCGCCGCGGGCTTCGCCGGCAAGGGCATCGCCTACGTCGCCGCGAATCTCTCGCCGGCGCTGCTCGGCGTCGGCTACATCGTCGGCCTGAACATCGGCATCCTGATCGTCGGCGGCGGCATCATTTCGTGGAACATCGCGATCCCGCTGTACGCCGCGCACTTCGCCGCCGCCGATCCGGCGATGGCGGCGACGCTGCAGGGGCTGTCCGCCAGCGATGCCGCCTATGCGATCTGGGCAGCGAAGATCCGTTACATGGGCGTCGGTGCGATGCTGATCGGCGGCATCTGGGCCGTGATCAGCCTGCGCAGCTCGCTGCTGTCGGGCGTGAAGAGCGGGCTCGCGGCCACCCGCGCCGGCGCCGGCGCGCTGATCGCCGACACCGAGCGCGACCTGCCGATGAATCTCGTGCTGATCGGCATCGTGCTGTTCACGATCCCGCTCGCGCTGCTCTACCACGCGATCGTCGGCAGCTGGGGTGTCAGCCTGCCGATGACGATCATCATGATCGTCGCCGGGTTCATCTTCTGTTCGGTGTCGGCGTACATGGCGGGCCTGATCGGTTCGTCCAACAATCCGGTGTCGGGCATCACGATCTGCACGATCCTGTTCGCCTCGCTCGTGCTGTGGCTGCTGATGGGCCGCACTGCGCCGCTCGGCCCGGTCGCGGCGATCATGATCGGCGCGGTCGTCTGCTGCGCGGCGGCGGTCGGCGGCGACAACCTGCAGGACCTGAAGTGCGGCCAGCTGGTCGGCGCGACGCCGTGGCGGCAGCAGGTGATGCTGGCGATCGGCGCGGTGTCCTGCGCGCTCGTGATGGCGCCGGTGCTGAACCTGCTGAACAGCGCCTACGGCATCGGCGCGCCGTCCGCGGCGCACCCGACGCCGCTGCTCGCGCCACAGGCCACGTTGATGGCGGCGGTCGCCAAAGGCATGTTCGGCGGGCAACTGCCGTGGGACATGGTCGTGATCGGCATCGCGATCGGCATCGGTATCATCATCCTCGATCTCGTGCTGCAGGCCCGCGGCTCGCACTTCCGCGCGCCGGTGCTCGCGGTGGCAGTCGGCATCTACCTGCCGCTCGAGTACACGACGCCGATCTTCCTCGGTGGCCTGCTCGCGTACTTCGTCAAGCGCGCGCGCGGCGAGCGAGCCGGCGAGAGCGAGGCGGAACGGGCGAGCGACAAGGGCGTGCTGTTCGGCGCCGGCATGATCACCGGCGAGGCACTGATGGGCATCGTGATCGCGATCCCGATCGTGATGACGGCCAATCGCGACGTGCTCGCGCTGCCGGAGTCGCTGCACTTCGGCGCCTGGCTCGGCATTCTGCTGATCGCTGCGCTCGGCTGGTGGCTGTATCGCGTCGCCTCGCGGGACGACGCGACCCCGCCGCGCTGACACGCCGCCGGCGATGAGCGACGCGCAGGCGAGGCGTGAGGCGCAGGCGACCGCCATCGAGGCGCGCGCGCTGCGCGACTACCTGCGCGCGCACATCCCGCTCGCCGCGGCGATGGACATCGATGTGCTGGTCGCGGACGCCGACGCGGTCAGGTTGTCCGCGCCGCTCGCACCGAACATCAACCATCGCGACACGGCCTTTGGCGGCAGCGTGTCGGCGCTCGCGATCCTCGCGGCCTGGTCGCTGCTGCATCTGCGGCTGCGGGCCGCCGGCATCGCGAACCGGCTCGTGATCCAGCGCAACGTGATGGAGTACGTGCGGCCGATCGACGGCACGTTCACCGCGCGCGCGGCGCTCACAACGCCGGAATCCTGGGAGCCTTTCGTCGGGCTGCTGCAGCGCCGGGGCAAGGCGCGGATTGCGGTGCTCGCGACGGTGGAGTATGACGGCACCATCGCCGGGCACTTCGAGGGCAACTTCGTTGCCCTCACCGGCACCTGAACGGCATCGCACATGACCGGCTTCGCATTGTTCGACACGGCGCTCGGGCCCTGTGGCATCGCCTGGTCCGCGCGCGGCATCCGCGGCGTGCAGCTGCCCGAGGCCGACGCGGCCGCGACGCGCGCGCGCCTCATGCGTCATCATCCGGGCGCGCGGGAAGGCACGCCGCCACCGGCAGTGCAGCGCGTAATCGACGCGATCGTCGCGCTCCTCGCGGGGCGGCCGGCGCGGTTCGATGAGGCGGTGCTCGACCTCGACGGCGTGCCGCCGTTCAACCTGCGCGTGTACGAGGTCGCGCGCGCGATTCCCGCCGGCAGCACGCTCAGCTACGGCGAGGTCGCCGAGCGCCTCGGGGAGCCCGGCGCGGCGCGCGCCGTCGGCCAGGCGCTCGGGCACAATCCGCTGCCGATCGTCATTCCATGCCATCGCGTGCTCGCCGCCGGTCACCGGCCGGGCGGCTTTTCGGCGCATGGCCAGGTCGCGACCAAGCGCCGCCTGCTCGAGATCGAGGGCGCGCTCGCGGCCGAAACCCTGCCGCTTTTCAGGGAGTCCAGCCATGCCGGATGAGATTTCGATGGAGGGCGGCTGCAGCTGCCGCACGGTGCGCTATCGCCTCACCGCGGCGCCGCTGTTCGTGAATTGCTGTCACTGCAGCTGGTGCCAGCGCGAGACCGGCTCGGCCTTCGTGCTGAACGCGATGGTCGAAGTCGACCGCATCGTGCTGCTGTCCGGCGCGCCGGTCACCATCGACACACCGTCGGCGAGCGGCCGCGGCCAGAAGGTGGCGCGCTGCGCGCAGTGCCAGGTCGCGCTGTGGAGCCACTACTCGGGCGCCGGGCCACGCATCGCCTTCCTGCGCACCGGCACGCTCGATGAGCCGGGGCGGTTCCCGCCGGACATTCATATCTTCACGTCGACGAAGCTGCCCTGGGTGGTGCTGCCGGAGGGGGTCCCGGCGGTGCCGGAGTTCTACGACGTCAAGGCGACCTGGCCGGCGGTCAGCCTCGAACGTTTTCGCGCGGCGAGATCACGGCCCGACGGCTGACTGTGGCAGCATTGCGGTCTCCATGACCGCCCCCGCCACCGCCTTCCGCACGCGCATGATCGCGTGCTTCGCGATCATCTACATCGTCTGGGGATCGAGCTACCTCGTGACTTCGATCGGGGTGCACCGGCTGCCGCCGTTCCTGTTCGGCGGCGTGCGCTTCATGATCGCCGGCATCGCGCTCACCGCGATCGCGCGCGCGCGCGGCGAGCGCATCTGGATCGATGCGATCGACGCGAAGCAGATCCTCGTCATGGCGCTGCTGTCGATCGCGGTCTCGAACGGTTTCAATGTCTGGGCGCTGCAGTGGGTGCCGTCGGGCCAGGCCGCGCTGCTGAACGTGACCTCGTCGTTCTGGATCGCGATCCTCGGCCTATTCGGCGCTCGCGCGCAGGCGATCGACGGGCGCACGGGCATCGGTCTCGCGCTCGGCTTCCTCGGCACGCTCGCGATCGTCTGGCCGAGCGAAGGCTTCTCGATCGCGCACTTCGTGCCGCAGATCGGCATCCTCGTCGGCTGCATGGGCTGGGCGGCCGGCACGATATATTTCCGCAACGCGACGAAAGGACTCGACATCCTCGCCTTCACGGGCCTGCAGATGTTCGCGGGCGGCACGATGCTGACGGTGACGGGCCTCGGCCTCGGCGAGCACCACGAGTGGACCTGGTCGGCGGCCGGAATCCTGTCGATGGCTTATCTGATCGTGTTCAGCTCCTGCCTCGCCTACACGGCCTATGCCTGGCTCGCGCAGCACACGACGCCGGCGCGCGTCGCGACCTACGGCTATGTGAACCCGGCGATCGCGACGCTGCTCGGCTGGTGGCTGCTGCACGAGCAGCTGACCGGCCTGATGCTCGGTGGCATGGCGGTGATCCTCGCGGGCGTGGTGCTGGTCAACTGGCCCGAAGAGGTCTCGACGCCCGAATCGCCGGGCTGAACGTGCGGGCGGCGCCTAACGGCGCAGCGTGTCGATCTTCAACGTCGAGCCGACGAACCACGAGCCGAGCCACGACACGAGGCTGACGATCAGCGCGCCGAGCAGCGCGGGCCAGAAGCCCGTGATCGTGAAGTTCGGCAGCACCGCAGCGACCAGCGCGACCATGCCCGCGTTGATCACGAGCAGGAACACGCCGAGCGTGACGATCGTGATCGGGAACGTGAGGATCACCGCGATCGGCCGCACGACCGCATTGACGACGCCGAGCAGCGCCGCGGCGATCAGCAGCGTGCCGGTGGTCGAGATCGAGAAGCCGTCGACCCAGCTCGACGCGAGCCAGAGCCCGCAGGCGGCGATCACCGCGCGCAGCAGGAAACCCGTCATTTCGCCTCCTTCTCGTCCATGTTCTTTTCCAGGTAGACCTTCAGCCGCGCGAGCGCACGCTCCCAGCTCGTGCGCAGGCGCAGGAAATACGGATCCCACGCCGAGTCGTCGGGGAAGCCCGAGCCGAGCAGGCGCACGATCGTGGCGCCACCGTCGGCTTCGAGCAGGAAGTCGTCGATCAGCGTGGCCTCGTCGGTCGGCAGGCCGTCCTGCGCCATGTGGATCAGGCGCAGCCGGCGGCCGGGGTCGAACACGTCGATGTGCGCATCGATCGTGCCGATGCGATCGACGCTCGCGCGAAAGCTCCCGCCCGCCCGCGGCCTGATCGCGGCGCCCGGCGCACACCAGCGCGCGAGCGCGGCCGGCGCGGTCAGCGCCCACCACACGCGGGCGGTGTCGGCCGCGATGTCGATGCGGTGCGCGTAGCCACGGAGCTTGCCTGCCATGCGCGCTATTGTGCCATCGCCCGTTGCGCAGTGTCGTCGGCCTGGCGGAGAATGCCGGCATGGCATGGGTCCACGCCGTCATCGCGCTCGCGCTCGCCGAGTACCTGTGGTTCGGCTTCGAGGTGGCGCGCGCCCGCGGCCGCTACAAGCTGCCCGCGCCGGCCACCACCGGCCATGCCGATTTCGAGCGTTATTACCGCGTGCAGGCGAACACGCTCGAATCGCTGATCGTGCTCGTGCCCGCGATGCTGATCTTCGCGCTCTACGTCGATCCGCTGTGGTCGGCCGGTCTCGGCTTGGTGTTCGTGCTCGGCCGTATCGGCTATTTCTTCGGCTACACGCGCGCGGCGCAGAAGCGCCACTGGGGCTACATGGCCTCGATCCTGCCGATGATCGCGCTCACCGCGGGCGCGCTCATCGGCGCGCTGCGCGCGGCGCTCTAGAGCGCAGCAGCATCAGCACGATCGGGATCACCGACACGAGCACGATCAGGATCGTGACCAGGCCGAAGTTGCGCTTGATCCACGGCAGGTTGCCGAACAGGTAGCCGGCGACGACGAACAGCACGACCCAGCCGAGGCCGCCCGCGATGTTGTAGGCCTGGAAGCGCGCATAGGGCATGTGGCCGACGCCGGCGACGAACGGCGCGAACGTGCGCACGATCGGCACGAAGCGCGACAGCACGATCGTCATCGGCCCGTAGCGCCGGAAGAAATCCTCGGTGCGGTGCAGGTAGTCGAGCTTCAGCAGCCGGTAGCGCCCGCTGAACGCCGGCGGGCCGATGTACGCGCCGATCGAATAATTGACCGAGTTGCCGAGGACCGCGGCCACGCCGAGCGTGGCGATCAGCCCGCCCGCGGTCAGCGTGCCGCTCGTATCGACCGCGGCGAGCGCGCCGGCCGCGAACAGCAGCGAGTCGCCGGGCAGGAAAGGCGTCACGACGAAGCCGGTCTCGGCGAAGATCACCGCGAACAGGATCGCGTAGATCCACAGGTCGAAACGCACCAGCATCTCGACCAGATGCCGGTCGAGATGCAGCACGAAATCGGTCAGCGTGTAGAGCAGGTCCAAATCAGCGATCGAGCTGCGCGAGGCGGCGCGACTTCAGCGCATCGAGCGCGATGCGCACTTCGCGGTCGGTCGCGACGGTGGCCGGATCGGGCGTCACCGCCTCACCGTCGATCACGATGTCGGGCGCGATGCCCTTCTGCTGGATCGAGGCGCCGGACGGCGTGAAATACCGCGACGTGGTCAGCTTGATCGCGCGGCCGCTCGACAGCGGCATCACGGTCTGCACCGAGCCCTTGCCGTAGGTGGTACGGCCGACCAGCACGGCGCGGCGATTGTCCTTGAGCGCACCGGCGAGGATCTCGGCCGCCGACGCCGAGCCGCCGTTGACGAGCACCGCGAGCTGCGCGCCGCCGAGCTCGTCGCCCGGCGAGGCGTCCATGCGGAAGCGCGAATCGCTGGTGCGGCCCTCGGCGGTCACGATCACGCCGGCGTCGAGGAACATGTCGCTCACCTCGACCGCCGCTTCGAGCACGCCGCCCGGGTTGTTGCGCAGATCGAGCACGAGCCCCGCAAGAGCGCCCTGTGCGCCGCGCTCGAGATCGGCGATCGCGCGGCCGGCATCGGCGACCGTGGTCTCGCTGAAATTCGTGATGCGCAGGTAGCCGTAGCCGGGCTCGAGCATCGCGTGCTCGACGCTGTGCACGGCCACCTGCGCGCGCTGCAGCGGCACGTCGATCGGCGCCGGTGTGCCGACCCGCGCGAGCGTGAGCGTGATGCGGCTGCCCGCCGGCCCGCGCATGCGCTCGATCGCGCCGTCGAGATCGAGACCGATCGCCTCGCCGTCGATCGCGACGATCAGGTCGCCCGGGCGCACGCCCGCGCGCCAGGCCGGCGAGCCCTCGATCGGGCGCAACACCTTGATGCCTTCGGGCTCGGCGGCCACTTCGATGCCGACGCCCGGATACGAGCCGGTCGTGCTCGCGCGGATCTCGTCGTATTCACTGGCGTCGAGAAACGCCGAGTGCGGATCGAGCGCGCTGACCATGCCGCGCACCGCGTTCTCCATCAGCGCATGGTCGTCGACGCTGTCGACGTAGTCGCGCCTGACGCGTTCGAGGACCTCGGCGAGCAGGCGCGCGTCTTCCCACGGCAGCGCATCGGCCGACGCGCCATCGCGCAGATCGGCGAGCACATTGCCGGTCATCGAGGCCGAAATCCCGAGGATGGCACCCGTGGCGAGGGCGAGCATGGTGCGGGAGCGGACCTGCATGGACCGATTACGACACAGGCCGGGGGCGGGCGGCAAGTTTCTGTTGCATCGCGTCAATGCAGCCCGGGGGCGGGCGGCGGCACCGGGTCGGGGAAGATCCGCGGCGCGCGCGCGAGGACGCCCTGCAGGTCGGCCAGCACGTCGGCGAGCGGCACCGGCCGGCCGATCGAGAATCCCTGCGCATAGTCGACGCCGAGCGCCGCGATGCGTTCGCGGATCGCATCGGTTTCCACGTACTCCGCGACGGTGACCATCTGCATCGAGCGCGCGAGCTGCGCGATCGCCTGCACGAGCGACTCCGAGCGCGCATCGCGCAGGATGTCGCGCACGAAGCTGCCGTCGATCTTGAGCATCGACACCGGCAGCTGGCGCAGGTACGCGAGCGAGGACAGCCCGGTGCCGAAATCGTCGAGCGCGACGCCGCAGCCGAGCTTGCGCAGCCGGCGCATCAGCAGCTCGGCGCGCGCGAGATTGGCGATCGTCGCGCTCTCGGTCAGCTCGAAGCACAGGTGCTGCGGGCCGATGCCGCTCGCCTCGATGCGCGCGATCAGCTCGTCGGCGAATTCGGCGTCGTTCAGCGACTGGCCGGAGAAGTTGATCGCGAACACGGCGCCGGTCGCGTCGATCAGCCCGGCATGGGGCCGCAGCATGCCGAGCGCGCGCTCGATCACCCAGCGATCGATCGTCGGCATCAGCTGGTAACGGTTGGCCGCGGACAGGAACCGGTCGGGACCGAGGGTCCGGCCCTCGTCGTCGATCATGCGCAGCAGCACCTCGAAATGCGGCGGACGGGACGGCGCGGCGTCGAGCGGCTGGATGAACTGCGCATCGAGCCGCAGCCGGTCGTCGGCGACGGCAGCGCGCAGCGAGGCGGCGATCGTGATGTCGGTGAAACGGCGCACGACGCTTTCGTCGGCGGCCTGGTAGGCCTCGGCACGGTTGCGGCCGCGGTCCTTGGCCGCCTTGCACGCGGTTTCCGCGGCGGCCAGCGTGTGCGTGAGCCCGACGTCGCCGGGCACGAGCTCGGCGACGCCGATGCTGAGCGAGGCGCGCGAGCGCTCGTCGCCCTGCACAGCGGCAAGCTGCGCGGCGGTCTCGCACCAGGAGGTCGCGAGCTCGAGCGCCGCCTCGAGCGGCCCCGGCACGACGACGGCAAAGCGATCGCCGGAGATGCGCGCCGCGACCGCGGCCGGTGGCAGCCGCCGCCGCATCATGTCGGCGAGCATCGAGAGCATCAGGTCGCCGACGTGCATGCCGAAGTTCTCGTTGACGAGGTGCAGCTGGTCGACGTCGACATACAGCACCGCGAGCGGCTTGCCGGCGGCGGCGCCGGCGATCAGGTCGGCGGCACGCTGCTCGAAGGCCTGGCGGTTGAGCAGGCCGGTCATCGCGTCGTAGCTCGACTCGATGATCATCGAGGCCTTGCGCGCGAGCACCTCGGCGAGGCGCGCCTCGCGATCGTTGAAATCGGCCGCAGCCTCGTGGCGGTAGAGCGCGAAGATGCCGATCGGGCGCCCCGCGGCGTTGCGCAGCGAGCACGAGAGGATCTTGTAGGGCAGCGTGCCGAACGCGCTGCCCTGCGCGAGGCGGTTCATGATCAGCGGCTCGCGGCGCACCTGGCCGAGCGAGAGCAGATGGCGGTGCGTCTGCGCGAGCAGGCGGCCGTCGGCGGGCTGCTCGCGCGACATGCGAAACAGCACCAGGCTCTTGTCGGGCACCAGCAGCGCGGCGAGCGCGCAGCCGAGGTGCTCGACGCTGTTCTCGAGGATCACGCGCAGCGCCGAGGCGTCATCGCCCGGACGCGCGCCATCGCGGCTCGACACGGCGAGCACGAGCTCGAGGTCGCGGTCGCGCGCGCTGAGATTTTCGGTGAGCAGGTCGAGGCTGTGGCGCGCGAGCAGCTCGCGGCGCAGGCACTCGAGCGCGGGGCGGATCAGCGCGTGCACGAACGAGAACGAGCGCTGCTCGCCGTCGCTGCTCGCGCGGCACTGGATCGCGATCACCGCGAGCAGCTGCTGCGTCGTGTCGTCGCGCAGCCAGCACAGGTACAGCGGCACGTTGCCTTCGAGCACGCGCAGCTGGCCGGGCGCGGCGCTGTCGGCCGAAGCCTCGGCGGCGGACTGCTCGACGGCGTGCACGAGATCGGGCCACACGGCCGTGTCGTTCGACCAGCGCAGGTTCGCGGCGGAATCGAATACCGCGATGCCGGAGGCACGCGGCAGCAGCGAGCGCACGAGCTGCGCATAGGGCTCGAGGGATGCCCAGCGATCGGCACGCGCATTGTCCGCGGGTACAGGCATCCGTTTTCCTCCTGGCGCCGGCGGACCATCGCATGCCGGTGCCGGCAAGACGTTGATCGAGTTGGCGTTTCGCCCGCTCACCGGAGCATGTCGAGTGTGAACGAGCACGGTGGCGCGCGGGCAGCCGCAAATCGGTGGCGATCGGCCGTAATTGTGTGAGCCGCGTCACGCGTGCGCGACCGGCGCGCTGCGGGTCCGCCACGGCAGCGGATCCGTCAGGGCGGCGGCGCGGACCGGTTGAACCAGGGCCGCGGGTCGATCGGCCGCCCGGCGCGGCGGATCTCGAAGTAGAGCTCGGGCCGGCTGCGCCCGCCGCTGTCGCCGACGGCCGCGATCGTGTCACCGGGCGCGACGCGCTCGCCGACTGCCTTGTAGAGCTGGTCGTTGTGGCCGTAGAGGCTCAGGTAACCGCCGCCGTGATCGACGATCACGATCAGGCCGAGCCCCGGCAGCCAGTCGGCGTAGGCGATGCGGCCGCTCGCGATGCTGCGCACCGGTGCGCCGCGCTCGGCCGCGATCATCATGCCGTCCCACTTGATCGCACCGGCGCGCGGCGCACCGTAGGTCGCGACGATCTTGCCGGCCGACGGCCACGCGAGCTTGCCGCGCAGCTTGCCGAATGCCGAGCTCGCGTCGACCGGATGGCGCTCGAGCGCGCGGCGCAGCTCGCGCACGAGCTTCTCGAGCCCCGCCTGCTGCGAGCGCAGCTGCGCGAGCGAAGCCTGGCGGGATTTCGCCGCCGACTCGAGCGCCGCGAGCGCCTTGCCACGCCCGGCGCGCGCCGCCTCGAGCCGCGCGAGCTCCGATTTCTGCCGGTCCTCGAGCGCGGCCAGCCGCTCCTCTTCGGCCTGCAGCTTCGCATCGAGCGCCGCGATCTCCCCGACGTGCGCCGCGATGCGCGTGATGCGCCCAGCGCGGGCGCGGCCGAAGTAGCTGTAGTACGCGAACATGCGCCCGGCGCGCGCGGGATCCTCCTGGTTCAGCAGCAGCTTCAGCGGCTCTTCGCGGCCGATCACGTAGGCACCGCGCAGCTCGCCGGCGAGCGCGCGCTGCTCCGCGGCGAGCGCGGCCTCGTGATCGGCCTTCTCGCGCGCCAGCGCGGCGCGGCGCGCCGTGCGCTCGCCGCGCTCGCCCCGCAGCCGCGTGAGCTCACCGCGGGCTTCGGCCACCGAGACCTCGGCCGCGCGCAGGTCGCGGGTGAGCTTGTTGCGGTCGACCGTATCGCGCTTCGCCTGGGCCGCAATCTTCGCGATTTCGGCCTTGACCGCCTTCAGGTCGGCCTCGGCCCGTGCGGCATCCTTCGCCTGGCCCCGGGCGACGGCGCTGCCGGCGAGGACGCCGGCGTGCGACACGAGCAATACGAGGCCAAGGATCCGGACACACCGCAGCAATGACATCCGGGGTAGTCTAGCGTAGCGCGCCCGCTATAATTCGCGCCCCTTTTCCGAGGTTCCCGGCTCATGGAGCGACTGCTCGAATACGCTTCCCGTCACCCGTGGCTCGTCGGCACGACGGTGCTCGCGGTGCTGCTCGTGATTGCCTGGGAGCTGCGCGCCCGCACGCAGGCCTTCGCCGCCGTCTCGCCGCAGGAGGCGATCAGCCTGATGAACCAGCGCGCGCTGCTGCTCGACATCCGCACGCCCGAGCAGTTCGCGGCGGGGCATATCGGCGGTGCGCGGCACATGGCCTCGGAGCTGATCCTGAAGGCCCGCGAGCACCTCGCCAAGCATGTCGAGAAGCCGATCGTCGTCTATTGCGAGACCGGCTCGCTCGGCGCGTCGGCCGCGCGCCAGCTCGCCGCACAGGGCTTCACGAAGGTCGTCAACCTGCGCGGCGGCATCGCTGCCTGGCGCGCCGAGAACCTGCCGGTCACGAAAGACACGAAATGACGGCGCCGCGGGTCGTCATGTACGCCACGAGCTGGTGTCCCTACTGCGCGCGCGCGCGTAATCTGTTCGCCGCCAAGGGCGTCCAGTTCGAGGAAATCGACGTCGAGGCCGCCCCCGGCGGCCGGCAGGAGATGATGAACCGCAGCGGTCGGCGCACGGTTCCGCAGATTTTCATCGGCGAGCGGCACGTCGGCGGATCGGACGATCTGCACGCGCTCGACGCCGCAGGCCAACTCGATCCGCTACTCGGGAGATCATCGTGAGCACAGAGACAGCCGGCACGACGCCGGCGGAAGCCACCGGGCCGCAGCTCGCGCTGCAGGTCGTCTACCTGAAAGACTGCTCGTTCGAAGCGCCGCAGGGTCCGCGGGTCGAGTCGGGCTGGAATCCGCAGATCAACCTCGACATCAACACCTCGTTCTCGACGCTCGGCGAGGACCTGCGTGAAGTGCTGCTGACCGTCACGGTGTCGGCAAAGCAGGGCGAGCAGACCGCCTTCCTGGTCGAAGTGAAACAGGCCGGCGCGTTCCTGATGCGGAACCTCTCCGACGACGACACCAAGCGCGCGCTGACCACGATCTGCCCGGGCACGCTGTTCCCTTACGCGCGCGCGGCGATCTCGCACCTGGTGATGCAGGGCGGTTTCCCGCAGTTCCTGCTGCCACCGGTGAACTTCGACGCGCTGTACGCGCGCTCGCTGGCCGACGGCCAGAACGCGACGAAGAACTGACATGAGCGCGGCCAGCGTGCCGCACGCGCCGGTCGCCGTGCTCGGCGCGGGCTCCTGGGGGACGGCGCTCGCGATCCAGTTCGCGCGTGCCGGGCACATGGTGCGCCTCTGGAGCCGCGACCGCGCGGCGCTCGCGACGATGGACCGCGCGCGACGCAACGCCCGCTACCTGCCCGACGCGCCGTTCCCCGACTCGCTGATGGTCGAGCCCGAGCTCGCGAGCGCACTGCGCGGCGCGCAGAACGCCGTGATCGTAGTCCCGAGCCACGCGTTTCGCGCGCTGCTGACCGACGTCGCACGCCTCGCCGACGCCGGCACGGGCATCGCCTGGGCGACCAAGGGCTTCGAGCAGGGCAGCGGGCTGCTGCCGCACCAGGTCGCGCGCGAAGTCGCCGGCACGCGCGCCAGCGTCGCGGTGCTGTCGGGGCCGACCTTCGCGCGTGAAGTCGGCGCGGGCCTGCCGACCGCGATGACGGTCGCCTCGCCCGATGAGGGCTATGCGAAGACGCTCGCCGAGGCGATCTCGTCGGCGACGTTTCGCGCCTACACCTCGACCGACATCGTCGGCGTCGAAACCGGCGGCGCCGTCAAGAACGTGCTGGCCGTCGGCGCGGGGCTGTCGGACGGCCTCGGCTTCGGCGCGAACTCGCGCATCGCGCTGATCACGCGCGGGCTTGCCGAGATGACGCGCCTCGGCGTCGCGCTCGGCGCGCGCAGCGAAACGTTCATGGGCCTCGCCGGCCTCGGCGACCTCGTCCTCACCTGCACCGATGACCAGTCGCGCAATCGCCGCTTCGGTTTGCTGCTCGCCGGCGGCGCGGCGCCGCAGGAGGCGCTGCACGAGATCGGCCAGGTCGTCGAGGGCTATCCGGCCGCGCGCGCGGTGCTGGCGGTCGCGCGGCGCGAGGCCGTTTCGATGCCGATCGTCGAGGGCATCCACCGCACGCTGTACGACGGCGTGCCGGCGATCGAGGTGGTGCGCGAGCTGATGTCGCGGCCGGTGCGCGCCGAGTTCGACGGCTGACGGTCGCAGGCCGCGCTCAGCCCGGCGCGCCGCCCTCCATGCGCTCGACGATCGACGCGACCGCGACGTCGGCCGTCACGTTCGCGAGCGTGCGGAAGATGTCGGGCACGACATCCACCGCGAGCAGCAGCGCGAGCAGCTCGAGCGGCATGCCCATCGCGAGCGCGACCGGCACGGTGCCGGTGAAGAAAGAGGTCTGGCCGGGCAGCCCCGCCGAGCTCAGGCTGTTGACCAGCGCGACGATCATGCCGGCCGCGAGCACGCCGGGCCCGACCGGAACCGCGTAGACATGCGCGACGAACAGCACGACCGCGAGGTTCACGGCAGGACTGCTGACCCGGAACAGGGTCACCGCGAGCGGCAGCACGATCGAGCTGACGCGTGCCGACACGCCGAGCGTCTCGCGCGCGCCGGTCAGCATCGCCGGCAGCGATGCGAGCGAGGACTGCGTGCTGAACGCCACTGCCTGCGCGGGCGCGACGCCGCGCGCGAAGCGTGCGAGCGCCACGCGACCGGCCCAGATCGCGCACGGATAAGTGGCGAGCGTCAGCAGCAGGCTCACCGCGCACAGCAGCAGCACGTAGTGCAGGATGCCGCCGGCGGCGCCGAGACCGCCGCGCAGTCCGACGCCGAGCGCGAGCACGAACACGCCGAGCGGCGCGGCCCACAGCACCCAGTGCACGATCACGAGCATCGTCTCGGCGAGCGCCTCGAAGAAGCCGGTCAGCGCAAGGCGCTGCGCATCCGGCAGATGCGCGACCGCGAAGCCGAAGAACAGCGCGAACACGACCAGCGGCAGCATCGCGCCCGCCGCCGCGCTCGCGAACGGATTGACCGGCACGATCGTGGTGAGCCACTCGCCGAGCGGCGGCATCGACGACGGCGGCACGTGCTGGACCCCGGCACCGGCGCGCAGCGCGGCGCGCACGGTGTCGTCGAGCGGCCAGAGCGCGAACGAACCCTGGACGAACGCGGCGCCGATCGCGACCGAGGCGACGTAGCCGGCGACGAACAGCATGATCGCGCGGCCCGCGATGCGCCCGCTGGCCGCGGTCCGGGCCGCCGAGGCGATGCCCGCGACCAGCAGCGAGACGACCAGCGGAATCACGGTCATCCGCAGTGCGTTGAGCCACACGGTGCCGATCGGTTCGAGCGTCCCGATCGCCGCGGCGGGCGTCGCGGCGCCGGACGCGGCCACCGCGATGCCGATCGCCATGCCGGCGACGAGCGCCAGCACGATCCACGCGCCGTTGGTGCGTGCCTCAGGCATAACCGCACTGCCTCCAGGCCTCATAGACGACGACCGCGACGGCGTTGGCGAGATTGAGGCTGCGGTTGCCGGGACGCATCGGCAGCGACAGATGCCGCCCGGCCGGCAGCGACCCGAGCACGGCCGCCGGCAATCCGGTGCGCTCCGAGCCGAACAGCAATGCGTCACCGGCGCGGAACGCCGCCTCGCTGTGCGCGCGCGTGCCGCCGGTCTCGATCGCGAACCAGCGCGCGCCATCGAGCGCCGCGCGGCAGGCGTCGAGATCGGCGTGCACGCTGACGGTCGCGAGATCGTCGTAGTCGAGCCCGGCGCGGCGCAGCGAGCGCTTGTCGAGCGTGAAGCCGAGCGGGCGCACCAGGTGCAACGCGGCGCCGGTGTTCGCGCACAGGCGGATGATGTTGCCGGTGTTCGGCGGAATCTCCGGCTCGTGCAGCACGACGTGGAACATCGTGCCGAGCTTAGGGCCTGCCGCCCGCGACGGACAGTGGCGCGCGGTGCCGGCCCCGCCGCGGGCTATAATGAGCGCGATGCCGGCCGTCCCCGAAGTGCTCCCCGATTCCCTCGCGCTCGAGTTCTGCGGCCTGCGGTTCGCCTCGCCGGTCGTGCTGCTCTCGGGCTGCGTGGGCTTCGGCGAGGAGTACACGCGGGTCGAGGGTTTCTCGAATGCCGACGCCGGCGCGATCGTGCTGAAGGGCACCACCGGCAAGCCGCGCCTCGGCAACCCGCCGCACCGGGTCTACGAGACGCCGATGGGCATGCTGAACGCGATCGGCCTGCAGAATCCCGGCGTCGACCATGTCGTTACGAAGATCCTGCCCGGACTCGACTTCACCGAGACGCGCTTCATCGCCAATGTCTCGGGCTCGACCGTCGACGAGTACGTCGAGGTCACGCGCCGCTTCGACGATTCGCCGATCGACGCAATCGAGATCAACATCTCCTGCCCGAACGTCAAGGAAGGTGGCGTCGTGTTCGGCAACTCGCCCGAGATGTCGGCGCGCGTGGTCGCGGCCTGCCGCGCGGTGACCCGCAAGCCGCTGATCACCAAGCTCTCGCCCAACCAGACCGACATCCGCGAGAACGCGCGCCGCTGCATCGAGGCCGGCACCGACGCGTTCGCGGTGATCAATACCGTGATGGGCATGGCGATCGACGCCGACGCGCGCCGCCCCTGGCTCGGCAACGTGCAGGGCGGGCTGTCGGGACCGGCGATCAAGCCGATCGCGCTGCTCAAGGTCCGCGAGGTCCACGAGGTCGCGGCCCGTCACCGCGTGCCGATCATCGGCCAGGGCGGCATCGTCAGCGCGCGCGACGCAATCGAGTTCCTGATCGCCGGCGCCACCGCGGTCGGCATCGGTACCGCGCTCTTCTACGATCCGATGGTCTGCAAGAAGGTGAACGCCGGCATCGCCGACTACCTGCGCGCGCGCGGCCTGCGCTCGGTCGGCGAGCTCACCGGCTCGCTGCGCATCGGCAGGGACTCGCCGGACACGGCCTGCGCGGGCGGCTGAGTCCATGCGCGGCGCCCCGCTCGCCGTGCTGCTCGCCGCGACCCTCACCGGCCTCTCGGCGTGCCAGCGCAGCGAGAGCCCTGTCGTCAACGTATACAGCTGGCCCGGCTATGTCGCCGACGACACGCTGGCGGAATTCGAAGCGCGCTACGGCATCAAGGTCAACTACAGCGTCTACGACACCAACCAGGTGCTCGAAACGAAACTGCTCGCCGGGCATTCGGGTTACGACGTGGTCGTGCCGAGCGCCGCGTACGTCGAACGCCTGAGCCGGGCCGGCGCGCTGCGCAGGCTCGACAAGTCGCTGCTGCCGAATCTCGTGAACCTCGATCCGGACATCGTCGCGGCCGTGCGGCCGCAGGATCCAGACAATGCCTACGGCGTGCCCTATGTCTGGGGCACGAACGGCTTCGCCTACGACCGCGACGCGATTCTCGCGCGTTTGCCGGCAGCTCCGCTCGACAGCTGGAGCATGGTGTTCGATCCCGCGATCGTCGCGCATTTCGCCGACTGCGGCGTCGTGCTCTTCAACACGCCGATCGCCGTCGTGCCGCACGTGCTCGCCTGGCTGGGGCGCGATCCGAACAGCGAGCGTCTCGACGATCTCGAGCGCGCCGGCGAAGCGCTGCTCGCGATCCGCCCGTATGTCCGCTATCTGTCGAATACGCGGCAGTTCACCGACCTGCCGAACGGCGACGTCTGCCTCACCCTCGCCGGCAGCGGCGATGCGTTCCAGGCCCGCGAGCAGGCGCGCAACGCCGGTCGCGGCATCGAGATCGCCTATTCGGTTCCCCGCGAAGGCGCGCAGCTCTGGTTCGATCTGATGGCGATCCCGGCCGACGCACCGCACGTGCGCGCCGCGCATCAGTTCATCGACTATATCCTCGACGCGAAGGTCGGCGCGCGGATCACGGCGGCCACCGGCTTCGCGACACCGAACGCCGCAGCGCGGGCTTCACTGGCCGCGGCCCTGCGCGACGATCCACTGGTCTTCCCGCCGGCGGCGCAGATGACGCGCCTCTTTCCGGATCCGATGAAGGACGACGCCTACCTGCGCGAACGGCTGCGCATGTGGACGCGCTTCAAGACGGGGCGCTGAGCACGCGCTCCTCGTTGATCTGCCGCTGCGTCGGATAGGCGAACTCGATGTCGCGCTTTGCGAACTCCTCGAGCAGCGCGAAATTGATCGCCTGCTGCGTGTTCGCGAACAGCAGGTAGTCGGGCTCGGTCACGAAATAGACAGTCTCGAAATTGAGCGCGGACTCGCCGAAGCCGAGCAGGTGGCTGCGATCGAACCGCGTCTTCGGCTGCGCGCGCACCGCCGCCTCGATGATCGACGGGATCTCCGCCAGCCGCTCGCGCGGGGTCTCGTAGGTGACGCCGACCGTGAACACATAGCGCCGTTCGCGCATACGCTTGTAGTTGCGCACGCGCGATTTCAGCAGGTCGGCGTTGGCGATGATGATCTGCTCGCCGTTCACGCTGCGCAGCCGCGTGCTCTTGATGCCGATGCGCTCGACGGTGCCGGACGCGTCCTCGACGACCAGTGAGTCGCCGATCTCGAACGGCTTGTCGAGCGTGATCGACAGCGAGGCGAACAGGTCGCCGAGCACGGTCTGCACGGCGAGCGCGATCGCGATGCCGCCGATGCCGAGGCCGGCGAGCAGCGGCTTGATCTGCA
>JAHCAN010000029.1 GCA_019634915.1 Steroidobacteraceae bacterium | reverse complement strand
GCCGGGAGCGTTAGCCGCGCCCGCCGCCGGGTCGCGCGCCGAGGCCGCAGCCGCGGGCGAGGTGCTCGCGAGCGTGCGCACGAGCAGCGGCGAGCGGGTCACTGCCCGGCAGCTCGTGTTCGCCTGCGGCCCGTGGCTGCCGAAGCTGTTTCCGGATCTCCTCGCGACGCGCATTTTCCCGACGCGCCAGGAAGTGTTCTTCTTCGCCCCGCCCGCGGGCGACGACCGCTACGGCGCGCGACATCTCCCGGGCTGGGCCGAATTCTCGGCGGGCGACATGTACTACGGCATGCCCGACCTCGAGAACCGCGGCTTCAAGATCGCGAACGACACGCACGGCGCGGCGTTCGACCCGGACACCGGCGAGCGGCGCGCGAGCCGCGAAGGCGAGGCCGACGTGCGCCGCTATCTCGCGCGGCGCTTCCCCGCGCTCACGCAGCAGCCGCTCGTCGAGACGCGCGTGTGCCAGTACGAGAACAGCGAGAACGGCGACTTTCTCATCGACCGCCATCCGCAGTTCGAGAACGTGTGGCTCGTCGGTGGCGGCTCAGGGCACGGCTTCAAGCACGGCCCGGCGGTCGGGCGGTATGTCGCGCAGCTCGTGACCGGGGAGCTCGCCGCGGTCGAGCCGCGGTTCTCGCTGGCGAGCAAGGGGACCCGGCAGCGGCGGGAGGTACATTAGGCGGCGGATTGCTCGACATCTTGGGCGACGTGCACGCCGAACTCGGCGCGCTCGCGGCGCGCTTCGTGCGCCACGTCTGCGACGAGCGTGGCGCCCGGGATCTTCGCCTACTATTGGCGCTGGTGGATTGGTGCCGCGCACTGGTGGCTCTCAAAGGGTGGGCAGTCGAGGTCTACGCCGCCATCAGATCACACAATTCCTTCAGCCTCTGACTGAACGTGCTCCGCTTGCTGCTGGTGATCACCAGCTCGTCCGTCGCCCTGGTCATCGCCACATAGAGCAGCCGGGCCTCTTCGGTTTCGTCCCGATACGGCATGAATCCCGCTCCCGCCACGGCGACCACCTGGTACTGCAACCCCTTGCTGCTTTGCGCCGTCATCACCCGTACGCAGTCTCGCGCGGGATCGAACTGCTCCTTCAGCCATTCGAAGGGCAGTCTGGCCTCCGTGAACTCCCTGCACAGCTCCTCCGCCACGAACGGCGCCGTGTACACCACGCCCATCTCTTTCCAGGGCACGCCACGATCGTGTAGTTGTTGCAGCTCCTGCGTGATGCAGGCGGCCTCCTCCCTCACGGATCGCGCGTCATAGAAGCGCGGCCGCGCACCTTTGCGCCCGCCGGGTTCCGGTGACACCAGCGGTACGCCGTCCTCATCCGCATCCTTCGGCGAAAGCAGGTCGCGTGCGAAGGCGCTGGCGCAGGCGAGTATCTCGTCAGTATTGCGGTAGTTGCGCCGCAGGATCTTCGTGCGCCCCACCGCCGAGATGCCGACGCTGCGGAACGAAAAAGATTTCGGCCGATTGGCTGCATAGATCGACTGCGCATCGTCATAGAGCAGCAACAGCGAGTTGCTCTCCGGATCGAGCATCTGCACCGCGAGTCGCAACCAGTCGGGATTGAAGTCGTGCCCTTCGTCGATGAGCACGGCGCCGTATTGCGCACGCGGGATCTGTCCTCGGTCCACCGCGCGGATGACGGCGCCCACCATCGCATCGTAGAACTGCTGGCCCGTGCCCGCGGGTTCCGGAACGTGGTAGAGCTTCAGCTGCGCCTTGCACCAAGCGTGGAAGGTGCGGATATGCACGCTGTCGCGAAGCCCACGCTCCGCCATCTGGTGCGCGAGCCAAACGGCCAGCGCCTTGTTGAAGACGAGCACGAGGATGGGCTTCGCCAGCGTGCGCGCGAGGAACTGCGCGCGGTAAGCCAGGATCAGCGTCTTGCCCGAACCTGCCACACCGTGGATGACGCGATGGCCCTCGCCAAGGCTGCGAGCGATCGCCTCCTGCTGCAGGTCCATCACGCGCAGGTCCGGCACGACGGAATCATCAAGCAGGCTGCGCTGGCTGACGCGCAGTTCTGGAAAGAGGCGCGCGCGGATGCGATCCACCTGCGGCAGCGTGAGGCGGCTGGCGAAGCGCACGTTGAACATGTCCCACAGTCGTTTCTGGAAGGACTCGGCTTCGGCGGACTCGGTCATCTCGTCCTTGCAGAGCACCAGGTGCGAGCGAAGGATCGACGAGAGCTCAGATGGCTCGAACTGCCGCCGCGTGATGCCCGTGAGCACGACGCCGTACGCCCAGGGAAAGTTCAGCTTGCCTGCATAGTCATCGCCGACCGGATTTGCGAGCAGCGGATCGGCCTCGAGCACGCGAACGATGGCGTGCGCGTACTGCCGCGCCTGCTCGAGGGGGTTCGACTGCACCTTGTGGCCGGTGCCGAACGCCACCGTGAAGGATTCGGGATTCGCATCGACGATGGACTCGAGGCTCCAGTCCTTCACCTCCAGCACGAGCAGGCCGCGGGCGGGATGGAGCAGCACGAAGTCCGGGTGCTGGTACTGCGGGCCGACGGGGACGTCGTACCAGCAGAGATAGTCGTCTTCCAGGAGCTCGGCGAAGCGCGTGGCCAGGCGGCGTTCGCCGTTGGAGGCACGGGCGCCAGCCGAGAGGGGGCTGGAGAGGAAGGTCGCCATGGGGCGATCGTGGGCGAGGGGCGGGAGAAAGGCTGCCGCTCAGGTCACAAGGCGTTGATCTGGTTGGCGAAACGTTTCACAGTGCAAGGGTGGGGATTGCTCGACAATCCCCCGCAGGAATGGACAAGAAGAGGCCGAGCCTCCGAACCCGAGCGATTGATGGAAACCCAGGTCAGAACCCCCCCAACTCGTATTCATGCAGCCCCAACGGCTGATCGTCCCCCTGTTCCAGCGCCCCTACGTCTGGAATGAGGAAACCCAATGGGAACCTCTCTGGAACGATCTCATCCGCGTGGTCGAGCGCGTTCTCGCGCGCCCCGCCGACAAGCACCCACCTCACTTCCTCGGCGCCGTGGTGTTGCAGCAGGTCCAGAATCCGGTCGGCCGGATGCAGGAGCGAACGATCATCGATGGACAGCAACGCCTGACAACCCTGCAACTCCTGCTCGATGCGCTGCACACGCAATTGCTCGCGGCCGGAGCCGCGGGGCCGGCGCAGCGTATCCAGCCACTCGTCGAGAATGCGGAAGCGTTCTGCACCCAGCCTGAAGACCGCTTCAAGGTGTGGCCCACGAACCGTGACCGGCCTGCCTTTAATGCCGTGATGAGCGCCACCCCGCCCATCGACTACAGCACGCTGGCGTTCCCGGGCGAGCGTATGCAGGAGGCTCACCGCTATTTCAGCGAGTCCGCCGCCCAGTGGCTGCAGGAGAAGGGTCCGGATGCCATACAGCAGCGCGCAGCCGTGATCGAAACCGCCGCCCGCGAATTGCTGCAACTGGTGGTCATCGATCTCACCGTCGATGAGAACGCCCAGGAAATCTTCGAAACGCTAAACGCGCGCGGCGCGCAACTCACGGCCGCAGACCTCATCAAGAATTTCATCTTCCAGCGCCTGATGGAAGAGGGCGCGGATGTCGAATCGCTCTACGAGAAGTACTGGAAGGAGTTCGAAACTGCCTTCTGGGAGGCCGAACTCAGCGTTGGCCGCGTACGCACGCCGCGCTCCTCGCTCTTCCTCAATCACTGGTTGGTGGCTCGTACTGGTGAAGAGGTTGTGGCGCGGGAGGTCTTCGATCGCTTCAAGCGCTATTCGGTCCATGAGTCCGGGCAGCCGATGACGGCGCTGATCCAGCACCTGAGCAAGGCGTCCAATGTGTACCGCAGCTTCATCGAAGCGGCGAGTGTTCGTACAGGCCATATCGAACGGCTGGGATTATTCGGGTATCGAACCAGTGTGCTGGAAAGTGAAGTCATCAAGCCATTGGTGCTGTGCCTGCTGGATCCTCAGGAAGCGCCGATCCCAGAGTCACAAATTGCCAAGGCACTCGATGTGGTCGAGAGCTGGATGGTGCGTCGAATGCTGGTTCGCGCCACGACGAAGTCCTACAGCCAGGTCGTGGCAGAGCTGATCGCGCTGATACAGCGCACGGGCCGGAACTCCGCAGGTGATGAGATCGAGAAGTTCTTCGCCGGCCAGAGCGGCGCCAATCGATACTGGCCGGATGATGCCGAACTGCGCGGCGAGCTGACTCTGCTACAGGCGTATCGCCGCATTGGCCGCGGCCGGTTGCGGATGTTGCTGGAAGCCGTCGAGGATCGCATGCGCGGTTGGCAGCCGGGTCAGGTGGCAATGGGCGGCGAGCGCGTCGCCAGATCGACTTTGGCCATCGAGCATGTGATGCCCCGGAAGTGGCAATCTCGCTGGCCGCTGATGCCGGACGGGCACACGGAAGAAGAGCGGGACAAGCTCATTCACACACTGGGGAATCTCACGCTGCTGACCGGCCGGCTGAACTCCCGTGTTTCCAACGGGCCGTGGGCGGGACCAGGCGGAAAGCGCAGCGGTCTGGAAGGTAACGATGTTCTGCTGCTCAATCGCGATGTACTGAAACGCGGTGAGCCTTCGTGGAGCGAGACACAGATCGCCGAGCGGACGGAGTACATCATTTCCACGATCCTTCGCATCTGGCCGGTTCCGGCTGGTCACAAGTCGGGCTTTGCCACGGAGCGTGCGCCAATGAGGCGCAGGCGGCCGAAACTTGCGGATCTCATCGCCGCGAATGCGCTTCAGCCTGGAACAGTGCTGATTCCACGGCGCAAGCAGTTTTCCGGTCGCACTGGCACCGTCCTGCCCGATGGCAGGGTCGAAGTAGAGAATCAGATCTTCGACAGCCCATCGCTGGCAGCCGCGCACCTTGTCGGGCATCCGATGAATGGTTGGTGGTTCTTTCTCGTGCAAGTCTCGCCGCGCAAGAGTCTCGCCGCCGTGCGCCGGGAGTATCTGGACTCGCTGGACGAGGACGGGGGCGAGGATGATGATGAAGATCCCGACGATGAGGATTGAGCCCGGGGCTTCACCGCGATGTCGGTGCAGCCCATATCTGGGCATATCGGGTGGAAATGCGCGTCGCCTTCATGTCGGGTCACGCACGATGATGGTGAAGTGGGCAAGGTCGTTGATCAGTCACCACTCGAGATCGCCAGCCGCATCTTCGAAAGGCATGGCCAACGCGTGATGCTGGATGTCGATCTGGCAGCCATCTACGGAGTCACGACCGCGCGCCTGAATCAACAGTTCCGCCGCAATCGCGCGCGGTTCCCGGCGGATTTTGCCTTCGAGATACCATTGGCTGATCTGCGCAACTTGATGTTGCAGAATGCAACATCAAGTTGGGGCGGAAGGCGCAAGCCGCCGATCGGTTTCACCGAACATGGGGCCATTATGATGGCGACCGTGCTGAGCAGTCCCCGTGCGGTGCAAATGAGTGTCTATGTGGTCAGGGCATTCGCAAAGATGCGTGAATTGCTGCATACCCACACGGAGCTTGCCCAGGAATTGCGGTCGCTCCGCAGTTCGCTGGTCAGCCTCGATGCCAAGACGCAGAAGCAGTTTGACCAAGTCTACGAGGCGATCCTCAGTCTGATGAGTTCCGCGGCGAAGCGGCATTAGGCTGCGGGGCGTGTCTGCTTCAGACCGACAGCTTGTGCCTCAGGAAGCCGCCATCCAGGAGCATCGCGTAACTGACGGGCATAAAAATGGCCGCTAGTGTAGCGTTCTGTAAGTAACTTTACGCGCTGGGCGCTGTCCAAGCTTTATCCTTGGGCAACGGAGTTCTCGGCCATGGCTCGATCGAACAGCGCAGTGATCCTGACGCGCGAAGAGCGCCAGCAACTTGAATCGATTGCGCGCTCGCGCTCGATGCCGCACGGTCTGGTGCGGCGCGTGCAAATCGTGCTCGGTTCGGCCGACGGCGTCGGCAGCAGTGAACTGGCGCGCCAGCATCGGATCAGCCGACCGACGGTGTACTTGTGGTGCCGGCGCTGGCGCGAGGCGGGCCTCGCCGGGCTGCACACGGAACTGCGCCCCGGGCGCCCACGCAGCATCGATGACGAGCGGGTCGCCGAGCTGGTCAGCACTGCGCTCAACGGCAAGCCCGAAGGACGCACACACTGGAGTGTGCGCTCGCTGGCGGCCGCGACGGAACTGTCGCCCACCTCGGTGCATCGCTACATCAGCCTCTTTGGCTTGCAGCCGCATCGGTCGAAGAGCTTCAAGTTGTCGAACGACCCGTTCTTTGTCGAGAAGGTGCGCGACATCGTCGGGTTGTATCTGTCGCCGCCCGAGAACGCCTTGGTGCTGTGCGTCGATGAGAAAAGCCAGTGCCAGGCACTCGAACGCACGCAGCCGGTGCTGCCGATGGGGCTCGGCTACGTCGAGGGCATCACGCACGATTACAAGCGTCACGGCACGACCACGCTGTTTGCCGCGCTCGATGTCGCCAATGGCGAAGTCATCGCGCAGTGCAAGCCTCGGCATCGGCACCAGGAGTTCCTCGCCTTCCTCAAGCACATCGACCAGAACGTGCCCACCGACCTCGACGTGCACCTGATCTGCGACAACTACGCCACGCACAAGCACCCCAAGGTGCGTGCCTGGTTGGCACGACGTCCGCGATATCACCTGCATTACACACCGACCTACGCGTCCTGGCTCAATCAGGTCGAGCGCTGGTTCGGCCTGATCACCCAGCAGGCCATCCGCCGCGGCTCCTTCCAGAGCGTGCCGGATCTTGTCGGGCGCATCAAACGCTACACCGAGCACTACAACCTCACCGCACGTCCGTTCGTGTGGACTGCCACCGCGGAATCGATCCTCGCCAAGATCGAGCGACTGTGTAAAGTTATCGGCGGAACGCAACACTAGGCAGGTAGGGGACTGGCCCCATTTATATGTCACCCGCTTAGCAAGCGTTTCTTATCAATTGATTCTACTCACCAGAGGGTCCCCGGCAACACGCATTTCGCTTGTGCTTGCGCCGGAATAGCTTGTCGAAGCGCTCCGCTACAGTTCGCGCCTACCGTGGGAATCGTCAGAACGTCGACAACCCGGTAGCCTCCATCACCCGATACCCCCAGTAATTGAGCTGCCCGGGATCGGCATACGCACCGTACTCAGCCGTGTATTCCACACCCGCAGGTGCGCGGTTGCTCCACAACCCGTCGAACCATTCCTCGATCGCCTGCTCGAGCGGCGAGTCGCGCGGCGTTTCGACCGCCACGTTCGCCTCGAGGTTGTAGTCGCGGATGTTCCGGCGCGTAAAGTTCGCCGAGCCGAGCGTCGCCCAGAAGCTGTCGCGGCCACGGATCGCGAGCAGCTTGACGTGGAACTGCTCGCCGTGGGTGCGGTACCAGCGCACGCGGATCGCGCCGTCGGTCGCGCTGACGAGTTCGGTCGCGACCGGGCGGTTCGGGATACCCGATTTCTGGCGGCCGAAGGCGTCCTTGTTCGGGTCGAGCAGTACGCGCACGGACGCACCACGGGCCGCCGCGTCGCGCAGTGCGCGCAGCACGGGGCGGTCCGAGAGATAGAACATCGCGATGTCGATGGCGTCGCCGGCTGCGCAGGCTTGGAGGCGAGCGACGACGGCATCGGCGATGCCTTCTTCGGTGTAGATGCGGATGCGGCCTGCGCTGGCCCGCGGATCCCCGGTCGTGGCCGCCGCGTCGGCGTGGCCCTCCGCCTGCGACAACGGCAGCGGTAGCGGTGGGCCCACCCAGCCGGAGAAGCGCGCGATCGCAAGCTCGCTCTCCAGCAGCGGCGCGAGCGCTTCACCCTGGATGCGCAACCCGACGTTCGAGTGCAGGCTGCTGGCGTCGTGCGGATTGGCCGATGTGACGAGGCCGGCGAGCGTGCCGTCGTCGCGGTCGACGATCAGCACCTTGCGGTGATTCGCCTTGAAGTTCACGAGCCGCGCCCAGGTGCCGAACGATACGCCGTGCGCGCCCGAATCGAACGGGTTCGGCCAGTCGCCGGGCGCGCCGTGCGCCCACCATGCAATCGCGAGGCGCCAGAACGCGGAATAGAGCGGGTTGGAATCGCGCAGCCGGTCGAGGTCGGTTTCGACGACTTCGACGCCCGCCGCGCGCAGCGCCGTGAGCTCGGGTGAGGGCATCGCGCCGTAGATGTCGTTGATCGGGTCGGTCACAAAGAGGATGCGCAGCTGCGGGCTCGTGCTGCGCCGCTCGAGCAGTGCGGCGGTCAGTTCGCTCGACAGCGCGCGATGCACCGGCGCGGCTGCGCCGGCGCCGCGATGCGCGTTGAACAGGAACATGTCGAGCACGATGAAGTGCTGCGCCTCGGCGATCAGTGCGAACGCGGCGTCGAAGATCTGCTGGTCGACGAGCGGATGGCCGTAGGCGTCGGCGGCGGTGATGTCGCGCAGGAACTGCGCGTCGCCGTCGTGCAGCGCGGTCCAGCCGCTCTCGACGACGACGCCGGGCGGCAGTGGTTTGAGCGTCTGCCAGGCGATGACGCCGAGCCATGCGCCGAGCAGTGCGCCGCCGATCCAGCGCAGGACCCGCTTACGCGCGCTGCGCGGCATCGATTTCCTCGCTGAGCGCGAGCCAGCGGTCCTCGAGCGCCGAGGTGTGCGCCGTGAGCTGGCCGAACTCGGCGGCGAGTTCGAAGTTCGCGGGATCGGCGAGCGCGCGTTCGAGTTCGCCGCGCTTCGCGGTGAGCGTCGCGAGCTCGGCTTCGATCGCGCGCAGCTCGGCACGCAGCGGTGACAGGCGGTTGCGGGCGGCGGCCTCGCGGCGCCGGGCATCGCGCCGGTTTACGGCTGGCTGCGCGGTCGATTGCCTAGGCGCGCGCGCGAGCGGTCGCACCGTCTCCTCGGTCGCTGTCGGATGCGAGTCTCCCGTCGCCGCGCTCGGCTCCGGCGCGCCCTTCGCGAGCCACGCGGCGTAGTCCTCGAGATCCCCGTCGAAGGGCCGCACGGCGCCGCCGCCGACGACCATGAATTGGTCGCAGGCGCCACGCAGCAGCGAGCGGTCGTGGGAGACGATCAGCACGGCGCCAGCGTAGTCCTGCAGCGCGAGCAGCAGTGCGCTGCGCATCTCGAAATCGAGATGATTGGTGGGCTCGTCGAGCAGCAGCAGGTTCGGCCGCCGCGCGACCATGATCGCGAGCGTCAGCCGTGCCCGCTCGCCGCCCGAGAAATTGCGCACGGGCTCGAAGACGCGCTCGCCACGGAAACCGAATCGGCCGAGATGATCGCGCTTCTGCTGCACGGTCCAGCCGGCGAGCCGCGGGCCACCGCCCCGGCCGAGCGCCTCGATCGAGCAGCTCGATGCATCGAGCTGCTCGACCTCGAGTTGGGCAAAGAAACCGACCTCGAGATCGGGTGCGGCGACGCGCTCGCCGGCGAGCGGCGGCAGGCTGCCGGCCACGGTGCGCATCAGCGTCGACTTGCCCGCGCCGTTCCTGCCGAGCACGCCGATGCGATCGCCGGGCGAGATCGACAGGCTCGCGCCGGCGAACACGACACGACTGCCGTAGCCGCTGCTGATCGCGTCGAGCGCGACCAGCGGGCGCGGCAGTTTCGTCGGCTCGGGGAACTGCCACGCGAAGGATTCCTCGCCCTGCGCCTCGATGATCGCGGGCAGCCGGGTGAGCCACTTGATGCGGCTCTGCACCTGGCGCGCCTTGCTCGCCTTGGCGCGGAAGCGTTCGACGAAGCTCTCGACGTGCGCGATCTCGCGCCGCTGGCTCTCGGCGAGCGCGGCGTTGCGCTCGCGTGCGGCGGCCCACTGGCGCTCGAACGCCGAGTAGTTGCCGCTGTAGGCGGTCAGGCGGCCGTTCTCGATGTGCAGGGTGCGCGAGACGATGCCGTCGAGGAATTCTCGATCGTGCGAGACCACGAGCAGCGTGCCGCGGTACGCGCGCAGCCAGCCCTCGAGCCACAGCACGGCGTCGAGGTCGAGGTGGTTGGTCGGTTCGTCGAGCAGCAGCACGTCGGAACGGCGCATCAGCGCGCGCGCGAGCGCTGCGCGCATGCGCAGCCCGCCGGAGAATTCGTGCAGCGGTCGCTCGAGCTCCGCGGTGTCGAAGCCGAGCCCGGTCGCGAGCGCCGCCGCGCGGCTGCGCGCGCCGTAGCCGCCCGCGGCGTCGTAGTCGGCGTGCCGCTGCGCCTCGCGGTGGCCGTCGCCGGCCGCGTGCGCGGCGGCGATCGCCTGCTCGATGCGGATCAGCTCGGCGTCACCCTCGCGCACGTACTCGATCACGCTCTGCGCGGAGTCGGGCACCGACTGCTCGACGACCGCGATGCAGAGGTCTGTCGGTGCGTCGTAGTCGCCGAGGTCCGGCGCGAGTTCGCCGCGGATCAGTGCGAGAAGGCTCGATTTTCCGGAGCCGTTCCTGCCGACGATGCCAACCTTGTCGCCGCGGAACACGCCGACCGAAGCCTGCTCGAACAGGATACGGGGGCCGCGGCGCAAACGAACGTCGCGTAGCGTCAGCATCGCGAAGGCGTGCGGGTCAGGCGCTCAGGCCCGCGGTACCCGCCGCGGGAGGCAGCAGCGGCGCAAACGGCGCGATGCCGTTCTGCTGCGTGACGAGCAGCGCGAGCAGTTCCTCGAGCGGCAGCGTGTCGCCGAACAGGCGGCCCTGGCCGTAGTCGCAGCGGTGGTCGCGCAGGAAAGCGAGCTGGCGCGCCGTCTCGACGCCCTCGGCGATCACGTCCATGCCGAGGCTGCGGCCCATGTCGATGATCGTGCGCACGATGGTCGCGTCGCCCGGGTCGTCGGTGACGTTCTGCACGAAGGACTGGTCGATCTTGAGCGTGCCGATCGGGAACTGCTGCAGCGCAGACAGCGAGGAGTAGCCGGTGCCGAAATCGTCGATCGACAGGTGCAGGCCCATCGCATGCAGCTCGCCGAGCAGGTGCACGGTGCGCTTGGCGTCGGCCATCAGCGTCGACTCGGTGATCTCGAGTTCGAACGCGGCCGGCGAGACGCCGTGGCGGCGGAACACCGAGCGGCAGCGCACGATGAACGAGGCCTGGCGCAGCTGCTTCAGGGAGAGGTTCAGCGAGATGCGGCCCGGGTCGGCGACTTCGCGGCGCAGCGTGCGGTAATCGAGGCACACGCGGTTCAGCACCCACTCGCCGATCTCGAGGATCAGGTTCGATTCCTCGGCGAGCGGAATGAACTGGCTCGGCGGAATGTCGCCGTAGCCCGGCAGGCGCCAGCGCAGCAGGCCCTCGGCGCCGACGATCCGCCCGGAGCGCAGGTCGACCTTCGGCTGGTAGTTGACGATCAGCTCGTCGCGCTCGAGCGCGCGCCGCAGCTTGCTCTTGAGCATCAGCCGCTCGACCGACGCGGCGTTCATCTCCGGCGCGTAGAACGCGAAGGTGTTGCCGCCGTTCTGCTTCGAGTAGTACATCGCGGCGTCGGCGTTACGGATCAGGTCGATCACGTTCTCCGCATCGCGCGGGCAGAATGCGATACCGATGCTGGTCGTCAGGAACACCTCGTGCTGGCCGAGCTGGAAGACCTTGCCGGTCTCGGCGAGGATCGAGCGCGCGAGCTGGCCGATCGGCCCGCGATGATCGGTGTCGCCGGCGAGCGAGTCGATCATCACCGCGAACTCGTCACCGGCGAGGCGGCCGACCACCGAGTCCTTGGGCAGCACGCGATTCAGGCGTTCGGTCAGGATCTCGAGCGTGCGGTCGCCGGCGGCGTGGCCGAAGGTGTCGTTGACTTCCTTGAAGTGATCGACGTCGAGGTACAGCAGCGCGACGATCTGGCGGTTGCGCAGCGAGCGCGCGATCGCCTGCTGCAGCAGGTGCTGGAACTGCATCCGGTTCGGCACCTTGGTCAGCGCGTCGTAGCGTGCGAGGTAGCGGATGCGCCGCTCGGCGCGCTTCCTGTCGGTGATGTTGCGCGCGACGAAGATGCAGCCCTGGAACTGCGGGTCGTCGGTCGCGATTGCCGAGCCGGTCAGCGACACTGGAATCGTCTGGCCCTTGCGGGTGCGCACCACGGCTTCGCGCGTCTCGTTCGACGCCTGCAGCACGTCGAAGCTGTCGCGGTCGGGGCCGTCGAGCAGCGAGACGATGCTGCGGCCGTTCAGCTCGTCCTCACCGTAGCCGAGCAGGCGCTGCGCGGCGAGATTCGCGACGCGGATCAGCCCGTCGGGCGAGGTGACGAACACCGCGTCGGTCATGCCGGTGAGCACGCTGTTCAGGTAGTTCTTGGTGATCGTCGTCTGGCGCAGCTTGTGGCGCATGCGCTCGAGCGCCTGCTGTAGCTCGCCGATCTCGTCGCGGCGCGCGATATCGGTCGGGCGCGACAGGTCGCCCTGGCCGATGCGGTCGGCCGAACGGATCAGCGCGTGGATCGGCCGCTCGATGCCGCGCGCGGCCCACAGTGCGACGGCCACCGCGCTGACGAGGCCGAACAGCAGCACGGCGCCGAGTATCGCGAGCGCACGATTGAGCATCGCGCGGCTCGCCGCGGTGAGCGGTGCGCCGACGTTGCTCGGCGAGGTATCGTGGGTCGCAAGCTCGACGCGCGCGCTGCCGAGCGTCTGCGGCGCGCTCGCGCCGGCATAGCCGGGCACCAGCGGGCGGATCGGCTGCGTGGCGTCACGCTCGATCAGCGGTTGGTCGAACTGAGGTGCGCGCGCGAAACGGTAAAGTGTTTCGCCGCCGGCGCCGGTGATCTCGATCGAGACGATGGCCGGATCGGCCGCAAACACCTGCAGGCGTTCGGCCAGGCGTTCGGTGAGCGCGGCGCGATCGCGCGCGGCCAGTGCGGGCGCGGCGGCGTCGGCGACATGGGATGCGATCGAGCCGGCGTGCGCGTGCAGCTCGGCGCCGATCGCTTCGCGGTATTCCGCGGTCGCGATCTCGGCCATCAGGCGCGACTCGCTCTTCGCATGCCACAGCAGCAGCGAGGACAGCAGCACGGATCCGGCGATCGTCGCCACGACGGCGAAGACCACGTACTTCAGCTTGAGGCTCGCCCGATTCACGATGGCGCGACCGGGTATACTGACGAGCGCCCCGGACGCATATCCCCTTGTATTTACTGCGCTCGGCTATCTTACCCTGCCGGGGGCAGGCGCCGTCTACGGGCATATGCGGGGTGTCCCGGCCGGATGTCGGGCGGCCGCGACAGGCGCATGGAATAGCCGCAGGAGAGCGATGTGCTGGTCGAGGTGTTTTCGGACACAGTCTGTCCCTGGTGTTATGTCGGCAAGCGCCGTTTCGAGCAGGCGCTGGCCGCACGGCCCGACCTGCCGGTCGAGCTGCGCTGGCTGCCGTTCGAGCTCAACCCCGACCTGCCGGCCGGCGGCGCCGACCGCGCCGAGTACCTGCGGGCAAAATTCGGCAACGCCGACCGTTTCCGCGACGCGCAGCAGCGGTTGCGCGACATCGGCGCGACGCTCGGCATCGACTTCCAGTTCGAGCGCATCACCCGCATGCCGAACACGCGCCGCTCGCATGCGCTGATCGCGTGGGCCGGCGGCGCGAGCGCGGTCGCGCAGGCCGACATCAAGGAGCGGGTGCTGCGGGCCTATTTCAGCGAGGGCCGCGACATCGGCGATTCCGACGTGCTCGCCGCGCTCGCGACCGAAGCCGGGCTCGATGCCGGCGCCGCCCGCGCGGCTTTCGGCGACCCGGCGCTGCACGGGCAGATCGCCACGCTCGAGGCGCAGGCGCAGTCCTGGGGCATCAGCGGCGTGCCTGCGTTCGTCTTCGATCGGCGCTGGCTGATCTCGGGCGGCCAGGAGCCGCAGGTGTTCATCGAGCTGATGGACCGGATCGCCGCGGAGAGCGCCGCGACCGCATGAATGCGCTCGAGCTGACCGGCCGCGCGCGCAGCCATGTCGTGGAGCTGCCCGAGCCGCGCTGCACCGTGCACCGCGATGTCGTCGCGCCGCTGCTGGCGCTGGTCGCGGCGGCGCGCGCCGAGGCCGGCATCGAGCTCGCGCCGGTCTCGGCGTTCCGCGACTTCGAGCGTCAGCTCAGGATCTGGAATGAGAAGTACCGCGGCGAGCGGCCGCTGCTCGACCGCTCGGGCCGGCCGCTCGATGCGGAGCTGCTGGGCGCCGACGAGCGCATCGACGCGATCCTCGCCTGGTCGGCGCTGCCCGGCGCGAGCCGCCATCACTGGGGCAGCGACATCGACGTGATCGATCGCGCGGCGCTGCCGGCCGGCTATCGCCCGCAACTCGTGCCGGCCGAGTACGCGCCGGGCGGCGTGTTCGCGCGCCTCGAGGACTGGCTCGCCGGCGCGCTGCCGCGTTTCGGTTTCTATCGGCCGTACGCGCGCGATCGCGGCGGCGTGCAGCCCGAGCCGTGGCACCTCAGTTTCGGCGCGGTGGCCCGGCCGGCCGTCGCGGCGCTCACTGTCGAGGTGATGCGCGAGGCGATCGAGGGCGCGGCGAACGAGGGCGCGGTGATCGAGGGCAAGGCGCGGGTGCTCGAGCGGATCGGCGAGATCCGGGCGAGGTACGTGGAAGAAGAGTAGCGGCGCACCGCGTCGGTGCGGGCCCTGCGCCGCGCCGGAGCTTGCACGACGCCGGAGCTTGCGCAACGCCGGAGAATTCCCTCGCCGCGCGGCAGCTATCAACTGCCGGACAAATTGGGCGAATTTGTCCGTGTGTTGATAGCTGGGCGAAAAACACCGATCGATCGACGGCAATGCCCCGGCCGACCGGCCGGGCAGCAGCTTGGCACTGGTCTGGGAAGGCAATCTGCGTGAGTCGCGGAGCCTTGGACGGTGATCGTCGTCGATTCCAGCGTCTGGATCGACTATTTCAATGGCAGGGAGACAACGGCGACCGAACGCCTGGATGGGCTGCTTGGCGTCCAGCTATTGGCCGTCGGTGACCTGATCCTGGCCGAAGTACTGCAGGGCTTCAGAAACGATGCCCACTACAAGACTGCCAGGGAGCTGATGACTTCACTGGCGGTGCTGGAAATGCTCGGCGAGAGGATGGCCATTCGAAGCGCCGAGAACTACCGCTCGTTGCGGGCACGCGGCGTGACGGTTCGCAAGACCGTCGACGTGATCATCGCTCTTCCCTTCGTGCGGCACCTGGGACTCAGGGCGGGCTGACTACTGACTCCACGCCCGGCGGATATACCCCATCGCGAGCCCGCGCGTGGTGCCGAGCGGATCCTCGCCGGCCGCGAACACCGGCGGGTTCCGCCGCAGCATGCGCCAGCTCTCGCTGCGCAGCACCTGCTTCAGGAACACGACGTTGCGGTCGATCGCGTCCATGTACGGATTGACGCCGTCGAACAGCACTTCGAGGTAGTGGTAGGCACCGCCGAAGGCGCCGTCGAGGCGCCTGGCGCGCGTCTCGGCGATGAACTGCGGCGTCTGGCGCAGCAGGTCGAGGCCCGAGGCGTACTTGACGTTGCGGCCGCCCTGGGTCGACAGCGGCAGCGCATAGCCGCCGAGCACGAACTCGGGGTAGAGGCGGTCGCGGCATTTCTCGAGGTAACAGCGGTCGGCCATCTGCGCGATCATGTCGGCGGTGCCGAGCAGGTGGCCGAGCTTGCGGTCGCGCTCGTCGAACACCTGGATCGAATCGAGCGGCACTTCGTAGCCGGTGAAATGGATGATCTGCGTGGCGATCGGCACCCAGTCGTCGAAGCCGGCCACCGGCAGGTATTTCTCGAGGAAGCGCGCGCCGCGCGCGACGTGCGTGGCGGTCAGCTCCGCGCCGTTCTGCGTCACCGTGTCGGTGCGCTCGCGCAGGTAGCCGACGTCGTGGAACAGCGCGACCAGCAGGCCGATCGTCGCGCGCTCGGCGCCGAGCGCGCGGCCCGGCGGCGCCTGGCGCTCATAGCCGGCGCACAGCCGCGCCATCGCGAGCGTGATGTCGAGCGTGTGCTGGAGGTCGTGGTAGACGGTGTCGAGCGCGTGGTATTCGGGATCGCGGCCGGAGAACACTTCCTCGAGCCGGTCGAAGCCGCGCACCACTGCGTCGAACGGGGCGCCGGGCCAGGTGGCGGTGAAGAGCTTCTTGACCGCGCCGCATACTTCGCCGGGCGAACTGACCTGCACGGTGTTCGTCACGTCGAAATCGCTGCGCCTGTTGTTTTGCATCGGTCGAGGTGACGTTTGACTCGGGCGAGTCTAGGCACCGGCTGGACAAAAAACCAGCGACGCAACGCACACTTTGCACAGACTCGGGGCTTCCCCTATCTATATGTCAAAGCTCGCGATGGCGGGTGCGTGATCCGACGGGCGCTCGGCGCGACGCGGTTCACGGTCGATGACCGACTGCGAGCAGGCTTTCGCGAGTGCATCCGATACGAGCAGCAGGTCGATGCGCAGGCCGTTGTTGCGGCGGAACGCGCCCTGGCGGTAGTCCCACCAGCTGTAGGTGCCCGGCGGCTGCTCGAACAGCCGGAAGCTGTCGGCGAGGCCGAGCGCGAGCAGCTCGCGCAGCGCGGCGCGCTCCGGTTCGCTGACGTGCACCGAACCTGCCCAGGCGGCCGGGTCGTGCACGTCGCGGTCTTCCGGCGCAATGTTGAAATCGCCTAGCGCAATCAGCCGCGGATGGCGGGCGAGCTCCTCGCGCAGCCAGTCGCGCAGCGCCGCGAGCCAGCGCAGCTTGTAGGCGTATTTCTCCGAACCGACCGACTGGCCGTTCGGCACGTAGAGGTTGACGACGCGCACGCCGTCGATCGTCGCCGCGAGCACCCGGCGCTGCGGGTCGTCGAAGCCGGGGATGCCCGCCTGCACGTCGTGCAGCGGCGCGCGGGCAAGGATCGCGACACCGTTGTAGGTGCGCTGGCCACTCGCCGCGACGTGGTAGCCGAGCGCTTCGATTTCGGCGCGCGGAAACGCGGCGTCCTCGAGCTTGGTCTCCTGCAGCGCGATCGTGTGCACCGGGTTCGCCGCGAGCCATTCGGCGAGCTGCGGCAGGCGCACGCGCAGCGAATTGACGTTCCAGGTCGCGATCGCGCGCATCGGCCTCAGGCCCTCATGCCTTCATGCCGTCACGCCGCGATGCCATGCTGGCGCAGCAGCGGCGCGATGTCGGGCTTCCTGCCGCGAAACTCGATGAACGCCTCGAGCGGATCGCGGCTGCCGCCACGCGAGAGGATCGAGTCGAGGAAACGCGTCGCGGTGGTGCGATCGAACACGCCGCTCTCCTCGAACGCGGCGAAGGCATCGGCGGCGAGTACTTCGGCCCACTTGTAGCTGTAGTAGCCGGCCGCATAGCCGCCGGCGAATACGTGGCCGAAGCTGTGCGGGAAGCGGTTCCAGTCGGGCACCGGCACGACGGCGAACTCGCGGCGCACGTCGCCCAGCGTCTCGAGGACGCGCCCGCCGCGCGCCGGGTCGTAGCCGGCGTGCACGCGGAAGTCGAACAGCGAGAACTCGACCTGCCGCATCGTCGCGAGCCCCGCGTGGAAGCTGCGGGTCGCGATCAGCTGGCGCCGCGTGTCGGCCGGCAGCGGCGCGCCGGTCGAGTAGTGCGCCGCAATCTCGCCGAGCACGGCCTCGTTCCAGGCGTAGTTCTCGAGGAACTGGCTCGGCAGCTCGACCGCGTCCCAGGCGACGCCGTTGATGCCGGAGAGACTCGGGTACGCGACCCGCGTCAGCATGTGGTGCAGGCCGTGGCCGAACTCGTGGAACAGCGTGACGACGTCGTCGTGGGTCAGCAGCGCCGGCTGCGCGCCGCTCGGCGGCAGGAAATTGCAGACGAGGTAGGCGACCGGCGGCGTCTTGCCGCCGGACGTCTCCTTGCGGCCGACGCAGTCGTCCATCCAGGCGCCGCTGCGCTTGTGCGGGCGCGCGTAGGCGTCGAGATAGAAGCTGCCGGCGACGTCGCCGCCGGGGCCGGCGATCTCGAAATAGCGCACGTCGGGGTGCCAGACCGCAACGCCCTGGCGCTCGGCGATGCGGATGCCGAACAGCCGCTCGGCGACCTTGAACAGGCCCGCGAGCACGCGCGGCAGCGGGAAGTACGGACGCAGTTCCTCCTGCGATACCGCGTAGCGGCTGCGCTGCAGGCGCTCGGACCAGAAGGCGACGTCCCAGGCCTCGAGCTTCGTGCCGGCGAACTGCTCGAGCTCGGCGAACTCGCGCTGCGCGGCCGGCCGCGCGGCGCGCGCGAGTTGGTGCAGGAAGTCGATCACCTCCGGCACGCTCTTCGCCATGCGGGTCGCGAGCGCGTAGGCCGCGAAGTTGTCGAAGCCGAGCAGCTGCGCGGCTTCGTGGCGTCGGCGCAGGATGTCCTCCATGACCGGGCTGTTGTCCCAGCGGCCGGCGAGCGGGCCGCGGTCGGAGGCGCGCGTGCTCCAGGCTTCGTAGAAATCGCGGCGCAGTGCGCGCGACTCGGCGTCGGTCACGACCGCCACGTAGGTCGGCTGGTCGAGCGCGAGCAGCCAGCCTTCGGTGCGCCGCTCGTGCGCGCGCTGGCGCGCCTGCTCGACGATCGCCTCGTTGAGGCCGGCGAGCTCGGCGGCGTCGGTGACGTGGCGCGTCCAGGCGTTGGTCGCGTCGAGCACGTTCTCCTCGAACTTCGACTGCAATGTCGCGAGCTCGAGCATCAGCTGCTTGAAGCGCGCCTTGCGCACAGGATCGAGCGCGACGCCGGCGAGCCGGAAATCGCGCAGCATGTGCTCGATCACGCGCTGCTGCACCGGATCGAGCGTCGCCGCCTCGCGCTCGGCGACGGCACTGCAGGCGCGGTAGAGCGCTTCGCTCTGGCCGAGATCGGTGTGGTAGGCGGACAGCAGCGGCAGGCACTCGTTGAACTGCTCGCGCAGGCCGGGCGAGTTGACGACCGCGTTCAGGTGACTGACCGGCGACCACGCGCGGGCGAGGCGGTGGTTCATTTCCTCGAGCGGTTCGATGACGCTCGCGAACGTGGGCGGATCGCCGGTCGCGAGCCCGGTGATGCGGGCGCGATTGGCGTCGAGCAGGCCGCGGATCGCGGGCCCGACGTGCTCGGGGCGGATCGCGTCGAAACGGGGCAGCAACTGGTCGGTCAGCAAGGGGTTGGTCATGCCGCCATTGTACCGGCGTGTAGAATGAGAAATGCCTGAAAAATACGATCTTGCGGTCATCGGCGGCGGCAGCGGCGGCCTCGCCTGCGCGCAGCGCGCCGCCGAGTACGGCGCCCGCGCCGTCGTCATCGAATCCGGCCGCCTGGGCGGCACCTGCGTCAACGTCGGCTGCGTGCCGAAGAAGGTCATGTGGAACGCCGCCGAGCTCGCGGCCGGCCTCGAAGATGCGGCCGACTACGGCTTCGCAGTCGATGCGCGCGGACTCGATTTCGCGACGCTGAAGGGCAAACGCGACGCCTACGTCGCGCGCCTGAACGACATCTATGCCGCCAATCTCGACAAACGCGGCGTCGCGCTGGTGCGCGGGCAGGCCCGCTTCACCGGTCCGCACGAACTCGCCATCGGCGACAGGGCGATCACCGCCGGGCGCATCGTGATCGCCACCGGCGGACGGCCGCAGCGCGCGCAGATACCGGGCGGCGAGCTGTGTATCGATTCCGACGGTTTCTTCGAGCTCGAGGCCGTGCCGCCGCGCGCGCTGATCGTCGGCAGCGGCTATATCGCGGTCGAGCTCGCCGGCATCCTCGCCGGCCTCGGTTCGCAGGTCTCGCTCGCGATCCGCCACGACCGCGTGCTGCGCGCCTTCGATGTGATGCTCGGCGAGGGCGCGACGCAGGCGCTGCGCGATTCGGGCGTCGAGATCGTCACTGGCGCGATATCGGCGAGTCTCGCGCGGCAGGGCAGCGCGCTCGCGCTGACGCTGCAGGACGGCCGCGTGCTGCCGCCGGTCGACCGCGTGCTGTGGGCGACGGGCCGCGAACCGGTGGTCGACGACCTCGGCCTCGACCGTGCGGGCGTTCAGCTGGACGCCTCGGGCTACATCGGCACCAACGCCTTCCAGCAGACGAACGTGCCGCACATCTTCGCGATCGGCGACGTGACCGGGCGTTTCGCGCTGACGCCGGTCGCGATCGCGGCGGGGCGGCGGCTGTCGGACCGCCTGTACGGCGGCATGACCGATCGGCGACTCGATTACGACAACGTACCGACCGTGATTTTCACGCACCCGCCGATCGGCACGGTCGGTCTCACCGAGGCCGAGGCGCGCGAGCGTTTCGGCGAGACGGATGTGCGCACCTATGTTTCGGGCTTCGTGCCGATGTACCACGCGCTGACGAGCCGCAAGCCGCGCGCCTCGATGAAGCTCGTCGTCGCGGGCGCCGAGGAGCGCATCGTCGGCCTGCACGTGATCGGTCAGGGCGCCGACGAGATGCTGCAGGGTTTCGCGGTCGCGGTGAAAATGGGCGCGACCAAGCGCGATTTCGACGATACCGTCGCGATCCATCCGACGAGCGCCGAGGAATTCGTGACGATGAGGTAAGCGGGGGTGGCCCGTGCTGACGCATCCCGAGCGTGTGCTCTATCCCGATGACGGCGTCACCAAGGCCGAGCTGGCCGCATGGTTCGACGCGGTCGCCGACTCGCTGCTGCCTCACCTGATCGATCGGCCGCTGTCGGTGCTGCGGGTGACCGGCCAGCGCCCGCCGTTCTTCCAGCGCCATCTCGCCGGCCGGCGTGCGCCGTTCGTCACCTGCAACAGCCGCGAAGGCCTGCAGCAGCTCGCGCAGCTCGGCGTCGTCGAACTGCACACCTGGGGCACGCGACGCTCGTGGACCTCGGTCGCCGACCGGCTGACTTTCGATCTCGATCCGGGTGCCGGCCTGCCGTGGTCGCGCGTGCGGGATGCGGCCCTCGCGGTGCGCCGCCATCTCGCGAGCCTCGGCCTCGAGTCGTTCGCGAAGGCGACCGGCGGCAAGGGCCTGCACGTGGTCGTGCCGCTGACGCCGCCGCGGCCGCGCTGGCCGCGTGCGCTCGAATTCGCGCGCACGGTGTCACGGCATTTCGCGAGCGCCGCGCCCGGCGAGTTCACGGCGCGCACCGGCGAGGCGGCGCGCCGCGGGCGCGTGTTCATCGACTATCTGCGCAACACGCGGGGCGCTTCGTCGGTCGCGGCGTTCAGCCCGCGCTGGCGGCCGGGAGTGCCCGTCGCCGTGCCGTTGTCGTGGGAGGAACTCGAGTCGCAGGACGGGCGCCCGTGGTACGCGCTGCGCGAACTCGATGCCGCGACGGCGCGCCGCCTGCAGCGCGCCTGGCAGGGCTATGACGGCGTGCGCCAGTCCTTGAGGACTTCCAGCACCGGCCGCGTCTCGGGCCGTACGCCGCGCCACAGATAGAACGACTCGGCGGCCTGCTCGACCAGCATGCCCCAGCCGAGATGCGCGGCGGCGGCGCCTTCGGCGAGCGCCCAGTGCAGGAAGCGAGTCAGCTCCTGACCGTACGCCATGTCGTAGCAGATCGTGCCGGCCGCGACGATCGCCGGGGACACTTCGGGCCGCCCGCCGGTCGGGCTCGCCGCGGTCGCGTTGATCACGAGGTCCCAGGGCCGCGGTTCGAGCTCGTGGAAGCCGCAGCCCTTCACCGGCCCGAGGTCGGCGAAGCTCGCCGCGACGATGCGCGCGCGCTCGGGCGTGCGGTTGGCGATCAGCAGCTCCGCCGGCGCAAGATCGAGCAGCGGCGCGACGATGCCGCGCGTGGCCCCGCCGGCGCCGAGGATCAGCACGCGCAGCCCCGCGACGACGAGGCCGAGATTGCCGGTCAGGTCGCGCACCAGGCCGACGCCGTCGGTGTTGTCGCCGAGCACGGTGCCGTCGGGCTGCATCTTGAGCGTGTTGACCGCGCGCGCCTGTTCGGCGCGCGGCGTCAGCGTGTGCGCGAAGGCGGCCGCCGCGGGCTTGTGCGGAATCGTCACGTTGAGCCCGCACCCGCCGCCGGAGAAGAATCGGGTGACGTGCGCGAGGAAATCGTCGGACGGGACGTCGTAGAGCCGGTAGGCCATGCGCTGCCCGGTCTGCTTCGCGAACAGGCCGTGGATGAACGGCGAGCGACTCTGCGCGACGGGATGGCCGACGATGCCGTACTGGTCGACCGTGCCGTCCTGCGTTTCCTCCCCCATGAGGCGGGAGCTTACCGCCTTTCGCCGGTCAGCGAGACCACGCGACTGCCGCCGCCGCTGCCGGCGCCGACGCGAGCCAGCATCGGCCACAGCGCCGCCTGCCAGATTTCGCAGCGCTGCGCGAAGTGCCACGGCGGATTGACGACCACGAGACCCGAGCCGTTGAGGCCGGCGCGCGAATCGGGCGGATGCACCCACAGCTCGGCCGCGCATGCCGGTCGCGCGAGTTCGCGCGCGAGCTCCTGCAGCCAGCGGTCGGTGTCACGCGCGTCCTTGACCGGGTACCAGATCGCGATCACGCAGGTCTCGAAGCGCTCGAGCGCCGCGCGCATCGCGGCGGTGGCCGCGCGGAAGTCGGCGCGGCTGTTCTCATAGGGGGGATCGATCAGCACGAGGCCGCGCCGCGTCGCGGGCGGCAGCAGCGCGCGCAATCGTGCGTAACCATCGCCGTGCTCGGCCGTGACGCGCGCCTCGCGACCGAGCGCCTTGCGCAGCGCCTCGAATTCGGCCGGCTGCGACTCGATCGCGACGCCGCGATCCTGCGGCCGCAGCAACTGCGCGGCGATCAGCGGCGAGCCGGGATAATCGTGGCGTGCGCCGCTCGCGCGCCGCCAGCCGGCGATCACCGCGGCGTAATCGGCGAGCTCCGGCTCGACGTCGGTCCGGCCCTGCAGCGCCGTGAGCACTGCGCCGGCACCCGCGAGCGCCTCGCCGGTCATGCGAGCCTCGCCGCCGCCGAGCGCGTAGCGCCCGCGGCCCGCATGGGTATCGACGAACAGCAGCCCCTTGTCCTTCTGCTGCAGCAGGCGCAGCAGCGCGATCAGGGCGACGTGCTTGTGCAGGTCGGCGAAGTTGCCGGCGTGGTAGGCGTGCCGATACTTCATCGGCGCGCGGCCTCAGGCCGTTTTCTTCTTCGCCGCTACTTTCTTCTTCGCGGCCTTCTTTGCGGCGGTCTTCTTCGCCGGCGCTTTTTTCTTCGCGGGCTCCGGTGCCGCGACCGCCGGTGCCGCGGCCTTGTCGGCTTTCTTCGGCGCGCCGCGGCCACGGCCGCGGCCGAAGCGCGCGCCGCGCTCTGGCGCCGCGGCGAGCAGCGCGCGGCACTCCTCGAGCGTCAGCGTCTTCGGGTCGCGGTCCTTCGGGATCCTGGCGTTCTTCTTCTTGTCGGTCACGTACGGTCCGTAGCGGCCGTTCAGCACCTGGATGTCGTCGACGCCGAAGTCGCTGATGATGCGGTTCGCGTCGGCGATCTTCTTCGCCTCGATCACCTCGAGCGCGCGCTCGAGCGTGATCGTGTACGGATCGTCCTCGGCCTTGAGCGAGACGTACTTGGCGCCGTACTTCACATAGGGCCCGAAGCGGCCGACGTTCGCCTGCACCGGATCGCCGTCGGCGGTCGTGCCGAGGTTGCGCGGCAGCTTGAACAGCTCCATCGCTTCCTCGTAGGTGATCTTGTCCATCTTCTGGCCGGGACGCAGGCCGGCGAAGCGCGGCTTGTCCGCGTCGTCCTTGGTGCCGATCTGCACGAACGGCCCGAAGCGGCCCATGCGCACCGACACCGGCTTGCCGCTCGCCGGGTCCTTGCCCAGCTCGCGCGCCTGCGCGACCTCGTCGCGCGACACGTTCTTCTCGGTGTACTCGACGAGATCGATGAACGGCTTCCAGAATTTCTTCAGCGGCACCGTCCACTCTTCCTCGCCGCGCGACACCGCGTCGAGCTCGTCCTCCATCGCGGCGGTGAAGCCGTATTCGACGTAGCGGTGGAAGTGCTTCGACAGGAAACCGTTGACGATCTTGCCGATGTCGGTCGGGATGAAGCGCCGGCTGTCCATGTCGACGTATTCGCGATCCTTCAGCGTCGAGATGATCGACGCGTAGGTCGACGGCCGGCCGATGCCGTGCTCCTCGAGCGCCTTGACCAGCGAGGCCTCGGAATAACGCGGCGGCGGCTCGGTGAAATGCTGTTCCGGATGCACCGCGACGAGCTGCACGCTGTCGCCTTCCTGCATCGGCGGCAGCACGCGGTCGCTGTCGTCTTCGGCCGCGTCGTCGCGGCCTTCCTGGTAGACCGCGATGTAGCCGGCCTTCACGAGCGTCGAGCCGTTCGCGCGCAGCACGTGCGCGCCGGCCGCCATGTCGATCGCGACCGTGTCGAACAACGCGTGCGCCATCTGGCAGGCGACCGCGCGCTTCCAGATCAGTGAATAGAGCTTCCACTGGTCGGGATCGATGCGCCCCTCGATCAGCTGCGGCGTGATCGCCGCCGAAGTCGGCCGCACCGCTTCGTGCGCTTCCTGCGCGTTGCGCGATTTGACCTTGTAGACGCGCACCTCGTCGGCCACCGCCTCCTTGCCGTAGAGCTGCGCGATCACGGCGCGGATCTCGCTGACCGCCTCGGCCGCGAGCGACACCGAATCGGTGCGCATGTAGGTGATCAGGCCGACGCTGCCCTCGCCGTAGTCGACGCCCTCGTAGAGCTGCTGCGCGAGACGCATCGTGCGCTGCGCGGAGAAGCCGAGCTTGCGCGCCGCTTCCTGCTGCAACGTGGAGGTCGTGAACGGCGGCGCCGGATTGCGCCGGCGCTGCTTGCGGTCGATACGCCTGATCGTCAGTGTGCCGCCGAGGCCGGTGGCCGGGTCGGCGCCGGCCGCGCGCCGCAGTGCCTGCTCGACCGCCTGCGCGCCGGCCGCGTCGGTGAAGCTGAACTGCTCGACCTTGCGGCCGTCGTACTCGACCAGCTTCAGCGGGAACTGCTGCTGCGAGTGCTCGCCCTCGGCGTCGATCGTCCAGTATTCCTGCGCGACGAAGCGCTGGATCTCCTCTTCGCGCTCGCAGATCATGCGCAGCGCGGGGCTCTGCACCCGCCCGGCCGACAGGCCGCGGCGCACTTTCTTCCACAGCAGCGGCGAGAGGTTGAAGCCGACCAGGTAGTCGAGCGCGCGCCGCGCCTGCTGCGCGTTGACGAGGTCCATCGACAGCCCGCGCGGCTGTTCGATCGCCTGGCGGATCGCGTTCTTCGTCACCTCGTAGAACGCGACGCGGTGCACGTCCTTGCCGTCGAGCGCGCCGCGCTCGCGCAGCAGCTCGCTCAGGTGCCAGGAGATCGCCTCACCTTCACGGTCGGGGTCGGTCGCGAGATACAGGGCGCCGGCCTTCTTCAGCGCGCGCGCGATCGCATCGACGTGCTTCTCGTTCTTCTCGAGCACGCGGTACTGCATCGCGAACTTCTTGTCCGGATCGACCGCGCCTTCCTTCGGCACGAGGTCGCGCACGTGTCCATAGGACGCGAGCACCTCGAAGTCCTTGCCGAGGTATTTCTTGATCGTCCGCGCCTTGGCGGGCGATTCGACGATGACGAGATTCAATGCGGCGCGGATCCGTCGGAATCGAACACGAGGTCTTCCATGCGCGCGCAGGCCTCGCCCTGGCCGGGCTGGCTCGACAGCACCATCAGCACGACCCACTTCAACTGGTCGATCGACAGCTCGTCGGTGTCGAGCGCGAGCAGGCGGTCGATGACGATCTCGCGCTGCGCCGGGCTCAGGATGCCGGTGCGCTCGAGGGTCAGCAGGAAGCCGCGCGACTCGGTCGACATGCGGGTCAGCTCGCCGTCGGCATAGACGCGGATCGCGCGCCGGCCGATCGGGAAATCGGGCCGGTGGCGCTCGCCGGCGAGGTCCGCGAGCCAGTCGAGCGCGCGCTCGACGTTCGGCGCGGCGAAGCCGGCGCGCTCGAGGTCGTGCGCGAGCGCCTCGCGCTCGGGCACGTCGGGGGTGTCCTCGAGCATGTAGTGATCGAAGACGTAGATCAGGATGTCGAGAACGCTGCCAGTGATCATGCTCTGCTTCTGGGTGCGCGGCTGTAACGGCCGCCCGGGTGAGGGGCGATGCGACCTTCGAGTTCGAGTATCAGGAGCATCGAGGCGACCGAGTCGGCCGGCAAACCTGTCCGCTCGACGATCGTATCGACGCCCGTCGGGTCGAAGCCGAGCGCATCTAACAGGATTTCGTATTCCTTGTCCAACGGCGGCGGCTCGCCCGGGGCCTCTCCGGCCGCGGCCCCGGAAAGCTCAAGTGATTGTATTGAAAAGGGAATTTTGAGCTCGTCCAGGATGTCGGCGGCGGACTCGACCAGCTTGGCCCCGCTGCGGATCAGCTGGTGGCAGCCGCGGGACAGCGGGTTGTGGATCGAACCGGGGATCGCGAAGGTCTCGCGCCCCTGCTCGCCGGCGTGCCTCGCGGTGATCAGCGAGCCGCTCTGGCGGGCCGCCTCGACGACCAGCACGCCGAGCGCGAGCCCGCTGATCACGCGGTTGCGCTGCGGGAAATTGCCCCGCAGCGGCGGCACCCCCGGCGGGAATTCCGAGACCAGCGCGCCACTGGCGGCGATCTCGGCGGCGAGCCCCTCGTGCTCGCGCGGATAGACGCGATCGAGCCCCGAACCGCAGACCGCGATCGTGCGCCCGCCGCCGGCCAACGCGCCGCGGTGGGCCGCGGCATCGATGCCGAGCGCGAGCCCGCTCGTGATGGTGAGCCCGGCGCCGGCGAGATAGCGTGCGAACTCGAAGGCATCGGCGCGCCCGCCCGCGGTCGGGCTGCGGCTGCCGACGATCGCGAGCTGCGCCGAGGCGAGCAGCCCCGCGTCACCGCGTACATAAAGGAAGGCGGGCGCATGGCCGGACTCGCGCAGCAGCGGCGGGTAGGCCACGTCGAAGCAGGAGACCAGCTGCGTGCCGCTGCGCTCGAGCCAGGCGGCATCGCGCGCGGCGGCTTCGAGCTTCGCGGCCGGGCCGGCGCCGGGCCCGCCGGCGGTGGCGCCCTCGCCAGCGCTGCCGGGTCCGCTCGCCCAGGCGAGCGCGGCATCGCGCCAGCCGCAGTCATGCAGCCGCGCTTCCGGCAGGCGCAGCACGCCGGCGAAATCGCCCGCGACCGCGACTGCCGCGGTGAGCTGCTCGGCGGTCAGCGCGGGGCAGCGCGCGAGGGTGAGGGCGCTGGTATCGTAGGACATGCGCAGCGAAGAATACTGCGCGTGCCCGCGCAGGGTCGCGCGCGTTTCGGGCGCGTCCGCTTCGATTCGGGCCGGGAGCCGCCGATGACGATCAGATTGCACGGCTATTACCGCAGCAGCGCCGCCTACCGCACCCGCATCGCGCTCAACCTGAAAGGGCTCGCCTACGAGCAGCGCGCGCATCATCTCGCGCGCGGCGAGCAGCGCGACGCGGCGTATCTCGCGCTGAATCCCCAGGGGCTCGTGCCCGCGCTCGAAGTGGACGGTACGGTGATCCCGCAGTCGCTCGCGATCATCGAATACCTCGAGGAGACCACGCCCGAACCGCCGCTGCTGCCGCGCGAGCCGCAGGCGCGCGCGATCGTGCGCGCGATGGCGCTGGTCGTGGCCTGCGACATCCACCCGCTCGGCAATCTGCGCGTGCTGAACTACCTGCGCGGCGAACTGGCGCAGCCCGAGCCCGCCGTCGAACGCTGGGTACGGCACTGGATCGGCAGCGGCTTCGCGGCGCTCGAGTCGCTGGTGCAGCGCCACTCGGCGGATGGCCGCCACTGCTTCGGCGACAGCGTCACGCTCGCCGATATCTTCCTCGTGCCGCAGATGTACAACGCGCGCCGCTTCGGCTGCGAGCTTGCGGCGTTGCCTGCGCTGGTGGCGGTGGATGCGGCGCTGCGTGAGTTGCCGGCGTTTGCGGCTGCTGTTCCCGAGCGCCAGCCTGACGTGCCTGCGTAAGCGTCACGGCTGCACGCTGCCGCCAGGAGGTGCCACTGGACGGGCGACTCGGGCGGCGGCGGTGTGAGTCCGGCTCGTCGCTGGAGAGCGCATCGCCTGCGGCGATGTGCCCTCGGCGCGGCGGCGCGAGGCGGTAAATGGAACTGCGGCAGCAGAACCGTCAGCGATGCGCCTCGCGCTGCTCGCCGCACCTCGGCGCTCTCCTGATGCTCCTCACCGGACTCGCACCGCCGCCGCCCGAGCCGCGCGCAAGTGTCATCGCCTTCGCGGCCACGGGCGTGTGCAGATGCAAGCGCGAGGTAGGCCGCAAAGGTGGGCGCAGGCGCGGACGCGCTCGCGGGCCGAACTTCACTGAGGTGTGGGGCTGGGGCGGGGGGCCGACCTGCGGTGCCGAAGCATCAGGCGGGCGCCTCGACGCGGCGATCAGTGCCCGGCGCCCACTACGATTCTGCTGCCGCTGCTCCCATATCGCCGGGCACCGCCGCGTCGAGGGGACGGCCTCGAAGAGGCCGCGCCCGCCAGCGAGGCGCCGCAGGTCGGCCCCCCGCCCCAGCCGCGCCAGCGCCTCAGCGCGGTCCCGGTCCTGCGATCGTGGCCGGGCCGCTTACGGCGTGCGAACGATATCCGCCACGCGAATCGCGTCGGAGGCCCCGACAACGATCGCATAGCTCATGCGGTCATAGGTCTTGAACACGAGCGCCGTGCCGGCCCGCTCGTCGGGCAGCTTCACCTTCGGCGCGAACGTGCTGCCGCGCGACAGCGCCGTGTCGCGGCGCTGGCCGCGGTCGCGTACCGTGAGGCCCGCCTGGTCGACGGCGAGCACGTGTCCCGGCGCGAGCCCGTGGCGCGTGCCGCGGTTGATCGCGATGATCTGGTAGGTGCCGATCAGTGTCGTGTCGTCGAGCACCGAGATGATCGAGCCGTCGACCGCGGCGGTCGGCACGCGCACCTGGAAGGTGAGCGGCGCGTTCGCGTCGTTGGCGATCAGCACGTCGCCCTCGAGCGTCTCGCGGGTCGTGTCGAGCAGCGTCGCGGTGAGCGGCTCGCCCGGGCGCGTGACGCGCGCCGTGGCCGTGTACACGCCCTCGTAGCCGAGCACGTCGCCGGTGTCGGGATCGCGCAGCTTCTTTGCCGGATGCACGACCGCGAAGCGCGCGTCGATCGGGGCGTCGAGGTTGCGCACGTAGATCTGCTCGCCGGTGCCGCCGATCATGTGTTCGTTGCGGAACGCGAGTACGTGCGGCGCACGCTCGAGTTCGTCGGCCGACAGCAGCGACGGGCGCGACAGGAACGCCGCGATCGCTTCATAGGGAATCGTCGCGATCGGGCCGTCGGCCGGCGTACTGCGCAGGCGCGGATTGAGGCGCGCGGCGCCGCCCTGCTCGAGCATGATGCGCGGCTTGCCGTCGGCGCCGTAGGCGAGCGCGAGCACGTCGCCGGGATAGATCAGGTGCGGGTTCTCGACCTGCGGGTTGACGTACCAGATCTCCGGCCACAGCCAGGGATCGCGCAGGAACAGGCTCGAGATGTCCCACAGCGTGTCGCCACGCTTGACGGTGTAGCGGCTCGGCGCGTCGGGGCGCACGGCATCGGCGGTGACGGCCGGGGCCTGCGAGGAGTCGGACCCCTGGCCCAGAATCGTGGCGGCCTCGGTCGCGGTGAGCTCCTGGTCCGCGGCGGCGGACGGCTCATCGCTGACGTATTCCTGCTGCGGCGCCTCGTACCGCACCGGCTCGTCGGCCGTCTGGCAGGCGGCCACGAGCGCGGCGCACGTGAATACGGCCACGCGCGACCAGACAGCCGCGGGGCTAACTGACTGATTCGAAACCATCCCTCACTCCTCTATACCGGGTGGGGCAAGCGACCCCGCTGTTATAATCGCTGCGGGAACCGGCGCACACGGCCCGATGTCAACTTTGTGCGCTGGTTCACGGGGCGCGGGCGACCTCGCCCCCCGGACCGCGGCCGATGAAACCGCACTGGCCCGGTACATTAGCAGCATTATTGAAGGTTTCCATGGCCCTGCTCACGATCCTCGAATACCCCGATCCCCGGCTGCGCACCCGCGCCGAACCCGTCACCGTCTTCGACGAGGCCTTCGGCCGGCTGGTCGACGACATGTTCGAGACCATGTACGCGGCGCCCGGCATCGGGCTCGCGGCGACCCAGGTGAACGTGCACCAGCGCCTGATCGTGATCGACATCTCCGAGGAACGGAACGAGCGCCACGTGTTCGTCAACCCGGAGATCCTCGGGAAGAGCGGCACCGCAGTCACCGAAGAGGGCTGCCTGTCGGTGCCGGGCATTTTCGACGAGGTCCAGCGCGCCTCGCGCGTGCGGGTACGCGCGCGCGACCGCCACGGCATCGAGTTCGAACAGGATCTCGAGGGCATCCTCGCGGTGTGCCTGCAGCACGAGATCGACCATCTCGACGGCAAGCTGTTCGTCGACTATCTGTCGGACCTCAAGCGCGAGCGCATCCGGAAGAAGCTCGACAAGGACCGCAAGGCGCGCGCCGCCGCGCCGGCCGCGCCGGCGCCGCTGCCGGCACGCGTGCCGCTCTGACCGCGGAATCCTGAGCATGCGCGTCGCGTTCGCCGGAACGCCGGGGTTCGCGCTGCCGTCGCTGCGCGCGCTCGCCGGCCGGCATACGCTGGTCGGTGTGCTGACCCAGCCCGACCGCCCCGCCGGGCGCGGCCGCGCGCTGACCGCCAGTCCCGTCAAGCTCGAAGCCCAGGCGCTCGGCGTGCCGGTCGCGCAGCCGGCCTCGCTCAAGGGCGAGGCGGATCGCGCGGCGCTGCTCGCCTGGCAACCCGAGGTGCTGGTGGTGGTCGCCTACGGACTGCTGCTGCCGCCGGCCGTGCTCGAGCTGCCGCGCCACGGCTGCGTGAACGTGCACGCGTCGCTGCTGCCGCGCTGGCGCGGCGCGGCACCGATCCAGCGCGCGATCCTCGCCGGCGATGCGGAAAGCGGCGTCGCGATCATGCGCATGGAGGCCGGGCTCGATACCGGCCCGGTCTACGCGGTGCGCCGCGTGCCGATCGGTCCGCGCATGACCGCCGGTGAGCTGCACGACCGGCTCGCCGGGGAGGGCGCCGCGGCGCTGCTCGAGGTGCTCGACTCTATTGCGAAGGGTGAAGCGCAGGCGGTGCCGCAGGCGGCGCAGGGCGTGACCCATGCGCCGAAGATCGATAAGTCCGAGGCGCGCATCGACTGGCACCGCAGTGCCGCCGAGCTCGACCGGCAGGTACGCGCCTTCCATCCGTGGCCGATTGCCGAGACCCGCCATGGCGGCGAGCAGCTGCGCGTGCTGCGCGCGCGCGTCGGCGCGGCAGGGACCGAGCCCGGCGCTGCGTCCGGGGTCGCGCCGGGCACGGTGCTCGGCCTTGATGCGACCGGCCTGCGCGTCGCTTGTGGCAGCGGCGTGCTGACGCTCGAATCCGTGCAGCGGCCGGGGCGCAAGCCGGTCCCGGCGCTCGATTTCGCGCGAGCCGTGGCGCTCGAGGGCGCGGTGCTCGGGTGAACGGCACGGCCGCGCTGGCGGCGGCGGCGCGCGCGGTCGCGTGCGTCGCGCACGAGCATCGCTCGGCCGACGACGTGCTCGATACCGGATCGGCGGCCGGCGGCGCCGAGCGCGCGGCGGTCCGCGCGATCACGCTCGGCACGCTGCGCTGGTATCTGCGGCTCGCGCCCGCGATCGGCCGGCTGCTGACGCGGCCCGCCGCGGCGCTGGCGCCGACGGTACATGCGTTGCTGGTCACCGCCGCCCACCAGGTCGTCTATTCGCGCAACGCGCCGCAGGGCGTCGTCGACGCCGCCGTCGACGCGACGCGCATGCTCGGTGCGGCGCGCGCGAGCGGCTTCGTCAACGCGGTGCTGCGCCGCTTCGTGCGCGAGCACGAGGCGCTGTTCGCGGTGCTCGATGCCGACCGGGCCGTGCGTCACGCGCATCCGCGCTGGTTCGCCGACCAGCTCGCGCGCGAGCAGCCGCAGCGCGTCGACGACGTGCTCGCCGGCGGCAACGAGCGTGCGCCGATGACGCTGCGCGTCGACCTCGCCCGCACGACGGTCGCCGACGCGCAGGCCGCATGCCTCGCGCGCGGCATCGGCGCGCAGCCGCTCGCGGACTTTCCGGCCGCGCTCGTGCTCGACGCGCCGGTCGCGGTCGGGGAGCTGCCGGGCTTCGAGTCGGGTCTGGTGTCGGTGCAGGATGCCGGCGCGCAACTCGCGGCCGCGCTGCTCGCGCCGCGCGCGGGCGAGCGCGTGCTCGATGCCTGCGCGGCGCCCGGCGGCAAGAGCGGCCACCTGCTCGAGATCGCGGGCGGGGAGATCGACCTGCTCGCGGTCGACGTCGACGCGCAGCGGCTCGCGCGCGTCGAGGAGAATCTCGTGCGCCTCGGGCGCCGTGCACGACTCGCGCGCCTCGACCTGCGCGAACCGCACGCGCTCGCCGGCGAGGCGCCGTTCGACTGCATCCTGCTCGATGCGCCGTGCTCGGCCACCGGGGTCATCCGCCGCCACCCGGACATCAAGCTGCTGCGCCGCGCGGCGGACATTCCGGCGTTCGCGCGCCTGCAGCGCACGATCCTGCGCGAGTGCTTCGCGCGGCTCGCGCCCGGCGGGCGGCTCGTGTACGCGACCTGCTCGGTGCTGGGCGCCGAGAACGGCGCCGTGATCGAGCGCTTCCTCGCCGCGACGCCCGCGGCGCGGCTGGAGCGCCCGGCGCTGCAGCTGTGGCCCGGCGTCCGGGCACCCACCGACGGCTTCTATTATGCTTGCCTGACCAAAGCGGCCCCGACATGACACAGCGTCCGACTCCTGCCCTCGTGGTCCTGATCGCCGGCCTCGCCTTTGCCGGGGCCGTGCTCGCGAACGCGCTCGACGGCGTGCTCGAGGTGCGCTCGGCCTACGTCAACGTCGACCATGGCGTGTTCAAGCTGCATGCGCGCGTGCAGTACCCGGAGAACGACGACATCCGCGCGGCGCTCGGCGACGGGGTCACGCTGATGTTCGATCTCGAGGCGGTGGTCGCGCGCGAGCGCCGCTACTGGTTCGACAGCGACGTCGTCTCGGTGACGCGGCGGCGCGAGCTGTCCTACCACGCGGTCAGCAACCGCTTCGTGATGCGCGACAGCGATGCCGGCACGTCGCAGGAGAGCTTTGCCACGCTGCACGAGGCGCTCGCCGCGATCGGCACCGTCGACGGCTGGCCGGTGCTCGTCGAGCCGCAGCTCTCGCCCGATGCCCGCTACCGCGTCAGCGTGCGCGCGAGCGTGCGGCGCGGCCGCCTGCCCGACACGCTGCGCGTGCTGATGTTCTGGACCGACAGCTGGCATCGCACGAGCGAGTGGTACTCGTGGTCCCTGCCCATCTGAAACGCTTCGGCTCGGCGGCATTGATCGCGCTGTGGGTCGCGATCGGTGCCGCCTCGCTGGTCCTGCTGGCGAAGACCGCGCAGAACTCGGCGCAGTTCGGCCGCCTGCAGCCGTGGATCCTGCTGCTCAACATCATCGGCGTGCTCGCGCTCACCGTGCTGCTGGTGCGCCGCCTCGCGCGCCTCGCGCGCGATTACCGCGACCACGTGCCCGGCTCGCGGCTCACCGTGCGCAGCGTCACGACCTTCGGTGCACTGGTGATCGCGCCGCTGATGATCGTGTATCTGTTCTCGCTCGACTTCCTGAATCGCGGCATCGACAGCTGGTTCAAGGTCGAGATCAAGCAGGGCCTCTCCGATGCGCTCGGCCTGTCGCGCGCCGCGGTCGACCTGCGGCTGCGCGAGCACGCCGGGCGCACCGAGGCGTTCGCATTGCGTCTCGCCGGGCTGCCCGACATCGATCTCGCCGGCGCGATCGACGAGGAGCGGCGCGCGAGCGGCGCGCTCGAGATCGTGCTGTTCGGCGCGAACTCGCGGCTGATCGCGGCGAGCAGTGCCGCGCTGTTGTCGGGCGTGCCGGCGCGGCCGACCGAGGAGATCGCGCGCCAGGTGGGGGAGGGCCGCCCGTACGTCGCGCTCGAGCCGCGCGCCGACGGCGAGTACTACATCCGCATCGCCGCGCCGGTGGACCACGGCGCGGGGCGGCGCGATCCGCGCTTCGTGGTCGCGGTCTACGAGGTGCCGCCGCAGCTCGCGGCGCTGTCCGAGGCCGTGCAGCGCTCCTACTCGCAGTACGGCGAGCTCGCCGCGATGCGCGAGCCGCTGAAATACAGCTTCCGCCTGACGCTGACGCTGGTGCTGCTGATCGCGATGCTCACGGCGATCAACGGCGCGATCGTCTCGTCGCGGCGGTTCGCGCGCCCGGTGCAGGACCTGATCGCCGGCACGCGCGCGGTCGGCAAGGGCGACTTCGGCGCGCGCCTGCCGCTGCCGTCGCGTGACGAGCTCGGCTTCCTCGTGCAGTCGTTCAACGACATGACGCGCCGGCTGCGCCGCGCGCGCGAGGAGACAAACCGCAGCCGCGCCGAGGTCGAGCACGAGCGCGGGCGGCTCGCGGTGATCCTCGCGAAGCTGTCGGCCGGCGTGCTGTCGGTCGACCGCGAGCTGAACCTGCGCATCGCCAACGAGTCGGCGAGCGCGATCCTCGGCGTCGACCTGGCCGCCGAGACCGGCCACAACCTTGCCATGCTCGGCGAGCGCAATCCGCGGGTCGCGCAGCTCGTGCAGGAGTTGCGCGAGCGTGCCGCCGAGGGGCGCGAGGAATGGCGCGAGCAGATCGAGCTGCCCGGCGACAGCGGGCGGCGCGTGCTGATGTGCGCGTGCACGCCGCTCCCGGGCGGCGAGGACGAGGCCGGCTACGTGATCGTTTTCGACGACATCACCGTGCTGCTCGCCGCGCAGCGCGAGGCGGCCTGGGGCGAGGTCGCGCGCCGCCTCGCGCACGAGATCAAGAATCCGCTGACGCCGATCCAGCTGTCGGCCGAGCGCATGCGCCGCCGCTTCCTCGCGCAGATGAACCCGGCGGATGCCGCGGTGCTCGAGCGCTCGACGCACACGATCGTGCAGCAGGTCGAGGCGATGAAGCAGATGGTCAACGCGTTCAGCGAGTACGCGCGCACCCCCGACATGACCCTGGCGCGCTTCGCGCTCAATCAACTCGTCACGGAGGTGGCGGACCTGTATCGTGCGCAGAATGCCGGTGTTGCATTGCAGGTCGATCCCGGTGAGGAGGTCGTGACGCTCGAGGCGGACCGGGGGCGCGTGCGCCAGATCCTGAACAACCTGCTGGCGAACGCGTTCGAGGCGCTCGACGGGCAGGCCGGTGCGCAGATCCGCGTGGCGAGCGCGGCCGGTACGTCCGGCGGCGTGCCGGTGGCGACGATCGAGGTCAGTGACAACGGGCCGGGCTTCCGGCCCGATATCATCGACCGTGCATTCGATCCCTACGTGACCAGCAAGGCGCGGGGGACGGGGCTCGGGCTGGCCATCGTGCGGCGCATCGCCGAGGAGCACGGCGGCCACGTCGAGCTGGACAATCCGGCGGAGGGCGGGGCGCGCGTACGCGTGACCCTGCCGTTGAACGACGCGGCGCGGGCCCAGGCGGGCCGCGAGCGTCGCGGTGAACTGCGAAGGGAGCGGGCATGAGCGCTGCGCACATTCTGGTGGTGGACGACGAATCCGACATCCGGAGTCTGCTGACCGAAATCCTGTCCGAGGAGGGCTACGAGGTCGACGCGGCCGCGAACGCGAGCGAAGCGCGCGCCTCGCGCGCCAACCGCGTGCCGGATCTCGTGCTGCTCGACATCTGGATGCCGGACGTCGACGGCATCACACTGCTGCGCGAGTGGTCGACGCAGGGCGGCGAGAGCTGCCCGGTCGTCATGATGTCGGGCCACGGCACCGTCGAGACCGCGGTCGAGGCGACCCGGCTCGGTGCGTTCGATTTCGTCGAGAAGCCGCTGTCGCTCGCCAAGCTGCTGCGCACCGTCGAGCGCGCGCTCGATGCGGGCCGGCGCCGCCGCGGCGGCGCGCGCCTCGGCGTGCCGCCGCTGATGGTGCCGGTCGGCAAGAGCCCGGTGATGCGTCAGCTGCGCACCGAGCTCGCGCGGCTCGCGCGCAGCAACCGCGTGCTGTTCGTCGGCGAGCCGGGCAGCGGCCGCGAGGCGTTCGCGCGCTACCTGCACGAATCGGCGGCGGGCGCCGGCGAGCCGCTGGTGACGCTGGTGTCGAGCACCGTGCGCGAGACCGACCCCGAGCCGCCGCTGCTCGGCGTGCAGGAGGCCGGCGGCGTCAAGCCGGGCCTGCTCGAGCAGGCCGCCGGCGGCACGCTGTTCATCAGCGGCATCGAGGACCTGCCGGCGGCCGCGCAGCGGCTGCTGCTCGGTGTCCTCGAAACCGGACAACTGTACCGGGTCGGCGCCAGCGAGCCGGTACCGTTTACCGCGCGCGTGTTCGCGTCGGCCGAGCCCGGCATCGAGCGGCGCGCCGCGGCCGGCGAGTTCCGCCGCGACCTGCTCGCGCAGCTGAACACGGTGATCTTCCGCGTGCCGCCGCTGCGCGACTACGCCGAGGACGTGCCGGAGCTGCTGCGCTACTACGTCGACCGGCTGGTCGACGCCGAGGGGTTGCCGTTTCGCAGGTACAGCGTCGCGGCGCAGAACCGGCTGCGCAACTACCCGTGGCCCGGCAACATCCGCGAGATGCGCAATCTCGTGCACCGCCTGCTGTTGAAGGGCGGCGCCGACGAGATCGGCCTCGAGGAGGTCGAGCGCGAGCTCGCGGTGCAGGCGCCGCCCGAGGAGCCGCTGGTCAAGCAGGACCTGCTCGCGCTGCCGCTGCGCGAGGCGCGCGAGCAGTTCGAGCGCACCTACCTTCAGCAGCAGCTGCTGCTGTGCAACGGCAAGGTGGGCCTGCTCGCCAAGCGCGTCGGCATGGAGCGCACGCACCTGTACCGCAAGCTGCGCTCGCTCGGCGTCGAGTTCCGCAACATCAGCGACGACTGATGCACGACGCCGGCGGACCCACCGGCGCCGCGCCCGACGAGGCGCCGGTCGCGGTGTTCGTCGCCGACGATTTCACGGCCTGCGAGGAGCGCGCGTTCGTGCTGACGGCCGTCGGCATCCCGAACCTGATCGCACTCGCGCCGGCCGGCCATGCACTGATGGTCGCGGCCTCGCAG
>JAHCAN010000028.1 GCA_019634915.1 Steroidobacteraceae bacterium | reverse complement strand
GCCCACATCGGTCACGGCTTTCGAGAGCGCATCCGAACGGCATTGCCGGAAATCGACGATTGCGTCGAGGCTGCGGCCCGGGTCGGTGCCGCAGGCGGTCTTCGCGGCCGATTTCAGGCGTGCGTAGAGCGCTTCGGCGCCCTGCGCGCTATTGGCGTTCAGGTCGGAGTAGTGCACGTAGACCTTGTGGACCGCGACGTTGTCGCCGAAATCGGCGAACACCGTCGCACTGCAGGCGAGCGCGGCGATGGCCGCGGCGCTGAAAATCAGGTTCTTCATGGCGGGTCCCTTTGCGGTTCCGGGGGTGAATTGCAGGGTCACGCCGGATTGGATGCGTGCCTTCGCGAAAGCGTTGCGCGCTTCATCGCGCTTCGGCAACGCCCTGTCGTGCGCGCGCCGGGCGCGCGCCGCAGCGCACTATGTCTTGCGCAGCGGCGGCGGCAGCGGATGGCGAGCGGCTTCGGCGCGCAACCAGTCGCGGAATCGCAGCACCTTCGGCATCTGCGCGTACGCCTGCGGGCAGACGAAGTAATAGGAGTAACGGAACTGCCGCGCGACCTCGCTCGCGACGGCGAGACGGCCGTTGGCGACGTCGCGTTCGACCAGCGACCAGCGCGCGACAGCGAAACCCAGCCCCTCGAGCGCCGCCGTGATCACCGACACCGAGTCGTCGAGCAGCGCCGGCCGCGTCTTCGCCGAGCCCGCGGTCGCGTCGGACACGAAGGCCGACCACGGCTCGTCCGAGCTGTAGAGCAGCGGAAACGCGCCGAGGTCCTTCGAGCACGGGATCATGCCGTATTTGCCGACGAGCGCCGGTGTCGCGACCGGCACCAGCCAGTCGTCCAGCAGCTTCTCCGAATACAGGCCGGCATAGTGCCCGGTGCCGAGCCTGATCACGGCGTGGAAGTCGCTGCGTGCGAAGTCGACCGGCTCGCGCGAGGTGTGTACGCGCAGCTCGATGTCGTGCAGGTGCTCGCTCTGCGCCCCGAGCCGTGGCGTGAGCCATTTCTGCAGGAACGACGACAGCATGCTGACGTTGAGCGTGCCGGCGTCGCGCTGTCGCCGCGACTGCTGCAGCGCGGCCTCGAGTTCGTCGAGGCCGCGGCGCACGCGCGGCAGCAGGTCCGCGCCCTCGCTGGTCAGCTCGACGCTGCGGCCCCGGCGGCGGAACAGCGGCGTCTGCAGGTAGTCCTCGAGCGACTTCACCTGCTGGCTGACCGCCGCCGGCGTCACGTGCAGCGCTTCCGCGGCGTCGGCGAAATTGAGCCGCGTCGCGACGGCTTCGAAGACGCGCAGGGCGTTCAGCGGCAGGCGGTCGTAGGCGGCATCCATGTGTCAGCTTTGGTTAATCGGCCTTCAGCAAGTCCGTTTGTTCGGCGGCCGCGGCGCGGCGAAAGTAGTCGCGTGAATTATCGCCGGCACACCGACAAGGAGGAACCCATGTGCGCAAGACTGCTCGGCATCCGGATCATCGCGCTGCTGGTCGCGGCGCTGGTCACCGCGTTCGGCTTCGCGCCGTACGAGTTCGTGCATCACGCCAGCATCAGCATGCTGTGAGCCGCGTCCGCGGACGTGTCCGGTGTCCGGCACCGGACACGGCCTGCGGGCGGCGGGTCCCGCGCCCGAACGAAGAGTCTTTACCGATCAGGCGCTTGCGTTAGACGCCCGGGTTGGCACGTTTGCTGCTGAACACCGTGCATGAAGATCACCGCGCTGCGCCGGCCCGATTCCGCGAATGCGGACCCGCAGCCCGCCGCTTCGATCCGCACGACCGCGTCGCAGGACGTCGCGGTCGATCCCGGCGCGCGCAACACGCGCCGCCGCCGCCGGCTGCTGATCGCGGCGGGCGCCGTGGCGCTGCTGCTGCTCGCCTTCGCCTGGCTCGCGCGCGGCTGGCTCGCCTCGCGCGACACGGTGCCGCTCGAGCGGCTGCGCATCGCGACGGTCGCGCGCGGCCACTTCGTGCGCGATGTCGCGGCACAGGGCACGGTGATCGCGGCGGTGAGCCCGACACTGTTCGCGTCGGCGCCGGGCACCGTGTCGTATGCGGTGCACGCCGGCGACGCGGTCGCGCGCGGCGACGTGCTCGCGACGATCGACAGTCCCACGCTGCGCAACGAATACGAGCGCGAGCGGGCCACGCTCGCGAGCGCCGAGGCGGCGCTCCAGCGCGAGGCCATCGAGATCCGCCGCCAGAACCTGCTGAACCAGCAGCAGGCCGATCTCGCGAACGTGCAGATCCGCGCGGCGGAGCGCGAGCTCGCGCGCGCGCAGGCTGCGTGGCAGACGCGCGTGATCCCCGAGCGCGATCTGCGCAAGGCGCAGGACGACGTCGCGACCGCGCAGCTCAATTTCGACCACGCCACCTCGACCGCGGGCCTCGAGCGCGAGAGCCTCGAGCTCGAGCTGCGCACGCGCCGGCTCGAGCGCGACCGGCAGGCGCTGGTCGTCAGGAATCTCGCGCGGCGGGTCGACGAGCTCGCCGTGCGCTCACCGGTGGACGGCACCGTTGCGAGTCTCGCGCAGCCCGAGCGTGCGAACGTCGCCGAGAACGCGCCGATCGTCACGGTCGTCGATCTCGGCGTGTTCGAGATCGAGTTCCAGGTGGCCGAAACCTATGCGACCGGGATCCGCTCCGGCATGGCCGCCGAGATCACGCTCGACGGGCGTGCCTACCCGGGCAACGTCGCGTCGATCTCGCCCGAGGTGCGCCAGAGCCAGGTCGTCGGGCGCGTGAAGTTCGCCGGCGAGCTGCCGCCACGCCTGCGCCAGAACCAGCGCGCCTCGGTGCGCATCGTGCTCGACGAGCGTGACGGCGTGCTCGCCTTCGACCGCGGCGCGCAGCTCGGCGAGGCGAGCCGCGCGGTCTATGTGGTGCGCGGCGACCGCGCGGTGCTGACGCCGGTCGAGCTCGGCGCCGCGTCGATCGCGAAGATCGAGGCGCTGCGGGGGCTCGCCGAGGGCGACCGCGTGATCGTCTCCGACATGCGCGATTTCAACGCCGCGCCCGAAATCCTCATCACAGACTGACAGCTGCCGAAAACCGGGAGGAGCCCGCCCATGCTCGCGATGCGCCACATCAGCAAGGTCTTTCGCACCGATCTCATCGAGACGCACGCGCTGCGTGACTTCTCGCTGGGCGTCGACGCGGGCGAGTTCGTCGCCGTGACGGGCCCGTCGGGCTCCGGCAAGACGACCTTCCTCAACGTCGCCGGACTGCTCGAGACCTTCGACACCGGCGCCTACCTGCTCGACGGCGTCGACATCAGCGGCCTGTCGGACGACGAGCGCTCGCGGCTGCGCAACGAGAAGATCGGTTTCATCTTCCAGAGCTTCAACCTGATCCCCGACCTCGACATCTTCGACAACGTCGACGTGCCGCTGCGCTACCGGCGCATGCCCGCTGCCGAGCGACGCCAGCGCATCGACAGTGCGCTCGACATCGTCGGCCTGAAATCGCGCGCACACCACCTGCCCTCGCAGCTCTCCGGCGGCCAGCAGCAGCGCGTCGCGATCGCCCGCGCGATCGCCGGCGACCCGAAGTTCCTGCTCGCCGACGAGCCGACCGGCAACCTCGACTCGCTGATGGCGCGCCAGGTGATGGACCTGCTCGAGCAGATCAACGAGATGGGCACGACGATCGTGCTCGTGACCCACGACCCCGAGCTCGCGCGCCGCGCGCAGCGCAACGTGCAGGTCGTCGACGGACAGATTTCGGATTACCGCCCGTTCGCCGCGCAGGCCGCCCCGGCGATGGCCGGCGCGCTGGCCTGAGGAGCCGCCACGATGCTCGGCTACTACGTGAAGCTCGCCGCGCGCAGCCTGCGCCGCAATCCCGGCATCACCTCGCTGATGGTGCTCGCGATCGCGCTCGGCATCTCGGTGTGCGTGATGATGCTGACCGTGTACCACGGCATGTCGTCGAACCCGATCTGGTGGAAGAACGACCGGCTGTACGCGGTGACGCTCGACAGCTGGGACGTGCAGGAGCCGGCCGACGACGAGCACCCGGACCTGCCCCCGTGGCAGCTGACCTACAACGACGCGGCGGCGGTCGCGGCGTCGACGATCCCGCTGCACCAGGTGCGCATGGTCAAGACGACCGCCGTACTGGTGCCCGAGGATGTTGCCGCGGGCGCGCAGCCCGAGCGCGTGATGCTGCGGGTCACTTCGGCCGATTTCTTCACGATGTTCGACACGCCGTTCCTGTACGGCGGCGGCTGGCAGGCCGCGGCCGATGCCGGTCCCGAGCCGGTCATCGTGCTGAGCCGCGAGATGAACGAGAAGTTCTTCGCCGGCGAAAACAGCGTCGGGCGCATCCTGCGCTGGAACGACCGCGCGTTCCGCGTGACCGGCGTGCTCGATGACTGGCATCCGTCGCCGAAGTTCTACGACCTGAACAACGGCGGCTTCGACGACCCCGAGGACGCCTATGTGCCGTTCGGCTGGATAGCGGCGCTCGAGCTGCGCAGCATGGGCAACACCAACTGCTGGAAGCCCGAGTCGCGCAACAGCTATGCCGACTTCCTGAACTCCGAATGCGTCTGGATACAGAGCTGGGTCGAGCTGCCCGATGCCGCGGCGCGCGCCAGCATGCAGGCCTTCCTCGACGCCTACGTGGCGGACCAGCGCAAGGCCGGCCGTTTCGCGCGCCCCGACAACAACCGCCTGACGCCGGTCGACCAGTGGCTCGCCGACAATCGCGTCGTGCGCGACGACAACCGCCTGCTGGTGGCGCTCGCGTTCGCGTTCCTCGCGGTCTGCCTGCTCAACACGGTCGGACTGCTGCTCGCGAAATTCCTCGGCAACGCCAGCGTGACCGGTATCCGCCGCGCGCTCGGCGCGAGCCGCAGGCAGGTGTTCCTGCAGCATCTGACCGAGGCCGGCCTGCTGGCCGCGGCCGGCGCCCTCGGCGGGCTCGTGCTCGCCGCGCTCGGCCTGCTCGGGCTGCGGGCGCTGTACGCCACCGGCAGCGCGGGCTTTCGCAACATCATGCACGTCGACGGCTGGAGCCTCGTGATGACCGTGATGCTCGCCGTGTTCGCGGCGCTCGCCGCGGGTCTCTATCCCGCCTGGCGCGTGGGCAGGCTCGCCCCCGCCGTCTATCTGAAGACCCAGTGAGGTCCCCGCCATGTTCCGCGACATTCGCCCCGTACTCTCCGCGCTGCTGCGCAACCGCACCGGCGCGGTGCTGGTCGGCCTGCAGGTGGCCATCGCGCTCGCCGTGCTGGTCAACGCCGTCTATATCGTCAAGCAGCGTGTCGACCTGATCGGCCGGCCGACCGGCCTCGACGTCGGGAACATCTTCGTGCTCTCGAGCGCGGGCTTCACGCAGGATCACGACCGCTACGCGACGATGCGCGAGGATCTCGCCTGGCTGCGCAGCCTGCCGGACGTGCGCGCGGCCACGTCCACGAACGCGATTCCGCTCAGTGGCGGCGGCTCGTCGACCGGCATCGCGACCACGCCGGAGGCGAGCAGCGAGCAGACCGTGCCGATGAACTATTTCCAGGTCGACGAGGACGGGCTCGAGGCGCTCGGCGTCACGCTCGCTGCCGGCCGCAATTTCCGGGCCGACGAGATCCTGCCGCCCGACCTGAACAGCGACAGGGCGATTCCGCAGGTCATCATCACGAAGGCGCTCGCGCGCAGCCTGTTCAGGACCGACGACGCCGTCGGCAAGGTGGTCTATGACGCCTTCGGTCGGCCGACCACGGTGATCGGCGTGATCGAGCACATGCAGGGTTCCTGGCTCAGCTGGGACAAGGTGGACCACGTGGCGCTGGTGCCGGAGGTCGCGTCCTGGTCCGACAACGCCTATCTGGTGCGCACGCGGCCCGGCACGCGGGCCGCGGTCATGCGGCAGGCCGAGGAGCATCTCGCGGCCTCGAACACCACGCGGCTGATCAAGTTCGTGCGGCCACTCGACTACTACCGGGACCGCAGCTACCTGTCGGACCGCAACATGGCCGTGTTCCTCGTGACCGTGACGGTGCTGCTGGCGGGCGTGACCGCGCTCGGCATCTTCGCGCTCGCCACCTTCAACGTGAACGTGCGCACCCGCCAGGTCGGCACGCGGCGGGCCGTCGGGGCGCGGCGCGCCGACATCGTGCGCTATTTCCTGGTCGAGAACTGGCTCGTGACCACGGCCGGCGTCGTGCTCGGCTGCGCGCTCGCCCTCGCTGCGGGCTATCAGCTGTCGAGGCAGTTCGAGCTGCCGCGCCTCGATCTTTATTACCTGACCGGGGGCGTGCTCGCGCTGTGGCTGCTCGGCCTCGCGGCGGCCTGGCAGCCCGCCCGCCGGGCCGCGAAGATCTCGCCGTCGATGGCCACCCGCACGATCTGATCCGGCACTGCAACCCCGAAGGAGTTTGCAGCATCCAAGCCATGGGGAACAGCAACAAGGACGCCCTGCGCGAGAGCCTGATGAACCGCACCGTCCTCGTGATCGACGACAACGAGGCCGTGCGCACCGCGTTCGAAGTGCTGCTCTCGATCCACGGCGTGCGCACCTTGACGGCCGGCTCGCCCGCCGACGGCCTCGCGGTGCTCGCGCGCGAGCCCGTGCACCTCGTGATCCAGGACATGAATTTCCGGCGCGAGGCGACCGGCGGCGAGGAGGGCGTGCAGCTGTTTCGCTCGATCCGCGCCGCGCAGCCCGACCTGCCGGTCATCCTGCTGACCGCATGGACGCATCTCGAGACCGCGGTCGAGCTCGTCAAGGAAGGCGCCGCGGACTACGTCGCGAAGCCCTGGGAAGACGCGCGGCTGCTGACCTCGGTACGCAATCTGCTCGACCTGCAGCGCGCGAAGGCCGACGTCGTCGCGCTGCGCGGTGAGCGCGCCGCGGCGCGCGAAGCGCTCGCGGCGCGCCACGAGCTGTGCGGCATCGTCTACGCGAGCGAGCGCATGCACACGCTCGTCGCGATGGCGGCGCAGGTGGCGGCGGCCGACGTGCCGGTGCTGATCACCGGGCCGAACGGGGCGGGCAAGGAATGCATCGCCGACATCGTGCAGGCGAATTCGGCGGCGCGGCGCGGCCCGTACATGAAGGTCAACCTCGGCGCGCTGCCGAACGAGCTGATCGAGGCCGAGCTGTTCGGCACCGAGGCGGGCGCCTTCACCGGTGCGCGCGCGCGGCCCGGCCGCTTCGAAGCCGCCGACGGCGGCACGCTGCTGCTCGACGAGCTCGGCAATCTCGCCGCCAGCGGCCAGGCAAAACTGCTGCGCGTGCTGCAGACCGGCGAGTTCGAGCGCCTCGGCTCGAACCAGACGCGGCGCGTGCACGTGCGGCTGATCGCCGCGACCAACACCAACCTGCGCCAGGCGATCCGCGACGGGCGTTTTCGCGAGGACCTGTACTTTCGCCTGAACGTGATCGAGCTCGAGCTGCCGCCGCTCGCCGAACGGCGCGACGACATCCTGCCGCTCGCGCGCCATTTCCTCGATGCCGACCTGTCGCTGTCGCCCGACGCCGGGCGCGCGCTGCTGCGCCACGGCTGGCCCGGCAACGTGCGCGAGCTGCGCAACGTGATGCAGCGCGCCGCGCTGCTGGCCGACGGGCCGGTGATCACCGCCGCGGCGCTCGGCCTTCCCTCGGGCCTGGCGCTGTCGCCGGCGGCCGAAGAGCCGTCGATCGACCGCGACGCGGTCGAACGCGCGCTCGAGCGCTCGGCGGGCGTCGTCGCGCATGCGGCGCGTGACCTCGGGATCTCGCGTCAGGCACTCTATCGCCGCATGGAGAAGCTGGGCCTCAAGTCGACCGCCTGATGCGCGCGCGCCGCTCCCTCGAGGGTGCCTGGCTCGCGATGATAGCCGCCGCGGTGCTCGTGGCGGCGCTGGCGTCGGCATTTGCGGCGGCCCGGCTCGCGCCCTGGGCGGCGGTGCTGGCCGGCGTACTCGCAGGCGTGCTCGCAGGCCTGCCGCTCGCGCGACGCGGCGCACGGCGCTGGCGCGCGACCGCCGGCGCGCTGCGCGACGGCATCGCGAGCCTGCGCGACCGCGACTTCAGCGTCTCGATCCGGCGTACTTCGGACGACGAACTCGGCGAGCTGGTCGACGCCTACAACTCGCTCGGCGGCCTGCTGCGCCGCGAGCGCGCCGACCTGTACCAGCGCGAGCTGCTCCTCGATACCGTGATCCAGGCGACCCCGCTCGCGCTCGTGCTGACCAACGCGTCGGGCACCGTGGTCTACAGCAACGTCGCCGCGCGTGAGCTGTTCGGCGCGGGGCACCGGCTCGAGGGCCTCGCGTTCGCGACATTGCTCGAGCGCGCGCCGCCGCCGCTGCGCGCGGCGATCGCCGGCGATGACGACCGGCTCTTCACGGTGGAGTCCGCGGCGGAGCCGCAGGTCTATCACCTGTCGCAGCGGCGCTTCCTGCTGAACGCGCAGCCGCACCGCCTGCTGCTGCTGAAGCGGCTGACGCGCGAGCTCGCCGCGCAGGAGGTGGCCGTATGGAAGAAGGTGATCCGCGTGATCGCCCACGAGCTCAACAATTCGCTCGCGCCGATCTCCTCGCTCGCGCATTCCGGGCGGTTGCTGCTCGATGCGCCCGACGTGGCGCGCCTCGACAGGGTGTTTTCGACGATCGAGGGGCGCGCGGCGCATCTCGCGGGCTTCATCGACGGCTATGCGCGCTTCGCGAAGCTGCCGCGGCCGCGTTTCGCACCGCTCGACTGGGCCGCGCTGCTCGCGCGCCTGCAGGCGGTCGTGCCGTTCACGCTGCGCGGCGAGCCGCCGCAGGCGCCGGTCGAAGCGGATGCGATGCAGATCGAGCAGGTCGCGATCAACCTGCTGAAGAACGCACTCGAGTCGGGCTCGGCGCAGGAGGCCGTCGAGCTCGCGGTGCAGGCTGTGCACGGCGGCGTGCAGCTCGAGGTCGCGGATCGTGGCGCGGGGCTCAGTGCCGAGGCGCTCGGCTCGGCGCTGCTGCCGTTCTTCTCGACCAAGGCGAGCGGCACCGGGCTCGGACTGACGATCTGCCGCGAGATCATCGAGGCGCACGGTGGCCACCTGACGCTCGCGAACCGCGCCGGCGGCGGCGCCGTGGCGAGCGTCTGGCTGCCACTCGCGCAGCCGCCGCCGCGGCCGCGTTGACGCGGCGGCCCGGGCTCCGGCATGGTGAAGCGATTGCGCGGAGGACATGACATGAGAATGAGTGCAATCCTCGCCGTTGCACTGCTCGGCGGCACGCTGGCCCAGGCCGCCGAACTGCGCCCGATCACGCACGAGGACGTCTGGCTCGCGAAACGCATCTCGGCGCCGGTCCTGAGTCCCGACGGCAGCCGGGCCGTATTCGTGGTTTCGGAGCCGGCCTACGACGACGGGGACAAGCGTGCGGACCTGTGGATCGTCGCGACCGACGGCCAGACACCGGCGCGCCGCCTGACCCAGACGCGCGACGCGGAAAGCAGCGTCGCGTGGAGCGAGGACGGACGGTATGTGCTGTTTGCCGCGAAACGCGCCGGCGACGACGCGGCGCAGATCCATGCGCTCGACCTCGCCGGCGGCGGCGAGGCGCGGCGGCTCACGCAGGCGAAGACCGGCGCGCGCTCGCCGGTGCTGTCACCCGACGGCCGCTGGCTCGCCTATGTCAGCGACGTGCCGCTCGAGCCCGACGCGGGTGAGACGAAATACCGCGTCCGCATCTACGACGGCTTCCCGATCCGCAACTGGGATCACTGGCGCAAGCCGCAGCGGCCGCACCTGTTCGTGCAGGCGCTCGCGGCGGACGGCAGCCCCGAAGGCGAGCCGCGCGATCTGCTCGCGGGCACGCAGCTCGCGGCGTCGCCGGGTTTCGCCGGTCGTGGCGGCAACAGTGGCGAGAACCTCGATCCGGTCTGGACGCGCGATGGTCGTGAGCTCGTGTTCGTCGCGAGCGACAACCGCAACCAGGCCGCCTATGCGTTCACCGACACGCAGCTCTACCGGGTCGCGGCCGGCGGTGGCGAGCCCGTGCGGCTCACCCAGGGCCACGACCGCTATGCGCGGCCCGCCTTCTCCGCCGAAGGCCGGCGGCTGTTCGCGTCGTTCGAGCACGGGACCGGCAAACCGTACAACATCGATCAGGTCGTCGTACTCGACTGGCCGCAGGTCGGCGCGCCGCGCACGCTGACCGCGCCGCTCGATCGTCCGGCGTCGGACTTCGCGGTCTCGGCCGACGGCCGCACGCTCTGGTTCCTCGCCGATGACGCCGGGCGCACGAAGCTCTACAGCACGCCGACCGACCGGGCGGCGCCTCGCCTCGCGTATGAACTCGACAGCGGCAGCTACAGCGGTCTCGCGCTCGCCGCGCGCGCGCGGCGGCCGGTCCTGGTCGCGAGCTGGGCGAGCGCCGTGCACCCGCCGGAGATCGTGCGCCTCGAGCCCGCCGCGCGCGGCCACGTGGCGCTGACCGCGTTCAACACCTCACTCGCCGCGCAGATCGACTGGCAGCCGCTCACGGAGTTCTGGTTCGAGAACCGCCGCGGCGAGCGTATCCACAGCTTCCTCGCATTGCCGCCCGGCTTCGATCCGGCGGCGAAATACCCGCTGTTCGTGCTGATGCACGGCGGGCCGCACAGCATGTGGTCCGACGATTTCGGCATCCGCTGGAATCCGCACCTGTTCGCCGCCGGCGGCTATGTCGTGCTGATGACCGACTACAAGGGCTCGACCGGTTATGGCGAGGCATTCGCGCAGAGCATCCAGGGTGACCCGCTGCGCGGCCCGGCCGACGACATCAACGACGCGGCCGACGAGGCGATCCGGCGCTTCGCGTTCATCGACGGCTCCCGCCAGTGCGCCGGCGGCGCGAGCTACGGCGGACACCTGTCGAACTGGATGCAGGCGAGCACGCAGCGCTATCGCTGCCTCGTGAGCCACGCCGGGCTCGTCAACCTGGCCTCGCAGTGGGGCACGAGTGACGTGATCTATGGGCGCGAGGTCAACATGGGCAGCCCGCCGTGGGGCGATTCACCGGTGTGGCGCGAGCAGAACCCGATCGCGTACGCGGGAGAGTTCGGCACGCCGGTGCTGCTGACGATCGGCGAGCGCGACTTCCGCGTGCCGCTCAACAACACGCTCGAGTACTGGAGCGCGCTGCAGCGCGAGCGCGTGCCGAGCCGGCTGCTCGTGTTCCCCGACGAGAACCACTGGATCCTCTCCGGCGAGAACAGCCGCTTCTTCTACGGGGAAGTCGCCGCCTGGCTCGCGAAGTACCTGAAGGAATAGGGTCGTGCGCAGCGTGCTGGTCGCGGTGCTGGCGCTCGCCGCGGGCTTCCTGCTCGCCCGCGGCTGGTGGCGCGAAACGCCGGCTGCCGATCCGATCCAGGTGATCGTCACACAGGTGAAGACGCACGCGATCATCGAGCACGAGCGCCAGATCGCGATCTGGTACCGCTCGTGCCCGGAGGTCGTCGGCGTCAATCCCGAGATCTTCGTCGCCTGGCCCGGCAAGCTCTCGTACGAGCTCGAACTCGCCGACGTCGCGATCACGCGCAGCGGCGACAGGCTCATAGTGAAGACCGGCGCGATCCGCGCCGACGAGCCCGCGATCCCGACCGACTTCCTCGACTACCTGACCACCGCGCCGTGGTTCAATTTCGCGAACGAACAGGAACTCGTCAATCGCGAGATCGCGCGCGCTTCGCCGATCGCGCGCTACCTGAGCGCCTATTACCAGCGGCGCGATCCGTCGCTCGTCGATGACTTCCGCCGCGAGCTCGCCGAGCTCGTGATGCGCCTCGCCGGCGCGCTCGGTCTCGGAATCGAGTCGGTCGAGGTGGAGATTCCGGTCGCCGAAGTGAAGTTTCCGAAATTGCCCGCGCTCGAGCTGTGCGCGAGCACGACGGCATCGGTGAACGGCGTGCCGTTCGCGAAAGTCGAGGACGGCTACACGATACCGTTCGCGTTCGACGCGGCCGCGGCGGCCGGCAGGCGGGCGCCGGGCGGCGTGATCGCAGGTGTCGGAGTCAAGTCAGGCGAAGCGCCGCGAAAAAGAGCCCCAGACTGACGATCTGGATCGAGCCGAGCCGGATCGTCATCGCGCTGCGCAGCAGCTCCATGTCTTTCAGCAGCAGGTCGCGTGTCGCCTCGATCTTCTGCGTGAGCCGCTCCTCGACGGCGGTGATTTCCTGTCGCAGGCCATCCCGCAGCGCTGACATTTCCAGCCCGACGCCATCCCGCAGTGCCGCGATTTCCTGCTTCAGGCCGTCGCGCGTGGTGACGATTTCCTGCTTCAGCCCGTCGCGCGTAGCGGCAATTTCCTGCTGCAGTCCATCGCGTACGGCAGCGATCTCCTGCTTCAAGCCATCGCGGGTGGCGGCCAGTTCCTGTTTCAGGCTGTCGCGGACGGTGGCGATTTCCTGCTTCAGGCTGTCGCGCGTGGCCGCCAACTCCTGCTTCAGCAGCAGGTGCTTGCCGTCGAGATCCGCCTTGGTTGCGAGCGAGGTCACCATGTCGCGCTCCATCGCATCGACGACTGCCCGGGCCTTGTCGGACGGTACGCTGATGCTGACCAGCGCATCATACAGCGAATAGAGGAAATCCATGTTCGCGCGCTCCCGGGCCATTGCGCCGGCATCGTGGTGCGAACGGCGGGGCGAGGAAATGCGCGAATCGGGTGCGTTTGGGGGCAAAAGGGCCCGGGGCAGGCCCGATCTCAGGCGTCCGCGCGGGGCCTTCCCGCCGTCATCATGCGCGCCTTGCGCCAGTGGCCAAAGCGGTAGTACGCGATCGCGAGCAGCATCGACAGCAGCGACGAGGCTGGGAAGCTCCACCAGATCGCGTCCTCGCCGAAGCGGCCCATCAGGCTGGCGGCGAGCGGGAAGCGCAGACCCCACAGCGTCACGATCAGGATCACGAGCGGCGCGACGACGGCGCCCGTCGAGCGCACCACGCCGAACAGCACCATCGTGATGCCAAACAGGATGAACGACCAGGTGGCGATCATGTTCAGGTGCACCGCGGTCGCGAGCGCCGGGCTCTCGGCCGGCAGGAAGATGCCGAGCAGCGGGCGCGCGAACACCGTGATCAGGATCACCGATGCCGTCGTCACCAGCGTCTGGAAGCTGACGCCCGCGACCGCGGTGCGTCCGACGCGATCCCAGCGGCCGGCGCCGACGTTCTGCGCGGCCATCGACGAGACCGCCGCGCCCATCGCGAACGCGGGCATCTGTACATAGCTCCAGACCTGCATGCAGGCGGCGAACGCGGCGGTCGTGTGCGAGCCGAACTGGTTGATCAGCCCGAGCATCAGCAGCGCGCTGACCGACACGACCACCATCTGCAGCCCCATCGGCACACCCTTGGTGACGAGCATCCTGACGATCGCGCCGTCGATGCGCAGCAGGTGCAGTTCGCCGCGGTGGAGCACGAGCGGGTGGCGCTTGCGATACAGGTGCGCGAGCAGCGCGACCAGGCTGGTGACGTTCGCGATCAGCGTCGCGAGCGCAGAGCCCGCGATGCCGAGCCGCGGCAGCGGCCCGACGCCGAAGATCAGCAGCGGATTCAGCACGATGTCGAGCCCGACCGACAGCAGCAGGAACAGGAACGGCGTGCGCGAGTCGCCGGCGCCGCGCAGTACCGCCATCGCGAACGAGTACATGAAGATGAACGGGATCGCGACGAAGATGATCCGCAGGTAATCGTGCGCGAGCGGCAGCGCGTCGGGCGGCGTCTGCATCGCGCGCAGGATGTGGTCGGAGAACAGCACGCCGAGCGCCCCGATCACGACCGCCACCGCCGCGAAGAACGAAGCGCTCGAGCCGACCACGCGGCGCGCTTCGGCGAGGCGTTTCGCACCGAAGTGCTGCGCGATCAGGATCGTCGCCGCCATCGAGACGCCGAAGATCGAGCCGATCAGCAGGAACATCACCGTGTTCGAGTTCGAGGTCGCGGTGAGCGCCGCCTCGCCGAGGAAGCGGCCGACCCAGACCGCGTTGACCGAGCCGTTGAGCGACTGCAATACGTTGCCGGCCAGCATCGGCAGCGCGAAGACGACCAGGGTGCGGGCGATGGGGCCCTCGGTCAGGGCGGCGGAGCGAGGGGGCATCAGAACATTCTAGTCGTTTCGTCGCGCCGTCAGCGGCTCGCTGCCGGCGTGCCCGGGCCGTGGATGGCGATGTTTGCCGCTACCATTGGCGGCCATGCCCACGCTCCATACGATCGAGGACTGGCGGCGTCTCGCGGCCGCACAGTACGCTGGCGGCGACTTCCCGCGCGCATTGGCTACGATACGGGAAGCGCTGGCCGTTGCTCCCGATGATCCCGGGAGCCTGAACATGCAGGGTGCGATTCTCGCCGCCATGGGTCGGGCGGACGCGGCGTTGCGGGCTTTCGATCGGGCGATCGTGCTCTCACCCGGATTCCTGCCTGCACTCGGCAATCGTGCGACGGCGCTACTCGATCTCGAGCGCCCCTTCGATGCGCTCGCCGCGTTCGATCGCGTCATCGGACTCGCGCCGGATCACCTAGAGGCGCGCCTCGCGCGAGCCGACCTGTTGCGCCGTGCCGGGCGTCTCACTGCGGCGCTGCAGGATCTCGAGCATGTGCTGCAACTCGACCCCACACATCCCGTCGCACTGCAGAATTCGGCGTCGATCCTGCACATGCGCGGTGAGCTGGAGCCGGCACTGGCCCGCTTCGAGCGGCTGCTCGAAGGTCTGCGTGGCGAACCCGCCGCCGCAGCGACCTTCGACTATGCGCTCGGCATGGCAGTGTCCTGCCGGCGGAGCCTCTGCGACTGGAATGGCATGGCTGAGCTCGAACGCCGGGTGACCGAGCGCGTGCTCGGCGGAGCCAGCGCCTTCAAGCCCTTTCTGTCGCTGATGATCAGCGATGATCCACTGGTACATGCGCTGTGCGCACGGCGCACCTTCGCGACGCGTGAGGCGCCGGCCCCGTGCGCCGCGGCGAATGCCGCGCCGCCAGCCGCGGCGCGGGACCGCAGGCCTCGCCGTCTCCGTATCGGGTATCTGAGCGGCGATTTCCGCAATCATCCGACCGCCTGGCTGATTGCGGGCCTGATCGAGGCCCACGACCGCTCGCGCTTCGAGGTCCTCGCGTACAGCGCGAGCCCCGACGACGGTTCGGCGATGCGCCGACGGCTCGCCGGCGCCTTCGACGGTTTCGTCGATATCTCGACCGCCAACGATGGCGAGGCGGCGCGGCTGATCGCGGGCCGCGGCGTCGATATCCTGATCGATCTGAGCGGCCAGACCGACTGGCATCGCGGCGGTGTCATCGCGCGCCGGCCCGCGCCCCTGCAGGCGCACTATCTCGGCTATCCCGGGCCGCCCGGCGTGCCGGCAATCGACTACTTCGTCGCGGACGGTACCGTACTGCCCCGCTCCGACGATGCGTTGTACGGCTGCGCGATCGCGCGCCTGCCGTGGAGCTATCAGGTCAACGATCGTCTGCCGGGCGAAGTGGCCGGCACACCGTCGCGCGAGTCCGTGGGCCTGCCGCCGGATGGCATGGTGTACTGTGGCTTCTGCCAGCCGGTCAAACTGTCCGCCGAGGTGTTCGACGACTGGATGGGGATTCTTCGCGCAGTGCCCGGCAGCGTGCTGTGGCTGCTCGAGGCAGGCCCGCAGGCCGGGCGTAATCTCCGCGCGGCGGCGGCTGCCCACGATATCGACCCCGCGCGGCTGATCTTCGCGCCGCGCGTCGAGCATGCAGCGCATCTGGCACGCCTTGCCCTTGCGGACCTGCTGCTCGACACCTGGCCCTGCGGCGCGCACACCACCGCCAGCGATGCGCTGCGGGTGTGCGTTCCGTTCGTGACGCAACCCGGTCGCAGCTTCGCCTCACGGGTCGGTGCCAGCCTGCTGCACGCGCTCGGGCTGCCCGAGCTCATCACCGCGACGCGCGCCGGGTACGCGGCGCTCGCGGTGGATCTGGGCCGCGAGCCGGCACGACTCGCTGCGACCAGGTCGAGACTCATGGCGCAGCTGCCGGCGAGCCCGCTGTTCGATACGGATCGCTTCCGCGCGTATTTCGAGACGGCGCTCGGCCTGATGTGGCAGCGGCACGCCGACGGCCTCGCGCCGGCAAGCTTCGAGGTGCCGCCCTGAGCTGCCCGGACGGCGTCATTCGCGCAATGCCCCCGTCGAAACGTCGACGCTGGCTTCTTCGAGCGCCGCGACGAGCGGTCCGAGATATTCGCGGTAGCGATCCGCGCGCCGTGAAAGAGCAACGGGATCGCGTGCCTCGACACTGCTGAAGGTCGCGATCGGCCGCGGCGAGCGCGCGTAGTCGAGGCACTGCGGCTCCCACTCGAGGCCGCAGAAGGCGACCAGCGCCTGCGCCGAGTGCTCGAAGTCCGCGGCGAACTCCTCGTAGCGCAGCGTCATGATCTGGCCCGGGCATGCGCGCTGCCAGTGCCGGACCAGCCGCGCATAGCCGCCGCAGAAATGGCCGATGTCGGCGAGCCGATGCGCGAAATCCCAGTACTTGCTGAATTCCTGCCGGAAAATCGACAGCCCCGTTTCGACCGGATTGCGCTGCAGGATCACGATGCGCGCGTCGGGGAACAGTCGTGTGATGAGCCCCACGGCCTCGAGATTGCGCGGATGCTTGTCGGTCAGGCAGAGTGCGTCGCTGATGTCCGGCAGTCCCTCGAAGTATTCGTCGCGCCAACTCGCGAGCGTGACTTCGTCCGGCGCGCGCCCTGCAGCGTCCATTTCGAGAAAGGCGTGCAGAATCCGACGCATTGCGGGCCGTTCACCGCAGGCGAGCACCTTGGAGTGCGCGCCGAGCAGGGCTTCGGCGAGAGTCGTCCCGGAGCGCGGCATGCCAACAATGAAGACCGGTCGCGGCCAGCTGCCGCGGCTCGCGGGCACGTTCGTCGTGACCGCTGGTTGCAGTGTGACGAGGCGCGCGATCCGCGCGTCCTCGCGTTGCCGATCGTAGGCGCGCCCCTCGAGCCGGTCGCGCTCGAGCGCGAGTGCCTGTGCATATTCGCAGGCCGCGAAAGCCTCGTCGATCTCGTCGCGCGCATCCAGGATCTGCGCCGCCGCGAAGGCGGCGGCGATGCGGCTGTCGATCGGCAGGTCGTCACGCTGGGCCGTCTGCGCGATGTTCGCGAATTCGGTGTCGCCGAGATCGCCGCGCCGCACGCGCGCGAGCACCTTGAGGGCCGTCGTGTCTTGCGGCGAGCGCGCGAGGCAACGGCGCGCACAGGTCTCCGCTTCCGCAAAGCGGCCGTAATACATATGCAGCAGCGCGAGCTTGGACAGCAGGTCGGGAAGATCCGGATTGATGGCCTGCGCCCGGTGCAATGTGTCCGCGGCGCGTGGGTAGTCGAGCGCATGCAGGTAGCATCCGGCCAGCGCGGCGAGGTCTTCCGCGGAGGGTGGCGACAGTGCCATCGCGTTCTGCCAGCTCGCGGCCGCCTCGAGCGGGCGTCCGAGCTCGAGCTGCGCGATCGCGAGATGGCGCCACGCAGCCGGATTGGCACGTTCGGCGGCGCACCAGGCTGCCGCCGTTTTCTCGAGCTGTGGCCACTGTCGCAACGCGGTCAGCCCCTGACACCATAGCGACAGGATTTCGGCGTCGCCCGGCGCGCGCTGCAGCAGGGCATCGAGGATCATCAGCGCCTCGGCAGGCTTGCCGCGGCCGAGTTCCGTGCGCGCAAGGCGGGCGATGGGCGTGGACGCGCCCGGATGCGCGTCGTGCGCGCGATTCCAGGCCTCGATCGCGCCGGTGATGTCACCCTGCCGTTGAGCGATGTCGCCGGCCTTCACCCAGGCGCGAAGATTGGCCGGGTCGCTCTCGAGCACGGTGTGCAGCACGCCCAGCGCCCGGCCATAGTCACCGCTTGCCTCCAGGCCTTCCGCGAGGTTCAGTCGCAGCACCGCGCGCCGTGGATCGAGCTCGACTGCGCGCTCGAGCAGCGCCGTGGCCTCGCCGGCCCGCCCGTCCTGGCTCAGCGTCAGCCCAAGCAGGCTGATTGCCTCCGGATCGTTCGGTGCAATAGCGAGGGCCTCGCGGTAGTAGGCCTCCGCCCGAACGAAATCGCGCGCGTTGTGCGCCGCGGTGCCGTGCCTCAGGGCCAGCTCGAATCTGGACACATTCATGGGGGCGCAAGCATAGGCAATTCGCTACCCGCGCGCCTACCGCTGTCCACGGGCGGTATCCGGTGCCGCATGCTGTTGTGGAGCTGCAACGTCGCACGGTTGGTCGCAAATGGATACGGCGATGCGGGTGTTTTAGTGGCTGGAGCGATAGAACACTGCGGTTCAGCCGATCCGCTACGCCCTCCCGTATTTGTTGTGATTACGCAACGGGTCTTGTATCCCCGACAACGCATGCCTAATAATCGCGCCACCGCGGGGACCGGTCGGACATTAGGTGGGGTAATGCGATCGCTCCGCAAGATCGAGATTCAGAGCACAACGAAAACTCATTTTTATTTCAGAACGGTTATGCCGTTCGCGGGAGGATCTAGATAATGGAGATGAACAGCCACGTTCGGCGAGCAGTTCGCCGCGCGCTCGTATTGAGTGCCGTGACTGCCGCCAGCGCTTCGGTCCCGGCCGTCGCGCAGGATCAGGACACGGCGTCGGTCGAAACTGTTGTAGTCACCGGTTCGCGCATTCGTTCGGCCAACCTCGAGGGCACGACGCCCGTCACGCAGGTCACGAGCCAGGACATCGCGACCCAGGGTGTGACCCGCGTCGAAGACCTCGTCAACCAGCTCCCGCAGGCATTTGCCGCGCAGAACGCGAATATCGCCAACGGCGCGAGCGGCGCCGCCACGATCAACCTGCGCGGCCTCGGCTCGCCGCGCACGCTCGTGCTGATCGACGGCCGCCGTCTGCCGTACGGTTCGGTGACCAACTCTGCGCCTGACATCAACACGATTCCCGCCTCGATCATCGAGCGCGTGGACGTGCTGACCGGCGGTGCATCGGCCGTGTACGGTTCGGACGCCGTTGCCGGTGTCGTGAACTTCATCACGAAGAAGGATTTCGAAGGCGTGCAGGTCGAAGCGCAGTACGGCTTCTATCAGCACAAGAACGACTACGGTGGCCCGGGCGCCGTGAAGCTGCGCGACGTGATCGCCGGCCGCGCCGCGACCAACCCGTCGCAGTTCGCACTGCCGGAAAGCAATGTAACCGACGGTTACGGCAAGTCGATCAGCATCATGATGGGCCTCAGCTCGGCCGACGGCCGTGGCAACATCATGGTGTATGGCGGTATCGACGATCAGGACCAGGTCCTGCAGCGCGACCGCGACTATTCGGCCTGTTCGCTCGGTGCGAACCCGACGGTGTCGTTCTCGTGCGGCGGTTCGGGCACGGCGTATCCCGGCACATTCACCGATTTCGGCGCCAACAACAACGGTGGCCCGGGCCCGGATGGTATCCCCAACACGGCGGATGACATCCCGGACACCAATCCGCTGCCGTCGTTCAACTTCACCGTTGACCGCACGACCGGTCAATTCCGGCCATTCAGCAACAATCTCGATCAGTACAACTTCGGGCCGGTCAACCACTACCTGCGTCCGTCGCGCCGCTACAACCTTGGTGCGATGGGTCACTATGAAGTGAACGACCACGCCGATGTGTACACGCAGCTGATGTACACGAACTACCGCTCGATCGCCCAGATCGCGCCGGGCGGCATCTTCTTCGACGCATCGACGATCAATTGCGACAACCCGCTCCTGAGTGCGCAACAGTTCGACGCGATCGGCTGCAATCTCGTCGGGGCGACCGATTCGGTACCGATGTACATCGGGCGTCGTAATGTCGAGGGTGGCGGCCGCCAGCAGTCGTTCCGTAATGCAATGTTCCGCGGCGTCGTCGGTGTCCGTGGCGACATCTCGCCGATGTGGCAGTACGACGTTTCGGCGCAGTTCTCGAGCACCTCCGCCAACAACGAGACGCTCAACTACTTTGTCATCGACCGCATTTCCCGCGCGCTTGACGTCGTAGATGTCGGCGGTACTCCGACCTGTCGTTCGGTCGTCGACGGAACGGATCCGGACTGTCGGCCTTACAATCCGTTCGATCCGGCGGGCGTGACACAGGACGCACTCAACTACCTTCAGGCGCCGGGTCTGCAGACCGGTACGATCGATCAGGAGGTGTATGTCGGTCAGGTGACCGGCGACTTGGGCTGGACGGTCCCGACCGCCGCCGAATCGATCAAGGTGGCGTTCGGCGCGGAATACCGCAAAGACACGCTGAGCAACACGGTCGACGCATTGCAGTCCGCCGCGCAGCTGTCCGGCTCGGGCGGCGCAACAATCGGCATTTCGGGTTCGACCAAGGTGGTCGATCTCTTCACCGAGGCGCATGTACCGCTCGTGCAGGACAAGCCCGGGTTCGATCAGCTGTCGGTCGATGGCGCGTATCGCTATTCGGACTACGGCAAGATCACTACGGATACGTATAAGATTGGCCTCGATTGGGCGCCGGTCCGCGACGTTCGCCTGCGTGGCAGCTTCCAGCGTGCGGTGCGTGCCGCGAACGTCGTCGAGCTGTTCACCGCCCAGGGATTCAACCTGTTCGATGCGGACGGTGATCCTTGCGGTCCGGCCGGTACGGATCTGCCGGGTAATCCGGATGCGACACTCGCCGAGTGCGTCGCCACCGGCATGCCCGCGTCGCAATATCGCTCGCCCACGCTCAACAGCCCGGCTGGCCAGTACAACTTCCTGCAGGGCGGCAACCCGGGTCTGACGCCGGAAAAATCGGATACGCAGACTTTCGGTGTGATCCTGCAGCCGCGTTTCCTGCCGAAGTTCACGATGTCGGTCGACTGGTTCAACATCAAGATCGAGGACACGATCTCGACGATCGGCACGAATGTCACTCTCGATGCGTGCTACACGAACAACGATCCGGTGTCGTGCGCGCGCATCCAGCGTAACCCGGCCAACGGTTCACTGTGGGTGGGTGACGGCCACGTGATCGATCTCAACACGAACATCGGTTCGCTCGAGACGACCGGCTACGACGTCAACATGAGCTACTCGGGTCTCGAGATCGGCCGTGCCGGCAGCCTGAGCTTCAATCTGACGGGCACCTACCTCGAAGAGCTGGTCACCGATCCGGGATCGGTGGGTACGACGCCGTATGACTGCGCCGGCAAGTTCTCGTCGTCGTGCGCCTCGGGCACCGCCGGCGTGCCGAGCCCGCGGTGGCGTCACCATGCCCGTATCGGCTGGCAGACGCCGTGGCCGCTCGACGTGTCGCTCACATGGCGGTACTTCTCGGAAGTGTCGCAGTTCGGCCTGCCGTCGACGTCGGCTCGCATCGACCGCGTGCTCGATGCACAGAGCTACTTCGACCTCGCGGGCAACTGGGCGATCACGGACAAGGCGTCGGTGCTCGTCGGCATCAACAACGTCCTCGACGAGGATCCGCCGCTCAGCTCGTCCGTCGGTACGACCGGCAACGGCAATACCTACCCGCAGCTGTACGACTCGCTCGGCCGGTTCATGTTCATTCGCGGCAAGCTCTCGTTCTGAGCGCGATCCGACCGACGAAGGACTGAACGTGTGAGAAACTGGCGGCGGCTCCTTCCGGAGCCGCCGCTTTTTTTTGCCCCGTGCTCTATCCGTTCAAGCTGGATCTGGTGCGCAGCCGCGTGCTGCGGATCGAGATGGACAAGGCCGCATTTCGCGCGGCGAGCTTTCTCGACGAGCGCATTCTCTCGCCGGCGACCAAAGGCGGCTGGATCGCGCTGGCCGATCTCGAGGCCGCGACGGCGTCCGCGCGGCACGTGCAGCCGCTGCATTTCATCTTCCACACCGGGCACGTCGGCTCGACGCTGGTGAGCCGCCTGCTCGATGAGACGGGCTGCGTACAGCCGCTGCGCGAGCCCCTGCCGCTGCGCACGCTGGCCGCGGTGCAGGACGCGCTCGCGGACGCCTCGCCGCTCCTCGACCATGCGCGGTTCGAGGCGCTCGTCGCGCTGTTCGTGCGGCTCTGGCGCGGCGCCGCCACCGGCACGGACAGCGTGATCGTCAAGGCGACGAGCAGCGCGGCGCGTATCGCGCCCGCGCTGCTCGGTAGCGCGGCGGATGCGCGGGCGATCTACCTCAATCTGCGTGCCGAGCCTTATCTGGCGACGCTGCTTGCCGGAGAGAATTCACCGATCGATCTGCGCGGGCATGCGCCCGAGCGCCTGCGGCGGCTCGCGGCGCAGCTCGCGACGCCGCTTCCGCCCATCGAGGCCCTGTCGCTCGGCGAACTCGCCGCGCTCAGCTGGCTCGCCGAGACGACGACCCAGCGTGCCGTGCTTGCGCGGCACCCGGGACGCGTGCTGCCGGTCGATTTCGAGGCGTTTCTGGCCGATGTCGCCGGTCATCTGCGGGCGATACTCGCGCACTTCGGTCTGCCGGCCGACGCGGCGACGATCGCGGTGATGCTGCGCAGTCCGGTGCTGAGCCGCTATTCGAAGGCGCCCGAACACCCTTACGATCCGGCGTTGCGCGCGGCGGTCCTCGACGATTCGCGGCGGCGCCATGGCGCGCAGATCCTGCTAGGTCTGCGACTGCTCGAACGCCTGGGTATTGCGGTATAGCCCGCCTGCAGCCGTCAGGTCGATGCCCACATGCGCATCAGGTTCTGCCGCACGACGTCGAGCCGCATGCGGTTCTCCCACTTCATCGTGTTGCCTTCGAGCGCGGCGAGTTCGTTCAGTTCGTAGACCTGCATGCGCTGGTGCTGATCGGCGATCAGGCTCTCGATGAACGTGATCGAGACCAGGCGGCGCCCGGCACGCACCGGGACGACTTCGTGCAGAGTCGTCGAAGGGTACACGATCGCCTCACCGGCCTCGCCCTTGAAGCTGATCACCTGGTTGCCGGTGATGATCGACAGCTCGCCGCCTTCGTAGCTCGCCGGATCGCCGACGAATACCGTGCACGACAGGTCCGAGCGGATGCGCGTGCCGCCGACCTGGATGATCGCGGAGTCCGCGTGCGCGCCGTACTGCATGCCCGGCTCGTAGCGGCACAGCAGCGGCGGTGCGACGCGCTTCGGCATCGCGAAATCGCCGAATTCGCGCGAGCGGGCGAACGCGGCACTCACGATCTGCACCGATTCCGCGTACCTCGGGTCGCCCGCGTCCGCCTGCAGGTTGCGCTTCGCCTGGTTGGCGGGATTGGAGACGCGGCCGTCGACGAAATGCAGCTCGCCGGCCAGCGTGGTGAGCCGCGCAACGTCCGCGGCCGACAGCAGGTTCCTGATCTTGAGGAACATCGTGAGCCTTACACGTGCGCGGCCGGCACGGTGCCGTTGTAGGCGTCGGTGGCGGCGATCACCGAAGCGATCGCGCGACGTTCGTCCGCCGACAGCCGCGGGTTCCAGATATCGCAGATCAGGATCACGCGGGTTTCGTCGCTGTCGTTCCAGGCCTCGTGCTCGATCGTGTCATCGAATACCCAGGCCTCGCCGATGCGCCACTGGCGCGTTTCGCTGCCGACGCGAAAGCCGCAGCCCGGCGGCACGATCAGCGGCAGGTGCACGACCAGGCGGAAATTTGCCACGCCCGTGTGCGGTGGAATACGCGTCTTCGGCTTCAGCACCGAGAATATCGCGGTCGGTGAACGCAGCGGTACCTGTGCCTGCGGCAGCTTCTCGATGGCCTCGATGGTGCGTGGCGCACGACGGCAGCGATCCTCGATACGCTCGCCGTGCCGATAGAAATGAAACGCACTCCAGCGCGGCGAATGGTTCAGCTCCTGCCACTGATCGAGCGGCAGATGCTTGCCGTAGTGGATGTACGGGTCGAACCCCGCCGCATCCTCGGCGAGGATCGTGCGCAGCTCCTGCTGGATCGCCGGCGTAGCCGCCTCGAATTCGCCGAGCCACGGGAATTCGGCGCGCTCGTAGAACTCGATCGGCGGCAGGCCCGGGAAGTAGTATTCGAGCGGCAGCTGCGGATAGCGCGGCGTGACCCGCAGGGTGATGCCGATGAAATGATCCAGCCGCCGGCGCTCGGCGGGCGTGCACTGGCTGCGCGCGCCGGAAGCTGCCGAGCGGATGTAGTCGCCGAGGTCCCGCGCGTGCCTGGCCTGCACCTCGCGCGCATGCCGTACGGCGGCCTGCGTCGGCGCGTCGAGCAGCGAGTCCGGCGGCGCGTTCGCGAGCGCCACTCCGTAGGCGGTCGCCGCCTGCTTCGACTGGCCCAGCTGCTCGAGCATCGTCGCGCTCATCAGCAGCGCGCGAAAATCGCGTCCGTCGATCGTCAATGCCTCGCGCAGCGCCTCGAAGGCGCCGTCGATATTCTGGCGCTGGCGGCGAACGGCGGCGAGGTTCAACCAGGCGGAGAGATTGCCCCGGTCGCGAGCCAGCACCTGCAGCAGACTGGCCTCCGCCGTGGCGAAGTCACCCGCGGCCATCGCGCGCATTGCCGCCTGGCTGGTCGCGGCCGGCTCGGCCAGTGTATTCATGCGGCCGGACTATAACGGCTCGGCTGCGGGTGGCAAAGCTTTGCCGCGAGCGGCCGTGTCGGCAACAATGGCGTCCATGCCTGAAACGACCAACGAGCAGCACGTGCGGGCCGCCGCCGCGGCATTGCGCGACGGCCAGCCGCGGGAAGCCCGGGATCTCTATCTGCGTGCGCTCGAGGGTGGTCGCGTGGATGCACCGGTGCTGCTCGGGGTCGCGCAGGCGAGCCGGCTGCTGGGTGACGAGGCAGGCATGATCGCGGCAGTCGACCGGCTGCTCGCCGCCGAGCCGCGCAATCCACGCGCACTGCTGCTCAAGGCCGACCACTATGCCGCGAAGGGCGACACACGCTCCGCTGGCGCGTTCTATCAGCGGGCGGTACAAACCCCGCCGCCCGCGACCGGGTGGCCTGCCGATCTGGTGCAGGAACTGCGCCGCGCACAGGCCATCTGCGCACGGTACTCCCGGCAGTACCGCGAGTGGTTGCGGGCGCGGCTCGCCGCGGGCGGCTTCGACCCCGCGCGCTCGAGTGCGCGCTTTGCGCAGTCGTTCGACATCGCACTCGGCGAGAAGCAGATCTATCTGCAGCAACCCAAGTATTACTACTTTCCGGAGCTGCCGCAGATCCAGTTCTACGCGCGCGCGGGCTTCCCGTGGCTCGACGAGGTCGAGGCGGCGACCGATGCGATCCGCGCCGAGCTGCTCGGTGTGATGCAGGACGAGGCTGCGTTCTCGCCTTACGTCACCGGGGACGCGAACCGCCCGCGCAAGGATCAGATGGGGCTCCTGAACAATCCGGCATGGAGCGCGTTCTATCTGTGGAAGAACGGCGAGGTCGTGCCGGAGAACGCCGCGCGCTGCCCGGCGACGATGCGTGCGTTGCAGGGCGCGCCGCTGGCGGTCGTGCCACGGCGCTCGCCGTCGATACTCTTTTCACTGCTCAGGCCCGGCGCGCACATCCCGCCGCACCACGGCCTCGTCAATACGCGGCTCATCTGCCATCTGCCGCTGATCGTGCCGCCCGGCTGCCGTTTCCGCGTCGGCAACGACCTGCGCGACTGGCGCGAGGGCAGTGCCTGGGCCTTCGACGACACGATCGAGCACGAGGCCTGGAACGACAGCACCGAGACCCGCGTGATTCTGCTGTTCGACATCTGGCGACCGGAGCTCACCGAGGAAGAACGCGCGCTCGTGGTGAGCCTGTTCGAGGCGATCGACGCGCATGGCGGCACGCAGCCGCAGTGGGAGATCTGACATGCCGAGACTGTCGTGGCCGCTGGGTCTTGCGACCCTTCTTTGCGTCGCGGCGCCATGGGTTGCCGCCAGGGGCGAAGGGCTGTCGCCGGCATTGCGGCAGTGTGTGGCCGAGCAGGACGACGCGCGCCGCCTCGCCTGCTATGACGCCGAGATCGCCCGGCTCGGAACACTTCCGCCGCCGCTGACAGCCGAGCAGAAATTCGGCGCGCGCGGCGATGTCGCGCGCGCGCAGGACCGGACGGACAAGGCCGGGGAGCCACGGCTCGAGAAGCTCGACGCCACCGTCACCGCAATCGTGGTGCAGCCGGGCGGCGAACTCACGATCACGCTCGACAACGGTCAGATCTGGCGGCAGATCGCGACCGGCGAGAGCTTCCGGCTGAAGGCCGGTGACCGGGTTGTCGTGAAGCCGGGGTCGCTGGGGTCGTTCTCGATGAGCAACCCCCACGGGCGCTCCGTCAAGGTGAAACGAATCGGGTAGCGCGACGAGCCGATCGCGGCATCGCGACGAACCGATTTGTTACCCGTCGCAGGCGCGCCCATACTGGCTCCATGAGGCGCCGCGCCCCCCTTGCTGCCGTACTGGCGGGAACGTTCGCCGCGCTCCCGATATCGGCTTCGACCGAAGCCGTTCCGGTCGTCGACGATGAACCCGCCTTTGCCACGCCGACGACGCTCGACCGCATCGGCCGCATCCTCGTGCCGGTGATGATCAACGGCCAGGGGCCCTTCAGGCTGATGGTCGACACAGGCGCCAACCGCACGACGATCACCACCGACGTCGCCCGGCAGCTCGGGCTCGACTATGCGACCGCGCCAACCGTCGTGCTGAACGGCGTCACCGGCAGCGCCAGCGTGCCGGCCGTCGAGGTGGCACGCCTGCGCGCCGGAGACTTGGTGCTCGATGCGCAGCAGGTGCCGGTCGTGCTGCCGCATCTGATCAGCGGCGCCGATGGCATCCTTGGTGTCGCCGGCCTGCGTGACAAGCGGCTGATCGTCGACTTCAAGCGCGACGTCGTGAGGATCGCGCGCTCGCAGCTCACGGCGTACGGACCGGCGGACGGCCTCAGGATCCGCGCCGATCGCGTCGCCGGTGGGCTGCTCGCGGCCCGCGTGCGCATCGGCCGCGTGCGCGCCCTGGCGGTGATCGACACCGGCGGGCAGAAGACGCTGGGCAATCGCGCGTTGCAGGAGGCGCTGCGTGCCGACGCGCGTGCGCAGGCGACGGTCTATGGCACGACCGAGGCGGTCTCGATCGGCGACGTCGCGGCCGTGCCGGACATCAACATCGACGCCACCGTGTTTCGCAATGTGGTCGTCACGTTCGGCGACTTCCACATCTTCGACGTCTGGTCGCTCAACGAGGAGCCGGCCCTGATCATCGGCATGGACGTGCTCGGCGCGATGGACACGGTCACGATCGATTTCCGCCTCGCGGAGATCCGCCTGCGCAGCTGATCCGGAGCTGTTGCCTTTATGGCATCAGCTCTCGGTTCGTCGCGCCGGACACGTTGCTTCGTCGCAATTGCCATTCCCGGACAGAACTTCGCGCTGCTAGCGTGCATCGCATCTGGTGCGGACACGCGCGTACAGGAGGACTGTCCCATGATTGCAGCCGAAACCACACCGGCGGTGCGCCGCGCGGTGCAACTGTCGTTGATGGCCGGCGCGACGCTCGCGACGGCGGCGGCGGCGCTGCCGGCGGCGGCGCAGACCCAGGACCAGGACCAGGCGGGCGAGGACACGGACAACGTCGAGACCGTCGTCGTGACCGGCTCGCGCATCCGGCGCGTCGACGCCGAAACGGCGAGCCCGGTGCTGACGATCTCCGCCGACGAGATCGCGAAGACCGGTTATACGACCATGGGCGACGTGCTGCAGCGCCTGCCGACCGTGGCCGGCGCCGCGACCAACCCGACCGTCAACAACGGCGGCGGCACCGGCGAATCGAACATCGAGCTGCGCGGCCTCGGCGCGCAGCGCACGCTGGTGCTGGTCGACGGCCGGCGCGTCGGTGTCTACGGCAATACGCAGACCTCGGCGGTCGACATCAACATGCTGCCGCTGAACATGATCGAGCGCGTCGAGGTGCTGAAAGAGGGCGCCGGCGCGATCTACGGCTCCGACGCGATCGCCGGCGTCGTCAACTTCATCACGCGGCGCAATTTCGACGGGGCCGAGGTGGCGGTGCAGTATGGCCAGACCGGCGAGTCGGACGGCGAGCGGCAGGCGGCGAGCGCCACGCTCGGCATGCAGAGTGACCGCATCGGCATCGTGTTCGGCGCGAACTACAACCGCCAGGAGAAGATCTCCGCGGCGGACCGCGGCTTCTCGAAGAATGCGCTGTACCTGTACGGCGGCGTGGTCACGGCCGGCGGCTCGAGCCGCGCGCCGACCGGGCGCATCGTGCTGCCGGACGCGCTGCAGGCCCAGTACGGCTGCGCGACCGTCACGCGCGTCGCCGGCAGCGCCGGCAGTGCGCTGGCGGATTACCGCTGCTTCGACATCCCGGGCGACCTGTACAACTACCAGCCGTTCAACCTGCTGATGACGCCGCAGGAGCGCGGCAGTCTCTTCACCGACGTCAACTACCAGCTGAACGACGCTGTCGAGATGTACGGCCAGGTGGTCTACAACCAGACGCGCTCCGGGTTCGCGATCGCGGCGCTGCCGTTCGACGCCGTCGCCGACGACACGATCATTTCGGCCGACAGCGCCTACAACCCGTTCGGCACCGACTTCGGCGGCGTCGACGGCCTGAATCCGAACATGCTGACGCGCCTCGAATCGCTCGGCAACCGCTTCAGCAAGGTCAGCACCGACCAGGTGTTCGCGAATGGCGGCTTTCGCGGTTCGTTCGGCAACTCCTGGGAATGGGAGGCGAACGCCGGCTTCGGCCGCATGGGCCAGCAGACCAACATCAGCGGCTATCTGCTGAAGGACAAGCTCGCGCAGGCGCTCGGCCCGTCGTACATCGACGCCGACGGCGCGCACTGCGGCACGCCGGGCGCGCCGATCGCGGGCTGCACGCCGATCAACATGTTCAACATCGAGGACCCGGCGCAGATCGCCGCGCTCGACGACATCTCGACGAACTATCGCACCGACTACACGTTCCGCAGCTCGCAGTTCAGCGTCGGGCTGAACGGCGACCTGTTCGAGCTGCCCGCCGGCGCCGTCAAGGCCGCGTTCGGCGCGGAGTACCGCGAGCAGCAGGGCGTATTCGAGACCGATGCGCTGACACGCGGCGAGGCGCCGCTCTTCCTGTCGTGCCTGCTCGCGCAGGAGACCTGCACCGGCAATTCGGCCGCGAAGTACGACGTGCGCGAGATCTACGGCGAGCTGTTCCTGCCGCTGCTGGCCGACCTGCCCGCGGTGCAGGCGCTCAACCTGACCGCCGGCGTGCGTTACTCGGACTACAGCAAGGACACGATCGGCGACGACACGACCTTCGGCGCGAAGCTCGAATACCGGCCGGTGCGCGACCTGCTGCTGCGCGCGTCCTGGGCCGAGGTGTTCCGCGCGCCGACGATCAACGACCTGTCGCTCGCGCCGACGCAGTCGGCGGTGCAGCTGCAGGACCCGTGCACCGGGCTCACTTCGGCGGCGCTCGCCGCGAACCCGAATCTCGCGCTCGCCTGCGTCGGCGTGCCGGTGGACGCCGGTTTCTCGCAGCCGAACAGCCAGATCACCGGCCTGCTGCTCGGCTCGCCGGACCTGAAGCCCGAGACCGGTGACGTGCTGACCGCCGGCTTCGTCTACGACTCGAGCCTGCTGCGCGGGCTGTCGTTCAACGTCGACTACTGGCGCTACAAGATCGACGACATCATCACGCCGCTCGATCCGAACTTCGCGGCCGACCAGTGCGTGCAGACGGGCAATGCGGACTTCTGCGGGCTGATGTACCGCTACGAATCGGGGCCCAATGCCGGGCTGTTCAAGGTCTTCCAGCTGCCGACCGTGAATCTCGGCACGCTCGAGACCGACGGCATCGACGTCGGCCTGCGCTACCAGCTGCGCGATACGCGTACCGGCTCCTGGGGCTTCCAGCTCGAGGCGACGCGCATCAACAGCTTCACGAGCGTGCCGGCGCCCGGTGCCGAGACCGTCGAGGTCGCGGGCACTTTCGAGCCGCAGTACGGCAACTACGCGCGCTGGCGCGGCGTGCTCGGCGTGAACTGGTCGCTGGCCGGCTTCGACGGTACATTGACCGCGCGCTACATCGACAGCCTCGTGATCAAGGACGCCGACGGCGCGATCCCGGACCAGCAGCTCAACATTCCGTCGGTGACCTATCTCGACCTGACGCTGGGCTACGGCTTCGCGACCAACACCCGCGTGCAGCTCGGCGTGCAGAACCTGACCGACGAGCAGCCGCCGCTGTTCTACAACAACAACGTCGTCAACGCGAACACCGACGTGTCGACTTACGATCTGCTGGGGCGGCAGTGGTTCCTCGGCGTGACGCAGAAGTTCTGAGGTCCGGCGCGGCCGGCGCCGCGGCACTCGTGATCACGGGTGCCGCGGCCCACGCCGGCGGGCGCCACGACGCGGCCGCCGCGGCGTTCGGCGAGCTTGCGCGGCGCCAGCCGCGCGAGGCCTGCCACTGGCTCAACCTCGGCACGTCGCTGCGCGCACTCGGGCGCTACGACGAGGCGCTGCGGGCCTATGCGCAGGCCCACGCGCTCGGCGGCGAGACCGCCGCGTTCTGCTACAACGTCGGCCTCACGCATCTCGACCGCTTCGACTTCGAGTCGGCACGCGCGGTGCTCGGGCGCGGCGTCGCGCTCGCGCCGCGCGATGCGCTGATGCGGCTGCAGTATGCGAAGGCCTGCTTCGAGTCGGGCGAGGCCGACGCGGGCGTCGAGGCGCTCGCCGACAGCGCCGCGCTCGAGGCGCTGCCGGCCACCGCGGCCGCCGAGGCGGGCCAGCGGCTGCAGGCGGCCGGCGAAGCCGCGCTCGCGGCCCGCATGATGGACCGGCTCGCCGCCGACCCCGACCTCGATCCCGAGGCGGGTCTCACGCTCGTGCAGATGCTCGAGCGCGTCAACCGCGTCGAGGAGGCGCAGGCGCTGCTCGCGCGGCTGCGCGCCGCCCCTCATCCGGCAGCGCTCGCCGCCGGGATCGCGGCGGCGCAGGCGCGGATCGCGCAACGCGCCGGCCGCCACGACGAGGCCATCGTGCAGCTGCGCGAGGCTGTCGCGGCGCCGGATGGCGCGCCGCCACGCCACCACGAGCTGTTCCCGCTCGCCCACTCGCTCGCGGCGACCGGGCGGACCGCCGAATGCTGGCAGACGCTCGAAGCGGCGCATCGCGCGCAGCTCGCGCAGTTGCGGCTGTCGGCACCGCTGCTCGTCGCGCACGGCGCGCCGGATCTCGCGATCGCGCAGCGCGGCGTCTCGCGCGACGACGTCGCGGCCTGGGGCGATGGCAGCGACGACGGACCGGACGAAGCGTCGAACCCGGTGTTCATCGTCGCGTTCCCGCGTTCCGGCACGACGCTGCTCGAGCAGGCGCTCGATGCGCACCCGGCGCTCGCATCGATGGACGAGCAGCCCTTCCTGCACCACGCGTTGACCGAGCTTGCGGCGGTGGAGGGCGCGCGCTACCCGGATGCGCTGGCGGCGGTCGATCGCGGCACGCTCGATGCGATCCGCGGGCGCTACTTCGAGCGGGTGCGGCGCAGGATCCCGCTGGTCCCGGGCCAGCGGCTGCTCGACAAGAATCCGCTCAACCTGCTGCGCCTGCCGGCGATCCGCCGGCTCTTTCCCCGCGCGCGCATCCTGCTCGCGGTCCGCCATCCCTGCGACGTGCTGCTGAGCTGTTACATGCAGCATTTCACGGCGCCCGGATTCGCGTTGCTGTGCGCCGACCTGCCGACGCTCGCGGCGGGCTATCGCCGCGCGTTCGACGCCTGGCATCGCGACCAGGCGGTGCTGCAGGCCGCGGTGCGCGAGGTGCGCTACGAGATACTGGTCGGCGACTTCGAGCGCGAGCTGCGCGGCATCGCCGCGTTCCTCGGCCTGCCCTGGCACGACGCGATGCTCGCGCCGGCCGCACACGCGCGGGCGAAGTCCTTCATCAGCACGCCGAGCTATGCACAGGTCGTGGAGCCCGTGAGTGCGCGGGCCGTCGGCCGCTGGCGCGCCTATCGGCGCCATTTCGAGCCGGTGCTGCCGGTGCTCGCGCCGCTGCTCGAACGCTGGGGCTATGACACGGGAGCTGCGGCCGGATGAGCGGCGAAGAGCAGATAGGTCGAGACGATGTACTTGTCGCCCGATACCGGCGGCAGGCCCTCGTGCTGGTACATCCAGTACGGCGGGAACATCAGCAGGCGCCCGGCGCGCGGCGGCACGGCGAGCCCGAGCTGCGGAAAACGCGTCTCGCCGCCCGCGGCGACGTCGTTCAGATACCACAGCAGCACGAGGTAGCGGTTCGCGACATGGTTGACGGCATCGAAATGCAGCTGGAATTTCTCGCCGCCGCCCGGCCGGTAGCGCTTCAGCACGAGATCCGAGCTCGTGCCGGAGTCCGGCACCGGTATCGCGAGGCCGACGTCGCCGTTGTAGCGCGCGAGTGCCGCCCCGATCGTGCGCCGGAACGAGGCGAGGAAAGCCTCGTCGGCGTGACGGCTCACGTTGAGTTCGGTCCAGCCCGACTCCTCGAGGCCGCGGCGCACCGTGGCGCCGTTCGCCTGGTGAAAGCGCGCCAGGCCGCCGAACGAGGCGATCATGCGCGCGCACAGCGCGGCATCGAGACAGCCGTCGTACACACGCACGTAGTGGCGAAGGTCCGCGGGCGTCATGGCATCGATCACGCTAGCACAGCGGGGGGCGCATGAGCGCGCCGCGCGGCGAACCGTTGCCGCTGTTCCGTTCCGGCCATGTGCTCGCGGCCGAGCAGGCCTGCGTGCTGCGGCTCGAGACCGATCCCGACGACGTCGAGGCCCTGAAGGTCGTCGCGGTGGCGGCGCTGCGGCGCGGTGACGCGCCGCGCGCGATCGCGAAGCTGACGCATGCGTCACGCGTCGATCCGGCCGACACGATCGTGCGCTACCACCTCGCGCGCGCGCACGAGCTCGCCGGCAACGTCATCGCGGCGCTCGCGTGGTACGACACGGCGCTCGCGCTCGCGCCGGACTTCCACCTGGCACGGCTCAACTACGGCGCGGCGCTCGAGCGCGCGGGCCAGGACAGGCGCGCGCTGTGGCAGTGGGCGCGCGCGCTGCGCGACGCGCAGGCGCGGGGCCGCTGGCTCGATACCTCGACGACGCCCGCGGGCCTGCAGCCGCTGGTCGGGCGTGCCGTGCGGGCCGTGCGCGACGGGCGGCGCGAGCTGCTGGCGCAGGCACTCGAGCCGCTCGAGTCGCGCTACGGCGGCGCGGCGCTCGGGCGCGTGCGCCACGCACTGCGCATCTACCTGCAGGAGGAGCCGGCGCAGAGCGCCGACCCGCGCCAGCAGCCGACCTTCCTCGCGTTTCCGGGCCTGCCGGCGGTGCCGATCCCCGATCGCGCACTGTTCGAGTGGATCGGGCCACTCGAGGCGCAGTACGCGGCGATACGCGCCGAGCTCGAAGCGCTGTTGCCGCAGGCCGCGGGGCGCGAGCGCGTGTTCGACTCGGATGCGCTCGAGCGCGCCAACCTGCGCGGCAGCCACGGAGCGCCGGCCTGGGACGGCTACTACTTCTACCGTCACGGCGAGCGGCGCGACGACAACTGCGCGCGCTGCCCGGCCACGGCGCGCGCACTCGAGGCCCTGCCGCTGTCGCGCGTGCCCGGTCACGGGCCGGAGGTGCTGTTCTCGGTGTTCGCGCCCGGCACGCAGCTGCTGGCGCATCGCGGCGTCACGAACACGCGGCTGGTCGCGCATCTGCCGCTGATCGTGCCGGCGGACTGCGCGCTGCGCGTCGGCAGCAAGCTGCACGTCTGGCGTGAAGGCGAAGTCGTGGTGTTCGACGACACCTATGAGCACGAGGCGTGGAACCGCAGCGGCGAGACGCGGATCGTGCTGATTTTCGACGTGTGGAATCCGCATCTGACCGAGGTCGAGCGCCTCGCGCTCGCCGACCTGGTCGGCGCGATCGGCGACTTCCGCCGCGCGGTCGAGGTGGCCTAGATGCGTCTGCCACGGCCGTTCCAGCGCCTCGCCGTGCATTTCGATGCGGCGCGTCTGCGCGCGGAGGTCGAGGCGCTGCCGGCCACGGCCTGGGTCGATCATCCGGACGGCATCGCCGGCAACAGTGCGCTGCGGCTGATCTCGTCCGGTGGCGGCGAGAACGACGCGCTCGCCGGCCCGATGCTGCCGACGCCGCAACTCGCGCGCCTGCCCTATCTGCGGCAGGTGCTCGCGAGCTTCGGCGTCGTCTGGAGCCGCTCACGGCTGCTGCGGCTCGCGCCGGGCGCCGCCGTGCCCGAGCACGCCGACATCAATCATCACTGGTTCAGCCGCGTGCGCGTGCACCTGCCGATCGTCACGCAGCCCGAAGTGCGCTTCCATTGCGGCGGCGAGTCGGTGCACATGGCGGCCGGCGAGGTCTGGATCTTCGACAACTGGCGCCTGCATCGCGTCGAGCACGGCGGTACCGCGCCGCGCATCCATCTGGTCGCCGACACGTCCGGCAGCGCGGCGTTCTGGCAGTTCGTGCAGCGCGGCGCCGCGCAGCCGGCCGGCGCGCCGGGCGCGGCCGCGGCGCCGCTGCCGTTCGATCCCGGACTCGATGCGATGCCGCTGACCGAGCAGGCGCCGGCGCCGTACGTGATGCCGCCCGGCGAGCTCGAGCTGCTCGTGCAGGACCTGCGCGCCGAACTCGTCGCGCTCGATGCCTCGCCTGCGGCTGACTCGAGGCTCGCGCAGTACCACGCGCTGCTCGACGCGCTGTGTCGCGACTGGCGGCAGCTGTATGCGCTGCACGCGCAGGCGCCGCAAGGCTGGACGGAGTTCGAGCGCCTGCGCGACGCGGCACGCGCGCGCGTGCAGGTGCCCGGTGCGGGGCTCGCGATGGCCTCGAACCGGGTGGCCGCGAACCGCGTGCTCGAGGGTCGCGTGCTGCGCGCGGGCCTGTCGCTCGAGCGCGCGCTCGCGCGCCGGCCTGCGCGGCCTGTGTTCATCATCGCGGCGCCGCGCTCGGGCAGCACGCTGTTGTTCGAAACCCTCGCGGCGAGCCACGGTGTCACGACGCTGGGCGGCGAGGCCGCGTGGCTGATCGAGGGCATCCCGGCGCTGCGTCCCGGCGCGCCGGGCGTCGAGTCGAACCGCCTGACGGCGGCCCATGCGAGCGACGCGGTCGCCGCGCGGATCGTCGACGAGCTGGTCGGGCGGCGGGTCGACGCGGCGGGGAGAGCGGTCGCGGCGGACACGCCGCTGCGCTTCGTCGAGAAGACGCCGAAGAACTCGTTGCGCGTGCCGTTCCTCGAGCGGGTGTTTCCGGATGCGCGCTACATCTTCCTGTGGCGCGATCCGCGCGCCAGTCTCGCGAGTATCATCGAGGCCTGGGAATCGGGGGCCTGGAAAACCTACAACGGCCTCGATGGTTTCGAAGGCCCATGGTCGCTGCTGCTGCCGCCCGGCTGGCGAGCGCTGCGCGGGCGGCCGCTCGCCGAGATCGCCGCGTTCCAGTGGCAGGCCGCCAACCGCATCGCGCTCGACGATCTCGGGCAGCTGCCGCGCGAGCGCTGGACCAGCGTGCGTTACGAGGAACTGGTCTGCGATCCACGCGCCACCGTCGAGCGGCTGTGCCGCCACACCGGCATCGAGTTCGATGCGGCGCTCGAGGTGCGCGTGCAGGGCGCGCTGCCACTGTCACGGTACACGCACACGGCGCCGGCGCCCGACAAGTGGCGGCGTCGCGAGGGCGAGGTGCTCGGCGTGCTGCCGGCGGTCATGCCGACCTGGGAGCGGCTCGAGCGGCTCGAGCGGCTCGCGGGCGATGATGCTCAGTCGAAGGCGTATCCATACTGCGCGATCAGCGGGCCGTCGCGGCCCGCGACCAGCGCGCGCAGCTGCGCATCATAGTAGTCCGCCGGCGGGCCGTGCGCGGACGCATTGCGCGGCGCCGCGTGCTGCAGGAACGCCGCGAGTGCGGCGCCGGCCGGCACGCCGGCCCGGGCCATGATCTGCGGCAGCTCGGTGCGCAGCGCTTCCATGCGCGCGATGTGCAGCCTGGCGGACTCGCCGTGGAGATGACCGTGGAGGAAGCTGTAGAAGCCGAGCCCCGTGCCGCGAATCCGCGCGAGCGCCGGCCCGGGCAGGTTGAGACCGTGGTTCGAGTATCCGCCGGGCAGCATCGCGACCACGCGCCCGAGCAGCGCATCGTCCTCGCCGAGCGCGAGCATGTTGCGGATCGTCGCGCTGAAGCCGGCGCGACCGTCGTCGCTCAGCACGCGATAGAGCGCGTTCGGGCGCGGGCGTGCCGCCTGGAACGCGTACCAGGAGATGTAGTAGCTCCAGGGATTGCGGACGAGACCCAGCACCGGGAGGTGCGCATGCGAGGCAGGCACCTCGCTGCGCGGCAGGTGATAGCCATGCTGGCACGCGCCCGGCTCGTGGCGCAGCAGCGCCTCGTTGACGAAGCTGCCGCCGGACTTGTGGAGATGCAGGAAGACGAAGCGGGGCGTCAGGATCATCCGGCGTGACCGGCGCCGCGGTCGGCGCGCGCGAGCAGCGCGAGCAGCGCGGGCGAGGGCAGGAAATCGCAGATCAGGTGCGTGCGGGGCAGGCTCGCATGGGCGTTGCGCACGCCATGCGGCGCGCTGTTGTTGAGTGCCCAGACCTCGCCGGCAGCCATGCGGTAGCGCTGCGCGCCGGCGAGCATCCACACCTGCCCGTGTGTCTCGACGGGCACATGGATGCGGATCGTCTTCGCAAAATAGCCGGCCTGGTCGATGTGCGGAGCGATGTTCGCGCCGGCCGGCAGCCGGGCGAGCAGGCAGCGCTGCGCTGCTGCCGGGATCAGCGTCGTGATGATCCCGCGCACGCAGGGCAGTTGCGCGAGCGGCTCGCGATCCTCGATCGGCCGGTCGCCCTCGGCGGGTGCGTAACCGCGCAGGAAGATCGCCTCGGCCGCCCGGTGCACGCCGATCCGCCCGCCCTGCGAGCCCCACAGCGAAGCCGGCAGTGCGGCGACTTCCGCGGCGAGCCGTGCCGCGTCGGTGGCCAGCGGCAGGCGCGCGCAGCCACCGATCAGCAGCTGCTTGTCGAGCACGGGATGGCCGGGCAGGTCGAGCACACGACTACTGTGCGCCGGCGGCCATGCACAAAAAAGGCCCGGCGCCTTGCGGCACCGGGCCTTCGTCGCAACGAACGGGCGCTTTACCGATCCGAACGGACCAGCACCACGCGACGGTTCTGCGCGCGACCTTCGGGCGTCGCATTGTCGGCTTCCGGCCGGCTCTCGCCGTAACCGACTGCCTCGAGGCGCGAGGCCGAGACGCCGTGGTCGATCAGGTACTGGCGCACGGACGCCGCGCGGCGCTGTGACAGCCCAAGGTTGTGGGCATCCGAGCCGCGATCGTCGGTGTGGCCTTCGATCGTGCCGCGCACGACATCATTGCGCAGCATCAGGCTCACCGCGCGGTCGAGGTCCGGGTACGACTCGGGCTTGATCGTCGCCGAGTCGGTATCGAAGAAGACCTCGAGGCGCAACGCGAACGGGCAGCCGACTTCGTCGACCTTCTCGCCGGCGCGGGTGTTCGGGCACTGGTCGATGCGGTCGACGACGCCGTCGCCGTCGGAATCGAGTTCGCAGCCATTGGCATCGACCTTGGCGCCCGCGGGCGTGCCCGGGCACTTGTCGAGGCGGTCGACCACGCCGTCACCGTCGGCGTCGAGTTCGCAGCCTTCGGCGTTGACCGGCGTGCCGGACGGCGTGCCGGGGCACTTGTCGAGGTTGTCGTTGACGCCGTCACCGTCGGCATCGCCGATGACGGGCGCCGCGACAGGTGCAGCGGCGACCGGCGCACCCCAGTGGTACTGCAGGCCGAGCCCGGCGACCGTGTCGCTCAGGTGATCGCCGTACGGCGGCGAAGTGGCGCTCGACACGAGGCCGTAGATCTCGGCGCGCAGCGCGAGCGCGGTGCCGCGCGACTCGTCCTGCGCGAGGTTCGCGAGCAGGCCGAGGCCGTAGGCGAGCGTCCAGGACTTGAAGCTCTCGCCGCTCAGTGCGCCTCCGCCGTAGTCACCGACGACGTAGCCGGCGCCGATCTTCAGGAACGGCGAGATCCGCGAATCGCGGTAGAACACGCGGTGCGCGTTCGCGAAGTAGCTGTTGATGTCGAGGCTCGAGTTGCCGATCGCATCGGGGCTGACCTGGCTCACGCTCAGCTCGAGGTCCCATTTGTCGAACGAGCGGCCGATCGCGAACATGCCGCCGAGTTCGTCGTCGGCGAGGCGGTCGCGGTCGGTCCACATGTAGACCACTTCGGGGGCGATGTACCAGCTGTTCGCCGGTGGCGCCGCGGTCGCGGGCAATGTGGTCAGCAGCAACACGGCCGCTGCACACGTGAATGACACGTTCTTGTTCATTGGCAAAAACTCCGGGTTTGGGGGGTAGTTGCGCGGAAGACTCATGGGCGTCCAAGCCAGCGTCTGCGACAACGGGCTGGAATTATAGACGAGCCGAGGCAGCTCGCCAATTCATGTCGCGTTTACGCTACAGCTGCGGCGGTGCGTGGATCACCCGCACCCGATCACCGACTCCGATGCCGCGCTTCGCGGCCTCGCCGCCACGCAGCTCGAGCACCATCGTGACTGGCGCCGGCGCGGCGATCGACTCGAGCGAATGCGGCGTCGTGCGCGCGGCGATGCGCAGGATCCGGCCGTCCTCTGCGATGAACAGCATGTCGAGCGGGATGTAGGTGTTCTTCATCCACATCGACATCTCGCGCGGCGCGCTCTCGACGAACAGCATGCCGCGCCCGGGGTCGAGATCCCGCACGTACATCAGCCCCTGCGCCGAGCGGCGCGGCGTGTCCGCGACCCACACGTCGAAGCGGTGCGTCGCCTGGCCGGCCGTGATCTCGACGGTGGCGCGCGGGAAGGCGTCGAGGTCCTCGAGCGCCGGGGCCGCGTGCGCGAGCGTCGCGGCGCACAGCAATGCGCCGAGCGTGTGGATGGGCCATGCCGCCTTCATCGTGTCGCCTGCCTCGCAGTTGCCGCTTCGTCGGCGGTGATTTTCCCCGCAAAATCGAAGCTCGTCACCAGTATGCGCTCGGTGCCCTGCAGCGTGGCGGCCGGCGCGGTGCAGAAGCCGCGCGCTTCGACCCGCCAGCTGCCCGGCGCGCCGCCGAGCGCGCCGCTGCGCTGCTGCGCGAGCGTGTCGGTCGTGCACTTGTCGTCGCCGCGCGTCGCGAACAGGCGCCGCTCGCCCTCGAAGATCACGGTCAGGTTGGTCGGCACCTGGCGCGCGGCGGCGCCCGGCGCGACGGCCGCGAGACCGAACACGAAGCGCAGCCGTCTCCCGTCGCTCTGCAGCGGGCCGGCGATCGTCACGCGCAGGCCCGCGCCGTCCGGCCGCGGGCCGCCGCTGCAGTCCATTTCGTCATTGCGCCAGTCGATGTCGAGGTCGAGGGCGCCGCGCAGGCGCGCGCGCAGGTAGCCGTCGCCGCTGTCGAGGCAGCCCGCGCGCGGCGCCGCTGGCGCCTCGGCC
>JAHCAN010000027.1 GCA_019634915.1 Steroidobacteraceae bacterium | reverse complement strand
CGGCGGCCTCGAAATCCTCGCGCGTGACTCGGCCGCCGGGGCCTGTGCCCGGGATCGTCTGCAGGTCGATGCCCGCCTCCTTCGCGCGCCGCCGGGTCGCCGGCGAGGCCATGACGCGGCCGGAGGCAGGCGCGTCCGCCGCGGGCGCCGAAGCGACCGCAGCGGCCGGCCCGGCAGTCGCATCCGCTGCCGCAACCGGAGCCGCGCCCGCCGACGCGGAACCCGCATCGGCATCGGTGTCGGTGTCGGTGTCGGTGTCGAACACGATCAGCTCCGACCCGACCGCGATCATCTCGCCCGGCTCGCCCTGTGTCCTGACGACGCGTCCCGACACCGGCGCCGGAATCTCGATCGCGGCTTTCTCGGTCATGACGTCGGCGATGATCTGGTCTTCCTGCACGACATCGCCGGCCTTGACGTGCCATTGCATCACCTCGGCCGAAACCGTGCCTTCGCCGAGATCGGGCATCTTGAATATGTACTGCGCCATCCTGCCCCCGTGCGTTCAGCTTGCCGACATGACGGCCTCGAGCGCCATCGCCACCCGCTTCTGGCCGGGAAAATACTCCCATTCGAAGGCGTGCGGATACGGCGTGTCCCAGCCGGCCACGCGACCGATCGGCGCCTGCAGCTGCCAGAAGCAATGCTCCTGGATCGTCGCGGAAATCTCGGCACCGAAGCCACCGAAGCGTGTCGCCTCGTGCACGATCAGGCAGCGGCCCGTGCGCTGCACCGATTCGCACAGCGTCTGCGCATCGAGGGGCACGATCGTGCGCACGTCGATGACCTCGGCGTCGAGGCCGAGCGAGCGGGCGGCCGCTTCGGCCACGTGCACCATCGTGCCGTAGGCGATGATCGTCACGTCGTTGCCGGTGCGCACGACCTGCGCCTTGCTGATCGGCACGGTGTAATGCCCGTCGGGCACTTCGCCGCCCGGATGCGCGCTCCAGGGCACCGCGGGCTTGTCCGGATCGCCGTCGAACGGCCCGTTGTAGAGCCGCTTCGGCTCGAGAAAGATGACCGGGTCGTCGTCCTCGATCGCCGCAATCAGCAGGCCCTTCGCATCGTAGGGATTCGACGGCATCACGACCTTGATGCCGCAGATGTGCGCGAAGATCGCCTCCGGGCTCTGCGAATGGGTCTGGCCGCCGCGGATGCCGCCGCCGCAGGGCGTGCGGATCGTCACCGGCGCGTAGAACTCGCCGGCGCTGCGATAGCGCAGCCGCGCGAGCTCGCTGACGATCTGGTCGTAACCGGGATAGATGTAGTCGGCGAACTGGATCTCCGCGACCGGCCGCAGGCCGTTGACCGCCATGCCGATCGCGCTCGCGACGATGCCGAGCTCGGAAATCGGCGTATCGAGCACGCGATGCTCGCCGTATTTGCGCTGCAGACCGTCGGTGGTGCGGAACACGCCGCCGAAATAGCCGATGTCCTCGCCGAGCACGACCACGCCCGGATCGCGCCCGAGCATCACGTCCATCGCGGAATTGAGCGCCTGGATCATGTTCATCCTGGCCATGGCTCAACCCCGCTCCGTGCGCAGCTGCTCGCGCTGGCGCACGAGATGCGCGGGCATCTCCTTGAACACATCCTCGAACATCAGGTCGGGCTCGAGCCGCGGCCCTTCGTTCAGCGTGCCGAACTTCGTGGCTTCGCGCCATGACGCGCCGACCTGCTCGTCGAGCTCCTTGACGAGCTTCGCGTGGCGCTCCTCCGACCACTCGCCGAGCGCGATCAGGTGCTGTTTCAGGCGCTCGACCGGATCGCCGAGCGGCCAGCGCTCGTACTCGTCCTTCGGGCGGTAGCGGGACGGATCATCGCTGGTCGAGTGGGCGGAGGCCCGATAGGTCACGTGTTCGATCAGCGTGGGGCCGCCGCCCTTGCGCGCGCGCTCGGCGGCCCACTGGGTCACCGCGTGCACGGCCAGGAAGTCGTTGCCGTCGACGCGTACGCCAGCGACGCCGTAACCCGGACCGCGCGCCGCGAACGTGGACCGCTCGCCGCCCGCGAAGCCCTGGAAGGTCGAGATCGCCCACTGGTTGTTGACGATGTTCAGCAGCACCGGCGCCTGGTAGACCTCGGCGAACACCATGCCGGCGTGGAAATCACCCTCGGCGCTCGCGCCCTCGCCGATCCAGGTCGCCGCGACGTGGTCCTCGCCCTTGATCGCGGCGGCCATCGCCCAGCCGACCGCCTGCGGAAACTGCGTCGTCAGATTGCCCGATATCGAGAAGATGTTGCCCTGCCGCCAGTGGTACATCACCGGCAGCTGGCGGCCCTTGCACATGTCGCGCGTGTTCGAGAGCAGCTGGCACATCAGGTCGACCAGCGGCCGCCCGCGCACCATGTAGAAACCCTGGTTGCGATACGACGGGAACAGCATGTCGGCCGGGCGCAGCGCCATGGCGGCCGCGACCGATACGGCCTCCTCGCCGTGGCAGCGCATGTAAAAGGAGATGCGGCCCTGGCGCTGCGTGCGCTGCATGCGCTCGTCGAATACGCGGGTGAGCAGCATGTGGCGCAGGCCCATCTGCAGCACTTCGGGGTCGAGCCGCGGATCCCAGGGACCGACGGCACGATGCTCGTCGTCGAGCACGCGCACGAGCCCGGTCGCGAGCGGCAGCGTGGCCTGCGGCGACACTTTCACGTCAGGACGCGGCTGCGCGCCGGCGGGCTGCAGCTTCAGATAGCTGAAATCGGCCCGGTCGCCCGGCCGGGCCGGCGGATGAGGAACGTGCAGTCTCGTGCGCAGACGATTCGCCATGTCGCGACTCCTTGACCCCATCGCCCACTATGCACCGACAGTGGGCCAGACGCATTGCAAAGGGAATCAGATATGTCCAGAATAAAAAACGATTATTCCACTTTTGGATGAATAGCGGAACATATGCCCCAGTCGGGACTCGACCGCACCGACCTGCGAGTGCTGGATGCGTTGCAGAAGAACGGCGCCCTGTCGGCCGCCGAGCTCGCCGAGCGCGTGGGCCTCGCGGTCACGACCTGCTGGCGCAGGGTGCGCAGGCTCGAGGAACAGGGCGTGATCCGCCAGCGCGTGGCACTGCTCGACCGCGAGAAAGTGGGACTCGGCGTCACGGTGTTCGCGCACGTGAAGCTCGTTGCCCACGGGCGCGACAACCTGGTGCGCTTCGACCAGGCGATCCGGCGCCATCCCGAAGTGCTCGAGTGCTACACGCTGATGGGGGACTGGGATTTCCTGCTGCGCATCGTCGCGCGCGACATCAAGGCCTACGAAGCGTTCTTCCTCGACCAGCTCTCGAAGATCCCGGGAATCCAGTCGCTCAGTTCGTCGATCGCGATGACGGTCGTCAAGGAAACGACCCAGCTGCCGCTCGCGCTGCGCTGAGGCCGCGCACCGCGCGATCCACGCGCCGCCCCGCAATCCGTCTGCCGTCTCAGATGATCGTCGCGCCGCCGTCGACGACGAGTACCTGTCCGGTGATGTGGCCGCCGGCGTCGGAGGCGAGCAGCAACGCCGCACCCATCAGATCGGTGTCGCCGCCGAGCTTGCCGAGCGGGGTCTCGCGCAGGATCCCGTCGCCGTGCGCATCGAGCGTCGCCTGCGTCATCTTCGACGGGAAGAAACCCGGCGCGAGCGCATTGACGCGGATGTTGCGCGGCCCCCATTCGGCGGCGAGCGCGCGCGTCATGTTGATGACCGCGCCCTTGGCGGTGTTGTACGCGATCGTCCCCGGACGATCGGGATGATGGCCCTGCAGGCCCTCGATGGATGCGACATTGACGACCGCGCCCCTGCCCTGCGGCAGGAACGCGCGACGCGCGACCGCCTGGGTCAGCAGGAACAGTCCCGTCACGTTCAGGTCGATGACCTTGCGCCAGCCGTCGAGCGGATAATCCTCCGCGGGTGCGCCCCACACGGCGCCGGCATTGTTCACGAGGATGTCGATCCGGCCGAAATGCCCGATCACGCGCGCGGCCAGCTCGCCTGAGGCCGCCGGCTCGCCCAGGTCGGCAACGAAACCCGCGGCGGCGCAGCCCGCCGCCTCGAGTTGCCGGACCGCGGTGTCGAGATCAGCCTGCTTGCGTGCGACCAGCGCGAGCGATGCACCGAATTCGCCGAGCGCGTGCGCGACCTGCAGGCCGAGGCCGCGCGAGCCGCCGGTGACGATCGCGACCCGTCCGGTCAGATCGAACAGGCGGGCGAGCGTGGCGTCGCGGCGCGGCGCCTCGTGTGCCGCGCGATCCAGGGAGCTGTCTGACTCAGGCATGCAGGGTCCTCATCGGGAGAGCGAGCGCAGGTCGAGCCGCAGCACCGTCGCGTCCTCGCGCCCGCCGACCGCCTGGTAATAGCCGCGGCGCACGCCGACCGGCTCGAAACCGAGTGACTGGTAGAGCCGGATCGCCGCGACATTCGACGGCCGCACTTCGAGGAAGGCCTCGTCCATCCCGGCGTCCACCGCCGAGTCGAGCAGCTGGCGCAGCAGCGTGCGCCCGATGCCGCGTTCGCGCATCGCCGCGCGCACGCACAAGTTGAGAATGTGCGCCTCGCCGGCGCCATGGCTCATCACGCCGTAGCCGATCAGCTCATGGTCGAGCTCGACGACGCGGCACACGTAGCCGACACGCAGGCAGTCGCGGAAGATGCCCTCGCTCCACGGGAACGGATACGAGTCGTGCTCGAGCGCGACGACCGCATCGACGTCGGCCTCGGTCATCGCCCGCAGCGTGACCGCGGGGACCGGCAACTCAGTGCGGGCGACGGCCATCGACGAGGCTCCGGGCGAGCTTGAGGTCTTCCCACGCCTTGCGCTTCTCGCCGGGCGAGCGCAGCAGATAGGCGGGGTGATAGGTCACGACGAGCGGCGTGCCGGAGACGCCGAACTGATGCACGCGGCCACGCAGGCGCGCGAGCGGCGCGTTGCTGCCGAGCAGGTTCTGCGCGGCGATCCGCCCGACCGCTAGGATCAGCGCCGGTTCGATCAGCGCGACCTGGCGCTCGAGGTAGGGCAGGCAGGCGGCAACCTCGTCAGGGCGTGGATCGCGGTTGCCCGGCGGGCGGCATTTCAGCACGTTGGCGATGAACACCGTGTCGCGCGAGAGCGCAACGGCGCGCAGCATCGAGTTCAGCAGCTGTCCGGCGCGGCCGACGAAGGGCTCGCCGCGCTTGTCCTCCTCGGCGCCGGGCGCCTCGCCGACCACCAGCCACCGCGCCCGCGTATCGCCGACACCGAACACTGTCTGGGTGCGCGTCTCGCAAAGCCGGCACTTCGTGCAGGCCGCAACGGCCGCGCGCAGCGTCGCCCACTCGCCCGCAAGCTCATCAGCCGCGACGGCCGGCCCGGCGGGCGCACGCCGCGACGCATAGGCATCGATGCCGAGCGCCGCGAGATAGTGGGCGCGGCGCCGGGCGTCGGTGCCGGTCACAGCCGGCGCAGGCGGCGCACGACCCATTGCACCGGCGCGGACAGCGCGTAGGTGGAGAACATCGCGAGCAGCATCGTCGGCGGATCGATCGCGATCAGCGCGAGGAACACCGGCACGACGATGAAGTAGTAGTAGCGCACGCGCTTGTCGACGTCGACCTGCTTCAGGCTCATGTACGGGAAGCTCGACACCATCAGCGCGCCGGCGAGCACGGTGGTGCAGAACGCGAGGATCAGCTCGGTCAGTCCGCCCGGTCCGCGCCAGGTGCTCGAGAACCACACATACGCGGCGACCACCGCGGCGGCGGACGGGCTCGGCAGCCCCTCGAAATAGCGCTTGTCCTGGCTCGTCGCGCGCGTGTTGAAGCGCGCGAGCCGCAGCGCCGCCGCCACCGCGAAGAAGAAGGTCGCCACCCAGCCGAAGCGGCCCCAGGCGCGCCCGTACTCGGCGATGCGCTCGACGCCCCACTGGTACATCACGATCGCCGGTGCGAGGCCGAAGGCGACCATGTCGGCGAGGCTGTCGTATTCCTTGCCGAAGGCGCTCTCGGTGCGCGTCCAGCGCGCGACGCGGCCGTCGAGGCCGTCGAACAGCATCGCGGCAAAGACCGCGAGACCGGCGCGGTCGAAATTGCCGTCGATCGCCGCGATCACCGCGTAGAACCCCGAGAACAGGCAGCCGGTCGTCAGCGCGTTCGGCAGCAGATACACGCCGCGGCCGCGCGGCGCATGATCGGGGCTCGGTGTGGACATGGCGCGCATCATATAAGATGCGCCGCCCCCCTGCCGTACGGCCCAAGGAGCCCGGTCCCCGATGCGCTGGTCCCGATATCCGATCAACACGATGAAGGAAACGCCCGCCGAGGCGGAAATCGCGAGCCACCGGCTGATGCTGCGCGCCGGCCTGATCCGCCGCCTCGCGGCCGGCATCTACACGTGGACCCCGTTCGGCCTGCGGACCCTGCGCAAGGTCGAGGCGATCGTGCGCGAGGAAATGGACCGGGCCGGCGCCTTCGAACTGCTGATGCCGGCGGTGCAGCCGGCCGAGCTGTGGCAGGAATCGGGGCGCTGGAGCGCCTACGGCCCCGAGCTGCTGCGCTTCACCGACCGCGGCGACCGCGCCTTCGTGATCGGCCCGACGCACGAGGAAGTGATCACCGACCTCGCGCGCCGCGAGCTGCAGAGCTACCGCCAGCTGCCGGTGAATTTCTACCAGATCCAGACCAAGTTCCGCGACGAGATCCGGCCGCGTTTCGGCGTGATGCGCGGCCGCGAATTCATCATGAAGGACGCCTACTCGTTCCACATCGACGAGGCCTCGCTCGCGGCAGGCTATGCGGCGATGCGCGACGCGTACACGCGCATGTTCACGCGCATGGGACTCGAGTTCCGCGCCGTGCGCGCCGACAGCGGCGCGATCGGCGGCAGTGCCTCGGAGGAATTCCAGGTGCTGGCCGAATCGGGCGAGGACGCGATCGCGTTCTCCGACGGCGACGACTATGCCGCCAATCTCGAGATGGCCGAGGCGCTCGCGCCGGCCGGGCCGCGCGCGGCGGCAGCCGCGACGCTCGAGCGCGTCGCAACGCCGGACGTGCGCACGATCGCCGCGCTGGGCGCCTTCCTCGGCGTGCCGGCCGCGCGCTGCGCGAAGACGCTGCTGGTCGAGGCCGAGGGCGGCGGTGTCGTCGCGCTCGTGCTGCGCGGCGACCACGAACTGAACGCGCTCAAGGCGCAGAAGCTGCCGGGCGTCGCCGCGCCGCTGCGCATGGCGAGCGCCGAGGCGGTGCGGGCCGCCACGGGCGCCGAGCCCGGCTTCGTCGGGCCGGTGGGCCTCGCCTGCCCGGTGATCGCGGACCGCAGCGCGGCACTGCTCGCCGACTTCGTCTGCGGCGCGAACGCTGTCGACACCCACCTGACCGGCGTGAACTGGGGCCGCGACCTGCCCGAGCCGCAGGTCGCCGACCTGCGCAACGTCGTGGCCGGCGATCCGAGCCCGTCGGGCCGGGGCAGGCTCGGCATCGCCCGCGGCATCGAGGTGGGCCACATCTTCCAGCTCGGGCGCAAGTACAGCGAGGCGATGAACTGCACGGTGCTCGACGAGGCGAGCCGGCCCACGGCGCTCTACATGGGCTGCTACGGCATAGGTGTGACGCGCGTCGTGGCGGCGGCCATTGAACAGAATCACGATGAGCATGGCATCATCTGGCCCGGGCCGATCGCACCGTTCCAGGTGGTGCTGGTACCCCTCAACATCGCGAAGTCGCAACGAGTCCGTGAAACCGCCGACCGCCTCTACGACGAATTCACGAGCGCAGGCCTCGAGGTGCTGCTCGACGACCGCGACGCGCGTCCGGGTGCCAAGTTCGCCGATGCCGAGCTGCTCGGCATCCCGCACCGCATCGTCATCGGCGATCGCGGGCTCGAGGCGGGGCGACTCGAATACCGCCAGCGCCGCGCCACGGCGAACGAGGAGTTCGCGGCGGACGATGCACTCGCGTTCATCCGCTCGCGTCTCGCGGCGCGCTGAGCCGCGCCGCTTCGCGCCACTCGCGGTGTTCGCCGCGCTGGCAGCGCTCGCCGCACTGCTCGCGGCACCGGCGGCGCGCGCCGACCAGCAGCAGGACGCCGGTCTGCGCAGCGTGATCGAGCGCGCGATCGCGCAGGCCGAGTGTTTCCCCGACCGCTACGAATCGGCGGTGTGGTTCACGATGATGGAACCCAGGCTCGTCAAGCGCGTGCCCGACAAGACCGAGCGCCTCGAGATCCTGCGCACCGTGTTCTGCGAGGCGCACCGCAAGGGCGAGATGCGCCTGCCGCCCGGCCTCGTGATGGCCGTGATCGACGTCGAGAGCCGCTTCGACCGCTGGGCCGTATCGTATGCCGGCGCGGTCGGGCTGATGCAGATCATGCCGTTCTGGCCCGAGAAGCTCGGCATGCAGCGCCACCAGCTGACGCAGATCGGCCCGAACATCCGCATGGGCTGCGCGATCCTGCGCTATTACCTGAAATACGAGAGCAACAACGTGCAGAAGGCGCTCGCGCGCTACAACGGCAGCGTCGGGCGCCGCACGTATTCCGACCTCGTCATCAACAGCTGGAGCCGCTGGAACGGCGCCGACGACCTGGGCCTGTCGGCTTCGACCGCGGCGACACCGGCCGCGGCTCAGCCGGTGCCGAAGTCGCCCGGCCACTGAGCGGCGGCCAGCTCCACCTCCTGCACGTCGACCGCCCGCACGCGCGAGGCGCTCGAACCCTCCCACAGCACCTCGATGAAGCGCTCGACGCTCGCCCGCCGGCCGCAGGCGAGTACCTCGACGCGACCGTCGGCGAGATTGCGCGCATGGCCCGTGACACCGAGCTCGGCGGCGCGCCGCGCGACGGTCGCGCGGTAGAACACGCCCTGCACGCGGCCCGAAACGAAACATTTGCGCGCAATCATCGGCGGCGATTCTACAATGCGCGCATGAGCGAGATCCTCGTCCTCTATTACTCGCGCACGGGCGCCACCGCCGAACTGGCGCGCCAGGTGTGCCGCGGCATCGAGAGCGTCCCGGGCGCGAGCTCGAGGCTGCGCACGGTGGCGCCGGTCAGCGCCGAGAGCGAGGCACCGGCGAAACCCGTGCCCGCGAGCGGCGCGCCCTACGCGACGCTCGCCGACCTGCGCGAGACGCAGGGCCTCGTGCTCGGCAGCCCCACCCGCTTCGGCAACATGGCCGCACCGCTCAAGTACTTCCTCGACGGCACCTCGAGCCTGTGGCTCGACGGCAGCCTCGCCGGCAAGCCCGCCGGCGTGTTCACGTCGACCCAGACGCAGCACGGCGGCCAGGAGACTACGCTGCTGTCGATGATGCTGCCGCTCCTGCACCACGGCATGTACCTCGTCGGCATCCCGTTCACCGAGCGCGCGCTGACGACGACGCGCACCGGCGGCTCGCCGTATGGCGCCTCGCATGTCGCGGGACACGATGCCGGCGCCACGCTGTCGGACGAAGAAAAGGAACTGGCCCGGGTACTCGGACAGCGTGTCGCGACGCTCGCGCGGGCCCTCGCCTGAGCGCCCGCTCCGGGCGCCGCATCGCGGCAGGGCGCGAGCCCCCGGGGCTCAGCCGCCCAGCACGTCCCGCACGAACGGCACGGTGAGGCGCCGCTGCGCGGCGAGCGCGGCATCATCGAGCGTATCGAGCAGCCGGTAGAGCGTCTGCATGTCGCGCGGATAGTGCCGCTGCAGGAAACGCACGGTTTCGTCGGGCAGGTCGACGCCGCGCAGCTGCGCGCGCAGCCGCAGCGCCTGCATGCGCCCGGCCTCGTCGAGCGGCTGCAGCGCGAAGATCGCCGCCGCCGCGAAGCGCGAGGCAATGTCCGGCAGCGCCCATGGCAGCGCGCCCGGCGGCGCCGAGGCGGCCACGATCAACCGTGCGCCGCGCTCGTCGATGTCGCGATGCAGGCGAAAGAGCGCCTCGTCCCAGGGCCGCTGCCCGGCGACCATCTGCAGGTCGTCGACGCACACACAATCGAGCCCGTGCCAGCCGTCGAGCAACGCGGCATCGCCGCGCGCGAACTCGCGCAGCGGCAGGTAGCCGGCGCGCGCATCTTCGGCCACGCGCGCGCAGGCGGCCTGCAGCAGATGGGTCTTGCCCGCACCCGCCGCGCCGTGCAACCAGACGACGCCGCGCCCGCCCGCCGCGAGCGCGCCGACCTCGCGCACCGCGAGCGCGTTCGCGCCGGCCACGAAGCTCGCGAAGCTCGCGCGATCGCGCAGGCGCACGCCGAGCGGCAGCTGCTGCATGTCAGGCCGGTGGCGCCGCGAGACGCCAGGCGCGGCGCACGAAGCGCCCGACGTAGTCCCAGCCCGAAATCAGTGTCGTCGCGAGCGTGGCAACGGACAGCGCGAGGATGACTTCCCACGGCGGCACGCCGCTCGCGGCGCGCAGCATCGCGAGCACGAGCACGATGATCTGCAGCAGCGTGTTGATCTTGCTCACCACCGTCGGGCGGCCCTCGAGCGGCCCGAACCAGACGCGGAAGATGCTCGCGCCGAGCCCGATCATCACGTCGCGCGCGACCGCGGCCGCGGTGAGCCAGATCGGCACGAGCCCGATCCAGGTCGCATAGACGAACACGAACACCAGCAGGATCTTGTCGGCGAGCGGGTCGAGGAAGCGGCCGAGCGGGGAACTCCAGCCAAAGCGCTTCGCGAGCCAGCCGTCGAGGCCGTCGCTGATCGCGGCCACCGTGAACAGCGCGAGCGCGAGATCGGCGCGGTCGGCCGCGAGCATCGCGATGATCGGCCAGGTGAGCGCGATGCGCAGCAGGCAGATGAGGTTCGGCAGATGCCGCACGGCGCGCGGCTCAGGGCAGCCAGTCGAGCGCGAGCACGCCGGGCTGCGCGCGCGCGGCCGGCACCAGCCGCGCGTGTCCGGCGAGCGCCGCCGCGAGCGTCTCGGCCGAGCCGCGCAGCGTGACGCGAAAGACCGCGGTATCGGCACTCGCGTCCTCGATCCCGACGCGCTTCACGCCGGCCACCTGCGCGAGCGCCTGCGACACGCCGGCGTAGTCGCGCAGCTCGCGCACGCCGCCGACGCTGACCAGCACGTCGCCGTCGCCGGTCCCGGCGGACGAGGCGCCGGCCATGCGCACGAAGGCATCGGCCGCACCATGCACCGCGGCGGCGGGCGTGCCGGACCAGCTCTCGGCGACGTCGGGCGAGGCAAGCGTCCACTGCCACACCGATGCCGCGCCGCCGTCGCCGCGGCCGATCAGCACCGCATCCGCGCCGAGCCGCTGTACGGCCGGCAGCAGCATCTCGCGGCCCGGCAGCGATGCCGGCCCGAGGTTCAGCGTGGCCGCGGGCACGATCGAGACCGGCAGGCCGCGCTCGCTGGCCGCGGCTTCGATGGCGGCTCGCGCACCATCGACTGACGCGGACTCCGGCGGCACCTCGAACACGACCAGTGTCAGCGGGCGATCGGCCGGCCACAGCGGCCTGCCGGTCGCGAGTATCGCGGCATCGATCGCGTCACCGTCGAGCGAGACTTCGGTGCGGCCGTCGTCCGCCGGGCGGCTGAGGCGGACGTAGGCCGCGGCGTCGCCGACCAGCATCGCGAAGGCGGGATCGGACCCCGCGCCGCGATCGCCGGTCGCGCGGACGAGTGCCGCGCGCATCGCCGCCGCCGGCACCGCCGCGGGCGCCTCGCGTACCGTGACGTCGTAGACCCGTACCGCGCGCGCGGCCTCGGCGCCGGGCAGGCTGGCGAGCAGGACGAGCAGGGCGGCGCATCGGAGGGCGGCGTGCATGTCGGCTATTATAGCGGCATGCCCTCCCCCGCTCCGCCGATTACCTACCGCGACGCTGGCGTCGACATCGACGCCGGCGATGCGCTCGTCGAACGCATCAAGCCGCTCGTGCGCCGCACGCAGCGCCGCGAGGTGCTCGGCGGCATCGGCGGCTTCGGCGCGCTGGTCGAGGTGCCGCTCGATCGCTACGTGCGCCCGGTGCTCGTCTCGGGCACCGACGGGGTCGGCACGAAGCTGCGCCTCGCGATCGAGACCGCCCGCCACGACACGATCGGCATCGATCTCGTCGCGATGTGCGCGAACGACGTCGCGGTGCAGGGCGCCGAGCCGCTCTACTTCCTCGACTACTACGCGACCGGCAAGCTGCACGTCGACGTCGCGGCCGCGGTGATCCGCGGCATCGCCGAGGGCTGCGTGCAGGCCGGCGCCGCGCTGGTCGGCGGCGAAACCGCGGAGATGCCGGGCATGTATGCCGGCGACGACTACGACCTCGCGGGCTTCTGCGTCGGCATCGTCGAGAAGGCCGACATCATCGACGGCACGCGTGTCGCCGCAGGCGATACCGTGATCGGACTCGCCTCCTCGGGCGCGCATTCGAACGGCTATTCGCTGATCAGGAAACTCCTCGGTGTCGCGGGCGCCGGCCCGGAGACACAGCTCGACGGCAGGCCGCTGTACGACCGCCTGCTCGCGCCGACGCGCATCTACGTGCGCTCCCTGCTCGCGCTCGCCCGCCGCCTGCCGGTGCACGGTCTCGCGCACATCACCGGCGGCGGCCTGACCGACAACATCCCGCGCACGCTGCCGGAGGGCCTCGAGGTCGTGCTCTCGCGGCGCGCCTGGCATCGCGATCCGCTGTTCGACTGGCTGCAGCGCGCCGGCCGGCTGAGCGACGCCGAGATGCACCGCACGTTCAACTGCGGCATCGGCATGGTCGTGATCGTCGCGGCGGACGACGCCGAGGCCGCGCTCGCGCTGCTGCGCGCGCAGGGCGAGGTCGCGACCGTGATCGGCGCCGTGCGCCAGGGCGGCGCCGGGGTCGTGATCGAAGCATGACCGGGCGCACGGCGCCACTGCGGCTCGCGATCCTGATCTCGGGCCGCGGCAGCAACATGCTCGCGATCGCGCGCGCCTGCGCGGCCGGCGCGATCGACGCCCAGGTCACCGGCGTCATCGCCGATCGCGCGGACGCTGCGGGACTCGGTGCGGCGCGCGGACTCGGCCTCGAGGCGTCCGCGCTGCCGGCGCGCGATTTCGCGTCGCGCGCGGCCTTCGAGACGGCGCTCGGCGCGCGGCTCGATGCGCTGCGGCCCGAACTCGTGATCCTTGCCGGCTTCATGCGCATCCTCGGCGCCGGTTTCGTCGCGCGCTACCCGGGCCGCATGCTCAACATCCACCCGTCGCTGCTGCCGGCCTACCGCGGGCTGCATACGCACCGGCGCGTGCTCGAGGCCGGCGAGCGGCTGCACGGCTGCTCGGTGCATTACGTGACCGAGGAACTCGACGGCGGCCCGGTCGTGCTGCAGGGCCGGCTCACGGTGCGCGCCGGCGAGGACGAGCAGGCCCTTTCAGCGCGCGTTCAGGCGATCGAGCATAACCTCTACCCGCGGGCCATCGGCTGGATCGCGACCGGGCGGCTCACCTGGCGCGATGAGCGCGCCTGGCTCGACGGGCGGCCGCTCGCCGCGCCGATCGTGGAGGATTTCGATGCGACCGAAGCTGGCTAGCCGATTAGCGCTGTGCACGGCGCTCGCTTTCGCGGCCGCCGCCGGTGCCGCCGACTGGGCGCCCCGCCCGTTCCACGCGACCTATGCGGTGCAGTGGAAGGGCCTGAACGCCGGCACTTCGACGCTCGAGCTGCGCCGCACCGGCGAGCAGAGCTGGAGCTATGTCTCGCGCAACGTCGCGCGCGGCATCTTCCGCATCGCGATCCCCGACGCGGTGACGCAGTCCTCCGAGCTCCGCTACCGCGACGGCGCGCCGCAGCCGCTGCGCTACCGCGCCGACGACGGCGGCGAGGCCACCGACCGCGACGTCTCGCTCGATTTCGACTGGGCGCAGATGCGCGTCACCGGCCGCGCCGAGGACGCGGCGGTCGACCTGCCGGTGCCCGCCGATGCGCAGGATCCGATGTCGGTGCAGCTCGCGCAGATGCACGCCGCCGCGACCGGGGGCACGCCGGTGCGCTTCCACACGGTCGACAAGGACGAGGTGAAGGCCTACGACTTCGTCCGCACCGGCTCGCAGAAGCTCGCGACGGCGCTCGGCGAGCTCGACACCGAGATCTATGAAAGCCGCCGCGACGGCTCGAGCCGCCTGATCCGCATCTGGATGGTGCCGTCGCTCGACTACCTGCCGGTGCGCGCCGAGCGCCGCCGCGACGGCAAAGTCGAATTCGCGATGGCGATCCGCAGCCTGCGGCGCGACTGAAGCCGCGCCGCCCTAGGTCTTCGGCAACGTGACGCCGCGCTGGCCCTGGTACTTGCCGCCGCGATCCTTGTACGACGTCTCGCAGACCTCGTCCGACTCGAAGAACAGCATCTGCGCGACGCCCTCGTTGGCGTAGATCTTCGCGGGCAGCGGCGTCGTGTTCGAGAACTCGAGCGTCACGTGCCCTTCCCATTCCGGCTCGAGGGGCGTTACGTTCACGATGATGCCGCAACGTGCATAAGTCGAATTATGAACGTACATGTCATTCGCCACGAACGAGTGCGTGCCTGGCACGGAGATATCGAACACCTCTTCTTCGCCGGCAGGCGTGATCGATTGGACAACGTCCCAGACCGGCCCATCGATCAGTGAGTGAAGATCATCCGCACCGGCGCCCACTGCGACCGCACGCGCCGCCTTGAGAGGTACGGACTGATTGTTCTGTGCGTGCACGCCAAGCCGATTGGCGCTCGTACCCGCGCCGCGTGCAGCAGCGAGCAGCAGCGGCCAGGCTTCCCGCGGCAACGTGTCGAAATTGCTGCGCAACCGCTCGCCCGATGCCCGCAGCGGCGGCACGATCTCGCGATCGAGTCGCTGCTGCTTGATCGAGCCGGGCACGAAGCCGATCCGATCGGCGAATCTCAGGATCTGCTCGCGGTCGGTGATCTGCAGCGAATGCGCCTGTGTCCCGATGGCGGTGGTCTTCTGCCGCATCAGCGAGAAGATGCCGAAGCGCAGCAACAGATGACGCACATCCTCTATGAGTCGGCGCGACTTGGAATAGTACTCGAGAAAATAGCTCTCACCCGTGCGATACAGGCCGCCGTCGCCTGCGAAGAGCGCCTGCAGGAACTTCCGGGTCGATGCCTCGTCCGACGTAAAGACCGCACCCGGAACGAACTTGTCACTACCCTTGACGCACAAGCCCATCGAATCCAGCCACGCAGATGCACGATTCTTCACGGGCAAGCCGCCGCGCCCGGCATGGTTCACGATGCGGTAGCCGAGATGCCCATTCCATGTCACTTCGCCGAATCCGCTCGCGGCGACCGACTGACGCAAGAGCGCAACCAGCGCCGGGTCCTCGCTGGTGAACACTGGGCTGTGACCGGGCGTGTGGCACTGACCTTCCGAGATCATCAGGCCGAGCAGCGCGGATTCCCATTCCGGCAGCGCGTTTCGCCCGAATACCGGTACCTGGCGCGCCACCGCGATCCGGTCACCGGCCCTCAGATCGCCGAGGCAGGTCCAGCCCCGCAGCTGCCTGAACGGATGATTGGCGGTGGCGCATATTCTGAGACCCGCACGGGTGCGCAGCTCGAATACCGGCTTGCGACCCTGCGACAACAGCTCACTGACGCGTACCGGTCGCGTCGACCATCCGTCGAGGCCCAGCGTTTGCCGTCCCCATCGCATCTCCGTAATGGGCAGCCATGCGCCGGTCTCGGCGTCCACGACGCGCGTATCGCCCGTGACGCACTTGCCGAGACATACCACCAGCGTGCTGCGCGGAATGCGGAAGTATTCGACGGTGCGCGCGAGCGCGAACGAATTCGGCGGGATGATGCAGACGTCGGACTGCATGTCGACGAAGCTCTTCTCGTCGAAGGCCTTCGGGTCGACGATCGTCGAGTTGATGTTGGTGAACACCTTGAACTCGTTCGAGCAGCGCACGTCGTAGCCGTAGCTCGAGGTGCCGTAGGAGACGATCCTGCGGCCGTCGACGGCGCGCACCTGCCCGGGCTCGAACGGCTCGATCATGCCGTGCTCGCGGGCCATGCGGCGGATCCACTTGTCGGCCTTGATGCTCACGTTCAGGTGTCCTCGACGATGATGTCCGGGAATGCGCCGCTCACATGGCGCGTGCGGCGCGCGAGCGCGGCGGCGGTGCGCCGCGCCATCGTGAAATACGCCGCCGCGCGCGGCGAGTCGGGCGCGGCGACGACGCTCGGCCGCCCGCCGTCGGCCTCCTCGCGGATCCGCGCATCGAGCGGCAGGCGCCCGAGCAGCGCGACGCCGTATTCGCGCGCCATCTCGTCGCCGCCGCCCGCGCCGAAGATCGGCTCCGCGTGACCGCAGTTCGAACAGACGTGCAGGCTCATGTTCTCGATGATGCCGAGCACCGGCACCGACACCTTCTCGAACATCCGCAGTCCCTTGCGCGCGTCGGCCACCGCAATGTGCTGCGGCGTCGTGACGATGATCGCGCCGGCCACCGGCACGCGCTGCGCGAGCGTCAGCTGGATGTCGCCGGTGCCGGGCGGCATGTCGACGACCAGGTAATCGAGCTGGCCCCACAGCGTGTCGTTCAGCAGCTGGGTCAGCGCCTGGGTCACCATCGGCCCGCGCCAGACCATGGGCTGGTCGGCGTCGATCAGGAAGCCGATCGACATCGCGACGATGCCATGCGCGGACAGCGCATGGATGCGCTTGCCGGCGCCGATCTCGGGACGCTCGCCGGCGAGCCCGAGCATCAGCGGCTGGCTCGGGCCGTAGATGTCGGCATCGAGGATACCGACCCGCGCACCCTGCGCCGCCCACGCGAGCGCGAGGTTCGCGGCGACGGTCGACTTGCCGACGCCGCCCTTGCCGGAGGCGACCGCGATCACGTTGTGGACGGTCGCCAGCGGCTTCAGCTGGCGTTGCACGGCATGCGCGGCGATGTCGGCGACGAGTTCGAGTTCGAGCGGCAGCGCGATGCCCTGGGCGGCGAGATGCGCGGCGAGCAGCGGCTGCAGCTCGTGAGCATAGCCGCCGACCGGAAAGCCGAACCGCAGGCGCACGCGGGCGCGCCCGTCGTCGACGGTCGCCTGCTCGACCGCGCCGAGCGCTTCGAGGGTCTCGTCCGCACTGGGGTCGACGAAACTGGCCAGCGCTGCGCCAAGGGCAGCGTCATCGTATCGGGGCATCTCGGGGTCCGGGGCGCCGGGCGGCACGTACCCCGCGATTCTAGCGAAAATTGCCGCCAGTGCCGACCGCTGGCACGATGCTCGCATGGTCCGGTATGGCATAATCGACGGGTGGCGGGGCGGTCGATCCGAGGCGCGAGGGAGGCAATGCGTGACAGGCAGGACGCGGACACACGTCGCCCAAGGCATCGCTGAATGAGTTTTTTCTCGACTCTGCGTGCCGATCGCCTGATCACGCAGATCATCTCGACCAAGGATCCTCACGATCCGGAGACCCAGAAGGCCGCGGCCCGCCTGAAGTCGATCGGCGCCGGGGCCCTCGAGCCGCTGTTCGCCGCGCTCGCCGACGCCGACAAGAACGCGACCGTCGTGCTGGTCGACGTGCTCACCTCGATCGTCAACGCAAAGAACTTCCCGCTGTTCACCCGCGGCCTCACCGAAGGCGGGCCGCGCGTCGTCGCCGGCATTTCGTGGGCGCTGTCGAGCAGCCGCACCTACCCGCCGCACCTGCTGCTCGAGGCCCTCGCGCTCGAGGGCATTTCGAAATCGGCACTGATCGACATCATCTCGGCGCAGAAGCAGCGCTTCAGCGTGCGCGAGCTGCTGAACGCGGCCTACGCGCAGGAGCCGAACGAGAAGGCCGCGCTGTTTCGCATCATCAACGAGGTCGCCGACGCGAACGCGCTGCCCGAGCTGATCGGGCGGCTGCAGGGCAAGGACCCGATCGCGCGGCTGCACCTGCTCAACATCCTCGCGCGCTTCAATACGCCGGCCGTGCAGAGCGCATTGCAGGGCCAGCTCAGGGACAACAACAAGCTGGTGCGCGCCGCGGCGCTCGCGGCGCTGCACAGGATGGACGGCCCGGTCGACATCCAGCGCGTCTGCGAGATGCTGCGCGACCCGGAAATCGACGTGCAGAACAAGGCGATCGACGTCGTCATCAAGGTCAACGACCCCGACACGATCAAGTACCTCGTGCCGGTGCTGAAGGACGAGAACGAGTACGCGCGCCGCGCCGCGGTCGAGGTGCTGAACGAGGTCGGCACCGCGAAATCGATCAAGTTCCTGCTCGATGCGATCAAGGACGACGACTGGTGGGTGCGCAGCCGCGCCGCCGACGCGCTCGGCAAGATCGGCGGCCCGAAGGTCGTCGACGCCGTGCTGCAGCTGATCAAGGACGACGACGAGGACATCCGCCGCGCCGCGATCGAGATCCTGAACCAGACCAAGGACGAGCGCGCCGTCGCGCACCTGGTCGAGGCGACCCGCGACCAGGACTGGTGGGTCAGCGAGCGCGCGATCGACGCGCTCGCCGAGATCGGCAGCAAGCGCGCGGTACCGCGCCTCGTCGAGATGCTGCAGGGAGGGCCGGCGCGCACGGTCCCGGTCGTGATCCGCGCGCTCGCGAAACTCGGTGACCACAAGGTGATCGAGACGCTGCTGCCTTTCCTCGCGCGGCCCGAGAAGGAGATCCGCGTCGAGGCGATGACGACGCTCGCGAAGCTCGCCGACGAACGGCGTGCCGACGCGATCCGCGTGCAGCTGCAGGCCCAGAGCGGCATCGCCGACGCAACGATCGCGCAGGCGGCACAGCAGGCGCTTTCGGAGCTCGATTCGCGCTTCGGCAGCTCGCTTGGCGGCAGCGGCAGCGGCAGCCGCACGCTGTCGCCGACGCCGACGCAGCTGCCTGGCGGCGGCACGCCCACGCCGGCGCCGCACCCGGCGGAGCCGGCCCGCACGCTGCTGATGTCGGAGGCCGAGGTCGCGCAGGTCGTGCGTCAGGCCGAGGCGAGCACGCAGCAGAAGCTCGACATTTCGACGCTCAACTCGGGCGACGTCATCGAAGGGCGCTACAAGTACATCGAGCGCATCGGCCGCGGCGCCTTCGGCACCGTGCTGCTGATGGAGGACACGGTGGTCGACGAGCGGCTGATCCTGAAGTTCCTGAACCCGAACGTGGCGCAGGACGAGGAGATCATGAAGCGCTTCGTGCACGAGTTGCGCTACTCGCGCAAGATCACGCACCAGAACGTCATCCGCATCTACGACTTCCTGTACATCCAGGGGCACTACGCCATTTCGATGGAGTACTTCCCCTCGCACACGCTCGGCGCAGAGATCGTCGGCGAGAAGCCGATGGAGCTGAAGCGCGCACTCGGCTTCGCGATCGACATCTGCACCGGCATGACGGTCGCGCACCAGGTCGGCGTCGTGCACCGCGACCTGAAGCCCGCAAACCTGCTGATCAACAACGAGGGCCTGCTGAAGATCGTCGACTTCGGCGTCGCGGCGGCGCATCGCGAGGGCGACACGCAGCTGACCAAGACCGGCTACGTGATCGGCTCGCCGAAGTACATGGCGCCCGAGCAGATCCTCGGCAAGAAGGTCGACCAGCGCGCCGACGTCTACGCGCTCGGCGTGATCCTCTACGAGATGCTGACCGGCGTGCCGCCCTATTCACGCGGCGATCACATGTCGGTGATGTACCAGCACGTACAGGGCAAGGCGCGTACGCCGCGCGACCTGAACCCGGCGCTGCCCGACGGCCTCTCCGAGGTCGTCATGCAGGCCATGGCCGTCGACAAGACCAAGCGCTTCCAGACCATGGACGAGCTCAAGACAGCCCTGTCACGATTCCTCTGACCTCTGTAGACTTCGTGCAGTCGGTCAAACTTTTTGGCGTTACCCGTTGATCTGACAGCCTTTTCGGGCTATTCAGACGGCCGGTACGACCAGTGGGACGGGGCTTCGTGGCGCGCATAGACGCCTTCCTGAAACTCGGTACGCAGCAGGGCTGCTCGGACCTGCACCTCGCGGTGGGGGTGCCGCCGATGCTGCGCATGCACGGCGACCTGATGCCGATCAAGTTCCGCGAGCTGCGCGACACCGAGCTCGAGGGCTACATCACCGAGATCCTGACCCGCTCGCAGGCCGAGCAGTTCGCCCAGGGCCGCGACCTCGACTTCTCGTACGTGTCGACCGAGGGCGGGCGCTTCCGCGTCAACGTCTACCGCAAGGACACCGGCATCGGCGCGGCGTTTCGCGCGATCCCGACCGACATCCCGACGATCGAGAAGCTGGCGCTGCCGCCGATCGTCAGGAAACTCTGCGACTACCACCAGGGCATGATCCTGGTGACCGGCTCGACCGGCACCGGCAAGTCGACCACCCTCGCCGCGATGATCGACCTGCTCAACACGACCCGCAAGCTGAACATCATCAGCCTCGAGGACCCGATCGAGTTCGTGCACCGGAGCAAGCAGAGCCAGGTGATCCAGCGCGAACTCGGTACCCACATCCCGAGCTTCGCCGAGGGCGTGCGCGCGGCGATGCGCGAGGACCCCGACGTGATCCTGGTCGGCGAGCTGCGCGACGCCGAGACGATCTCGATGGCGATGACCGCGGCCGAAACCGGCCACCTGGTGCTCGGCACGCTGCACACGACCAGCGCGACCAAGACGATCGACCGCGTGATCGACGCACTGCCGGTCGAGGAGCGCGAACAGACCAAGAGCTTTCTCGCGCAGAGCCTGCTCGCCGTCGTCACGCAGGTGCTCGTCAAGGGCGCCGAGGGCCGCGGCCGGCGGGCGATCTGCGAGGTCATGGTGATGACCAAGGCGATCGCCAAGCTGATCCAGAGCGACCAGACCCACCAGCTGCCGAGCCAGCTGCAGACGGGCCGCGACCAGGGCATGCAGCTGCTCGATCAGGCACTGCTCGCGGCGCTCGCGGCGAAGGAGATCGATCCCGACGACGCGTACAACTACGCGTCCGACAAGCGCCTGTTCCAGAAATACGTGACCGACACCAGCATGCTGCCGAAGCTCGAGCTGACCGGCACCGGCACTGCGGGCCCGGCCGCGCCGGCAGGCTGACCGGACCACCCGGCATGGCCCGCATCGACGAATATCTCGGCGAAATCCTCGACCGCAAGGGTTCCGACCTGCACTTCCTCGCCGGCGACCCGCCGCGCATCCGCCTGTACGGCGACCTCTCGCCGCTGCGGCCCGACCGGCTCGATCCGGCGATGGTCAAGGAAGTGCTGTACGAGATCATGCCGCGCAAGGCGCTCGAGCGTTTCGAGTCGAAGGACGGCGCCGACTTCGCCTACACGCTGGCCGACCGCGGACGCTTTCGCGTCAACGTGATGCGCCACCTGAACGGTATCGGCGCCGTGTTCCGTGCGATCCCGACCAAGGCGCTGACGCTCGATGAGCTGAACCTGCCGCAGGCCGTGCGCCAGCTGTGCCGGGCGAACAATGGCCTGATCCTCGTCACCGGCAAGACCGGTTCGGGCAAGTCGACGACGCTCGCCGCGATGATCGACGACATCAACCGGCGCACGAAGGGGCACATCCTCACGGTCGAGGACCCGATCGAATTCGTGCACGAGCGCAAGAGCTGCCTGATCAGCCAGCGCGAGATCGGCGCGCACAGCGCGAGCTTCGCCGACGCGCTGCACTCGGCCCTGCGCGAGGACCCCGACGTGATCCTGGTCGGCGAGCTGCGCGACCTCGAGACGATGAGCATCGCGGTCACGGCCGCCGAGATGGGCATCCTCGTGATGGGCACGCTGCACACCAACGGCGCGGCGCCGACCGTCGACCGCATGGTCAACGCCTTCCCGTCCGACAAGCAGTCGCACGTGCGCACGATGCTGTCGACCTCGCTGCGCGGCGTGATTTCACAACAACTGCTGCAGCGGGCGGACAAGAAGGGCCGGGTCGCCGCGCTCGAGATCCTGGTCAACACGGCGGCCGTGTCGAACCTGATCCGCCAGGGCAAGCTCGACCAGCTCGAGACCGTGATGCAATCGGGCGGGCAGATCGGCATGCGCACGATGGACAGCGCGATCGAGCAACTGCTGCGCGAGCGGCAGATCAGCGGCCGGGAGGCCTACAAGAAGGCGATCAACAAGGCGAAGTTCGAGCCGGTCAAGGAACAGGGCTAGACCCCGGAACCGGCCGTTTGCCCCGCAGCCCGCCGTGCGCCGGCCGCAGTCCGCGCGTCAGTGTCCGCTATACTGCGCCCCGCATGCGCAAGATCCTCGTCACGAGCGCCCTGCCGTACGCCAACGGCCCGCTCCACCTCGGCCACATCATCGAAGCGGTGCAGACCGACATCTGGGTCCGGCTGCAGAAGATGCTGGGCCACGACTGCCTCTACGTCTGCGCCGAGGACGCGCACGGCACGCCGATCATGATCCGCGCGCAGAGCGAGGGCGTCACTCCCGAGGCGCTGATCGAGCGCGTCGCGGCCGAGCACGCGCGCGACTACGCGGGCTTCCTGATCGAACACGACCAGTTCCACAGCACCCACTCGGACGAGAACCGCGAGCTGGCCACGTCGATGTACGCACGCCTGCGCGACGCCGGCTACATCACGCGCCGCCCGGTACGGCAGGCCTACGACGAGCAGGCCGGCATGTTCCTGCCCGACCGCTACGTCAAGGGCGGCTGCCCGAGCTGCGGCACGCCCGGGCAGTACGGCGATTCCTGCGAGCATTGCGGCGCGACCTACTCGCCCGCCGATCTCGTGAACCCGGTGTCGACGATCTCGGGCAGCGTGCCGGTGTGGCGCGAGTCGGATCACATCTTCTTCCGCCTCGGTGCGTTCGAGGAGATGCTGCGCGGCTGGCTCGCGACCGACGCGCTGCAGCCGGGCGTGCGCGCCAAGCTCGACGAGTGGTTCGACGCGGGCCTGAAGGACTGGGACATCTCGCGCGACGCACCGTATTTCGGCTTCGGGATCCCCGACGAGCCGGGCAAGTACTTCTACGTGTGGTTCGATGCGCCGATCGGCTATCTCGCGAGCCTGCGCGCGCTGTGCGAGCGCACCGGCCGCAGCTTCGACGAGTACATGCGGCCCGACAGCCGCGCCGGGCTCTACCACTTCATCGGCAAGGACATCAGCTACTTCCACACGCTGTTCTGGCCGGCCGTGCTGCAGGGTTCGGGCTTTCGCAAGCCGACCGCCGTGTACGTGCACGGTTTCCTGACCGTCAATGGCCAGAAGATGTCGAAGTCCCGTGGCACCTTCATCACCGCGCGGCGCTACCTCGAGCACCTGCCGCCCGAACCGCTGCGCTACTACTTCGCCGCGAAGCTCGGCCCGGATCTCGACGACATCGATCTCAACCTCGACGACCTGGTCGCGCGCGTGAACTCCGACATCGTCGGCAAGCTGGTCAACATCGCGAGCCGCTGCGCGGGCTTCGTCGCGCGCGGCGGCGGGCGGCTCGCCGGCACTCTGCCGCAGCCCGCGCTGTACGCGGAATTCGCCGGTGCGCGCGCGGGCATCGCCGCGCTGTACGAGGCGCGCGACTACGCGGCCGCGATCCGCGAGATCATGCTGTTCGCCGATCGCGCGAACCAGTACGTCGACCAGCACAAGCCCTGGACGCTCGCGAAGGATCCTGCGCGCGCCGCCGAGGTACTCGGCATCGCGACGCAGGGCATCAACCTCTTCCGCGTGCTGATGACCTGGCTCGCGCCGGTGCTGCCGCGCATCGCCGCCGAGGCCGGCCGCTTCCTCGGCGTGCCGATCGATCGCTGGGATGCGGTGGCGTCGCCGCTGCTCGCCGTGCCGATCAACGCGTTCCAGCCGCTCGCGACCCGACTCGATCGCAAGGCTGTCGAGGCGCTGGTCGCACCGGAGGCACCCGCCGGAGCGGCCGCGGGACCGGCCGACCGCCCGGCCGCGGGCACGATCGACATCAGGGACTTCGCGAAACTCGACCTGCGCGTCGCGAAGATCATGCGCGCCGCACTCGTCGAGGGCTCGGACAAACTGCTGCGCCTCGAACTCGATCTCGGCGGCGAGACCCGCACCGTGTTCTCGGGGATCCGGGCCGCCTACGCTCCGGAGCAGCTGCAGGGCCGGCTCGTGCTGATGGTCGCAAACCTCGCACCACGCAAGATGCGCTTCGGCGTGTCGGAAGGCATGGTGCTTTGCGCGAGCGGCGCCGACGATTCGCAGGGCCTCTTCCTGTTGTCACCCGATTCCGGCGCCGTGCCCGGCATGAAAGTGACGTGACACGGGCCGACGAGATCGACGCGCTGCTGCCCCAGACGCAGTGCACGCGCTGCGGCTACGATGGCTGCCACCCTTATGCCGAGGCGATCGCGGCGGGCGAGGCGCAGATCAACCGCTGCCCGCCCGGCGGCGCGCGCACGATCACGGCGCTCGCCCGGCTGCTCGGCCGCGAACCGCTGCCGCTCGATCCGGACTGCGGCAGCGAGCAGCCCGAGCGCGTCGCGTTCATCGACGAGGCGCGCTGCATCGGCTGCGCGCGCTGCCTGCCGCCCTGCCCGGTCGATGCGATCATCGGTGCCGGGAGGCAGACCCATACGGTGATCGCCGGGCTGTGCACCGGCTGCGAGCTGTGCGTCGCGCCCTGCCCGGTCGACTGCATCGTGATGATCCCGCGCCCGGCCACCGCGGGCGCGCCGCCGGCGGCCGACGCGAACCGCGCCCGCTTTGCCGCGCGCAACGCACGCCTCGCGCAGCGGGCCGCCGAGCGCGCGACGCTGCTCGCGGCGCGCAAGCAGCTCGCGCGATGAGCGCCGCGCCGCGCCGGCCGACGCATTCGCCGCGCCGGTCGAAAAACCCGCCGCCGCAGTCGAAGAGCCCGCCGCGGCGACCGATGACGCCGCAGCGGCGGCGCGCGATCTTCGAGCGCCTGCGGGCCGCGAATCCCGAGCCCCGCTCCGAGCTCGAGTATTCGACGCCGTTCGAGCTGCTGGTCGCGGTCGTGCTGTCGGCGCAGGCCACCGACCGCAGCGTCAACCTCGCGACGCGCAAGCTGTTTCCGGTCGCGAACACGCCGGCCGCGATCCTCGCGCTCGGCGTCGAGGGCCTGTCGCGCTACATCCGCACGATCGGCCTCTACAACGCGAAGGCGAAGCACCTGATCGGCGCCTGCCGCATCCTTCTCGAGAAGCACGGCGGCGAGGTGCCGCGCGAGCGCGCGGCGCTCGAGGCGCTGCCGGGAGTCGGTCGCAAGACCGCGAACGTGATCCTGAACGTCGCGTTCGGCGAGCCGACGATCGCGGTCGACACGCACATCTTCCGCGTCGCGAACCGCACCGGCCTCGCGGTCGGCAGCACGCCGCGTGCAGTCGAGGACATTCTGGTGCGAACGACGCCGGCCGAGTTCGCGCACGACGCCCACCACTGGCTGATCCTGCACGGCCGCTATGTGTGCAAGGCACGCAAACCCGACTGCGCGCACTGCGTGATCGCGCGCTACTGCGACTTCTTCGGCACGTAGAGTTCCGTCAACGTGCCCTCGAAGGCCTCGGCTGCGAGGCCGACGGTCTCGGACAGTGTCGGGTGGGGGTGGACGGTCAGCGCGATGTCGGCCGCGTCGGCGCCCATCTCGATCGCGAGCGCGAGCTCGGCGATCAGCTCACCGGCATGCGGGCCGACGATGCCGGCGCCGAGCAGGCGTTGCGTGGCCGGATCGAATACGAGCTTGGTGAAGCCGTCATCACGGCCGAGCGACAGCGAACGCCCGCTCGCGAGCCATGGAAAGAGTCCCTTCTTCACCGCGATGCCGCGCGCCTTCGCCTCGGTCTCGGTCAGGCCGACCCAGGCCACTTCCGGATCGGTGTAGGCAACCGACGGAATCACCCGCGCATCGAACGCGCGCTTGTGCCCCGCGGCAACCTCGGCGGCGATCTTCGCTTCGTGCGTCGCCTTGTGCGCGAGCATCGGCTGGCCCGTGATGTCGCCGATCGCGAAGATGTGCGGCACGCTCGTGCGCTGCTGGCGGTCGACCTGGATGTAGCCGCGCCCGTCGACCGTGATACCGGCCGCCTCGGCGCCGATCCGCGCGCCGTTCGGCACGCGGCCCACCGCGACGAGCACGCGATCGTAGGTCTCGCTGGCCGGCGCATCGCGACCCTCGAAGCTGACCCGAATACCGTCGGTCCCGGCATCGATCGCGGTGACCTTCGTGCCGGGCAGCACGCGCCCGTAGCGTGCGCGCAGGCGCTTCTCGAGCGGGCGCACCAGATCGGGATCGGCGCCGGGCATCAGCTGCGCGGTCAGCTCGACGACGCTCACCTTCGAACCGAGGGCCTCGTATACGCAGGCCATTTCGAGGCCGATGATGCCGCCGCCGATCACCAGCAGCCGCGCCGGCACGTCGGCGAGCTGGAGCGCGCCGGTTGAATCCATGATGCGCGGATCGGCCGGTGCAAATGGCAGCCGCGTCGGTTCCGAACCCGCCGCGACGATGCACTGCGCGAAGCGGATGCGCTCGCTCTTGCCGTCGCCGCGGGTCACCTCGAGCGTCTGCGGATCGACGAAGCGGCCCTCGCCGCGCACGACCGTGACCTTGCGCTGCTTCGCGAGCAGGTTCAGGCCGTTGGTCAGGCGCTTGACGACGCCGGCCTTCCAGTCGCGCAGCTTCGCGGCGTCGATCCGCGGCGCGCCGAAGTCGATCCCGTGCGCGCCCATCGCGCGTGCCTCGTCGATCACCTTCGCCGCGTGCAGCAGCGCCTTCGACGGAATGCAGCCGACGTTCAGGCACACGCCGCCGAGCGTCGGCCAGCGCTCGACCAGCATCACCTCGAGCCCGAGGTCCGCGGCGCGAAACGCCGCCGTGTAGCCGCCCGGCCCGGCGCCGAGCACGAGCAGCTGCGTGCTGCGATCGGCGGCGATGGCCGCCGTATCGGTGACGGCCGGGGCCGCGCGGGCAGCCGGTGCCGCCGCGGCGGCCAGTGCGTCGGTGGCGCGACGCGCCGGCGCGGCGGCCGAAGCCGCGGACGGCTCGCCCGACTCGACGCGCGCGATCACCGAGCCGCTCGAGACACGCTCGCCCTTGCGCACGGTCAGCTCGACCAGCGTTCCGGCGAGCGGGCTCGGCACGTCCATCGTCGCCTTGTCGGTCTCGAGCGTGATCAGCGGCGTGTCGATCTCGAGCCGCTCGCCGGCGGTGACCAGCACGTCGATGACCGGTACGTCCTCGTGGCCCCCGAGATCGGGAACCCGTACCTCGTGCACGCTCACGGTACGGCCTCGAGGAGGCCCTGCGGATCGGCGAGCTGTGCGGCAAGGAAAGTCGTGAAACGCGCGGCGACGGCGCCGTCGATCACGCGGTGGTCGTAGGACAGCGACAGCGGCAGCAGCAGCCGCGGCACGAAGCCGCCGTCGCGGTACACCGGCTTCATCACCGAACGCGACACGCCGAGGATCGCCACCTCGGGCGCGTTGATGATCGGCGTGAACGCGGTGCCGCCGATGCCGCCGAGGCTCGAGATCGTGAAGCTGCCGCCCTGCATGTCGGCGGCCGGCAGCTTGCCGGCGCGCGCCTTCGCGGCGAGCTCGGCGAGCACGCGCGCGATCTCGTAGATGTCCTTGCGATCGGCGTCGCGCACGACCGGCACGAGCAGGCCGTTCGGCGTGTCGGCCGCGAAACCGATGTGGAAATACTTCTTGTAGACGAGGTTCTCGCGCGTCGCATCGAGCGAGGCGTTGAACTGCGGGAACTGCTGCAGCGTGCGCACGCAGGCGCGCACGATGAACGCGAGCGGCGTCAGCTTGACGCCGGCCTTCGCGGCCTTCGCCTTGAGCGATTCGCGCACCGCCTCGAGGTCGGTGATGTCGGCCTCGTCGAACTGCGTGACGTGCGGCAGGTTGACCCAGGAGGCATGCAGGCGCGCGCTCGAGATCTTCTGGATGCGCCCGAGCGGCTTGACCTCGACCGCGCCGAACTGCGCAAAGTCGACGACCGGCACGGCCGGCAGCGCGGCGGACCCGGCAACGCCGCGCGCGCCGCCACCGATCGCCTGCTTGACCCAAGCCTTGACGTCGTCGGCCGTGATGCGGCCCTTGAGCCCGCTGCCGCGCACGGACGCGAGATCGACGCCCAGCTCGCGCGCGAACTTGCGCACCGAGGGACTCGCGTGCGCGCGTGCGAAGCCGGCTTCGTCGATCGGCCTCGGCACAGCGGAGCCTGCCGCTGCGGCCGCCGGAACCGGCGCGACAGGAACGGCGGGCGCGGGCGGCGCGACCGCGGCAGCCGACGCAGGTGCGGCTGGCGCAGGCGCAGCGGGCGCCGCAGACGGCGGCGATGCAGCCGGCGCGGACTGCGCGGCCGGTGCAGGCTCCGCGGCCGGCGTGCCGGCCGCCGTGGCGCCGGCTTCGGCGCGCACGGTCACGACCAGGTCGCCAGGGTTGATCGTGCCGCCCTGCTTCGCGTGCACGGTCTCGACGACGCCGGCCGCGGTCGCCGGCACGTCCATCGTCGCCTTGTCGGTCTCGAGCGTGACGAGCGGCGTATCGACCGCCACCGTGTCGCCCGGCTTCACGAGCACGTCGATCACGGCGACGTCCTTGAAGTCGCCCATGTCGGGCACGCGCATCTCGATCAGCTGCGTCATGCGCGCTCTCCGTTCACGACTTCAGCGGATCCGGCTTGCCGGCGTCGATCGCGTAGCGCTCGATCGCCGCCGCGGCCGTCGCCCGGTCGATCTTGCCCTCGTCGGCGAGCGCCCTGAGCGCGGCGAGCACGATGTAGTGGCGATCGACCTCGAAGTGCTTGCGCAGCTGCGCGCGCGAATCGCTGCGGCCATAGCCATCGGTGCCGAGCGTCACGTAGTTGCCGGCGACCCACTTGCGGATCTGGTCCGGCACGCTGCGCATGTAGTCGGTGGCCGCGATGATCGGGCCTTCGCGGTCCCTGAAGCACTGCTGCACATAGGGCACACGCGGCGGCTCGGCCGGATGCAGCAGATTCCAGCGCTCGCATTCGAGCGCCTCGCGGCGCAGCTCGCCGAACGACGGCGCCGAGAACACGTCGGCCGGGATGCCGAAGTCCTTCTCGAGCAGCTCGGCCGCGGCGATCACCTCGCGCAGGATCGTGCCCGAACCGAGCAGCGTTGCCCGCACGCGCCCGCGGCCGCCGATCTGCAGCAGGTAGAGCCCCTTCAGGATCCCCTGCTCGACGCCGCGCGGCATCGGCGGCTGCACGTAGTTCTCGTTCATCGTGGTGATGTAATAGAACACCGGCTCGTGCTCGACGAACATGCGGCGCAGCCCGTCGTGGATGATGACGGCCAGCTCGTAGGCGAAGCTCGGGTCGTAGGTGATGCAGTTCGGCACGACGCTGAACAGCAGCAGGCTGTGGCCGTCCTGGTGCTGCAGGCCCTCGCCGGCGAGCGTGGTGCGGCCCGCCGTGGCGCCGATCAGGAAGCCGCGCGTCTGCTGGTCGCCCGCGGCCCAGACGAAATCGCCGGCGCGCTGGAAGCCGAACATCGAGTAATAGATGTAGAACGGCACCATGTTGATGCCGTGGTTCGCGTAGGCCGTCCCGGCCGCGATCCACGAGCAGAACCCGCCCGCCTCGTTGATGCCCTCCTCGATCATCTGCCCGGTCTTGACCTCGCGGTAGGACGCGAGCTGCTCGGCGTCGACCGGCGTGTAGAGCTGGCCGACCGACGAGTAGATGCCGATCTGGCGGAACAGCCCCTCCATGCCGAAGGTGCGCGCTTCGTCGGGCACGATCGGCACGACGTTCGGGCCGATGTTCTTGTCCTTCAGCAGCGCGGTGAGGATGCGCACGAAGGCCATCGTGGTCGAAATCTCGCGCTCGCCGGTGCCCTCGAGCATCGCCTGGAACGTCTCGAGCGCGGGGATCACGAGCGGGGCGGCGACTTCGCGGCGCACCGGCAGGTAGCCGCCGTACGCCATGCGCCGCTCGCGCAGGTAGCGCATCTCCTCGCTGTCCTCGGCCGGGCGGCAGAACGGCAGGCGCGCGATCTCGTCGTCGGAGATCGGGATGTTGAAGCGGTCGCGGAAGATCAGCAGGTCCTCGTCCGACAGCTTCTTCGCCTGGTGGGTCATCATCTGGCCTTCGGCCGACTTGCCGAGACCGAAGCCCTTGACGGTCTTCGCGAGGATCACGGTCGGCTGACCCTTGTGCGCGGCCGCCGCGGCGTAGGCGGCGTAGACCTTGCGCGGATCGTGTCCGCCGCGGTTCAGGCGCCAGATCTCCTCGTCCGACATGTTCGCGACCATCGCCTTCAGCTCGGGATACTTGCCGAAGAAATGCTCGCGCGTGTAGGCGCCGCCCTTGGCCTTGAAGTTCTGGTATTCGCCGTCGAGGCACTCCTCCATGGTCCGGCGCAACAGGCCCTTGTGGTCCTTCGCGAGCAGCGGATCCCAGCGCGAGCCCCACAGCACCTTGATCACGTTCCAGCCCGCGCCGAGGAAGGCGGCCTCGAGCTCCTGGATGATCTTGCCGTTGCCGCGCACCGGGCCGTCGAGGCGCTGCAGGTTGCAGTTGATCACGAAGACGAGATTGTCGAGCTTCTCGCGCACCGGCATCGTCAGCGCGCCCATCGATTCGGGCTCGTCCATCTCGCCGTCGCCGAGGAAGGCCCAGACCTTGCGGTCCGAGGGTTTGACGATGCCGCGGTTCTCGAGGTAGCGCGTGAAGCGCGCCTGGAAGATCGCCTGCATCGGCCCGAGACCCATCGACACGGTCGGGTACTGCCAGAAATCGGGCATCAGCCACGGATGCGGATACGACGACAGGCCGTTGCCGGCGACTTCCTGGCGGAAATTGCGCAGCTGCTCCTCGGTGAGCCGGCCCTCGACATAGGCGCGCGCATAGATGCCCGGCGACGCATGTCCCTGGAAGAAGATCATGTCGCCCGGATGACGCTCGGACGGCGCGCGCCAGAAATGATTGAAGCCGACCTCGTAGAGTGTCAGCGCCGACGCATAGGTCGACAGGTGCCCGCCGTACTCCGAGGAGATGCGGTTCGCGTGCACGACCATCGCCATCGCGTTCCAGCGGATATAGGCCTCGACCCGCCGTTCGAGCGCGCGGTTGCCGGGGTAATCCGGTTCGGCGCCGGTCGAGATCGTGTTCAGGTAGGCGGTATTCGGCCGGAACGGCAGGTAAGTGCCGGAACGGCGCGCATGATCGATCATCCGCTCGAGCAGGAAATAGGCACGCTCGGGGCCGCCGGCCTTCAACACCGAGTCGATCGATTCGATCCACTCGCGTGTTTCGGTCGGGTCTAGGTCTTCGAGCCTGGGAATGTCGGTCATCGCGTTGCGGTCCCGATTGCGCAGCAAGGAGCTGCTGGCGGCGTATGTTAAACTGCACGGCGCCGCGATACTTCATGCACTCATGGAGCGCGTGCCATGATCCGGTTTTAGCCAGTGACGGTCAAGCCGGCAGCCGCCATGCAAACCGCGCGGAATCCCGTTGCCCGCAAGCACACCGCCAACCGATGACATCGCAATCGCATTGCCGCGCATGACCCAGCTGACACTCACACGGCCCGACGACTGGCATCTGCACCTGCGCGACGGCGCGGCGCTCGCGGCCGTGCTGGCACACACGGCCGCGCGCTTCGCGCGCGCGATCGTGATGCCAAATCTCGTCCCGCCGGTGACGACGACGGCCGCCGCCGCGGACTACCGCGCCCGCATCGTCGCGGCACTGCCGCCGGGCGCGCGCTTCGAGCCGCTGATGACGCTGTACCTGACCGATCACACGACAGCGGCGGAAATCGGGCGCGCGAAGGCGAGCGGCATCGTGCACGGCTGCAAGCTCTATCCCGCGGGCGCGACCACCCATTCGCAGGCCGGCGTCACCGACCTGCGCCACCTCGATACGACGCTCGAGCGCATGGCCGAGCTCGGCCTGCCGCTGCAGGTGCACGGCGAAGTCACGTCGCCCGACGTCGACATCTTCGACCGCGAGGCGCGCTTCATCGACACGGTGCTCGCGCCGCTCGCCGCGCGCATGCCGCGCCTGCGGATCGTGTTCGAGCACATCACGACGCGGGCCGCGGCCGAATTCGTGCGCGACGCGCGCGAGGGGATCGCCGCGACGATCACGCCACAGCACCTGCTGCTGAACCGCAACGCGCTGTTCGCCGGTGGCATCCGCCCGCACCTGTACTGCCTGCCGGTACTGAAGCGCGAGCCGGACCGGCGCGCGCTGCTCGAGGCAGCGATCAGCGGCAATCCACGCTATTTCCTCGGCACCGACAGCGCGCCGCACGCACGGCATGCGAAGGAGACCGCGTGCGGCTGTGCCGGCGTCTATTCGGCGCACGCGGCGCTCGAGCTGTACGCCGAGGCCTTCGAGGCCGCCGGCGCGCTGCCGCGGCTCGAAGCCTTCGCCGCGCATTTCGGCGCCGACTTCTACGGCCTGCCGCGCAACACCGGCACGCTCACGCTCGAGAAGGCCGACTGGACGGTGCCGGCGGACTACCCGTTCGGCGACGCGACGATCGTTCCCTGGCGCGCGGGCGAGACGCTCGGCTGGCGGCTCGCACGACAAGGTGTCGAATGACGATCCAGATGGTGCACCGCTTCCGCGGCTTCCTGCCCGTGGTCGTCGACGTCGAGACCGGCGGCTTCAATGCCGCGACCGACGCGCTGCTCGAAATCGCCGCGGTGATGATCGAGATCGATCCGGCGGGCAGCCTGCGCCGCGGCGAGAGCCACAGTTTCCACGTGCAGCCGTTCGCGGGCGCCAACATCGAGCCCGCGGCGCTCGCGGTCACCGGCATCGACCCGTACCACCCGCTGCGGCCGGCAATCCCCGAACGCGACGCGCTGCAGAGGATCTTCCGCGAGGTGCGCGCCGGCGTGCGCGCGACGAACTGCCGCCGCGCGGTACTGGTCGGCCACAATGCGGCCTTCGATCTCGGCTTCCTGAACGCGGCGGTCGCGCGCACCGACATGCGGCGCAATCCGTTCCACCCGTTCTCGTGCTTCGATACCGCGACGCTGGCCGGCGTCGCGCTCGGCCAGACCGTGCTCGCCAAGGCGGCCGTAGTCGCGGAACTCGACTGGGATCCGGCCTCGGCGCATTCGGCGCGTTACGACGCCGAACGCACCGCCGAGCTGTTCTGCCAGATCGCGAACGCCTCGCGCGACAGCTACCTGCGCGCCGAGGAGCGCGCGCGGCGGCTCGGCTGGATCGAGCCGGCGATTCCGGTCAGCGACGCCGATGCCGAGGGCGCCGATCCGGCCTGACGCGTGAGGGTCCGGGCGACCGGGCCGATCAGGCCGCCGCAGGCCCGGGCGGCGGTGTGGCGCCGGCCTGCGCGAGCAACGAGGCGAGTTCGCCGCTCTGGTACATCTCGAGCACGATGTCGCAGCCACCGACCAGTTCGCCGTTGACGTACAGCTGCGGATAGGTCGGCCAGTTCGAATAGCGCTTCAGTTCATCGCGCAGCTCGGGGTCCTCGAAAATGTTGACGGCTTCGTAGCGCGCGCCCGCCGCGCGCAGCGCTGCGGCGACCTGCGCCGAGAAGCCGCATTGCGGGAAGTCCGGCGTGCCCTTCATGAACAGCACGACGGGGGCAGCCAGGTGTTGCTTGATGCGTTCAGTTGCGTCCATCCGATTCCTCTCGCGCGGCGAGCGCGCGTATCACGGCCCATTGTTCGGCCGCGCTCATGCGCGACCAGCCCGCGATCTCCGCGAGCGTGCGCCGGCAGCCGACACAGCAGCCATCCGCACCGATCGTACAGACGTTGATGCACGGCGATGTGGGGCCGGCATGATCGGGCGGGGTGGCCATCTGGCTCGGACTCGCGGGCAACGTTGAATTATGGGGTCTGCTCGCCTATTCTTCAAATGCTGTTGGGGTGAAATTGCCGAAAAAACAATAACCTGGGGAGATTCTGTGACATGAAGATCCTGACCAATCATCGCTATGCGCTCATCACCGGCATCGTGCTGGCCGTGATCCTCGCGGTCCTGATCGGGGGCACGGTCTTCAACCGCCTCGGTCTCGCGCGCTGGATCCACATCGTCGCCGGCGTGTTCTGGATCGGCCTGCTCTACTACTTCAACGCCGTGCAGACTCCCGCGCTCGCTGCTGCGGCGGGCGACACCGGCGGGCCGGGCGGCGCCGGCATTTCGAAGTATGTCGCGCCGCGCGCGCTGTTCTGGTTCCGCTGGTCCGCGCTCGTTACCTGGCTCACCGGGCTCTGGTACCTGGGCGACAGCGGCAACCTCGTCGGCGCGGTCACGCTCGGCCTGACGGGCGACCCGGTCAACTACTACCAGCTCGTGATCGGCATCGGCGGCTGGCTCGGCACGATCATGCTGTTCAACGTCTGGGCGCTGATCTGGCCGAACCAGAAGAAGGTGCTCGGCATCGTCGGTGCAAGCGACGCCGAGAAGGCCACGGCCCGCGTGGTCGCCGGCAATGCCTCGCGCGTGAACTTCATCCTGTCGATCCCGATGCTGATGTGCATGGCGGGCGCCACGCACGGACTGCCGTTCTGATCGGGAACCTGCCCGGCGACATCGAGGCCCAGGTCGCCGCCGCCCTGCGTGAAGACGTGGGCGGCGGCGACGTCACCGCCGTGCTCGTGCCCGAAGGCGAGCGCGTCACCGCCGAGGTCATCGCGCGCGAGGACGCGGTGCTGTGCGGCACCGCGTGGTTCGATGCGGTATTCCGCGCGCTCGATGCCGGGCTGCGCGTCAGCTGGACGGCCGAAGACGGCGAGCGCATCGCGCGCGACCAGGTCCTGTGCCGCATCGAAGGCCGCGCGCGTCCGCTGCTGACCGGCGAGCGCACCGCGCTCAATTTCCTGCAGATGCTCTCCGGCACGGCCACGGCCACGCGCCAGTACGTCGACGCGGTGGCGGGCACCGGCTGCACGATCCTCGACACCAGGAAGACGCTGCCGGGCCTGCGGCTCGCGCAGAAATACGCCGTGCGCTGCGGCGGCGCGCAGAACCACCGGCTCGGCCTGCACGACATGGTGCTGATCAAGGAAAACCACATCGCCGCGGCGGGCTCGATCACGGCCGCCGTCGCCGCGGCGCGCCGGCTCTCCCCCGGGGTGCCGATCGAAGTCGAGGTCGAGACGGCGGCGGAGCTCGACGAAGCGCTCGCCGCGAAGCCCGACGTGATCATGCTCGACGAGTTCGACGAGCCGGGCCTGCGCGCCGCGGTCGAACGCAACCGCGCGCTCGGTCGGCCGGCGAAGCTCGAAGCTTCCGGCAGCGTGTCGCTCGCGACGATCTGCGCGATCGCCGCGACCGGTGTCGACTACATCTCGATCGGCGCGATCACCAAGCACGTGCGTGCGCTCGATCTCTCGCTGCGCATTACGATCCCGTCATGAGCGCGTAACGGCCCGGCAAGGGCCCGGCCCGTAAGCTCCGCTCCATGCTGCATCCGCAGCCCCTGAGAGAGTACGGAGTGATGCCCATGAGACTGCTTCCCCTCGGTATGGCCCTGACGCTACTCGGCACCGGTGCCGTGTTTGCCGCCACGCCGCCGTCGACCCCCGCGACGGCCGCAACCCCCACGGCAATGCCTGCCGCCCACAGACAGACGAAGGACTGCGCCAAGGAGGCCGCGCACGAGAAGCTCGCCGGCAAGGCGCGCGAGGACTTCATCAGGAAGTGCAGGAACGGCGAGGAAAGCAGGTAGCGTCGGGAGCCGCTCACGCTGCCGGCGGTGCTGCCGCCGGCAGCGTGCAGCGCACCGCGAGGCCGCCCGCCGCGGCGTCGGCGAGTTCGACCTGCCCGCCGTGCAGGTGCGCGATCGCGGCGACCAGTGCGAGACCGAGTCCCGACCCGGGCACCGCCGCGTCGCGCTCGAGCCGGCCGAACGGAGCCAGCGCGCGCTCGCGGCAGCCGGCAGCGATGCCGGGCCCATCGTCACTGACCTCGAGACGCACCCACCCGCCCTCGAGCGCAGTGCTCACGCGCAGCGTGCCGCCGCGCGGCACGTACTTGATGCCATTCTCGATCAGGTTCGAGACGAGCTGCGCCAGCAGCTGGCGCGTGCCGCGCAGCCAGGCGGCATCGCACCGCGCTTCGATCGCGAGCGCGCGATCCGCCGCGAGCGGCTCGTAGAGCGCGACGACATCGGCGACGAGCGCGCCGAGATCGAGCGGCTCGCCGTTCGCGCCGGCGACACCCGATTCCGCCTCGGCGATCTGCAGCAGCGTCGCGAGCGTGCGCTGCACGCGGTCGATGTCGCCGAGCGCCGCGTCGACGCCGGCGCGCGCGGCGTCCGGGGCCTGCGTGGCGAGCAGCGCCTCGAGGCGCATGCGCGCACGGTGCAGCGGCGCGCGCAGGTCGTGCGCGGCGCTGTCGAACGTGGTCTTCACGGCACGGGTCTGGTGCTCGATCCTCGCGAGCATCTGGTTGACGGCCGTGGCGAGACGGTCGAAGCCGTCGCCACTGCCGTCGGTCGCGAGCCGTCGCGCCAGGTCACCCTCCATCACGCGCCGGCAGCTCGCGGCCAGCGCCCCGACCCGCGCCGACATGTGCCGCTCGGCGAACCACGCGAGCGCCACCGCGAGCAGCGCGGCGAGCGCGACGCTCCAGGCTCCGGCGAGGCGCAGGCTGCGCAGGAAATGCTGGCGGTCGGTCACGTCGGTGCCGATCAGCAGCTGATGGCCGGCGTCGAGCGGCCGCAGCAGCGCGCGCACCGGATGCAGCGCCGGCCCGTGCACCTCGTGGGCAACGATCGCGAACTCGACGCGCGGCCCCGCGGGCTCACCGCTGAATGGCCAGGCCGTCAGGTTGCCGGCGAGACGCCGGTGCGCGGCGTCGATGAGCAGGTAGACGGCGCCGTTGCGTCCCCAGCTGCCCGCCCGCCGCTCGAGCGTCGCGTCGAGCGCCGCGAGACCGCCGGCCGCGTAGTCGTCGCGCAGGCCGTCGAACTCGGCGTCCATCACGTTGTCGACGTCGCGCGCGAGCACGCGCTCGGTCAGCAGGTAGACGGAGGCGGTGAGCACCGCGACGCCGGCCGCGAACAGCAGCCCGTAGAGCAGCGCGAGCCGTGACGCGGACAGCGGCAGCAGCCGGCGCGGCCAGGTCGCCATCGGGTGCGGCACGTTCAGCCGGCGCGCAGCATGTAGCCGGCGCCGCGCACCGTGTGGATCAGTGGCCGGTCGAAGTCGCGGTCCACCGTCCGCCGCAGGCGGCTCACGTGCACGTCGATGACGTTGGTATGCGGGTCGAAATCGAAGTCCCAGACCATCTCGAGCAGCATCGTGCGCGTGACGACCTGGCCGGCACGGCGCAGCAGCACCTCGAGCAGCTGGAATTCCCGGGCGGTCAGTTCGAGCGCGCGGCCGTCGCGGGTCACCTGGCGCGAGAGCAGGTCCATCTCGAGATCCGCGACCCGCAGGCGCGTGACTTCGGCGCCCGCCTGCCCGCGCCGCAGGCGCGCCTCGATCCGCGCGAGCAGCTCGGAGAAGGCGAACGGCTTGGCGAGGTAGTCGTCGCCGCCGGCCCTGAGCCCGGTGACCCGGTCGTCGACCGAGCCGAGCGCGCTCAGGATCAGCACCGGCACGGTGTTGCCGTTCGAGCGCAGCACCGACACCAGCGACAGGCCATCGACGTACGGCAGCATGCGGTCGGCGATCACGAGGTCGTAGGCCACCTCGGTCGCCTTGAAGAGGCCATCCCGCCCGTCACGGGCGTGATCGACCGCATAGCCCGCCTCGCGCAGGCCCCGCAGCACGAAATCGGCGGCATCGACGTCGTCCTCGACGAGCAGCAGCCGCATCGACCCTCCGGGTGGCTAGCGGCTCACGGCCGGCGGGTCGGCGAAGCGGCGCACGCCGATCGCCTCGTAGATCTCGGCCGGGAAATACACGACACCCTCCTTCATGACGAGACTGACCCGGCGAATGTCGGAAATGTTCCGCGTCGGGTCGCCGTCGACCAGGATCAGGTCGGCGCGCTTGCCGCGCGCGATCGAGCCGCTGTCGGCGAACACGCCGAGCGTCCGCGCGCCGTTGCGGGTCGCGATCGCGAGCGCCTCGGCGGGCGGAATGCCCGCCTTCACCTCGAGCTCGAGCTCGCGGTGGTAGGTGAAGCCGCCGATGTCGTCGGTGCCGGCGAGGATCGGGATGCCCGCCTGCCAGGCCCGGCCGATGAAGCCGAGCAGCTTCTCGTAGGCGGCGTGATAGCGCGCGACCTTCGCCGGCGGGATGTCCATCGTGTTCGTGCCCCAGCTGCGCGCGAGCGAGGCAGGCACGTGGTCGACGACCGCGGCGAAGGTCGGGTTCGGCTGGCCGGCGGCCTGCTGGAACATGTACTCGAAGGTCGCGAGCGTCGGATCGAGCGTCGTGCCGCGCTCTTTCAGCAGCGCGAGGAACTGCTGCACCGGCGCCGAGTCGAGGTCGATGTCCGCGGCGCGCTCGCCGATCAGGTAGAAGCGCTCGAGCGTGCGCGTGTCGGTGGTCGGCGTGACGAGGAAGTTGAGCATCATCTGGTTGATGTGCTGCAGCTCGTCGTAACCCGCGCGCACGGCGTCCTCGGCGCGCGCGAACGCCGGCACGTGGCCGCTGACGCGCAGGCCGCGCTCGTGCGCATACGCGGCGATCGGCGCCATCCACTCCGGCCGTATCGAGTTGTAGAGCTTCACCTGCGGATAGCCGCGCTGCGCGTACCAGTCGACGGCCGCCTTCGCCGCCTCGACGTCGCCGACGACGAAGTCGGCGCGCGCCGCGTGCGGGCTGTCGCCCTCGATGAAACCCGCCGCGATGATCCGCGGCCCGGGCGCGCGCCCCGCCGCGATCCGCGCGGCGAGCTCGGCGAGCGTGCGGTTGGTGTTGCCCATGTCGCGCACCGTGGTCACGCCGCCGGCCAGATGCAGCAGGCCGTCCCAGGCGTCGTTGTGGGTGTGCATGTCGAACAGGCCCGGCAGCAGCACGCGGCCGGCGGCGTCGATCGACGGCATCACCGAACTCGCCCGCGAGCCGGCCGGATAGAGCGCCGCGATGCGCCCGTCGTGCACGTACACGTCCTGCGGCTCCGAGAGCGTCGCGCGTTCGCTGTCGAACACGCGCGCGCCCCGGATCACGAGTTCGTCGCCGAGGTGGTGCGCGAGCCGCGACGCGAGCGTCTCGAGCAGCTTTGCCTCGGCCTCTTCCTGCAGCGCCTCGAGCGGCGCCGCGGCCTCGCCCCAGCCACGCGGCGCGAACACCATGTAGCCGGGATAGATCGACGCGAACAGGCTCTGCTGCGCATCGTCGGTGAGCCAGATGAAGTCCGGCCGGATCGACGCGCCGTACACGGCGTACAGCGCCACCGCGCGCGTCTCGGCGCCGCGGGTCACGCGGCTCGAGGCGAGCCGCTCGATCGTCAGCTGCCCGCCCGGCAGCGCGGTGACGGGCTTGCCGGCGGCGAGCAGCGCGCGCGCCAGCACCGCGCTGGCCTCGAAGCTGCCGTCGACCGGCAGGTACTGCGCACGGCCGTCGATGCGCCGCTCGCCCCGATCCGCCGACGAGCGCCACACGACGCGATCCCCGCGGCGCGCGAAGCTCTCGTCGATCTTCGAGCCGAAGGTCGACGTGCCGATCGCGCGAAAACTCGCGAAAGTGCCGTCGGGCGCGAGCGTGACGCGCTCCTCGAGGTCCGGCCCGCGGCCATT
>JAHCAN010000026.1 GCA_019634915.1 Steroidobacteraceae bacterium | reverse complement strand
AAGACCACACTGCTGCGCCTCATCACCGGGCAGATCGCGCCGTCCTCGGGCGAGGTGCGCGTGTGGGGTGAGCGCGTCGCGCACCTCGGTCGCCGCGAACTGTTTGCGCTGCGCCGGCGCATCGGCATGCTGTTCCAGAACGGCGCGCTGCTGACCGACCTCGACGTCTTCGAGAACGTCGCCTTTCCAGTCCGCGAACACACGAATCTCACCGAGCCGCTGATCCGCGAACTCGTGCTGACGAAGCTGCACGCGGTCGGCCTGCGCGGTGCGGCGCGACTGATGCCGAGCGAGCTGTCGGGCGGCATGGCCCGGCGCGTCGCGCTCGCGCGCGCGGTGGTGATGGACCCCGAACTGCTGATCTATGACGAACCGTTCGTCGGCCTCGATCCGATCTCGATGGGCGTGATCGTGCGGCTGATTCGCCAGATGAACCGTGTACTCGGGATCACGAGCATCGTCGTCTCGCACGATGTGCACGAACTCGCCGCGATCGCCGACGACAGTTACCTCCTGTCGCAGGGGCGCTGCGTCGCGTCCGGCAGCCCCGAGGACCTGCGGCGCAGCGACTCGGAGGTCGTGCGGCAATTCCTCGATGGCGTCGCCGACGGGCCGGTGCCGTTTCACTACCCGGCACCGGACTATCGCGACGAGCTTCTCGGCGGCACCGGACGCATGCGAATCGGGGGGCGTGCGTGAGCGTCGTACCGGCACGCGACGGGCCGATCACGACCATCCTGCGCCGCATCGGCGCCGTCGTGGTGTTCCTCGCATCGATCCTTGCGCAATGTGTGCCCGCGCTCGCGCGCCCACGCCTGATCGTGCACCAGATCTACAACGCCGGTGCGCGCTCGCTGATCATCATCATGCTGTGCGGACTGTTCGTCGGCATGGTGCTCGGCCTGCAGGGTTTCGATCTGCTGCAGCGCTTCGGTTCCGAGGACGCGCTCGGCGTCGCGGCCGCGCTCGGGCTGCTGAAGGAGCTCGGGCCCGTCGTCACGGCGCTGCTGTTCGCGGGCCGCGCGGGCACCGCGCTGACCTCGGAGATCGGCCTGATGCGCGCCACCGATCAGCTGACCGCGATGCAGATGATGGCGGCCGATCCGATGCGGCTGATCGTCGCGCCGCGCTTCCTCGGCGGCGTCGTCGCGATGCCGCTGCTGGTCGCGATCTTCAACATGATCGGTCTCTTCGGCGCGCAGCTGGTCGGCGTGCAGCTGATGGGCGTCGATACCGGCGCATTCTGGTCGCAGATGCAGGCCGCCGTCGAGCTGAACGATGTTCAGGAAGGATTCATCAAGAGCGTGGTATTCGGTACGGCATGCAGCCTGGTCGCCGTGTACGAGGGCTACCATACCGAACCAACCGCCGCGGGCGTCGGGCTCGCCACGACACGCACCGTCGTCACGTCATCGGTGCTGACGTTGCTGCTCGACTACATTCTGACGGCCGCTTTTCTCTAGAAGGTTCGTCCACATGCGTCCCAATCGTGCACTCGAAATCGGTACCGGGCTGTTCGTGCTGCTCGGCTTTGCCGCGCTGTTCTTCCTCACGACGCAGCTGCCGGGCAGCGGCATCCAGGTCGGCGGGCCGGCGGGCTACTCGGTGACCGCGCGCTTCGACAACGTCGGCGATCTGAAGGCCGGCTCGCCGGTGACGATGGCCGGCGTGCGCATCGGGCGCGTCGCCGGCATCGCGTTCGATCCGACCGACTTCAAGGCGGTCGTGACGCTCGACATCGACCGCCGCTACGACACGATTCCGGACGACAGCGACGCGAGCATCCAGACGGCAGGCCTGCTCGGCGGCAAGTATGTCGGCATCGGCCCGGGCGGCTCCGACACCTGGCTGCATGATGGCAGCACGATCGAGTTCACGCAGTCGGCGATCGTGCTCGAGAGCCTGATCAACAAGTTTTTTGCGAACTTCGCCGGCTCGCGCAGCTCAAACGATGCGCCGGCCGCCAAGGAGGATGCCACGCCATGATCCGGATTCCCGGGCTCGTCACCGCCGCCGCCTGCGCGGCCCTGCTGCTCGCGCCGCTGGCCCGCGCGGCCGATCCCGTCGACGCGAGCGGGCCGGGGCAGCTGATCGAATCGGCGGCGACGTCGATGCTGAAGGCGCTCGACGCCAATCGCGACGCGTACCGCAAGGACCCGCGCAAGGTCGAGGCGCTGGTCGACGAAGTGCTGCTGCCGCATTTCGATACCGAGTACGCCGCGCGCCTCGTGCTCGCGACCCACTGGCGCACCGCGACGCCGGCCCAGCGCGAGCGCTTCATCAAGGGCTTCTACAATTCGCTGCTGCGCAACTACGGCTCGGCGCTCGCCGAGTTCACCGGCGACCGGCTGAAGGTGCTGCCGGCGCAGATCGCGCCGGACGGGCAGCGCGCCACCGTGCGCACCGAGGTCAAGCGCGACGACGGTTCGCGCGTGCCGGTCAATTACAGCCTGCGCAAGACCGCCGATGGCTGGAAGGCCTGGGACGTGACGATCGAAGGCATCAGCTACGTGAAGAGTTTCCGCGAGGATTTCGGTGCCGAGATCGACGGCAAGGGGCTCGACGCGGTGATCGAGCGCCTCGAGAAGGGCGACACGCCGGTGGCGAAGCCGTCGGCATGATCGAGCTGGTCGAGGCAGGGCCCCAACGCCTCGCGCTGCGCGGCGGGCTCGATTTCGACAATGCGGTCGTGGCGCACCAGGCGGGGCTCGCGTTTCTCGCGCGCGATGCCCGCGGCAGCTGGGTCATCGACTGCAGTGGGCTCGAATCCGCCAACAGCGCCGCACTCGCGGTGCTGCTCGACTGGCTGGCGAGCGCGCATCGCGCCGGCGGGCATCTGCGTTTCGAGGGTCTGCCGGAGCGCGTGCGCGCGATCGCCGGGATCAGCGAAGTCGACGAGCTGCTCGAAGCGGGCGTCTGAGGACTTACTGCGGCGGCTCCGCCGGCTCCTGGTCCGGGGGCCGCGGTGCGGCCGGTTGCGAGCCCGCTGGTTCCGGCGGCGTATCGGCAGGCGCTTCCTCTTCTTCTTCGCCCCAATCGATCCCTTCGTCGGCCGGCACCTCGACCACGTTCCCGTCGCGGACCGCATACTCGCGCTGGCGGAAGTAGGCGTTGCGGATGAAGCTGTACGGGTCGTAGATGTCCTGCAGCGTGCCCTCGAGCGACAGCAGCCGGGCGCGCCGGTCGAGCAGGCGAAAGCCGTCGAGGCCCCACCGCCAGCGCCAGTCGTCGACGTAATGGACCGGGTCGGTGAAACGGTCGGCGACGCGCCCGGCACCGTCGCGGATCGACGACGGGCCGAGGATCGGGATGACGAGGTAAGGCCCCGGCGGCACGCCCCATTTGCCGAGGGTCTGGCCGAAATCCTCGTCGTTGCGCTCGAGCCCCGCCGCGGTGGCCGGATCGAGGATGCCGCCGACGCCCGCCACCGTATTCAGCAGAAACCGGCCGAGATCCCTGAACCCGGTGCCGGGCTTGCCCTGCAGGAACTGGTTGACGATCGTCGCCGGGTATTCGACGTTGTTCCAGAAGTTGCTGATGCCGGTCTGCACGACCCGCGGCGTGACCTGCCGGTAGGCCTTCGCGACCGGGCGCGCGATCGCGCGGTCGAGCTTGTCGTTCATCACGTAGACCGAACGATTGAACTTCTCGAGCGGATCGCGCGGATCGGGACGCAAGGGCTGGCTGGTGCAGCCGGCGAGCGCGATGGCAGCCAGCGCGAGGAACAGGCGGGGGTACATCGGCGAATTATACCAGCGGGGGGCGACAGTCAGCCGTTCGCGCCATTCTGCGGCTCGCGCCGCTGCTCTTCGCCCCGGTTCTTGCGGTCGCGGCTCATCGCCTCGCGCACCTCGTCGAGGCGCGCCTGGAAACGCTGGCGCTGTACCTGGGTCAGGTTCGGCGCCGCGAGCGCGAGTTCGAGCTGCTGCACCGACAGCGGCAGATTGCCGTTGGCGATGTGGTATTCGCTCATGTAGTAGTACGCATCGCCGGTATCGCCCGCCGCGCTCGCGGCGAGCGCGGTCAGGCGGATCTGCTCGGGGGTCGGCGGCACGTTGTTGAACAGGTCCAGTAGCACCGTGTGGGCTTCGCGCGCGCGGTCGACGCGCATCAGCGCCTCGGCGTAGCGGACCGTGAGCGGCACGTTGCGCGGCGAGAGGCGCAGCGCCGTCGTGTAGGTCTCGAGCGCCGTGTCCGCATCGCCCGCGGCGAGCTGCGCCTGGCCGAGCGCGGCGGAGATCAGCGGGTTGCCCGGATGGCGGCCGGCGAGATCGGCGAGCACGGCGACCGCGTCGCTCGGGCGGCCGCGGTTCAGGTCGGCGAGCGCCGAGCCGTACAGCTCGCCCGCGTCGTCGTGGCCCTCGGTGAGCTGCGCCGCGTAGTAGCCCTGCAGGTCGGACTCGGCCGGCGTGCCGAGCACGCGCGCCCGCTCGCGCGCGATCTGGTAGCTGGTTTCGGGATGCGGCTTCGGAACCGGGTAGTCCCGGGCCCGGTCGCGCGATTCGGCGATGCGGTTCGACGTGACCGGGTGGGTCAGGATGAACTCCGGGATGTTCTGTCCGGCGAGGCCCGCGCGGCGCCCCATGGTCTCGAAGAAGGCCGGCATCGCGTTCGGATCGAAGCCCGCCGAGGCCATGAACGAAATGCCGATGCGGTCGGCTTCCTGTTCGTTCGATCGCGTGTAGTTGATCTGCTGCTGCGCGGCGGTGCCCTGGGCCACCGCGATCGCGGCCTGTGCGGCGTCGCCGCTGCCGCCGATGGCGCCGAGCAGGATGCCGGCGATCACCATCGCGGTGGTCGCGAGGCTCTGGCGGCCGGCGGCGCGGATGCCGCGCGCGATATGCCGCTGCGTGACGTGCGCGATTTCGTGCGCGAGCACGCTCGCGAGCTCCGATTCGCTCTTCGTCGCGAGCAGCAGGCCCTGGTTCACGCCGATGAACCCGCCGGGCAGCGCGAACGCGTTGATCGATGGATCGCGCACCACGAAAAAGGTGAAGCGCTCGCCATCGTCGGTTGCCTGGGCGGCGATGCGCGAGCCGACCGCCTGCAGGTACTCCGAGATTTCCGGGTCCTCGAGGATCTGGCCCTGCTCGCGCAGCTGGCGCAGCACCGACAGGCCGATGCGGTATTCGTCGCCGCGCGTGATGATCGCGTCGACCGGGTTGCCCATGTCGGGCAGTTCGTTGCCGCCGGCGGCGCCCGCGATCGCCGTCAGCGCGCAGCACAGGGCGAATGCGGCCAGCCGTTTCATCCGGATTTCGACCCGTCCCGCGGCCGAAGGTTCAGGAGCGCCGGGCGCGGCCGCAGCGCACTCAGAGGATCTCCGAGGCGTGGTCGGCGAGGCGCGAGCGCTCGCCGCGCACCAGCGTGATGTGTCCGGCATGCGGCCAGCCGCGGAAGCGGTTCACGACATAGGTCAGGCCCGAGGTCGTCTCGGTGAGGTAGGGCGTGTCGATCTGCGCGATGTTGCCGAGGCAGGCGAGCTTGGTGCCGGGTCCGGCGCGGGTCACGAGCGCCTTCATCTGCTTCGGCGTGAGGTTCTGTGCCTCGTCGAGGATGATGAAGCGGTTCAGGAACGTGCGCCCGCGCATGAAGTTCAGCGAGCGGATCCGGATCCGGTTGCGCAGCAGGTCGTTGGTCGCCGCGCGGCCCCAGTTGCCGCCTTCCTGGCTCTGGGTCAGCACCTCGAGGTTGTCCATCAGCGCGCCCATCCACGGCTCCATCTTCTCCTCTTCGGTGCCGGGCAGGAAGCCGATGTCCTCGCCGAGCGGGATCGTCACGCGTGTCATGATGATCTCGGCGAAGCGGTTGCTCTCGAGCGTCTGCATCAGTCCGGCGGCGAGCGTCAGCAGCGTCTTGCCGGTGCCCGCCGGGCCGAGGATCGACACGAAGTCGATCGCCGGGTCCATCAGCAGGTTCAACGCGAAGTTCTGTTCGCGGTTGCGCGCGGTGATGCCCCACACGCTGTGCCGCTCGCTGCGGTAGTCGCGCGTGATCTCGACCGTGGCGGTCTCGCCTTCGACGCTGCGCACGATCGCCTCGATGCCGGCGTCGCCCTCCTGGTGGACGAACTCGTTCGGCTGCCATTCGCGCACCATCGGGCCGGTGAGCGTATAGAAGGTGCGCTCGCCGTCCTTCCACGAACGCATGTCGCGGCTGTGCTGTTCCCAGAAGTCGGGCGGCAGCGGCGCGTGGCCGGTGTAGAGGACGTCGGCGTCCTCGATCGTCTTGTCGCTGTAGTAATCCTCGGCGTGCACGCCGACGATCGCGGCCTTGATGCGCAGGTTGATGTCCTTCGACACGAGCGTCACGCGCGCATCGCCGTGCAGTGCCTGCAGCGCGAGCACCTGCGAGAGGATCGCGTTGTCGCTGCCGCCGCCGGGCAGGTAGTCGGGCAGCGCCGAGCTCAGCTGGCGCGTCTGGAAATAGAGGCGCCCGGAGGAGGGCTTCTTGCCGTGATTGCCCGAGTAGCCCGACGGCAGCGGCAGGCCGGCGTCGATCGCCTCCTTCTTCGCGTCGCGCATCAGCTCGTCGAGGAAGCGGCTCACCTGGCGCACGTTGCGCGAGGCCTCGGACAGGCCCTTCTTGTTCGCGTCGAGCTCCTCGAGCACGATCATCGGCAGGTAGATGTCGTGTTCCTCGAAGCGGAAGATCGAGGTCGGATCGTGCATCAGCACGTTGGTGTCGAGCACGAAGATGCGCCGCTGCTGCGGGCCGCTGCGCGCCTTCACGCCGCTGTCCCGGGTTTCGGTGCCGCCGCCTGGCCCGGCGCCCGCGCCGTCAGAGATGCTTCGCCGCTTCAAGGACTTCCTCCGCGTGCCCCTTGACCCTGACCTTGCGCCACTCGCGCGCGAGCCGGCCCGACGCGTCGATCAGGAAGGTGCTGCGCTCGATGCCGACGACCTTGCGGCCGTACATGTTCTTCTCGCGGATCACGTCGAACAGCCGGCAGGCGGTCTCGTCGGTGTCGGCGAGCAGCTCGAACGGGAAGCGCTCCTTCGCGCGGAACTTCGCGTGCGAGGCGCAGCTGTCGCGGGAGATGCCGAACACCGCCGTGCGCGCGCGCCGGAACGCCGGGTGCAGGTCGCGGAATGCCTGGCCCTCGGTCGTGCAGCCCGCGGTCATGTCCTTCGGGTAGAAGTACAGCACCAGCTTCTGCCCGGCGTGATCGGCGAGCCGCCAGATGCTGCCGTCGCTCTGCGGTAGGCGCAGAGCCGGCAGCCTGTCGCCGACCTTCACGACTTGACGGGTTCCATGATGGCGTCGAGGTTCAGCGAGTCGCAGAAATCCATGAACTCCTCGCGCAGCTGCGCCAGATGGATCCGGGTCGGCACGTTGACGATCATCTGCACCGAGAACATGTTCGCGCCGGTGTGCGCGGCGGCGTACACGCGGGTCGACAGCTCGGCGATGTCGATCGCGCGGCTCGAGAAGAATCCCGACAGGCTGGTCACGATGCCGGTCTGGTCGAGGCAGACGACGTCGATCGAGTACGGCAGCATGTCGGTGCGCGCGCCGCGCGGCTCGGTGCGCTTGACGTTCACCGTGAGCCCGCCGGTTTCGCCGAGCTTCTTCAGTTCGGTTTCGAGCTTCGCGAGCGAGTGCCAGTTGCCGGTGACCAGCAGCAGCATCGCGAACTCGGAGCCGAGGTTGGCCATGCGGCTTTCGCTGATGCTGCCGCCACAATCGGTGATCACGCGCGAGAGCTCGTGGACGATGCCGGTGCGATCGCTGCCGACTGCCGAGACGGCGAGATGTTGCTTCACGGGGGCAGTGTACCGGGCGCCGCGATATTGCGAAACGATCCCGGCGGCGCCTTGCGCGCCGCCCGCGCGGCCCGTACCATCCTTCGACTCCCACCCACGCTTCGCTGTTGCTGGATCCCGATGTTTGCAGGCAGTCTCGTCGCCGCCATCACGCCGATGCGGGACGACGGCACGATCGATTTCGAGGCGTGGTCCCGGCTGATCGATTTCCACGCGGCTCGCGATACGGCCGGCGTCGTGGTCGGCGGCACGACCGGCGAATCCGCGACCCTGACCGATGCCGAGCTCGCCGAGTTGAGCGCGCGGGCGCTCGAGGCGGCGGCCGGCAGGCTGGTCGTGATCACCGGCGCGGGCAGCAGCAGCACGGCCGCCACGGTTGCGCGGGTGGAGCGCCTGTCCCGGCTCGGCATCGACGGCGTGCTGGTCGTCACCCCGGCTTACAACCGGCCGACCCAGGAAGGTCTCTACCGCCACTTCCAGGCGGTCGCCGCGGCGAGCCGCGTGCCGGTCATCATCTACAACGTGCCCTCGCGCACCGCGGTCGATGCGTTGCCGGCGACCGTCGCGCGCCTCGCCGCGCTGCCACGCATCGTGGCGATCAAGGAGGCGGTCGCCTCGAGCGCGCGCATCGACGAGCTCGTGGCGCGCGCGCCGGCGGGCTTCACTGTGCTGAGCGGCGACGACGCGAGCGCGCGCGAGGCCATCGCGCACGGCGCGCGCGGCGTGATCTCGGTGAGCGCCAATGTGGCACCGCGGCAGGTGGCGGCGATGGTGCGGGCGGCGCTCGCGGGCGATGCGGCGCGGGCCGCGGAACTCGACGCGCGCCTCGCGGGTCTGCATCAGGCGCTGTTCATCGAGCCGAATCCGATCCCGGTCAAATGGGTCGCGAGGCAGCTCGGTCTCGCGCCGGCCGGCATCCGCCTGCCGATGACGCCGCTCGAGCCCGAACACGAGGCGCCCCTGCGCCATGCGATGATGGCGGCGGGCCTCGCCCCCGATTGCAAGGAGCCTGAATGAGAATCCGGATCATCGTGCCACTGCTCGCACTGGCGCTCGGCGGCTGCGGGGTGTTCAAGGGCAGCGGCTGCGACAAGCCGCGCGAGTACACCAACTCGGAGAGCATCCCGCCGCTCGAGGTGCCGGCGGGCCTCGATCTGCCGGATACCCGCAGCGCGATGCGCGTGCCCACGCTCGACGCGGTCGAGAAGCCGCGCGGGCCCCACGAGCCCTGCCTCGACGAGCCGCCGCTTTATGCACCGCCTGCCGCCACCGGGACCGCGGCTCCGTCGACCTGACGAGCTGATATCATCGCGCAGCCCGTTGATTCCGGAGAGGTGGCCGAGCGGTTGAAGGCACTTCGTTGGAAGCGAAGCAACATCCAAAAGGTGTTCGAGGGTTCGAATCCCTCCCTCTCCGCCAGATCCCGATCGCATGACTCGCAGGCTCATCAGTTCAGGTTCGACGTTCGAGGCCGAGATCGGCTACAGCCGGGCGGTCGCCCAGGGAGACTGGGTTTTCGTCTCCGGCACCACGGGTTTCGACTACGCCACGATGACGATCGCGGACGACATCGCGGCGCAGACGGACCAGTGTCTGAAGAACATCGACGCGGCATTGCGCGAGGCGGGAGCGTCGCTGCGCGATGTCGTGCGCGTGACCTACGTCCTGCCGGACGGCAACGAATTCCCCAGCTGCTTCCCGGTGCTCAGGCAGTACTTCGGCGACATCCGGCCGGCCGCGATGATGATCGCCGCGGGGCTCGCCGATCCGCGGATGAAGATCGAGATCGAGGTCACCGCGCTCAGGCAGACCCGCGCCTGATGCGGTGTCGGGCCCGGGCGGTGGCGCACGGTGCAGGCAGCGGTGCGCCGTGCCGGCGGGCACTGCCGCGGCTTCCCCACGATAGGGTATAGTCACGGCTGGCCCGGGAGCAGTCACTCCCGCTCCGCCGGATCAGCGAACGACCCATGGCGGCTCGCACTGGCTCCTCCGCGACGACCAGCCGCAAACCCCGCCAGGCCCGGAAGGGAGCAACGGTAGCGGCGATGTCGGGCGCCGGAGATCAGGCTGGTGCGGGTCGCCTCCAGATTCCGAGCCCATGAGCTACACCGCACTCGCACGCAAATGGCGGCCCAGGCGCTTCACCGAGATGGTGGGGCAGGAGCACGTCCTCAAGGCGCTCAGCAATGCGCTGACGGACAACCGTGTCCACCACGCGTTCCTGTTCACCGGTACGCGCGGCGTCGGCAAGACCACCGTCGCGCGCATCCTTGCCAAGTGCCTGAACTGCGAGACCGGCGTGACGGCCGAACCGTGCGGCGTGTGCAGCGCCTGCCGCTCGATCGACGAGGGCCGCTTCGTCGACCTGATCGAGGTCGATGCGGCGTCGCGCACCAAGGTCGACGATACGCGCGAGCTGCTCGACAACGTGCAGTATTCGCCGGCGGGCGGGCGCTACAAGGTGTACCTGATCGACGAGGTGCACATGCTGTCGGCGAGCTCGTTCAATGCGCTGCTGAAGACGCTCGAGGAGCCGCCGCCGCACGTCAAGTTCCTGCTCGCGACGACCGATCCGCAGAAGCTGCCGGTCACGGTGCTGTCGCGCTGCCTGCAGTTCAACCTGAAGCGGTTGCCGGTCGCGCTGATCGCGGGGCGCATGGCGGCGATCCTCGAAGCCGAGGGCATCGCATTCGAGCCGGCCGCGCTGCGGCTGGTCGCGCACGCCGCCGACGGCAGCATGCGTGACGGCCTGTCGCTGCTCGACCAGCTGATCGCGTTCGGCGGCGGCGCGGTGACCGAAGCGGCGGCGCGCGACATGCTCGGCACCGTCGATCGCGATCGCATCACGCAGATTGCCACGGCGCTCGCGGCGGGTGACGCGCCGGGCCTGATCGCGGCGGCGCGCGCGCTCGAGGAGTGGGCGCCGGACTACGGCGCCGTGCTCGACGAGCTGGCCGCGCTGCTGGTGCGCGTCGCGCTGAAGCAGGCCGTGCCGGACTACGATCTCGCCGATTCGCCCGACGCCGCGCTGATCGAGCGCTTCGCGGCGGCGGTGCCCGCCGACGACGTGCAGCTGTACTACCAGACCGCGATCGTCGGGCGGCGCGACCTGCCGCTTGCGCCCGATCCGCGCACGGGCTTCGACATGGTGCTGCTCAGGATGCTCGCCTTCCGCTTCGGCGGTGCCGAGGCGACCGGCGCGCCGCCGCCGGTGCGGCGCGCCTCGCAGGGCGGCGCATCTGCGGCGCGTGAAGCCGCACGCGAGGGTGCGCCACGGGAGACCCGCGGCGACCCGCGGCCGGCTGGGCCAGCGACCGGCGGGGAGATCAGCGCGGCGTCCTGGCCGCAGACCGTCGCGGAGCTCGATCTCGGTGGCGCGGCGCGCCAGCTCGCCGCGAACTGCGCCTTCCTCGGCCGGCAGGGCAGCCTGGTCAGGCTCGCGCTCGATGCGCGCCATGCGTCGGTGCGCACGAAGGCGCAGGAGGAGCGTCTCGCGCAGGCCTTGTCGCGCCGCCTCGGCGAGACCGTGCGCATCGAGATCGAGGTGGTCGACGGCGAGATCGCGACTCCGGCGCTCGCGAGCGAACAGCGCAGCGCGGCGGAAGTCGACGCGGCGCGCGCGGCGCTCGCCGGCGATCCGGCGGTGCGCGCGCTGCAGGAACGATTCGGCGCCACACTGCATACCGACACGGTGCGGCCCACAGGCAAGTGAGAGGACCCGGCATGGCCCAGAATTTCGGCAACATGATGAAGCAGGCCCAGGCGCTGCAGGCGAACATGCAGAAGGCGCAGGCCGAGATCGCGAGTCTCGAAGTCACCGGCGAGGCCGGCGGCGGCATGGTCAAGGTGACGATGACGGGCAAGCACGACGTGCGACGCGTGCAGATCGAGCCGGCCGTGATCGGCGAGGACCGCGAAATGCTCGAGGACCTGATCGCCGCGGCCGTGAACGATGCGGTCAAGAAGGTCGAGCAGCGCTCGGCCGAGAAGATGGCCGGCCTGATGTCCGGCCTGAATCTGCCGCCGGGAATGAAGCTGCCGTTCTGAGCAGCCGCGGCCGATGAAGCATTCCCCGGCACTGGCGGGCCTGATCGACGCGCTGCGCACGCTGCCGGGCGTCGGGCCGAAGAGCGCGCAGCGCATGGCCTTCCACCTGCTGCAGGACGGCCGGCCGGGCGCGAATGCGCTCGCCGCCGCGCTCGCGACCGCGCTGTCGGCCGTGCGGCGCTGCAGCCGCTGCCGCATGCTCACCGAGGGCGAGCTGTGCAGCATCTGCGAGAGCCCGCGCCGCGATGCGGCGCTGCTGTGCGTGGTCGAGTCGCCCGCGGACGTGGTCGCGATCGAGTCCTCGGGCAGCTATCGCGGCCGCTACTTCGTCCTGATGGGACATCTGTCGCCGCTCGACGGCATCGGCCCCGAGCAGATCGGCGTGCGCGAGCTCGAGGCGCTGCTCGGCGAGCCGCAGCTGCGCGAGCTGATCCTCGCGACCAACCCGACGGTGGAGGGCGAGGCGACCGCGCATTTCCTGTCGGAAATCGCCCGCCGCCGCGGCATCACCGCGACCCGCATCGCGCACGGCGTGCCGATCGGCGGGGAGCTCGAGTATGTCGACGGGGGCACGCTCGCGCACGCGCTGGCCGGACGCCAGTCGATCGGCTGAGCCGCAGCCGTGCGCGGACCGCATCCGCTCGACAACCCGATGTGGACCGCGCTGACTACCCGCCAGCGCAGCTTCGCGATGGGCAGTGGCCGCGCGCGCCGCTATCTGCCGCAGGTGGCGCCGTTCGCCGCCGTCGCCGATCCGCAGGTCGATGCCGATACGGAGCTCGCGCCGATCATCGATGCGGGCGAGAGCATTTTCGTGGTCGGCGTGGCGCCGCGCTGGAGCGCGCCGTGGCGCGTGCTCGATACGGGCCGCATCCTGCAGATGCTCTGTCCGCGCCCGATTCCGCCGCCGTCGGCGCCGGCCGGTACCGGACCGGTCACGCTCGGGGCCGCCGATCGGGCGGCGATGCTCGGGCTGACGGCGCTCGTCTATCCGGAGTTCTTTCGCGAGCGCACGGCCGAACTCGGACGCTACATCGGCATCCGTGACGGTGCCGTGCTTGCGGCGATGGCCGGCGAGCGGCTCGAGATCGACGGGCACGTCGAGGTGAGCGCGGTGTGCACGCATCCCGGCTACACGGGCCGCGGCTACGCCGCGCGGCTGCTCGCCGTGCTCGCCAACGACATTTTCGCGCGCGGGGCGGTGCCGTTCCTGCACGTCAGCGATCACAATCAGCGGGCGATCGATCTCTACCGGCGCCTGGGCTTCGTCGAACGGGCCGGGCTCGATCTGTGGAAGCTGCGGCGCGAACCAGCAGGAGGCCGTCATGTCGCATGAATCGCTCCGTCTCGATGTCGAAGGGCCCGTGGCGTGGCTGCGCCTGAATCGCCCGCAGCGCGCCAATGCCATCGACCTGGCGCTCTGGACCGCCCTGCCGCAGGCGCTCGAGGAGATCGGCCGGCAGGCCGCCGTGCGCGTGGTCGTGCTGGCGGGCGAGGGCCGGCATTTCTGCGGCGGCGCCGACCTGTCGCTGCTCGCGAGCCTGGCCGGGGTTGGCCGGGCGGACGGCTGCCAGGCCGAGGCGCGCGATCGCCTGCGTGGCGAGATCCTGCGGCTGCAGCGCGCGTTCAGCGCGCTCGAAGCGCTGCCGGTGCCGGTGATCGCGGCCGTGCACGGCGCCTGCATCGGCGCCGGGGTCGACCTGATCGCCGCCTGTGACCTGCGCTACGCGACCGCGGATGCGCGTTTCTGCATCAAGGAGGTCGATCTCGGCATCGCCGCCGACGTCGGTACGCTGCAGCGGCTGGGGCATGTCGTCGGCCTGCCGGTGCTGGCCGAACTGGCCTTTACGGCGGAGACGATCAGTGGCGAGCGCGCGCAGGAGCTGCGGCTCGTCAACGGCATCTACGCGACGCAGGAAGCGTTGTACGAGGGCGTCGCGGCGCTCGCGCAGCGCATCGCCGCCAAGCCCGCGCTCGCAGTGCGCGGCATCAAGCACAACCTGCTCTATGCGCGCGAGCACAGCGTCGCCGATGCGCTCGAACACATCGCGGTGTGGAATGCATCGGCACTGCAGTCGGCGGACTGCGAGCGGCTGCTCGCCGAGGCGGGCCGGCGCGGGAGCTGACGGTTACGCGGCCGGCGGCTGCGCTCAGCCCGGCGCGCGCGCGGGGCGCGCCGGCCCGCGCGCCGCGACGAGCTTTTCGTACAGGCGGCGCATGCGCCGGTAGCTCTCGTAGCGCCGTGCATGCAGCGCGCCGCTCGCGGCGGCGGCGGCCACCGCGCAGCCCGGTTCGCGCATGTGGCGGCAATCGAGGAAGCGGCAGTCGGCCGCGAGCCAGGCGACGTCGGCGTAGCCGAGCGTGCCGGGCTCGAGATGGCTGATCGCCGGCGCGAAATCGCGCACCCCGGGCGAGTCGATCAGCCGTCCGCCCGAGGGCAGATCGTAGAGCCGCGCGGCGGTGGTCGTGTGCCGGCCTTCCCCGGTCTGGCGGACGAGCTCCGCGGTGGCGATCGCCGCACAGGGAAGCAGCGCGTTGACCAGCGAGGACTTGCCGACGCCCGACTGCCCGACCAGCACCGCGGTGGCCGACTGCAGCAGCTCGCGCAGTGCATCGACGCCGTCGCCGCTCGCGGCGCTGCACTCGAGGGTCGCGGCGCCGATCGCCGCATAGGCGGCACGCTCGGCGCCCAGTTCCTCGTCGTAACCGAGGTCCGCCTTGTTGGCGACCAGGATCGAGGCGATGCCGCTCGAGGCGGCGGCCGCGAAGTAGCGGTCGATCAGGAAGTAGTCCGGCGCCGGGCGCGGTGCGATCACCGCGACCAGATGCGAGATGTTCGCGACCACGACCTCGGCGTCGCCGCGCAGGTTCGAGCGCCAGATCGCGGTCGTGCGCGGGTGGATCGCGATGACGCGGACCTCGTCGTGGTGCGCATCGCTAACACAGCCGACCCGGTCGCCGCAGGCGATCGCGAGCTTGCGGCCGAGCGGCCGCGCCTCGACCGTGCCGCCGGCCGCGTCCCGCAGCAGCACGCGCCGGCCGAACGTGGCGATGACCTCGGCGTCGAATGCGTGGGCGGCTGACATCGGCCGGCGCGAGCGTAGCGTTTGCTAGAATTCGCGACAAGCTCACGACGCCATCCCCACATGCCCAATTCCGGCCACCTGATCTGGATCGACCTCGAGATGACGGGGCTCGCGACCGACACCGACGCGATCATCGAAATCGCCACCGTCGTCACGACGGCCGATCTCGAAGTGCTCGCCGAAGGCCCGGTGATCGCGATCCACCAGCCCGATGAGGTGCTGGCCGGCATGGATGCCTGGAACCAGCGCACCCATGGCGAGTCGGGGCTGCTCGCGCGGGTGCGTTCGAGCGGGTATTCGGCCGCCGACGCCGAGCGCGCAACCCTCGCGTTTCTCGGCCAGCACGTTCCGGGCGGCAGCTCGCCGATGTGCGGCAACAGCATCTGCCAGGACCGCCGCTTCCTCGCGCGGCTGATGCCGGCGCTCGAGCGCTATTTCCACTATCGCAATCTCGACGTCAGCACGCTGAAGGAGCTCGCGCGGCGCTGGGCGCCGCAGGTCGCGGACGGCGTCAGCAAGCACAATGAGCACCAGGCGCTCGCGGACATCCACGATTCGATTGCCGAGCTGCGCCATTACCGCCGGCACTTCATCGCGCCCGAGTACCGCGGTGACTGAGACGCTGCCGGATTTCGCGGCGGTGGTCGCCGCCGCCGGGCGCCTCAAGGGGCGCGTGCGGCGCACGCCGGTCATGCGTTCGGACACGTTCGACCGGCGCGCCGGCCGCGCGGTGGTCTTCAAGTGCGAGAACCTGCAGCAGGGCGGGGCGTTCAAGCTGCGCGGGGCGTTCAATGCGCTGCTCGCGCTGCCCGCCGATGCCGGCGTCACGCATGTCGCGACCCATTCCTCGGGCAATCACGGCAACGCGCTCGCGATCGCCGCGCGCGCCCTCGGGCTCGCGTGCACGGTGGTCGTGCCGGAAGGCTCGTCGCGGGTGAAGGTCGCGGCGATCGAGGCGTCGGGTGCGAGGATCGTCTGGTGCGAGCCGGGCCTCGCCGCGCGCGAAGCGGCGCTAGCGGCGCTGGTGGCGCGCGAGCCCGTGCACGTCGTGCATCCGTTCGACGACGCGGACGTGATCGCGGGGCAGGGCACGGCCGCGCTCGAACTGATCGCCGAGCCCGTCGACCTCGACACGGTCGTCGCGCCCATCGGTGGCGGCGGCCTGATCGGCGGCACCGCGCTCGCGGTGCGCGGCACGCTCGGGGACTGCACGGTGATCGGCGCCGAGCCCGCCGGCGCCGACGATGCCTGGCGCTCGTTCATGGGCGGCCGGCGCGTCGGCGTGGACGCGCCGGACACGATCGCCGACGGCCTGCGCGCCTCGATCGGTGTGCGCAACTTCGAGCTGCTGCGCCGCCACGTCGATGAAGTCGTGACCGTGACGGAGGCCGCGATCGTCGCGGCGATGCGCATCGTGCTCGAGGATCTGAAACTGCTGATCGAGCCCTCGTCCGCGGTCGCCGTCGCCGCGGTGCTGGATGGTCGCGCGGCGCGCATGGGCGATCAGGTCGGCGTGATCCTCTCGGGCGGCAACGTCGATCTCGGGCAGTGCCCGTTCCTCTCCGGACGCGTGGAGGCTTCATGACGGCAGCCAGCAATGTCCTCGTGGGCCTGGTGGCCCTGATCCACGTCTATATCCTCGTGCTCGAGATGTTCCTGTGGGACAGGCCCGCGGGGTTGCGGGCGTTCGGGCTGACGCCCGAGCGGGCGGCGGCGTCGAAGGTGCTGGCCGCCAACCAGGGTCTCTACAACGGTTTCCTGGCCGCCGGACTCGCCTGGGGCCTGCTGCTCGGCGAGCGGGGCACGCCGGTGAAGCTGTTCTTTCTCGGCTGCATCATCATCGCGGGCCTGTACGGCGCCGCGACCGCGAGTCGCAAGATACTCTTCGTCCAGGCGCTGCCGGCTGCGCTCGCGCTGGCCTGCGTGCTCGCCGCCGCCTGATCGCGCGGCGCTCCGCAGTTCAGCCGGCGAGGAACATCCAGGTCTCGACCACCGTGTCCGGGTTCAGCGAGAGGCTGTCGATGCCTTGATCGACGAGCCAGCGCGCGAACTCGGGATGGTCCGACGGGCCCTGGCCGCAGATGCCGATGTACTTGCCCTGTCTGCGGCAGGCGCTGATCGCCATCGCGAGCAGCGCCTTGACCGCGTCGTCGCGCTCATCGAACAGCTTCGCGACGATCCCGGAGTCGCGGTCGAGGCCGAGCGTCAGCTGGGTCATGTCGTTCGAGCCGATCGACATGCCGTCGAAGTACTCGAGGTAGCGGTCCGCCAGCAGCGCGTTGGTCGGCAGCTCGCACATCATGATCAGCTTGAGGCCGTGCTCGCCGCGGGCGAGGTGGTTCGCGGCGAGCAGCTCGGTGACCTGGCGGGCCTCATCGACCGTGCGCACGAAGGGCACCATGACCTGCACGTTCGTGAGCCCCATGTCCTCGCGCACGCGCCGCAGCGCGCGGCACTCGAGCTCGAAGCAGGGCCGGAACGTCGTGTCGACGTAGCGCGACGCGCCGCGGAAGCCGAGCATCGGGTTTTCCTCGGACGGCTCGAACTGCCGCCCGCCGATCAGGTTCGCGTACTCGTTCGACTTGAAGTCGGAGAGGCGCACGATCACCGGCTGCGGCGCGAACGCCGCGGCGATCTGCGAGATGCCCTCGGCGAGCTTGTCGACGTAGAAGCTCACCGGATCGGCGTAGCCGGCCATCTGGCCGCGGATCTGCTCCTTCAGTTCGTCCGGCAACCGGTCGAATTCGAGCAGCGCGCGCGGATGCACGCCGATCATGCGATTGATGATGAACTCGAGCCGCGCGAGGCCGACGCCGCGGTGCGGGATGCCGGCGAAGTCGAACGCGCGGTCGGGATTGCCGACGTTCATCATGATCTTGACCGGAATCGGCGGCAGCGTGTCGAGCTCGACCTGGCGGCGCTCGAAATCGAGCAGCCCGTCGTAGACGTAGCCGCTGTCGCCCTCGGCGCAGGAGACCGTGACGCTGGCGCCCTCGCTGATGCGCAGCGTCGCGTCGCCGCAGCCGACCACGGCCGGGATGCCGAGCTCGCGCGCGATGATCGCGGCGTGGCAGGTGCGCCCGCCGCGGTTGGTCACGATCGCGGCGGCGCGCTTCATCACCGGCTCCCAGTCGGGGTCGGTCATGTCGGCGACCAGCACGTCGCCGGTCTGCACGCGTGCCATCTCGGCGACGTCGCGGATCACGCGCGCAGTGCCCGCGCCGATGCGCTGGCCAATGCTGCGCCCGGTCGCGAGCACGTTCGATCGGCCCTTGAGCGTGTAGCGCTGGATCGTGCGCCCGGCGCGGCTCTGCACGGTCTCGGGTCGCGCCTGCAGGATGAAGATCTCGCCGGTCGAGCCGTCCTTGCCCCACTCGATGTCCATCGGCTGGCCGTAGTGCTGCTCGATCACGAGCGCCTGCCTCGCGAGCTCGACGATGTCGGCGTCGTCGATCGAGAAACGCCGGCGGTCGGCGCGTGGCACGTCGACCGTCTGCACGCGTTCGGCGCCGCCCGGTTCGGCGTAGACCATCCTGATCGCCTTGCCGCCGAGATTGCGGCGCAGGATCGCCTGCCGGCCGGCGCGCAGCGCCGGCTTGTACACGTAGAACTCGTCGGGGTTGACCGCGCCCTGCACGACGGTCTCGCCGAGGCCGTAGGCCGCGGTGATGAACACGACGTCGCGGAAGCCCGAGTCGGTGTCGAGCGTGAACATCACGCCGCTCGCGCCGAGGTCGCTGCGCACCATGTACTGCACGCCGGCCGACAGCGCGACCAGCGAGTGGTCGTAGCCCTGGTGCACGCGGTAGGCGATCGCGCGGTCGTTGAACAGCGACGCGAACACCTCGTGCATCGCCGCGAGCACCTGCTGCTCGCCGCGCACGTTGAGAAAGGTCTCCTGCTGGCCGGCGAACGAGGCCTCCGGGAGGTCCTCGGCGGTGGCGGACGAGCGGACCGCGACCGCGATGTCGCGCCCGGCGGCCATCGCGCGGTACGCGCCCAGTACCGCGGCGTCGAGCGCGGGCGGGAACGGCGTTGACATGATCCACTCGCGGATCTGCGCGCCGGTCGCGGCGAGCCGCTGCACGTCGTCGACGTCGAGCCCGGCGAGCGCGGCGCGGATGCGCGCGTCGAGCCCGCCCTGCTGCAGGAATTCACGGTAGGCGTCGGCGGTGGTCGCGAAGCCGCCCGGTACGCGCACGCCGGCGCCGGCGAGCGCACTGATCATCTCGCCGAGTGAGGAATTCTTGCCGCCGACGGTGTCGACGTCTTGTTTGCGCAGGCGCTCGAACGGCAGGACGTAGCTGGTCAAAAGGAGGCTCCGGGATTTTGCGGGGCGCACTTGCGGGGCGCCGCGTGCAATGAAAGACTCGTATGAATGAGTCGACGCACCGTATTCTTCGTTTCCGACCAGACCGGCGTGACCGCGGAGACCATGGGTCACAGTCTCCTGACACAGTTCGATGGGCTGGCGTTTCGGCCGGTGACTTTGCCATTTGTGTCGAGTGTTGACAAGGCAGAGGAAGCCGTAAGAAAGATCGATCTCGCGGCACGCGAGACCGGCGTGCGGCCGATCGTGTTCTCGACGCTCGTGCAGGAACCCCTGCGCGACGTGGTCAAGCGCGCCGATGCCCTGTTCCTCGATTTCTTCGAGGCTTTCGTCGGCCCGCTCGAGTCGGAACTTGCGACCCGATCCACCCATCGGACAGGGCGGGCGCACGGCATCGCCGACACGACCGCCTACACGATGCGCATCAACGCGACCAACTTCGCGCTCGCGAACGACGACGGCAGCGGGCGCGACTACGACGCCGCCGACGTCGTCGTGGTCGGCGTCTCGCGCGTCGGCAAGACGCCGACCTGCCTGTACATGGCGCTGCAATACGGCATCTTCGTCGCCAACTACCCGCTGACCGAGGACGATCTCGAGAGCGGGCGGCTGCCGAAGGCGGTCGAGCCGTTCCGCGCGAAGCTCTACGGTCTCACGATCCGCCCCGAGCGGCTGCAACAGATCCGCCACGAGCGCCGGCCCGACAGCCGCTACGCCTCGCAGCAGCAGGTGCAGTACGAGATCCGCACCGCCGAGTCGCTGTTCGACCGCTATGCCATTCCGTGCCTCGACACGACCGAGTGCTCGATCGAGGAGATCGCGAGCCACATCCTCGAGAGCTCCGGCATCGAGCGCCGCGTCCGACCATGAGGGCGGTCACACATGGCGACGCCGGTCGCTTGCGGCGGGCCATGCCTGCGTTATAGTCGTCGCGCATGCAGACCGACGCGCTTGCCACGGTTTCCTGGCGGTCACGGCCGATGAGCTTCGTCGCGCTGATGGCGCTCTATGAGAGCAATTACGTGCGTCTCGGCTGGCTGAGCGGCGATCCGGGCGCGCTCCGCGGCGAGTATGTCTCGCGGCGCGCCGCCGACTGTGAACTGCGTCTCGCGGTTCGCGAGCGCGCCCGCTACACGACCACCATCGAGCTGACCTATCCGGGCATCGCGATGCCCGAACTCAGCGTGCGCGTCTACCATGACGCCCGCCTCGCCGAGGCGCAGGGTGGCGAGTCGGCGCCGGAGCGCTGGGCACGCAACATGCTGCTCAACAAATGGCTCGAATACTGCGTCGAGCGCGGCCACCGGTTCCCGGGCTGAAAGCGCCGCCATGTTCTCCGTCAGGCCGCTCGCGAACCTGCGCTTCGGCAAGGAGCCGGAAAAGGAGGCCGAGGAGCAGCGCGTCGTGCAGCTGTTCCGCAACCGCGCCGAACTGAAGAAGGCCTATGCCTCGCTGCAGGACGAAGTGCACCGGCTGAACGACCGGCTGAAACAGCAGGAGGGGGCCACCGCGCGCGTGCAGGAGATGCTCGAAGCCCTCGAGGCGCGGCTCGCGGCACCCGATACGGCCTGGCCGGCGCTCGTGTTCTATCACCTGCGCGGCCTGTGGAATACCGGCCGCGAGCTGATCGCGCAACTGGTCGCCGATCTCGCGCGCCAGCAGGAAGAGAAGGAACGCCGCCGGCACCTGACCGAATCGAACCGCCGCCAGTTCAGCCGCCGCCAGGCGCTCGAGCTGCAGCTGCGTGAGGCCGAGACGGCGGTCGCCGAATCGGTCGCGCGGCTCAACGACGCGCGGCGCCGGCTCGCGCAGCTGACCCGGTTCTGGCACTACTTCAGGCGCCGCGAACTCGAGCGGCGCGTTCACGTGCTCGATGCCGACGCCCGGGTCGCGGCCGGGCTGCTCGAGGAGGCGCGCGCGGCGCACGAAGCGCTCGCTTCCGAGCAGGCGGCGGATTTTCCGGGACTCTCGGTCGAGGCGCGGCGCGCGATCAATCTCGCCGCGATCGGCTATGCCGAGGTGCTGTGCCTGCGGCTCGCGCGCACGCCGCTGGTTGCGCAGGCGAAGGATGCCGCGGCCCGCCGCGAGGTCATCGACGATTACGGCATGCGCGTGGAGTGCGAGCGGCTGATGGCGGAGATCGGGCGCGCGCGGGCGCTGCTGGTCAATCGCGCGCAGCTGCCGCAGGAGCTGCGCGCGCGCACCGAACGGCTGCGCCAGCTCGCGAAGTACCGCAGCGCCGCCGACACGATGCCGACCGTCGACTCGATCGGCATGGCCGAGGGCGACGTGCTCGAGCGCGGCGGGCAGGGGGCGAGCGCGGCGCGGCTGCCGAACGTGCTCGCCGAGGACACCTGGGACCTGTTCAGGGTCGTGTTGCGCTGAGGTCGGGCGCGTCGAGCCGCGTGCGCGCGGCGAAGCGGCGCATCGCGGCGATACCGTCGTCGAGCCACTGGTAGAGCACCGGCACCGCGATCAGCGAGGTCACGGCGCTGAAGGCGAGACCCCCCATGATCGCGCGCGCCATCGGCGCATACGACGGGCCGGTCAGGCCGACCGCGAGCTGCGCGTCGCCGAGCGCGAGCGGCGTCAGCGCGAGCGAGGCGGTCAGCGTGGTCATCAGGATCGGCCGCAGCCGGTCGCGGCCCGCCTGCAGGATCGCGTCGAGCCGCCCGAGCCCTTCCTGGCGCAGGTCGTTGATGTGCGCGACCAGCACGATGCCGATGTTGACGACCACGCCGATCAGGATCTGCAGGCCGATCAGCGCCATGAACGTGAACGTCGTGCGCGAGAGGAACAGCGTCCAGATCACGCCGATCGCCGCCATCAGGATCGACGTGACGATCGAGATCGGCAGCACGGTCGATTCGAACATCGCAGCCATCACGAGATAGATCATCGCGACCGCGAACAGCAGGTTGAACAGCATCGCCTGCGTGCCATCGTCGTTCTGCTGTACGCCGCGGCCGAATTCCCACGAGTAGCCCGGCGGCAGCTGGTACTGCGCCATCAGCCTCTCGACGCGCTGGCGCACGACCGGCAGCGTGGCGTCGTCGGCGATCACGCCGCCGAGCGTGACCGAGGTCAGGCGGTTGACCCGCGAGATCGTGCGCGGCCCGCGCTCGACCGCGAAGTTCGCGATGCTGCCGAGCTCGATGCGCTCGCCGGAAGGCAGGTAGAGCGGCACGCGGGCGAGGTCGGCGATGTTCTGGCGGTCGGACTCGCGGAACGCGAGCCGCATCGTCAGCTCGCGATCGCCCGAGCGGAATTCGCGCAGCCGGTCGCCGCGCAGTGCCGCCGCGATCGACAGCGCCGCGACCTGCGGCGTGATGCCGAGCGCGGCCGCGCGGTCGCGGTCGACGCTGATGCGCACCTCGTCGTCGCCGTCGCGCGCTTCCGAGCGGATCGACGCGAGGCCCTCGACGCCGCGCAGCGTGCGCGCGACGTCGGCGGCGAGCTCGGCCAGGTGCTCGGTCGACTCGCCGGTCAGGCGCATCGAGAAGCCGCCGGACTGGCCCTGGCCGTCGAAATTGAAGCTCGGCTTGCCGATGATGATCTCGGGCATGTGCTCGCTGACGCGGCGCATCGTCTCCGCGGCCGGGATGCGCATCTGCTCCTTCGGCGTGAGCTTCAGGATGCTGTTCGCCGAGCGCGTGTCGAAGCGCGAGTAGACGCTCTCGATGTCGAATTCGGCCTGGTGCGCGGCGAGGTAGGTCTCGACCGTGTTGACGGCGGCCTCGACGCGATCGATCGGATGGTTGCCGTCGATCCGGTAGTCGATGTACAGCTCGCGGCCCGCATCCTGCGGGAACATGTCGAAGCGCAGCAGCCTGTCGGGAAACGCGCTCGAGGCGACCAGCAGGCCGATCGTCGCCGCGAGCAGCAGGCCGAGCCCGGCGGCGGCGCGTCGCGAGCGGGTCAGCGTCGCGCGCAGCAGCCGGACGTAGGCGTCCTGCAGGCGCGCGAACAGGCTGCCGTGCGCGATCGGCGGCGGTGCCGCGAAGCGCGAGGTCAGCATCGGCACGATCGTCTGCGCGATCACGAGCGAGGCGCACATCGCGACGACGATCGGCACCGCGACGTGCGCGAGGAAGATCGTCAGCTGGTTGCGTTCGCCGAACAGGATCGGCAGGAACACGACGACCGAGGTGGCCGTGCCGGCGAGCGTCGCGACGCCGACTTCGCGCACGCCGGCGAGCGTCGCGGCGACCGGCCGGCCGGGATCGAGCTGGCGGTGGCGGAACACGCTCTCGGTGACCACGACCGCGTTGTCGACCAGCATGCCGATCGCGAGCATCATGCCCATCATCGTCATCACGTTGATCGACAGGTCGAGGAAGTACATCGCCGCGAGCGTCACGAGCAGCGACAGCGGCACCGCGAGGCTCACGATCAGCGTCGTCGGCCAGTGGCGCAGGAACAGGTACAGCACGATCAGCGCGAGCACGGCGCCGATCAGCCCCGCCTCGCCGACGTCGGCGAGCGAGCTGCGGATCGAGCTTGCCTGGTTGTCGATCACGTAGATCGTGATGCCCTGCATCTGCGGCAGCTCGCGCGCCCGTTCGAGGACTTTCAGCACCTCGTCGGCCACCTGGATCACGTTGGCCTGCGAGCTCTTGAATACGTCGAGGCCGACCGCCGGACGGCCGTCGAGATGGCGGCGCGTCGTCAGCTCGGGAGTGATCAGCGCGACCTCGGCGACGTCGCGCAGGCGCAGGTCGGGGCCGATTACCAGGTTGCGCAGTTCCTCGATCGAGCGCAGCTCGCCGATCGGGCGCACCGTGAAGCGCTGGCGGCCGTCGGTCAGCTGGCCGGCGCTCACCGAGAAATTCGCGCGCTGCAGCTGCGCGGCCAGCTCGCGCACGTCGATGTGGTGCGCGGCGATGCGCCCGGCATCGACCAGCACGCGCACCTCGCGCGGCTCGACGCCGGCCAGCTCGACGCGCGCGACGCCGTCGACGCGCTCGATCGGCTTCTTCAGCGTGCGCTCGAGCATCTCGTACTGCGAGGACAGGTCCTCGTCGGCCGACAGGCGGATCGTCAGCACCGACTGGTCGGCGCTCGAAGCGCGAAACATCAGGATGCGGTTCGCGGCCGGCGGCAGGTCGTGGCGGATCGCGTCGAGCTTGGTGCGCACCTCGAAGCCGGCGGCCTCGGCGTCCGTGCCCCAGTCGAACTCGATCTCGAACTGCGCCTCGTCGCCGGAAGAGGTCGAGCGGATCTCGCGGATGCCGGGCAGCGTCGCGAGCGCATCCTCGACCGGGCGCGTGATCTCCTCCTCGATCTCCTCCGGCGTCGAGCCGGGGTAGGGGATCGACACGCCCATGAACGGGAACGTGATGTCCGGGAACTGCTCGAGCGGCAGCAGCCGTGCGGCCATCAGACCGATCGTCGCGACCGCCGCCGACACCATGATCGTCGTGACCGGGCGGTGCAGCGCGAAGCTGGTGTGGATCATCGCGGCGGCGCCAGCGCGACCGGCGCGTCCGGCAGTGCCGCGTCGGGCAGGGCCGCATCCGCTGCCAGCCGGTCGCGGCGGCGGTCGAGCAGCGTGTAGAGCACCGGGATCAGGATCAGCGTCAGCACGGTGGCGACCAGCATGCCGCCGATCACGGTGATCGCCATCGGCCGGCGCACCTCGGCGCCCTCGCCGAGGCCGATCGCCATCGGCGCGAGACCGAGGATCGTGCTGACGCTCGTGATCAGGATCGGCCGCAGGCGCGTGCGCCCGGCGAGCAGCAACGCATCGTGGCGCGACAGGCCGCGTTCGCGCGCCTGGTTGACCGCATCGAGCAGCACGATCGCGTTGTTGACGACGATGCCGGCGAGCAGGATGAGACCGATGAACGCCACTGCGTTGACGGTCGTGCCGGTCACCGCGAGGCCCCAGACCGCGCCGATCAGACCCATCGGGATCGTGAACAGGATCACGAACGGATGGATCAGCGATTCGAACTGCGAGGCCATCACGAGGTAGACGAGGAACACCGCGAGCGCGAACGCCATCAGCAGCGAGCGGAAGCTCTGCTGCATCTCCTCGCTCTGGCCGGTGACCACGCCGGTCACGCCCGCGGGCAGCGGCGTCGAGGCGAGGATCTCGTTGGCGATGGCGGTGGCGGCACCGAGGTTGCCGCTCGCCGGCGCCGCCGACAGCAGCGCGACGCGCTCCTGCCCGGCGCGCCGGATCTCGGCGGGGCCGACCGCGAGGCGCACGTCGGCGACTGCGGCGAGCGGCACGGCCCGTTCGGCGCCGGGGTTGACGATCAGGTTGCGCACGTCCTCGATCGACGCGCTGCGCGTGTCGACGCTGCGCACCAGCACGTCGATCTTCTTGTCGCGCAGCTGATAGCGGGTCGCGACGTCGCCGCGCAGGCTCGCGACCACGCGGTCGGCGATCGCGCGCACCTCGAGGCCGAGGCGCGACGCGCGGTCCTGATCGAAGACGATCTGGATCTCGGGATGCCCGCCCTCGATCGACGAGCGCAGGTCGGTGAACGCGCCGCTCGCCTCCATGCGCGCGCGCACCGCGGCGGCGGCGGCCTGCAGGCGTTCGAGCTCGTAGCCCGACAGCATGATCTCGAGCGGCGTCGACATCGTGAACAGTGCCGGGCGCGTGAACTCGTACTGCACGCCCGGCAGCGCATCGAGCGAGCGGCGCAGCTGCGCCACCGCCGCCGCTTCCTCGCGCGGGCCGGCCGGCTGGCGCAGCCGGATCGCCATCTCGCCGCTGTTCTCGCCCGAGTCGACCGGATTCGCGTCGAGCCGGTTGCCGGTGCCGGACACCGCGTACGCATGCTCGAGACCGGGCAGTTCGACGGCCGCGGCGAGCGCGCTGCGCATCATCCGGTCGGTGCTGTCGAGTGGCGAGCCCGCGGGCAGGCGCAGCTTGACGCTGAACTCGCCCTGGGCGAGCTGCGGAATCAGCTCGGTCGGCAGGCGCACCAGCACGAGCGCGGTGAGCGCGAGCAGCGAGACCGCGACGGCGAGCACCAGTGCACGCCAGCGCAGCGCCCATTCGAGCGCGACCGGATAGAGACGATCGAGCGCCGCGAAGCTGCGCTGCGTCACGTGGACGAACGGTGTGAGCAGCAGGCCGCACAATGCCCCGAACGTGCCGGCGATTGCGCGCAGCAGGCGGATCAGCGTGACCAGTGCGAGGCGCAGCGGCCAGCCGAGCCACGCGAAAATGCGGCGCAGGCCACGTGCGGCCGGCGCCCGCCCGAACTCGCCGGGACGCAGCGCGCGGCGGATGTCGGCGAGGCCCGCCGCGAGCGCGGCACTGCGCGCGCCGAGTTCGGGCCGCAGCGCGTCATGCTGCACGCGGCGTGGCGCGGCACGGTCGGCGCGCCATGCAGCCATCATCGGCACGAGCGTCAGGCTCGCGAGCAGCGACAGCAGCTGCGCGAACGTGACCGTGAGCGCCTGGTCGCGGAACAGCTGGCCGGCGATGCCACTGACGAACACCATCGGAAAAAACACCGCCACCGTCGTCAGCGTGGAGGCGGTGACCGCCATCGCGACCTCGGCCGTGCCTTCGCGCGCGGCCTGCACGGCCGGCATGCCGGCCTCGCGTTTGCGCGTGATCGCCTCGAGGATCACGACCGAGTTGTCGATCAGCATGCCGACCGAGAGCGCGATGCCGCCGAGCGACATGATGTTGAGGCTCAGGTTGAAGCCGTACATCAGCACGAAGATGCCGATCACGGTCACCGGGATCACGATGCCCGCGACCAGCGTCGCGCGCGCATCGCGCAGGAACAGATACAGCACGATCACCGACAGCAGCCCGCCCCACAGCGCCGCATCGCTCACCTCGCCGACCGAGTTCGCGATGAAGGTCGACTGGTCGTAGACCGTGCGCAGCGCGGTGTCGGGCGGCAGCGAGCTGTCGAGCGCGGCGAGCCGCTCGTGGATGGCTTTCGCGAGCTGCACGGTGTTCGCGTCGCCCTCCTTGTAGACCGCGAGCTCGACGCATTCGCGCCCGTCGAGCCGCGTGATCGCGGTGCGCTCCTTGTAGCCGTGCTCGACGCGCGCGACGTCGCGCAGGTAGACGGGCTGGCCGTCGACCGTCGCGATCGCGGTGTTCGCCATCTCCTCGAGCGAGCGGAACTCGTTGAGCGTGCGCACGAGGAAGCGCTGCGTGCCCTGTTCGAGCCGGCCGCCGGAGAGATTGACGTTCTCGGCGCCGATGCGCGCCGCGATCGTGCCGACGTCGAGCTTCAGCTGCGAGAGCCGCTGCTGGTCGACGTACACGTGGATCTCGTCCTCGTAGCCGCCGCTCACCTTGACCGCGGCCGAGCCCTCGGTGGCTTCGAGCTCGGGCTTGAGCCGGTCGTCGGCGAAGCGGCGCAGCGAGCGCAGCCGGTCGCCCGAGGCGCCGGCCGTTCCGGCGAGGTCGACGAACGCGAGTCGCAGCACCGGCTCAGTGGACGGATCGAAGCGCAGCAGCAACGGGCGGCGCGCATCGACCGGCAGCTGCAGCAGGTCGAGCCGCTCGCGCACCTCGATGCCGGCGAAGTCCATGTCGGTGCCCCAGGCGAACTCGAGCACGACGTCCGCCTGGCCGGAGCGCGACACCGAGCGCACGCTGCGCACATTCCTGATCGTGCCGGCGGCTTCCTCGATCGGGCGCGCGATCAGGTTCTCGACCTCGAGCGGCGCGGCGCCCGGCAGCTCGGTGCGGATCGTCAGCGTCGGGTACGACAGGTCGGGCAGCAGATTGACCTTCAGGCGCGACAGCGAGACGACGCCGAACAGTGTCACGGCGACAGTGGCCATCGCGATCGTGACGCGGCGGCGCAGGGCGAGATCGACGAGGCGCATGCGGGGCTCCCGGCCGTGTCAGCGGTTGGCGGCCTGGGCACCGGCGGCGACGCGCTCGGCCGATGCCGCGCGCAGCTGCGAGGCCGGCCGGGTCTCGAGCGCGACGACGCGCACGGCGTTGCCGGTCTTCAGGCCGGTCTGGCCGACGACCACCACCGAATCGCCTTCGCCGACGCCGGTCGTGACTTCGATGTTGCCGCCGTCGGCGAGCCCGGTCGTCACCGCGCGCTGCACGGCCTTGCCGTCCTCGATCACGAACACGCTGTGCGCGCCGTCCGCCTCGATCAGCGCGACGCGCGGCACCTGCAGCGCGGCGGCCTTGCGCTCGAAGACGATCCCGATGCGGGCGAACATGCCGGGTTTCAGCACGCCGTCGTGGTCGTCGACCTCGAGCGTCACCTTGAAAGTCGCCGTGGCGGGATCGATGGCAGGGGAGACGAGCGTCACGCGCGCGGGGAACGTGCGCTCGCCCAGGGCGTCGATCGACGCCACGGCGGTCTGGCCCGGCGCGAGGCGGGCGAGTTCGCGCTCGGGCACGAACACGTTCGCCTTCAGCGGCGTCGGGTTGGTGATGCGGAAGGTCTTCGTGCCCTGCGGCACGTTCTGCCCGACCTTGACGTAGCGCGCGGCGACGAGGCCGGCGAACGGCGCGCGGATCCCGGTGTACGACAGCTGCAGCTCGGCGAGCTCGTAGGTCGCGCGCAGGTTGTCGAGGTCGAACTTGAGGCCCTCGAAGGCGCCGGCGGACACGAGACCCTTCTGGTGCAGCTCGAGCTGACGGTGATAATCGCGCTCGGCCTTCGCGAACTGCGCGCGCGCCTGCGCGGCCTCGAGCTGCAGCTGGCGCCCGTCGAGCACCGCGAGCAGCTGGCCTTCCTTGACCCGGTCGCCTTCCTCGACCAGCACGCGCAGCACCTCGCCGCCGGCGCGGGCGATCACCTCGGCGTCGGCCTCGGCCTCGAGGGTCGCGGTGCCCGTGTAACGGGCGAGCATTTCGCCGCGGGTGGCCGTGGCGACCTCGACGGGGACCGCCGCCGGGGCGTCAGCCTGGGCGGCGCTGTCGGGCTTGGCGGTTCCGCAGGCGGCGAGCAGGCTGGCTGCGGCGGCGAGGAGGGCGAGGGCTGGCGTGCGCATGTCGGATCGAGCTCCCTGGAATGTCAGGCGAGGCGATCCTACTGCTAGATAGTGTTGTAGTCAACTACAACACCATGATCCTTTCAGGGGCTGCGGGAGACCGTTTTCGGGCCCTGCTGGCCGGCGGGCCCGCCGATCATGTCGGCCATCACTTCGGTGGCCTGGGCCAGCACGATGTCCGGCGCGTCGTCGTTCGGGATGTCCTCGACGGAGGCGAGGGCGGGCAGGTCGCGCGCCTTGCGGCGCGCGTTCTCGCGGGCGAGGCGGTCGCGGTCGAGCGCGTCACGCTCGCTCTTGCGCGCGGCGAGATTGAGCGAGACCGAAGTCTGCCTGCGCACTTCCTGCACGGCCGCGATGTCGGCGACCAGCCAGCGGTAGTCGGGATCCGCCGCGGCGCGCACGCCTTCCTCGGTCGCGAGTACGGCCGGCTGCACGCCGCCCGCGCGCGCCGCGCGATAGGGGACGCCCGGGATGCGGTCCCAGGGCAGCGCCTCGTCGAGCGCGCTCTCGCCGACATCGTCGAGGCCGATCATCGATGCGAGCGGCACGTCGGGCGAGACGCCGCGCAACTGCGTGCTCTCGCCGGTGACGCGGTAGAACTTGCCGATCGTGACGGTGAGCTGGCCGTTGATCGGCCGCTTGACGAAGCCGTCGAGCGGCACGAGGTTCTGCACGGTGCCCTTGCCGAAGGTCTGCTGGCCCAGCACGACGCCGCGCCGGTAGTCCTGGATCGCGCCGGCGAAGATCTCGGACGCCGAGGCGCTGAAGCGGTCGACCAGCACGGCGAGCGGGCCGGCGTAGGCGACGCCCGGCTCCGGATCGTCGAGCACTTCGGTGCGGCCGCCCGAATCGCGCAACTGCACGACCGGGCCGCGATCGATGAAGAGGCCCGTGAGGGCGGTCGCTTCCGGCAGGTAGCCGCCGCCGTTGCCGCGCAGGTCGAGCACCAGGCCATCGATGCCCTCGGCGGTCAGCTCGCCGATCAGCCGGCGCACGTCGCGCGTGGTGCTGCGGTAGTCCTTGTCGCCGGCATTCTGTGCGGCGATGTCCTGGTAGAAGCCCGGCACCTCGATCACGCCGACCCGGTAGGTGCGCCCGTTGCGCTCGAGCGTGTGCAGCGATTTCTGCGCGGCCTGGGCTTCGAGCGTGACCTTGTTGCGCGTGAATTCGACGGTTTTCTCGGCGGTGCCGGGGGCCGCGCCGCCGGGCAGCACGCGCAGGCGCACCAGCGTGCCGCCCTTGCCGCGGATCAGCTGCACGACGTCGTCGATGCGCCAGCCGATCACGTCGGTGAACGCCCCGTCATTGCCCTGCGCGACGCCGACGATCCGGTCGGTCGGCTTCAGCGTGCCGGCGACCGCGGCCGGGCCGCCCTCGATCACGTTCATCACGGTGACGAATTCGTCGATCAGCTGCAGCGAGGCACCGATGCCCTCGTAGTTGAGGCTCATCTGGATGCGGTATTCCTCGGAATTGCGCGGCGAGAAATAGCTCGAGTGCGGGTCGAAGCTGCGCGCGTACGCGTTCATCAGGTTCTCGAACACGTCTTCGGCGGAGACCTGGTCGACGCGCTTCAGCACGCGCTCGTAGCGCTTGTGCAGCGTGTCGCTCGCCTCTGCCCAGGTCTTGCCGGCGAGCAGCAGGCCGAGCGCGTCGTTCTTCACGCGCCGGCGCCACAGCTCGTCCATCTCCGTCTCGCTCGCGACCCAGTCGGCCTTGGTGCGGTCGAACTCGAAGCTCTCGTTCAGCGTCCAGTCGGGTTCCTGCTCGAGCTGCGCGAGCGCGAACTGCATGCGCTCGCGGTTGCGCGCCTGGTAGCGCGCGAAGATCGCGTAGGCGGGCTCGAGGTCGCCGGTGCGGATCATGTCGTCGAAGCGCAGCCGCCAGGCGTCGAATTCGGCGATGTCGGACGCGAGGAAATAGCTGTGCTGGCCGTCGAGGAACTTCAGGTAGCGCTGGTAGACCTGTTCGGACAGCTCGTCGTCGATGTTCGCGCGCCGGTAATGCGTGTCCTCGAGGATCATGCCGACGCGCCGCGCGACCAGCCGCTGGCGCTCGGACGGCGCGATCGCGCCCGGCGGCAGCGCGACGGTGCCTGCCGGCGCCTGCGCCGAACCGGCGAGCGTCAGCAGCAGCACGCTGAGTATGGATGCGGTAAAGCCGGCGGTGAGTCGCGGTGTCGTCTGCATTCGGGGCCCGGGGCGCAAGCTCGGTTACACTGTCCAGTCTAGGCTAGAACGCGCGGCAATGTGCCGCAAGTTGGCCCCGCGCAGATGCCGGCTGGAGACCATGCGACCGCTCGCCATGCTGATCGGAATCGTGATGGGATCGACGTTGTCGATCTCGATCGCACTGACACTCACCGGCATCGTGTTCCTGCTGCTGCCCGAACATGCGGACCGTCTCGCCGCCGAGCGCGCACCGCTGTTGCGGGCGCTCGCGCTCGCGGCGGGTCTCACGGCACTTGCGGCGACGAGTTTCGTCGGCGAGATCCGCTCGCGCGGCTGGCGGCCGCTGGCGCATCTGGCGCTGCTCGCGGGCCTCGTGTTCGCCGGCTGGGTGTACTGGCCCCGGTGAGCGGACTGCATTGCCGATTGGACCGCGGCGGCGGGCCTGCGGTTCCCGTCCCGCGGGCCTTCGGCCGCGGCATTGCGCTGCGCGTCAGCGCCTGCCGCGCTGCCGGCTCCACAGATCGGCCTGGGCCTTGCCGTCGGTGCTGTTGTAGGGGTCGCTGCCGCGCTCGCGCTCATCCGAGGCGATTTCGTGCAGCAGGGCGAGGCTGACGCGCTTCAGCGTATTGCCGGTACGATCGTCCTCGGTCGTCGGCTCCTCGGGCGTCTGCTGCGCCCGTTGGCTCATATCCTTCATCTGGTCCCCGGTCAAGATCATTGGTCTGATGCGCGTACAGTGTCGCATCCCGGCGTCAGTGAATGAGGGTCACCGGGCCGAATCGTGATCCGCATCACATTAATGCGCTGTTAAATCGGCGCCATCCGGCGCGCACGGCGCGGACGAACAGCAGCAGCGCATAGGGGCCTGCCACGATCAGCCACCAGGGCCCGCCGCCGTGGCCGAGGCCGCGGAAGAAATCGCCCCAGAACGACCACAGGCCGCCGCCCGTGTACGGGCCGAGCACGCGCACGCCGGTGTAGTACACGGCGATCGGCAGCAGCGTGACGCCGACGATCAGGCAGGCGAGCAGCCAGAGCAGCTCGCGGGTCAGTGGCGAGCTCGAGCGTAGGGCGGCGAGCGGCTGCGGCATGGCCGTGAATGATACGGCACGGCATCAGCTATAGTCGCGCCGATGTCTCCCCTTCGTACCGCGGTCATCGGCGTCGGCTATCTCGGCCGCTTCCATGCACAGAAATACGCGCAGGCCGAAGGCAGCCGGCTCGTGGCGGTGGTCGATGCCAGCGAGAGCGCGCGCACGCAGGTGGCGGCGGAGACCGGGGCGCGGCCGGTGGCGGATCATCGCGAGCTGCTGGGCGGGGTCGATGCCGTCAGCATCGTCACGCCGACCGCGGCGCATTTCGACATCGCGCTCGAACTGCTGCGCGCGGGCGTGCACGTGCTGGTCGAGAAGCCGATCACCGAGACCGTCGAGCAGGCGCGGGCGCTGATCGAGGCGGCCGGCGCGGCGGGCTGCGTGCTGCAGGTCGGGCACCTCGAGCGCTTCAATCCCGCCGTGCTCGCGGCCGAGTCGCACCTGCGCACACCCCGTTTCATCGAGTGCCATCGGCTCGCGCCGTACCGCGAGCGCGGCACCGACGTGAACGTCGTGCTCGACCTGATGATCCACGACCTCGACATCGTGCAGTCGATCGTCGGCAGTCCGATCGCCGCGCTCGAGGCGGTCGGGGCGCCGGTGTTCTCCGACGAGATCGACATCGCCAATGCGCGCATCCGCTTCGAGAGCGGCTGCGTCGTCAACGCCACCGCGAGCCGCGTGAGCCTGAAGACCGAGCGCAAGCTGCGCCTGTTCGAGGACGAGGCCTACCTGTCGATCGACCTGCAGCAGCGCATCCTGACCGTGATCAGGAAGCGCGAGGGTGGGCCTGCCGAGGGCCAGCTGCCGGTCACGATCGAGGAGCAGAGCTTCGAGCAGGGCGATGCGCTGCGCGCCGAGATCGACTCTTTCCTCGACTGCGTGCGCCACGGCAAGGCGCCGGTGGTGGGCGGCGAGGACGGCCTGCGGGCACTCGAGACCGCGATCCGCATCACGCGGGAGGTCGCGGTGGGCGCGCGGCGCGGCTGAGCGGCACGGCGCCGGCTGCTTGAAATCGGCGCGGGCAGCCCTCATTGAGGCCTGCATGAACGCCCTGATCCCCCATGCCGGTGTGCCGCACGGCAGTCTCGACATCGATCTCGTCGGCGATTTCTCCTGTCCGTGGACCTTCCTCGGCACCCGCCGGCTCGCCCGCGCGCTGGACCACCTGCACGGCGTCACGGTGCGCGAACTGCGCTGGCACCCGTTCCGCCTGCAGCGGCCCGAAGCGCCTGCGGTCGCCGACTGGCACGAACACCTCGCCGCGCGGCTGCCGAAGGGCATCAGCGTCGCGTTCGCCGAATCGAGCCTCGCCGAGGCCGGGCGCGAGCTCGGCATCCGTTTCGATTTCTCGAAGCTCGCCGGCATGCCCGACACGACCGGCGCGCACCGTCTGGTGAAGCTCGCGCAGGGCGAGCAGCTGCACGGCCCGCTGCTCGATGCGATCTTCCGCGCCTACTTCGAGCAGGGCCGCGACATCGGCGATCTCGAGGTGCTCGCGGCGATCGGCGCCGAATGCGGCCTCAGCGACGCGCTGCTCGCGACCTTCCGCGACCCGCAGGCCGCGCTCGACGAGGTGCTCGACGACGAGCGGCGGCTGATACTGCTCGGGGTCAACTCGATGCCGAACCTGCTGTTCAACCGCCAGGTGCTGGTGCCCGGGCCCGCCGACGAGCAGATCTACGTGAAGGCGCTCGACCAGGCGCTGTTCCCCGGCCTCGAGAACGGCACACGGCACTGAGCCGCGGCGCTGAGCGGCGCGGCACGCCGGCTGTTCGCTGCCGGCGCTCCCCTGTAAGCTCTTCGGGATGCAGCCCCCGCATCTTTCTCGTCCGGCGCGCACCGTGACCGTCGCGGCGACGCAGTTCGCCTGCGGCTGGGATCTCGCCGCCAATCTCGCGCGCGCCGAGCAGCTCGTGCGCGAGGCCGCGGGCCGTGGCGCGCAGGTGATCCTGCTGCAGGAGCTGTTCGAGACGCCGTATTTCTGCATCGAGCAGGACACGCGGCACCTCGCGCTCGCGACCCGCCTCGAGGACAACGCCGCCGTGCGGCGCCTCGCACCGCTCGCGCGCGAGCTCGGTGTCGTGCTGCCGGTCAGTTTCTTCGAGCGCGCGGGGCAGGTGTTCTACAACTCGATCGCGATCGTCGATGCCGACGGCACGGTGCTCGGCGTCTATCGCAAGTCGCACATCCCGAACGGCCCGGGCTACCAGGAGAAGAACTATTTCTCGCCCGGCGACACCGGTTTCAGGGTCTGGCGGACGCGCTACGCGCGCCTCGGCGTCGGCATCTGCTGGGACCAGTGGTTCCCGGAGAGCGCGCGCTGCATGGCGCTGATGGGCGCCGAGCTGCTGCTCTATCCGACCGCGATCGGCAGCGAGCCGCCGCCGGCACAGCCGGTCAATTCGCGCGAGCACTGGCAGCGCACGCAGCAGGGCCACGCCGCGGCGAACCTGATGCCGCTGATCGCGTCGAACCGGCATGGCGTCGAACGCGCGCTGCAGGACCCGGAAGGTCTGTGGATCCGCTTCTACGGTTCGTCGTTCATCGCCGACCCGACCGGCGCCAAGGTGGCCGAGGCGGGCGAGGAGGGCGACGCGGTCCTCACGGCGAGCTTCGATCTCGCCGCGATCGAGCAGCAGCGCGAGAGCTGGTTCGTGTTCCGTGACCGCAGGCCCGATCTCTATGGCGCGATCACCACCCTCGACGGTGTCACCTCGCAGTGACGGCCCCGCCGGGGAACAGCAAGGAGGTGTTCCATGGCCAGATATGTCGACGGTTTCGTCGTTCCGGTGCCCCGCCGCAAACTCGCTGCCTACCGTGCGATGGCGCGCAAGGCCGGCAAGGTCTGGCGTGAATACGGCGCGCTCGAGTATCGCGAGTGCGTCGCCGATGACGTGCAGCCCGGCAAGCTGACCTCGTTCCCGCAGAGCGTGAAGCTCAAGGCCGGCGAGGTCGTGGTGTTCTCGTGGATCGTCTACCGCTCGCGCGGCCAGCGTGACCGGATCAACGCGAAGGTGATGAAGGATCCACGGCTCGCGCCGATGATGGACATGAAGCGCCTGCCGTTCGACGCGAAGCGCATGTTCTGGGGCGGCTTCAAAGTGTTCGTCGACATGTGAGCGCGACGGACGGTCCGCGTGGATCGTTCGCCGACCACTTCGGTGGCGTCGCGCGCGGCTACGCGAGTTTCCGGCCGACCTATCCGCGCGCGCTGTTCGACTGGCTCGCGGAAGTTGCCCCTTCGCGCTCGCTGGCCTGGGACTGCGCGACAGGCAGCGGTCAGGCTGCGGTCGATCTCGCGGCCGGGTTCGCGCGCGTGATCGCGACCGATGCGAGCGCGGCACAGATCGCGCAGGCCACGCCACATCCGCGCGTCGAGTATCGGGTCGCGACGGCCGAGGACTCCGGGATCGCGACCGGCAGCGTCGATCTGGTGGCCGTCGCGCAGGCGCTGCACTGGTTCGATCCCGGGCGCTTCAACGCCGAGGCCCGCCGCGTGCTGGTGCGCGGTGGCGTCATCGCCGAGTGGGCCTACGGCCTGACACGCGTCGATGGCGATGCGGTCGATGCGCTCGTGCAGCATTACTACTCGGAGGTCGTCGGGCCCTGGTGGCCGCCCGAGAGGTCGCACATCGAGACGGGGTATCGCGATCTGGCGTTCCCGTTCACGCGGCTCGACGCGCCGCCTTTCACGATGGCGGTGGACTGGAACCTCGGGCAGCTGCTCGGTTACCTGCGGACCTGGTCCGCGACCGCGCGCTTCACCCAGGCGCGCGGCTTCGATCCGGTGCTCGCGCTGGGCGAGCGGCTGGCGCCGCGCTGGGGGCCGCCTGCGCAGGTGCGCCGCGTCAGCTGGCCGCTGGCATTGAGGGCAGGGCGGGTCGACCTGCCGGTTTGACCTGGATCAAAGGCGCGCTGCGCCGGCCCGACTAGTCTCGTGGCATGGTGGTGACGAACGACTACACGCGCGACGAGCACGCACGGCGCTACGCGCGGGTCTCGCGGCTGATGCCCGAGGTCGAGTGGGACGTGCACTTCGACATGGTGCGCGCGATCGAGGCGCTCAAGCGCGAGCGCAACGCGATCGTGCTCGCGCACAACTACCAGCGCCCGGAGATCTTCCACGGCGTCGCCGACGTGCAGGGCGACTCGCTGCAGCTCGCGCGCGCGGCTGCCCGCTCGCAGGCCGACGTCGTCGTGATGTGCGGCGTGTATTTCATGGCCGAGACCGCCAAGCTGCTCGCACCGGGCAAGACCGTGCTGCTGCCGGACACCGCGGCCGGCTGCTCGCTCGCCGATTCGATCACCGCCGCGGACGTGCGCAGCCTGCGCGTGCTGCATCCGGGCGTGCCGGCCGTCTGCTACGTCAACACGAGCGCGGCCGTGAAGGCCGAGTGCGACGTGTGCTGCACGTCGGCCAATGCGCTCGAGATCATCGAGAGCCTCGGCGAGCGCGAGGTGATCTTCGTGCCCGACGAGTATCTCGCCGCCTGGGTCGCGGCGCATACGCGCGTGCGCATCATCCCGTGGCGTGGCCGCTGCGAGGTGCACGAACGCTTCACCGGCGCCGAGATCATCGAGTACCGGCGCAGCACCGGTGCCTACGTGCTCGCGCACCCCGAATGCTCGCCCGAAGTGCAGCAGGCGGCCGACTATGTCGGCTCGACCTCCGGCATGATCGCGGCGCTCGACAAGGCGCGGCCCGCGAAGGCGGTGCTGATCACCGAATGCTCGATGGCGGACAACGTCTCGGCGGCCTTCCCGGACACGCAGTTCCTGCGTCCCTGCAATCTGTGCCCGCACATGCAGCGCATCACGCTGCCCGGCATTCGCGCGGCGCTCGAGCGCCTCGAGCCTGCGATCGAGGTGCCGGCCGCGGTCGCGCCGGCCGCGCGCGCCTGCGTGCAGCAGATGTTCGAGCAGATGCGCAGGCTCGCGGCGTGAAGGAGCGCGACGCCGACGTCGTCGTGCTCGGCGCGGGCGCGGCCGGGCTCGCCACTGCGCTGCATGCGCGCGGCCGGCGGGTCTGCGTGCTCGCACCCGATACGGCCGCGGCATCGGGCGCGGCGAGCGAGCTGGCGCAGGGCGGCATCGCCGCGGCGGTCGATGCCGGCGACAGCGCCGAGCTGCACCTCGAAGACACGTTGCGGGCCGCGCAGGGGGAAACGAACCTCGCCGCGGCCCGTTACCTGTGCGATGAAGCGCCGCTCGCGGTGCATTTCCTCGAAACGCTCGGCGTGCCTTTCGCGCGCGATGGAACCGGATGGTCGCTGCACCGCGAGGCAGGCCATTCGTGCGCCCGTGTGCTGCATGCCGGCGGTGCAGCGACCGGGGCCGCGGTGATGGCAGCCCTGCGCCAGGCGACGGCCGGCACGACGCATGTCGAGGTGCTCGCCGGCACGCGCGCGACGCGGCTGCTGCGCGACGGCGACAGCGTCTGCGGCGTGCTCGCGTTCGACGTGGACGGCGAGCCGCTGGTCGTGCGCGCGCGCGCCGTCGTCGTCGCCACCGGTGGCATCGGCGGCCTGTATGCCCGCACGACCAATCCGCTCGGCGCCTGCGGCGACGGGCTCGCGATGGCGCTTGCTGCCGGCGCGCGGGGTAGGGGCCTCGAGTTCGTGCAATTCCACCCGACCGCGCTCGATGTCCATGCCGAGCCGCTGCCGCTGATCACCGAGGCGCTGCGCGGCGCGGACGCGAGGCTCGTCGACGCGTACGGCAAGTCGATCCTCGCGGGCGTGCCGCAGGGCAATCTCGCGCCCCGCGACATCGTCGCGCGCCGCGTCGACGCCGTGCAGCGCAAGGGCGGACGCGTGTGGCTCGACGCGACGCGGCTCAGGGGCGGCAACATCGAGCGGCGGTTTCCGGAAATCCATGCGTGCTGCCTCGCGCACGGCATCGATCCGCTGCGCGAGCCGATTCCGGTCACACCGGCGGCGCATTACCACATGGGGGGCATCGCGGTGGACCTCGACGGGCGCACGACGCTGCCGGGTCTCTGGGCCGTGGGCGAGGCGGCCTGCAATGGCGCGCATGGTGCCAACCGGCTCGCGAGCAATTCACTGCTCGAGGCGCTCGTCTATGGCCGGCGCGTCGGCCAGGCGCTCGCCCGTCTGCCGCTACGGGCCCTGCCGCCGCCGGGCGCGCTGCGGGTCACCGATGCGGGCCTGCCGCCCGCGGCGCAGGCGCCGGCGGCGCTGCGCCGGATGATGTGGCACAGCCTCGGCGTGATCCGCGACGCGACCGGACTCAACGCCGGCCTCGGGACCGTGACGGCCCTGAGGCGCAAGACCCGTGCGAACGATTACACCGCGCGCGCGCGCCTGCTGCTCGCCGAGCACATGCTGCGCGCGGCGTTGCGGCGCGGCGAGAGCTGCGGAGCGCACTACCGCGTCGATGCGCCGCCGCCGACCGCGCGGCGCGCGAGCCAGACGACGCCGATCATCGCCAGGCTGAGCCAGGCGGAGATCCAGAACAGGTCGATCGACGCCATCAGATAGGCCTGGTCGACGAGCGTGTGCAGCATCGCCGCGTAGCCCTGCAGGTCGGTGAGGCCGAGGCGCTGCAGGACCTGCAACGCCTGCTGCATCGCCGGCTCATGGAGGCTCGATGCCTCGACCAGCCGGCTCTGGTGCAGGGCTTCGCGGCTGTCCCACAGGGTGGTCGTGATCGACGCGGCGAAACCGCCGGCCGTGATGCGCATGAAGTTGGAGATGCCGGACGCCGACGGAATGCGTGCCGGCTCGATCCGGTCGAGCGACAGGGCCACCAGCGAGACGAAGAAGCAGCTCATGCCGATGCCCTGCACGAGCATCGGTGCGACGAACGCCCAGGACGAGGCGTCGGCCGTCAGGGCCGCGCGCTGGAAGTACGACACCGTGAACGCCACGAGCGCGAGGCTCGCGAACCAGCGTGCATCGATGCGCGACATGAAGCGCGCCGCGATCGGCGTCAGCAGGATCGCGACCACGCCGCTCGGCGCCACGACCAGCCCGGCCCAGGTCGCCGTGTAGCCGAGCCGGGTCTGCAGCCACAGCGGCAGGATCAGCAGGTTCGCGAAGAAGATCGCGAAGCCGAGGCTGAACGCCAGCGTTCCGAGCGCGAAATTGCGGTCCCGGAACAGTGACAGGTCCACCGCCGGGTGGGCGTCGGTCAGTTCCCAGATGATCCACGCGATGCAGGCCACCGCGGCGATCGCCGCGAGCACGACGATCTGCGTCGACGCGAACCAGTCCGCGTTCTTGCCGGTATCCAGCACGAACTGCAATGCACCGACCCAGATCACCAGCAGCCCGAGGCCGACGGCGTCGATCGGCAGCCTGCGCATCGGCGTTTCGCGTCCCGCGAGCCCGCGCCAGCACAGCACTCCGGCCAGCAGGCCGACCGGCACGTTGAGCAGGAAGATCCAGCTCCAGTGATAGTTGTCGGAGATGTAGCCGCCCAGGATCGGCCCGGTGATCGGCGCGACCAGCGTCGTGATCGACCAGATGCCGAGCGCGGTCGCGCGCTTCTCGCGCGGGAAGATCGAAATCAGCAGCGCCTGCGACCCCGGGATCATCGGCCCCGACACGGCACCCTGGAACACGCGGAACAGCACCAGCACGGGCAGGCTCCACGCGATCGCGCACAGGAACGAGGCCAGCGTGAACAGGAACAGCGCCGCGACGAAAGTGCGCACCGCGCCGTAGCGCTGCATCAGCCAGCCGGTCAGCGGCACGGCCACGCCATTGGCCACCGCGAAGGACGTGATGATCCAGGTCCCCTGGTCGGTGGTCGCGCCGAGGTTGCCGGCGATGGTCGGCAGCGAGACATTGGCGATCGTCGTGTCGAGCACCTGCATGAAGGTGCCGAGCGCCAGTGCGATCGACGTCAGGGCGAGCCGTGCGCCGCGCAGCGGCGCGACGTCCGGTGCCGCGCCGGACCCGCTCATCGAGGCGGCGCGCCCGCCTTGCCCTGCGCCAGGATGCGCGCGACCGCACGATCGGCCTCGGGCGCGACATCCTCCGGTTGCACCTGCGTGTCCGCCGCCGGCACCGCCGGCGACATCAGCGGCCCCGACGTGTCGCGCGTGTCGATCTGCACGGTGACCGACAGCCCGATGCGCAGCGGATGCTCACGCAGTTGCGCAGCGTCGAGCGCGACGCGCACCGGCAGGCGCTGCACGATCTTGATCCAGTTGCCGGAAGCGTTCTGCGGCGGCAGCAGCGCGAAGGCCGCACCGGTGCCGGCGCCGAGGCCCAGCACGCGGCCGTGATAGATGACACGGCTGCCGTACATGTCGGTGGTGATCGTCGCGGGCTGGCCGACGCGCACGTCCTCGAGCTGGTCCTCCTTGAAGTTCGCATCGATCCACACACCGGCGAGCGGCACCACCGCCATCAACGGCGTGCCCGGCGCGACGTGCTGGCCGATCTGGACATTGCGCCGCGCGACCACGCCGTCCACCGGTGCGGTGAGCCGCATGTGCGACAGGGTGATCGCCGCGTCGCGCAGCTTGGCGATGGCTGCGAGCACGGCCGGGTTGTCGTCGACCGACGTGCCCTCGATCATCGATCTCGCCTGGCTCAGCTCGCTGCTGGCGGCACGCAACGCAGCGCGCGCCGCCGTCACCGCGTCGGCCGCATGGCGGATTTCCTCGG
>JAHCAN010000025.1 GCA_019634915.1 Steroidobacteraceae bacterium | reverse complement strand
CCGCAGCCTGCCGGCTTCCTTCGCGCCGGCCTCACCCTTGCCGGCGATGAAATCGTCGTAGCCGATCACTTCGGCACGGATGAAGCCACGCTCGAAGTCGGTGTGGATCACGCCGGCCGCCTGCGGCGCGGTCGCGCCGCGCCGGACGGTCCACGCGCGCACTTCCTTCGGCCCGACCGTGTAATAGGTCAGCAGGCCGAGCAGCTCGTAGGCCGCGCGGATCACGCGATTGAGCCCCGGCTCTTCGAGCCCCAGGTCGGCGAGGAATTCGGCGCGCGCGTCGTCATCGAGCTGGGCGATCTCCGCCTCGATGGCCGCGCACACGGCCACGACGACGGCCCCTTCGCCCGTCGCGTGCCGGCGCAGTGCATCGAGCCGCGGATTGTCGGTGAAGCCGCCCTCGTCGACGTTCGCAACATACATCACCGGCTTCGAGGTCAGCAGGTGCAGCTCGTGCAGGTCGCGCAGCTCGTCGGGCGTCAGGCCCATCGAGCGCACGGCCGCCGCGCCGTCGAGGTGGCGGCGCACGCGTTCGAACAGGTCGCGCTTGCGGATCGCATCCTTGTCGCCGGCCTTCGCGGCCTTCGCGGCGCGTTCATGCGCCTTCTCGACGCTCGCAAGATCCGCGAGCGCGAGCTCCGTGTCGATCGTGCCGATGTCGGCGAGCGGATCGACCTTGCCCGCGACGTGCACGATGTCATCGTCGTCGAAGCAGCGCACGACGTGCGCGATCGCATCGACCTCGCGGATGTGCGCGAGGAACTGGTTGCCGAGCCCCTCGCCCTGCGAGGCGCCGGCGACGAGGCCCGCGATGTCGACGAATTCGACGGTCGTCGGCAGCACCTTCTGCGGCTTTGCGATCGCGGCAAGCTCGTCGAGACGCGGATCGGGCACCGGCACGACACCGACGTTGGGGTCGATCGTGCAGAACGGATAGTTCTCCGCCGCGATCTGTGCGCGCGTCAGCGCGTTGAAGAGCGTCGACTTGCCGACGTTCGGCAGCCCGACGATGCCGCATTTGATACCCATGACTACTCCGCCTTCGTGTGCAGGCGGTGCATCGCCTTCTGTGGTCCGTCAGTGATCAGCTGCGGCACGACGTCGGCTGCAGCCGCCACCGCCGCGCGGATCGCTTCGTCTTCGGCCGCCGGCGCGCGCGTCAGCACATAGTCGACGACTTCGGCCTTGTCGCCGGGGTGGCCGATACCAATGCGCAGCCGCCAGAAGCCCTCGCCGATGCGCGGGATCAGGTCGCGCAGGCCGTTGTGGCCGCCGTGACCGCCGCCCTCCTTCAGCCGCACGGTGCCGACCGGCAGATCGAGATCGTCGTGCGCGACGAGAACCGTGCCGGCTTCGAACTTGTAGAACTCCACGACGCTGCCCACCGGGCCGCCGCTGCGGTTCATGTATTGCATGGGCTTCAGCAGGATCACGTCCTCCGTGCCGATCTGCACGCGTGCGATGTCGCCGCGATGGCGCCGGTCGGCACGCAGCGTGCCGCCATGGCGCGCGGCAAGCTCGTCGACGAACCAGAAGCCCGCGTTATGGCGCGTGCGCGCGTACTCGTCCCCGGGATTGCCGAGACCCACGATCAGTTTCAATGGCAGGCCGCTCATGATCGCGCCCCTCCTTGCTGGCTACGCCAAAAAGAGAAAGGCCGCCGGGCCACGGCGGCCTTTCGCCCCAGGTGCAACCGTTACTTCTTCGCGCCGCCTTCCTTTGCGGCAGCTTCCGCCGGCGCCGCCGGCGTTGCCGCGGCCACCGCACCCTCGGCCGCCGCCGCCACCTCGGTCGGCTCCGGCTCTGCCGTGCGCGGCTCGTGCAGCGACACGACGGCGACGTTGCGACCCTGCTGCAGCTGCGGGATCACGACGCCTTCCGGCAGCGGGATGTCCGACAGGAACTTCGTCTCGTTCAGCTGCATCGCCGAGGCATCGATCTCGAGGTACTCGGGCAGATCCTTCGGCAGACACACGACTTCGACGTCGGCGATACGGGTCGACACGACGGCACCCTGCGTCTTGACGCCCGGCGACGCCGCCGCGCCGGTAACCCGGATCGGCAGGTAGATGCGGATCTTCTCGTCGGGTAGCACGCGCAGCAGGTCGATGTGCATGATCGCGTTCTTCGCCGGGTGCATCTGCACGTCCTTGATGACCACTTCCTGCGCCTCGTCGCCGACCTTGATGCGGACGATCGACGTGTACAGTTTCTCGTTGTCGATGATCGTCAGCAGGTTCTGATGATCGAGGATGATCTGGCGGGGCGCGAGCTTGCCGCCGTAGACGATGGCCGGGATCTTGCCGCGACGACGCAGGCGGCGGCTCGCACCCTTGCCCTGATCGTCACGGAAGTCAGCCTGGATTTCGAATCCGATACGCATGAACTTCTCCTTCGTTGGACACCAAAGGGCACCTCCGCGACCAGAGGGCCCCCACTGAAACCTGCTCGCCCTCAGTCTATATAGAGCGAACTCACCGATTCTTCGTCCCGTATGCGCCGGATCGTCTCGGCGAGCAGGCCCGCCACCGACAGCTGGCGGATCCGCCCGCAGTCGCGCGCGGCCTCCGACAACGGGATCGTGTCGGTCACGACGAGCTCGTCGAGCGCCGACCCGGAAATCTTGCCGACCGCGCCGCCCGAGAGCACCGCGTGCGTGATGTACGCGACCACGCGCTTCGCGCCCTGGTCCTTCAGCGCCTGCGCCGCGAGGCACAGCGTCCCGGCGGTGTCGACCATGTCGTCGACCATCACGCAGGTCTTGCCGGCCACCTCGCCGATGATGTTCATCACCTTCGACTCGTTCGGCCGCGGCCGGCGCTTGTCGATGATCGCGAGGTCCGCGTCGTCGAGCCGCTTGGCCAGCGCCCGGGCGCGCACCACGCCGCCGACGTCGGGCGAGACCACGATCATGTCCTCGTAGCCCTGCCGCCACGCATCGCCGAGCAGCACCGGCGAGCCGTACACGTTGTCCACCGGGATGTCGAAGAATCCCTGGATCTGGTCCGCGTGCAGATCGACGGTCAGCAGGCGATCGACGCCCGCGCCCGAAATCATGTTCGCGACCAGCTTCGCGGTGATCGCGGCACGCGTCGCGCGCGGCCGGCGATCCTGGCGCGCGTAGCCGAAGTACGGCACCACCGCGGTCACCCGTGCCGCCGATGCGCGCCGGCAGGCGTCGGCCATCACCAGCAGCTCCATCAGGTTGTCGTTCACCGGCGCGCAGGTCGGCTGCAGCAGGTAAACGTCGCGCCCGCGCACGTTCTCGATCAGCTCGACGTTGACCTCACCGTCGCTGAAGCGGCCGACGAACGCGCGTCCGAGCGGCTGCTTCAGATGCCGGGCGATGTCCTGCGCGAGCTTCGGGTTGGCATTCCCCGCAAACAGCGCCATCGACGTCGAATCCGCCACGTATGTCCTCTCACTCGACTGGCTGGGGCGGCAGGATTCGAACCTGCGTATGGCGGGATCAAAACCCGCTGCCTTACCACTTGGCGACGCCCCAGCGGAACCGTTCCGCCCTAATCCGATTCGCCTCGCAGTCGCGCGAGCTGCGCGTGCAGCGGCGAGCGATCGAGCCCGCGCGCCACGTAGCTGCGCCACTTCGCCGGCGTGCGTGCCGCGACTTCACGGGCCGTGCCTTCGTGGTCGAAGGCCGCGAACACGCACGATCCGGTGCCGGTGAGCCGCGCATCTCCGGACTGGCCGAGCCAGTCGAGCGCCTCTCTCACCTGCGGATAGCGCGCGCGCACCACCGGTTCGCAGTCGTTGCGGGTCGCCGCCAAAGAAGAGCCGCGTATTGTGATGAGGGGGGAATTTCGTGTCAATTCAGCGGCCTGGAATACCTCGCGCGTCGCGATCGCGATGCCCGGGTGCAGCACCACAAACCATTTCGGCGGCAGATCCAGGGGCTCCAGCCGCTCGCCGATGCCCTCCGCCCAGGCGGATGCGCCATGGACGAATACCGGCACATCGGCCCCCAATTCAGCCCCGATTGCCGCCAATCGCTGCAGATCGAAGCCGATTTGCCATAATTCATTCAGCGCCAGAAGTACCGTCGCCGCGTTCGAACTGCCCCCGCCCAACCCTCCTCCGACCGGTATGTGCTTCTCGATCTCCAGCCGCGCGCCGCGGCGGCGGCCGCTCGCGGCCTGCAGGGCCCGCGCCGCCCGCACCGCGAGGTCGGCGTCCTCGGGCACGCCATCGGCACCGCCGCCGCTGCGCACGATGCGGCCGTCGGCGGTCGGCGTGATCGCTATCCAGTCGACGAAATCGAGCAACTGGAAGACGGTCTGCAGGCAGTGGTAGCCGTCGGCCCGCCGCCCGGTGACGTGCAGGAAAAGATTCAACTTCGCCGGCGCTGGCCAGCGGCTCGCCGCGCCGCTCATGGCAGCCAGCGATCGATCACGAGGCGCACGCGCGTCTCACCGTGCCGCACCTCGAGGCGTCGCGGCAGCGCCATGTCGCCAGCGGAGCGCGCGGTACTGTCGAGGTAGGCGGCGTAGTCGATTTCCCAGCCCGCCTGCACGAGGCGCGTCAGGCGCTGGCGCGCCTCGTCGAGCACTTCGTCGGCGGCGGCGCCGGGCGCCGGCACGCCACGCAGCCAGTAGCGCAGCGCGGCGAGCGGCAGCGGAAAGCCGACTTCGCGCAGCAGCGCCTCGTGCGCCGCCTCGCCCTCGAGGTGCTCGCCGCGCGAGGTGCGCAGGTCGAGGTCGTCACCGCGCAGTTCGATCTCCGCCCCGCCCACGCCGAGCGGACCATCGAGCGAGACCTCCGACACCTCGCCCGCCTGCCGCCAGCGCAGCGAAGCATTGAAGCCGTTCGCCGGCGTGCTGACCGCGACCCGCCCGCTGAGCGCGAACGCCTCCTGCGCCTGCAGCGCCGCACGACGCTCCGGCCACGGCACCGGCGGCTCCGGCGTGCGCAGCGGCGCGCTGACGCAGGCCGCGAGACAGGCGGCGGCCACGGCGATGCACAGCGCGCGGATCACGGCCCGGGCATGAGATGACGGTTGATCGTCGCCTTGAGCAAGGCGGAGCCGGGTTCGCGCGCGAGCGCCCGTGCCCAGACCGTGCGCGCCTCGCTCTCGCGGCCGAGCGACCACAGCACTTCGCCCCAGTGCGCGGCGATCTCGGTGTCGCGCGACAGGCGATAGGCGCGGGTCAGCGGTGCGAGCGCTTCGGCGGGTGCGCCGCGCCGGTAGCGCACCCAGCCCTGGCTGTCGAGATAGGCGGGATTGTCGGGAGTGCGCGCGAGCGCCTCGTCTATCAGGCCGCTCGCGCGCGCAAGGCTGCGGTGATGCTCGGCGAGCGTGTAGCCGAGCGCGTTCATCAGTGCCGGGTCCTCGGGCCGCCGTTTCAGGATCGCTTCGAACGAGTCGATCGATTCCTGCACCCGGCCCGCGCCCTCGAGCGCGAGCGCACGCTGGTACTCGATGCCCGGATGCCCCGGGTAGCGCTCGAGCGCCGCATCGAGCAGCGCCACGGCATCGGCCGCCGCGTCATGCCCGATCAGCATCGAGCTCTTGGCGAGCAGGACGTCGACCGCGGCCTGCGGATCGCGCTGCGCCTGCGCATCGAGCAGGCCCAGCGCCTCCTCGCGCCGCCCCTGCTTCATCAGGATCTCGGCCGCGCGGCGACTCGCGAGCATGCCGCCGCCGGCCTGCACCAGACGCTGGTACATCTCGAGCGCGGCGCGATCGTTGCCATGCCGCTCGGCCAGCGCGCCGAGATAGTAGAGGGCCTCGCCTGCACCATCGCCAGTGCGCAGACGCTGGCTGAAGCGGCCCGCAGCCTCCTCGACGTCGCCCTCGCGGAAGGCGAGCAGCGCGAGACGCCGCTCGGCCTCCGGCGCCGCGTCGTCATCCTCGAGCAGGCGCTGCAGTTCGCTGCGCGCCTCCTCGATGCGGTCGAGCGCGATCAGCGTTTCGGCCGGCGCGAACACTGCGCCGGCCGGATCGAGCGTGCGCGCGGCATTCGCGGCGGCGAGCGCACCGGCCGCGTCGTCGGTGCCGGCGAGCACGCGCGACAGCAGCACCTGCGCCGCGGCCGATTCCGGATCGCGCTCGATCGCCGCCTCGGCGAGCGCGCGTGCATCGCGGAACACGTAGCTGTCGAGCGCGAGGCTGCCGAGCACGACCAGCGCCGGTGCATCAAGCCCGTCGATATCGACGGCCGCCCGCAGGGCCGCATAGGCACCGAAGTCGTTCGCGGTCGCGAGCGCCGCCTGCGACAGCTCGATCAGCGCCTTGCCCGGCTCGTCGCCGGACAACCGGATCGCATCGCGCAGCGCCTGGGCCGCGTCGCCATTGCGCCCGAGGCGCAGCGCGACCAGTCCGGCGCCACGCGCCGCCTCGGCGCTCGCCGGCGAGCGCTTGCGCCACAGCTGCGCGATCCGCTCGGCCACCGGGAACTGCTGGCAGTCGATCGCGACCTGGAACGCGCGCGAAACCGTGGCCTCGGGCGCGCGCGGCGCGGCCGCGGCGCGTGCGTAATGTTCGGCGGCGGCGCGGCAGTCGCCGCGCTCGAGCGCGATCTCGGCGACGACCGTGGCGGCGTTGGCATCGGTGCCCGACGGCGGCGGGGCGGGGGTCGCGGCGCAAGCCGCGAGCAGCACGGCCACGACGGCCAGTATCCTGCAGCGCATGCGCATCACTATAGCGGAAGGCGCTCCGATCCCGGAGAATTCCGCACCCCGATGAAGGACTCGATACGCCAGCGCCTCGACCGTTCGCTCGACCGCACCGAAGAGGTCGGCCGGCTGCTCGCCGATCCCGATACGGCGGGCAATTCCCGCGAGTTTCGCGAGCTGTCGATGGAGTACGCACGCCTCGAACCGCTCACCGCGCGCTACCGCCAGTACCTCGCGCTCGAGCGCGAGCTCGCGGCCGCGCGCGAGCTGTCGCGGGACGCCGACGCCGAGCTCGGCGCGCTCGGCGCCGAGGAGGCGCGCCGGCTCGAGGCCGCGCTCGCCGCCGACGAGGCGGAGCTGCGCGAACTGCTGGTGCCGAAAGATCCGCACGATGAGCGCAACCTGTTCCTCGAAATCCGCGCCGGCACCGGCGGCGACGAAGCCGCGATTTTCGCCGGCGACCTGCTGCGCATGTACACGCGCTATGCCGAACGCCGCGGCTGGGGCGTGGAGCTCGTGTCGCAGAACCCCGGCGAGCACGGCGGTTATCGCGAGGTGATCTGCAGGGTCGTCGGCCGCGGCGCGTACTCGTGGCTGCGCTTCGAGGCCGGCACGCATCGCGTGCAGCGCGTGCCGGCGACCGAGGCGCAGGGCCGCATCCACACCTCCGCCTGCACGGTCGCGGTGCTGCCCGAGCAGGCCGAGGTCGACGAGATCACGATCAACCCGGCCGAGCTGCGCGTCGACACCTTCCGCTCATCGGGCGCCGGCGGCCAGCACGTCAACAAGACCGACTCGGCGATCCGCGTCACGCATCTGCCGACCGGCATCGTCGTCGAATGCCAGGACGAGCGCTCGCAGCACAAGAACCGTGCGCGCGCGATGGCGCTGCTCGCCGCGCGGCTGCTCGCGGCCGAGACCGAAAAGCGCAGCGCCGCCGAGGCCGCGGCGCGCAAGAGCCAGGTCGGCAGCGGCGACCGCTCGGAGCGCATCCGCACCTACAATTTCCCGCAGGGCCGCGTCACCGACCACCGGGTCAACGTGACGCTCTACCGGCTGGCCGACGTGATGGACGGCGATCTCGACGACCTGATCGTGCCGCTACGGCTCGAGCATCAGGCCGCGTTGCTCGCCGAAGAGGCCTGAGTGCGCACGCGCAGGTCGTCGAACACGACCAGCAGGAAGGCGCTGAGGTAGAGCACCATCAGCGCGACCGCGGCGATCATGATCGCCGCGGCGAGACTGTTCTGTACGGCTTCGCCGGCCGGCGCCGCGAGTCCGGCGAACACGCCGATCGCGAGCCCGGCGAGGATCAGCATCACGATGCCGGTCGCGAGCACCGCGGCCAGTACCAGCAGGAGCCGCCGCCAGTGCGCGACCGCGAGCCGCAGGCCGATGTCGATCGCCTTGAGCGGGCCGCGGCGATCGACGACCAGTGCCGGCCAGCCCAGGCTCAGCGCGGCAGCGGTGACCAGCACCGGCAGCAGCACGAGCGCACCGCGCTGCCCCGGCGACATCGGCACGAGCGCGGCGATCAGGCCGAACGGCAGTGAGGCGAGCAGCATGACCACGAAGCTCCCCGCGCAATAGCCGAAGATCGCCGGCAGGCGCGCCAGCGTCGTGCCGAGCGGCACGCTGCCGTGCGCGCCGCCCGTCGCGATGCGCTCCTGTTTCAGCAGCACGATCGCCCACAGCGCGAGGCTCGCCAGCGTGCCGAGCACGTACAACGCCCACCACTGGCCGTCCTTCGCCGCGAGCGATGCCGCGGTGAGCGGCACGGGCCGGCCGTGTACCGCGATGTCGTAGGCGGCGGGCAGCTGGCCGAGCAGCGTACCGACGGTCGCGAGCGGCAGGCAGCCGAGCACCGAACGGCCGAACAGGCGCAGGCTCGCCTCGATCACTTCGCGCACGGCGGGCGGCGCGGCAAATGGCAGAATGGGAGCGGACATGGGCGAGACTCTAACAGACGGCGCGCCGACGCTCGCGCAGCTGACCGCGCACGTCGCCGCAGCGCTCGGCGGCGCGGCGCTCGGCGGCGCCGATGCGCGCCGCGAGGCCGAGGCGCTGCTCGTCGCGGCGCTCGCGATCGGCCGCGCGACGCTGCTCGCGCATCCCGAACGGCGCATCGGCGGCGAGGCGCTCGCGCGCGTACGCGACTGGACCACCCGCCGCATGCGCGGCGAGCCGCTCGCCTATCTCGTCGGCGTACGCGAATTCTGGTCGCTGCCGTTTTCGGTAACACCCGACGTACTCGTGCCGCGACCCGAAACCGAGGAACTCGTGCGCTGCGCGCTCGCGCTGGGTGACGGGTTCGACTCGCGGGGTGACGGATCCGACGCGCCGGGCCGCGCGCCCGCGGTGGCCGATCTCGGCACGGGCAGCGGCTGCGTCGCGCTCGCGATCGCGAGCGAGCGGGCGCACTGGCGCATCTGCGCGACCGATGCCTCGCCGGCCGCGCTCGCCGTCGCGCGCGGCAATGCGCGCGCGCTCGGACTCGCGCACGTCGAATTCCTCGAGGGCTCGTGGTACGAGCCGCTCACCGGCCGGTTTTTCGACCTGATCGTCAGCAATCCTCCCTATGTGGCCGCGGACGACGCCGCGCTCGACGACCCGGCGCTACGCCACGAGCCGCGCCTCGCGCTGACACCGGGCCACGACGCGCTCGCCGCATTGCGCCGGATCGTCGACGGCGCCGCGGCGCATCTGCGGCCGGGTGGCGCGCTCGCGCTCGAGCACGGCGCCGACCAGGCGCGCGCCGTCGCCTCGCTGCTTGTCGCGCGCGGCTTCGCTCACGTACGCTGCGCCCCCGATCTCGCCGGTCACGACCGCGTGACCTGCGGCATCTTTCCGTCTGCCACCACAGGACCACCATGATCCGCTTCACCACCTCGCTCGGCGATTTCGACGTCGAGTTGAACGACAAGGAAGCGCCGGTTTCGTCGGCCAACTTCCTCGCCTACGTCGATGCCGGCTTCTTCGACGGCACGCTCTTTCACCGCGTCATCCCCGGCTTCATGATCCAGGGCGGCGGCATGACGAGCGGGCTCGCGCAGAAGTCGACCCGCGAGCCGATCGCCAACGAGGCGAAGAACGGCCTCAGGAACCTGCGCGGCACGCTGGCGATGGCACGCACCAGTGACATCAACAGCGCCACCTCGCAGTTCTTCGTCAATCTCGTCGACAACGCCTTCCTCGACCACTCACCGGGCAACTACGGCTACGCGGTGTTCGGCCGCGTGACCGCCGGCATGGACACGGTCGACCAGATCGCGAAGGTAAAGACCGGTCGCTCGAAGGGCCATGCCGACGTGCCGGTCGACGAAGTCGTGGTGCTGTCCGCGCGGCGCATCGACGCCGCCTGAGCGGCGGCACCGCGGCATGGCGCGAAGAAGGCGTGTCGGGGCGCGCATCCTGCGCGCCCTGCTGCTTGCCGGACTCGCCTGCGTCGCCGCATCGGTACTCGTCGTGCTCATGCTGCGCCGGGTCGACCCGCCGGGCAGCATGATGATGCTCGAGGCGCGCATCGGGGCCTGGCGGAACGACGATGCGCGTTACCGCCATCGCTACCGCTGGGTCGACATGGCGCAGATCTCGCCGCACGCCGCGCGCGCGGTGATCGCGGCGGAGGACCAGAACTTCGCCACGCACCCGGGCTTCGATTTCGCGGCGATCAGGAAGGCGGCCGAGCACAACGCGGATGGCGGCGCCGTGCGCGGCGCGAGCACCATCAGCCAGCAGGTCGCGAAGAACCTGTTCCTGTGGCGCGGCCGCTCGTGGCTGCGCAAGGGCCTGGAGGCCTGGTTCACCGTGCTGATCGAGGTGCTGTGGCCCAAGGAGCGCATCCTCGAGGTGTATCTCAACGTCGCCGAGTTCGGCCACGGGATCTACGGCGTGGAGGCCGCGGCCCAGGCTTACTGGGGAAAGAGCGCGCGGCAGCTGACGCGCTCGCAGGCGGCGACGCTCGCCGCGGTGCTGCCGAATCCGCGCCGCTATCGCGCGGAGCCGCCCTCGCCGTATGTCCAGCGCCGCCGCGACTGGATACTCGGGCAGATGCCGTACGTCGAAATGCCGGCCGCTACGGCCGGCGTGCCGCGTGTTCGCGAAGCGCGCTGAGCAGATCGCCCCACCACAGGCCGATCCCGCCGATGAAGGCGGCCGCCTCCTTGCCATGCCGCACCGGATGATCGGCGCGCAGCGCCGCCCAGCCGCGATGCACGACGGTCACGCGCGTCCCGTCGCCGACCGGCTCGAAGCTCACGTCGACCTCGGTCTTCTCTCCCGGCGCGAAGTTCACGCCGTGCCATTCGAACACGAGCCGGGCCGGCGGATCCCAGACGGTGATGCGCCCGAACTCGACCAGCTGCGGGCCCGATGCCCCGGTGAATTCCTCGAACAGCCGCCCGCCGACGCCCGGTTCGAAATGCAGCGCACCCGGTGCCCGGCCGCCGGCGCGAAAGCGCACGCCGCGCCGCCACCACAGGTCCGTCTCGCGCGTGAAGAGGTCGAAGGCTTCCGCCGGCGACACGGCGACCATGGCGCTGACGCGCGCCTGGTCACCCGGGCGCGCACCGGACGCCGCTCGCGACGGGCCTGCGTCGAGGTCACTCACCGTTGTTTCCCCGCGCGCCGCCCGGCATGGCGCCGGAAGGCCTCGAGCTCTGCCGTCCAGAACGATTCGATGTCTTCGCTCCAGCTGCGCAGTTCGGCGAAGGGCTCGCGCCGCAACTGGTAGAGCCGCACCCGCGCATCGCCTTCGATGCCGGATTCCTCGACCAGACCGCTGCGCCTGAGCGTGCGCAGGTGCTGGCTCATGCGCGGCGCGCTGATCGCGAGCGAGCGCGCGAGATCCCCGGCGCGCGCCGGGCCCGCGCGCAGCCGCTCGACGACCGCGCGGCGCGCCGGATCCGCGAGCGCGGCGAGCGTCGCGTCGACGCGCGCGCTGCGCGTCATTGCCCGGCGGTCCTCACGCGCTGCATGAACCACCAGTGGTGGCCCTCGGGGTCGACCGCGAGATAACTGCGGTCGGCCCAATACTCCTCGCCGTAGTCGGTGGTCCTCGGTTCCATCTCGATGCGCGCGCCGGCCTTGCGCGCCGCCGCGCAATGCGCATCGACATCGTCGACGAAGATGCACATCGCCTGGGTGTTGCGACCGCCGACGCTGCGCGGGCTCGCGGGAAACTGCCGTTCGGGATGGCGGCTCGCCGGGCCGGCACCGCCGACGAACATCAGCCCGTCGCCGTAGGTGAGCTCGGAATGCTCGATCGCCCCGCCCTCGCCCTCGACCTTGAGCCGCAGCTCGAAACCGAACGCCCCGACCAGCCAGTCGATCGCGCGGGCGGGATCCTCGTAGTACACGGACACGGAAATGCGGGGCCAGCCCGCCGGCGTCGCGCGCATATTGATTCCTCCATGATTTAATATTTAACAAACAACGCAACTATACAGGCGCACGCCCCCCCTTGTAACCCCCCCCATCCCCTCCGGGGATGGGGGGGCTGGGGGGGTGTCAGGCCGCCGGCTCCAGACGCTCTTCGGGCGTGTACCCGAGATTCGGCGCGAGCCAGCGCTCGGCCTCGGCGAGCGTCCAGCCCTTGCGTCGCGCGTAGTCCTGCACCTGGTCGCGCGCGATCTTGCCGACCGCGAAGTAGTGCGACGCCGGATGCGCGATGTACCAGCCGCTGACCGCCGCGGTCGGATACATCGCGAACGCATCGGTCAGCACGATGCCGGCGCGGCGCTGCGCATCGAGCAGCTGCCACAGCTTCGCCTTCTCGGTGTGGTCGGGGCAGGCCGGATAGCCCGGCGCCGGACGTATGCCGCGGTAGCTCTCGCGGATCAGCTCGTCGTTGGTCAGCTGCTCGTCGGGCGCATAGCCCCACAGCTCGCGGCGCACCTTCTCGTGGAAATGCTCGGCCGAGGCCTCGGCGAGGCGGTCCGCCAGCGCCTTGAGCACGATCACCGAATAGTCGTCGTGCGCGGCGCGCAGGCGCTCGATGTGCGGCTCGAGGCCGAGGCCCGCGGTGACCGCGAAGCCACCGATGTAGTCGCGCACGCCGCTGTCGCGCGGCGCGACATAGTCGGCGAGACAGGAATGCGCGTGGCCGTCCGGCTTGCGCTTCTGCTGGCGCAGGTGCGAGAGCGTCGCAAGCACGGTGCTGCGCGACTCGTCGGCATACACCTCGATGTCGTCGCCGACCGCGTTCGCGGGCCACAGGCCGACGACCGCGTTCACGGTCAGCCAGCGCTCGGCGACGATCTGCTTGAGCATGCGGCGCGCGTCGGCGTACAGGTTGCTCGCCGCCTCGCCGACGACCGGGTCGGTCAGGATGTCCGGGAACTTGCCGGCGAACTCCCAGGCGTTGAAGAACGGCATCCAGTCGATGTAGCCGAGCAGCGACGCGAGCGGATAGTCGAGGAACTCGTGCACGCCAGGCGCCGCCGGCCGCACCGGCTCGTAAGCGCGCCAGTCGATCGGGTGGCGGTTGGCGCGCGCCGCGCCGATCGCGACGTCCGGCTGCTTGACGTGCTTGCCGGCGTGCTGCTCGCGCCGGCGCTGGTGATCGAGCGCGTTCTTGTCGATGAAGGCCTGGCGCAGCTCGTCCGTGATCAGCGACTGGCACACGCTCACCGAACGCGAAGCATCCTTCACGTAGACGACGGCCTGGTCGTACTGCGGCGCGATCTTCACCGAGGTATGCGCGGGCGAGGTGGTCGCGCCGCCGATCAGCAGCGGCAGCGTCATGCCCTGACGCTTCATCTCGCGCGCCACGTGCACCATCTCGTCGAGCGACGGCGTGATCAGGCCGGAAACGCCGATCAGGTCGGCCTGCTCGCGGCGCGCGGCCTCGAGGATCTGCTCGCAGGGCACCATCACGCCGAGGTCGACGACGTCGAAATTGTTGCACTGGAGGACGACGCCGACGATATTCTTGCCGATGTCGTGCACGTCGCCCTTGACCGTCGCGAGCACGATCTTGCCCTTGGCGCGCGCGCCGGCGTCCTTCTCGAGCTCGATGAACGGGATCAGGTGCGCGACCGCCTTCTTCATCACGCGCGCGCTCTTGACCACCTGCGGCAGGAACATCTTGCCGGCCCCGAACAGGTCGCCGACGACGTTCATGCCGTCCATCAGCGGGCCTTCGATCACCTTGATCGGCCGGTCGAAGGACAGGCGCGCCTCTTCGGCATCCTGCACGACGAAATCGTCGATGCCCTTGACGAGCGCGTGCTCGAGCCGCTTCGCGACCGGCCACGCGCGCCATGCGAGATCGGCCTCGCGCCGCTCGGTCCTGCCGCCCTTGAAGCGCTGCGCGAGCTCGAGCAGCCGCTCGGTCGATTCGGGGCGGCGGTTCAGCACGACGTCCTCGCAGGCCTCGCGCAGCGCCGGATCGATGTCCTCGTAGATCGCGAGCTGGCCGGCGTTGACGATGCCCATGTCCATGCCGGCGCGGATCGCGTGCAGCAGGAACACCGAGTGCATCGCCTCGCGCACCGGCTCGTTGCCGCGGAACGAAAACGACACGTTGCTGACGCCGCCGGAAATCAGCGCGTGCGGCAGCCGCCGCTTGATCTCGCGCGTCGCCTCGATGAACGCGACGCCGTAGCCGTTGTGCTCCTCGATGCCGGTCGCGATCGCGAAGATGTTCGGATCGAAGATGATGTCCTCGGGCGGGAAGCCCGCCGACTCCGTCAGCAGCCGGTAGGCACGCTCGCAGATCGCGACCTTGCGCTCGACGGTGTCGGCCTGGCCCTGCTCGTCGAAGGCCATCACGACCGCGGCGGCGCCGTAGCGGCGCAGCTTGCGCGCCTGTTCGAGGAACGGGCCCTCGCCTTCCTTCAGGCTGATCGAATTGACGATGCCCTTGCCCTGCAGGCACTTGAGGCCCGCCTCGATCACCGTCCACTTCGACGAATCGAGCATCACCGGCACGCGCGCGATATCGGGCTCGGCGGCGATCAGGTTCAGGAAGCGCACCATCGCCGCTTCCGAATCGAGCATGCCCTCGTCCATGTTGACGTCGATCAGCTGCGCGCCGTTCGCGACCTGCTGGCGCGCGACCTCGACCGCGGCGGCGTAGTCGCCTGCCTCGATCAGCTTCCTGAACTTCGCGCTGCCGGTGACGTTGGTGCGCTCGCCGATGTTGACGAACAGGCTCGTGTCGGTGATCGCGAGCGGCTCGAGCCCGGCGAGCCGGCACTGCACCGGCAATTGCGGAATCGCGCGCCGCGGCAGCTTTTCCGCGGCGGCGCGGATCAGCCGGATGTGCTCCGGCGTCGTGCCGCAGCAGCCGCCGAGGATGTTGACGAAGCCCGAGGTCGCGAACTCGCCGACGATGTCGGCAGTCTCCTGCGGCTGTTCATCGTACTCGCCGAACGCATTCGGCAGGCCCGCGTTCGGGTAGACGCAAACATAGGTGTCGGCGACCCGCGAGAGTTCCTCGACATAGGGGCGCATCTGGCGCGCGCCGAGCGCGCAATTGAGTCCGATCGCCAGCGGCGCGGCGTGGCGCACCGAGTTCCAGAACGCCTCGCCGGTCTGGCCCGAGAGCGTACGCCCGGAAGCGTCGGTGATCGTGCCCGAGACGATGATCGGCAGCTCGATGCCCAGCTCGTCGAACGCGCGCCGCGCGCCGTAGAGCGCGGCCTTCGCGTTCAGCGTGTCGATCACGGTCTCGATCAGCAGCAGGTCGGCGCCGCCGAGCATGAGCGAGCGCGCCGCGTCGCAGTAGGTCGCGGCGAGCTGGTCGAACGTGACGTTGCGAAAGCCCGGATCGTTGACGTCCGGCGACAGCGACGCGGTGCGCGTCGTCGGGCCGATCGCGCCGGCGACGAAGCGCGGCTCGCCGCTCGCCGCCGCGAACTCGTCGGCGACCTGGCGCGCGAGGCGCGCGGCCGCGTAGTTCATCTCCGGCACCAGCGCCGCCATGCCGTAGTCGCCCTGCGAGACCGCGTTCGCGCTGAACGTGTTGGTCTCGATGATGTCGGCGCCCGCCTCGAGGTACTCGCGGTGGATCGTCGCGATCATCGCCGGCTGCGTCAGCGTCAGTAGCTCGTTGTTGCCGCGCACGTCGCGGCCGTAGTCGGCAAAGCGGCTGCCGCGATAGACGGCCTCGTCCGGCCGGCGCCGCTGCACCATCGTGCCCATCGCGCCATCGAGGAAGACGATGCGCGTCCCGAGCAGCCCGCGCAGCTTCCTGATGCGCTCGCTGCGCGCCGCGTCGTCCGCCGGCTCGATCACATACGGCGCGGCCGGCGCCTGCACGCTCACGGCCGCGGGGGCGCGCCGCCCGCCCGGCTCGCGTGCCCCGGCCGGACCATGGTTGTGACTGTCGCAGGCGTGATTCATGCCGGTACTCCCGCCGCGAGCGCCACTGGGGCACGCGGCCGCACGCCGAGTGCATGACAGATCGCGTAGGTCAGCTCGGCTCGGTTCAGTGTGTAGAAATGGAAATCGTTGACGCCGTGCCCGCGCAGCCGTTCGACCTGCTCGATCGCGACGCTCGCCGCGATCAGCCGGCGCGTGTCCGGATCGTCGTCGAGCCCGGCGAAGCGCTCGCGCAGCCGCTCGGGGATCGCCGCGCCGCAGCGCGCGGCGAAGCGCAACACCTGCGGAAAGCGCGTGACCGGCAGGATACCGGGCACGATCGGCACGCCGATGCCGGCCGCCTGGCAGCGGTCGCGAAAACGCAGGAAGGCATCGGTGTCGTAGAAGAACTGCGTGATCGCGCGGCTCGCGCCCGCGTCGATCTTGCGCTTCAGGTTGGCGAGATCGGCCGCGGGCGTCGGTGCCTCGGGATGCACCTCGGGATAGGCCGCGACCGAGATGTCGAAATCGGCGATGCCGCGCAGGCCGGCGACCAGATCGGCGGCATAAGCGAAGCCGCCCGGATGCGGCTCGTAGCGGCTCGCCCCCTGCGGCGGATCGCCGCGCAACGCGACGATGTGCCGCACGCCCTGCTGCCAGTAGGCGCGCGCGACGTCGAGTATCGCCTCGCGCGTCGCGCCGACACAGGTCAGGTGCGGCGCGCCGGTGAGCGCGGTCTCGCGCCCGATGCGCGTGACGATGTTGTGGGTGCGGTCGCGGGTCGAGCCATCGGCGCCGTAGGTCACCGAGACGAAGCGCGGCGCGAGCGGCGCGAGGCGCTGCACCGACTGCCACAGCGTCGCCTCCATCGCGGCGTCGCCGGGCGGAAAGAATTCGAACGAGACGGCGATGCCGCCGTGGCGTGCGGCGCTCATGATGCGGCGCTCATTGCGGTGTCGGCATGGCGGGCAAAAGCAACGAGCACGTGCGTGTCCTCATCGATCGGTTTGAGCTTTTCGGTGCGCAGGCCCGCGGCCGCGAGCAACCGGCGCAGTTCCGTCAGCGGATGCGCAACGACGTTGCCGCGCGCGTATTCGACGAATTCGTAGGGCAGCACGACCCACAACGGCGCGCCCTGGACCAGCCACCGATGCGTTGCGCGCAACGCGCCGTCGACGGCATCACCCGTGGGCAGGCCGGTCAGATCGAGGATCACGCCATCGCTCGCTGCCGCGCCGTTGGCGACACCCGCACGCGTGACGGCGTCGATGCCGCGCTGCTCGCAATGGGCACGCAGCGCGGCACGCGCCGGCGCGCGCGCTGCGGCGATCGTCACCCGCCGCGCGATCGCGGCCGCGGCATCGATCAGCTCGAGCTGCATCGGCTCGACGAGCAGCACCCGGTCGAGCGGCGCGGCCGGAGCGCTGTCCGCGATGAAGGCGGCCACCGCGCGACCGAGCTTCGAGCTGCGCGGCACGGCCGGCCGCAGATCGCGGGCATGGGCGGCGGCGCGCTGCGCGTCGCGGCGGCGCATTGCATCGCCCGTATCGATGCGCGCGAGCAGCGTCGCGACGAGCCAGGCCCCGTCTCCCTCGTCCGCCACCGAGTAGCAGACCCACTGGCCCTGCCGCACGCGGCGCAGCAGGCCCGCGTCGCACAGCACCTTGAGATGGCGCGATACGCGCGGCTCGCTCTGGCCGACCGCTGCCGCGAGCTCGGTGACGCTCCACTCGCGCAAGGCGCACAGCGCGAGCAGCCGCAGGCGGGTGGTTTCGCCGGCGGCGCGCAGCAGACGGGTTGCCCCGGGCAGATCGAGCATTAGATTAACAATATATAGAATTCGTTAACTACTAGTGTAAGACTTTGATTCATTGGCTGCAACCAGAGGGTCAATTCAGGCGGTCAGGGACCGGGACCGGCGGTGGACCGAACAGCTGCGCGACGTCGATCGCATCGAACTCGTACGGCCGGTGGCAGAACTCGCAGGTCGCCGTGACCTTGCCCTGCTCGCGCAGCACCGACTGCACTTCCTCCTCGCCGAGCGCGCGCAGCACGCCGAGCACGCGCTCGCGGCTGCAGCGGCACTCGAAGCGCACCGGTGAGCCTGCGAACAGCCGCACGTCGTCGACCGTGGCGCTGCGCCGCGCGAGCGATTCGGCCGGCGCGTAGAGCAGGTCGTGCGCATCGAGCTGCGCGGCGTGCTCGCGCACGCGCTGCCAGGCCGTGTCGTCCTGCGCCTGCGACACGGTGCCCTCGCCTCCGCCCGGCAGCCGTTGCACGAGCAGGCCACCGGCCCGCGATGCGTCGGCCGCGAGCCGCACATGCGTCGGCAGCTGCTCCGAAGTCGCGAAATAGGCGTCGATGCAGGCGGCGAGCGAGCCGCCCTCGAGCCGCACGATGCCCTGGTAGGGTGCCCCGCCCTGCACGGACTCGATCGTGACGGTCATCAGGCCGGTACCCGTGAGTTGCGCGAAACCGGGCGCGAGTCGCGTCCCGTCGTACTGGGCAATGCCGCGCACGCGAAAGTCGTGCGTGCACTGCACGACCAGCAGCCGCACCGCGCCATCGCCCTGGATCTGCAGGGTGAGGCCGCCTTCGAACTTGAGCGTCGAGGCGAGCAGCACGGCCGCCGCGATCGCCTCGCCGAGCAGATCGCGCACGGCCGGCGGGTAATGCGCATGCTCGCGCAGCGCGGCCCAGGCGCCTTCGAGCTGCACGATCTGCCCCCGCACCGGGTGCTCCTCGAGCAGAAAACGCCGGACGCGGTCGGTGCTCGCCGGCACGCTCACGGCCCGGCGAGCTTCTTCTTCAGCAGCTCGTTCAACTGCGCGGGATTCGCCTTGCCCTGGGTCGCCTTCATGACCTGACCGACGAAGAAGCCGAACAGCTTGTCCTTGCCGCCGCGGTAATCGGCGAGCTGGGCGGGGTTCTTCGCCATCACCTCGTCGATCGCGCGCTCGATCACGCCGCTGTCGGTGATCTGGCGCAGGCCCTTCGATTCGATGATCGCGTCGGCGTCGCGACCGCTGTCCCACATCGCCTCGAAGATGTCCTTGGCGATCTTGCCGGAGATCGTGCCGTCGGCGATGCGCGCGACGAGACCCGCCAGCTGCGCGGCGCCGACGCGGCTCGCGCCGATCTCGAGGTTGTCGCGGTTCAGGAACGCCGCGAGATCGCCGTTGACCCAGTTGGCGGCGAGTTTCGGTTCGCCGCCGAGGCGACGCACGACCTCCTCATAGTACCCGGCGAGCTCGCGGCTCGCGGTCAGCACGCCGGCGTCGTACTCCGACAGCGCGTACTGCGCGGCGAAGCGGGCGGCCTTGGCGTCCGGCAGCTCCGGCAGGCCGGCGCGCACGGTGTCGAGGAAGGTCGCATCGATCGCGAGCGGCAGCAGGTCGGGATCGGGAAAGTAGCGGTAATCGTTCGCCTCTTCCTTCGAGCGCATCGAGCGGGTCTCGCCGCGATCCGGATCGTAGAGGCGCGTCTCCTGCACGACCTTGCCGCCGCCTTCGAGCAGCTCGATCTGGCGCGCGACCTCGTAGTTGATCGCCTTCTCGACGTAGCGGAAAGAGTTCAGGTTCTTGATCTCCGCACGCGTGCCGAAGCTGTCGCTGCCCTTGCGGCGCACCGACACGTTCGCATCGCAGCGGAACGAGCCTTCCTGCATGTTGCCGTCGCAGATACCGAGATAGCGCACCAGCGTGTGCACCTTCTTCATGTAGGCGACCGCTTCCTTCGCCGAGCGCATGTCGGGCTCGGAGACGATCTCGATCAGCGGCGTGCCGGCGCGATTCAGGTCGATCGCGGTCGCACCCGGCAGCGCGTCGTGCAGCGACTTGCCGGCATCCTCCTCGAGATGCGCGCGAGTCACGCCGATGCGCTTTTTCGTGCCATCCTCGAGCACGATGTCGAGCACGCCCCGGCCGACGACCGGCAGCTCGTACTGGCTGATCTGGTAGCCCTTCGGCAGGTCGGGGTAGAAGTAGTTCTTGCGCGCGAACACCGACCGCGACGCGATCTGTGCATCGATCGCGAGGCCGAACATCACGGCCATGCGCACGGCCTCGCCGTTCAGCACCGGCAGCACGCCCGGGTAGCCGAGATCGACCAGGTCGGCCTGCGCGTTCGGCGCGGCGCCGTAGGCGGTCGCCGAGCCCGAGAAGATCTTCGCCTGCGTCGCGAGCTGGGCGTGGATCTCGAGTCCGATGACGGTTTCCCACTCCATCATGCGAACTCCGCCGGCATGCGCCGGTGCCAGTCGGTCTCGCGCTGGAACGCGTGCGCGGCGGCGAGCAGCTTCTCTTCCGCGAAATGCGGGCCGATGATCTGCAGGCCGACCGGCAGCCCGTCGACGAAGCCGCAAGGCGTCGACAGCGCCGGCAGGCCCGCCAGGTTCGCACCGATCGTGTAGATGTCGTTCAGGTACATCGTGACCGGATCGGCGGTCTTCGCGCCGAGCGGGAACGCCGGCGTCGGAGTCGCCGGGCCCATCAGCACGTCGACGCGCTCGAAGGCACGCGCGAAATCGGCGCTGATCAGCTGCCGCACGCGCTGGGCCTTCAGGTAATAGGCGTCGTAATAGCCAGCCGACAGCACGTAGGTGCCGGTCATGATGCGGCGCTTCACCTCGGCGCCGAAGCCCTCGCCGCGCGAGCGCTGGTACAGGTCGAGCAGGTCCTTCGGGTCGGCGCAGCGGTGACCGTAGCGCACGCCGTCGAAGCGCGCGAGGTTCGACGAGCACTCGGCCGGCGCAACCACGTAGTAGGTCGGCACCGACAGGCCGATGTTCGGCAGGCTCACTTCCTCGAGCGTGGCGCCGAGGCGCTCGAACACGGCGAACGCCTCGCGCAGCAGCTTCTCGTTGCCGGCATCGAGCCCCGCGCCGAAGAACTCCTTGACGAGCCCGATGCGCAGGCCGCGCGCCGGCGTCGCGAGCGCGGCGTGGTAATCGGGCACCGGCCGCTCGACGCTGGTCGAGTCGCGCGGATCGAAACCCGCGATCGCGCCGAGCAGCAATGCGCAATCCTCGGCCGACACCGCGAGCATGCCCGCCTGGTCGAGGCTCGACGCGAAGGCGATCATGCCGTAGCGCGACACGCGCCCGTAGGTGGGCTTGAGCCCGGTCACGCCGGTGAGCGCCGCCGGCTGGCGGATCGAGCCGCCGGTGTCGGTGCCGGTGGCGGCCGGCGCGAGGCGCGCGCCGACGAGCGCCGCCGAACCGCCGGAGGAGCCGCCGGGCACGAGATCGGTGTTCCACGGATTGCGCACCGGCCCGAACCAGCTCGTCTCGTTCGACGAGCCCATCGCGAACTCGTCCATGTTCGACTTGCCGAGCAGCACGGTGCCGGCGGCCTTCAGCTTCGCGACCGGTGTCGCATCGTAGGGCGAGATGAAGTTCCCGAGCATGCGCGAGCCGCAGGTGGTGCGCACCCCCTCGGTGCAGAAGATGTCCTTGTGCACGATCGGCAGGCCGGTCAGCGGCCCCGCCTTGCCGGCCGCGAGCGCGCCGTCGGCCTGCGCCGCGGCGGCGAGCGCCGCCTCGCCGGTGATCGAGATCATCGCGTTCAGGCGCGGCTGCGCGGCTTCGAGCCGCCCGAGCAGATGGCGGGTCAGCTCGACGCTCGAAAACTCGCGCTTCGCGAGGCCGTCGGCGAGCTCCGCCAGCGTGCGCGCGTGCAGCGCCGTGGCGCTCATTCGATCACCTTCGGCACGATGTACAGGCCCGCCTCGACCTGCGGCGCGTTCTGCTGGTAGAGCGCGTGCCGGTCGGTTTCGGTGACCGTGTCGGCACGCAGGCGCTGCGACAGTCCGGCGAGCGGATGCGCCATCGGCTCGATCCCGGCGGTATCGGCGCGGTCCAGCTCGCCGACCAGGCCGAGGATGCTGCCGAGCGTCGCGACGTACCCGGCCACTTCGTCGTCCCGCAGCGCGAGGCGGGCGAGTCGGGCGATGTTTTCGATGTCGGCTCGATCGAGGCTCATGTGAGTAAGATCACGAAAAAAACAGCGCGAAATCATACACCTCGTATTGTGGAAAATGTTGTCGGTTGCTAGATTACCGGCCACTTTTACGGGTCATTTCCCGAAGGTCCGGTCGCTTTCATGTTCAAACGCCTGCGGGGTTACTTCTCCAGCGATCTTTCGATCGATCTGGGCACGGCCAACACGCTCATCTACGTCCGCGACAGCGGCATCGTCCTGAACGAACCCTCCGTCGTCGCGGTGCAGGACGAGCCAAACCGCGGCGGCAAGGTGATCGTCGCGGTCGGTGCCGACGCGAAGAGCATGCTCGGCCGCACTCCCGGGCACATCACCGCAGTGCGTCCGATGAAGGACGGCGTGATCGCCGACTTCACCTACACCGAGAAGATGCTGCAGTACTTCATCAACAAGGTGCACGGCAACCGGATGCTGAAGCCCTCGCCGCGCGTGCTCGTCTGCGTGCCGATCGGCTCGACCCAGGTCGAGCGGCGCGCGATCAAGGAGTCGGCCGAAGGCGCCGGCGCGCGCAGCGTCGGCATCGTCAGCGAACCGATGGCGGCCGCGGTCGGCGCCGGACTGCCGGTGCACGAAGCGCGCGGCTCGATGGTGCTCGACGTCGGCGGCGGCACGTCGGAAGTCGCGGTGCTGTCGCTGAACGGCATCGTCTACGCGGCCTCGGCGCGCGTCGGCGGCGATCGCTTCGACGAGGCGATCATGAATTACGTGCGCAGGAACTACGGCATCCTGATCGGCGAGGCGACCGCCGAGCGCATCAAGATCGAAATCGGCTCGGCCTATCCCGGCCAGCAGGTGCGCGAGCTGTCGGTCAAGGGCCGCAATCTTTCGGAAGGCGTGCCGCGCAGCTTCACGCTGAACAGCAACGAAATCCTCGAGGCATTGCAGGAGCCGCTGCAGGGCATCGTCAGCGCGGTCAAGCAGGCGCTCGAGCAGACGCCGCCCGAACTCGGCGCCGACGTCGCCGAACGCGGCATCGTGCTGACCGGCGGCGGCGCGCTGCTGCGCGACATCGACAAGCTGCTGATGGAGGAGACCGGCCTGCCGGTCATCATCGCCGACGACCCACTCACCTGTGTCGCGCGTGGCGGTGGGCGCATTCTCGAACTGATGGACGAGATGGGCCCCGGCCACTTCGGGCTGGAGTGAGACCGGCGCGCGCGGCAGGATAATCGCGCGTGATCACTTTCGGGGGATCGGGTCGCGCAGTACACAGCCGCGTCGCTGCGACCGGGCTGCGTTTCAGCTTCTACGCCGCGCTCTGTGTCGTGCTGATGTTCGCCGACCAGCGCGGCCACTGGCTCGACTACGCCCGCTACGCCCTGTCGGCCGCCGCCTATCCGATCCAGCTCGCCGTCGATTCGCCGTCCGCCGCCTGGCACTGGCTGCGCGAGAACTTCGCGACGCGCGAGACGCTGCAGGCCGACAACGCGCGGCTGCGCGCCGCGAACCGCGAGCTCGAGCTGCGCACGCTGCGCGTCGAGGCGCTCGAAACCGAGAATGCGGCGCTGCGTGGGCTCGAGGCAGCGCTGCCGGACGTCGCCGAGCGCTGGCTCGCCGCCGAGGTGCTCGAGGTCGAGGTCTCGACGCTGCGCCAGCGGGTCATCATCAACAAGGGCGCGACCGACGGCGTGTTCAAGAGCCAGACCGTGCTCGCGAGCGGCGGCCTCGTCGGCCAGGTGATGCGCACCGGGCCGTGGTCGTCCGAGGTCATCCTGATCACCGATCCCGAGCACGCGGTGCCGGTGCAGGTGCTGCGCAGCGGCCTGCGCACGATCGCGGTCGGCCAGGGCAATACCGGCGTGCTCGCGCTGCCTTATCTGCCGGTCAATTCCGACATCAGGGTCGACGACCTGCTGGTCACGTCGGGGCTCGGCGGCGTGTTTCCCGCCGGCTATCCGGTCGCGCGCGTGCTCGACGTCGGCCGCGACCCCGGCCAGCCGCTCGCCCAGGTGCACGCGCAGCCGCTCGCCGCGATCGACCGCGACCGCGAGCTGATGCTGATCTGGATCCGCCCCGGCCATCCGGCGGCGCCGCTGCCGGGCGAGGAGGCCGCGCGATGAACGTACGGGTCCGCGAACCGCGGGGCGCCCTGCTGCTGTCGGCATTCATCGCGCTGATCTTCCAGGTCGTGCCGCTGCCCGGATGGCTGTCGATCGTACGGCCGGCCTTCCTCGTGATCGTCGTGATCTACTGGTCGATCGCCGCGCCGCGTGCCGGCGGCCTGATCGTGCCGTTCGCCTGCGGGCTCGCGCTCGACGTCTTCCGCGGCGCCGTGCTCGGCGAGCACGCACTCGCGCTGACGCTGGTCGCCTTCCTGACCATGCGCTTTCACCTGCTGATCCGGAACAAGCCGCTGTTCGAGCAGGCGCTGATCGTGTTCGCGGTGCTGACGCTGTACGAGTTCGTGATCTGGTGCATCGACGGCTGGAGCGGCCACACGCTGAACTCCGGCCTGCGCTGGCTGCACCCGGTCACCGGTGGCCTGCTGTGGCCGATCTTCTACGGCGTCCTGTCGCGCACCCACCGGCCGCGCTGAAGCGGGATGGTCGCGAACGTCCGCATCAAGGATCACTGGCAGGAACAGCGCCTGTTCGCGCGGCGTTCGCTGATCGCCGGCGGCCTGATCGCGGCGCTGTCGCTGGTGCTGCTCGCGCGGCTCGTCACGCTGCAGGTCCTGCGCCACGACTACTACATGGATCTGTCGCAGGGCAACCGGGTGCGCATCGAACCGCTGCCCGCGCCGCGCGGCCTGATCGTCGATCGCGACGGCGTCGTGCTCGCCGAGAACCGCCCGGCCTACCAGCTCGAGCTGGTGCGCGAGGAAGTGCCGGACCTCGCCTCGACGCTACAGCGCCTGGGCGCGCTCGGGCTGGTCGCGCCCGACGACATCGACGATGCACGCAAGCTCGTCGCCTCGCACCGCAGCTTCGACAGCGTGCCGATCCGCCTGCGCCTGACCGACGAGGAGATCGCGACCTTCGCCGTGCACCGCTTCGAGTTCCCCGGCGTCGACATCCGCACGCGCCTCGCACGCTCCTATCCCTACGGCGACCTGGCCGTGCACGCGCTCGGCTACGTCGGCGCGATCAGCGAACAGGATCTCGGCCGCATCGACCGCGCCGCCTATTCGGGCACGACGCTGATCGGCAAGCTCGGCCTCGAGTCGGCCTACGAGCGCCAGCTGCACGGCCGCAACGGTTCACGCGAAGTGCTGGTCAACGCGCAGGGCCGCTCGGTGCAGCGCCAGGGCGCGTTCGTGCCGCAGCTGCGCACCGTCGCACCGGTCGCGGGCGAGGATCTCGTGCTCGCGATCGACATCGGCGTGCAGAAGGCCGCCGAGGAGGCGCTCGGCGCGCGCCGCGGCGCGGTCGTCGCGATCGACCCGGCCAACGGCGACGTGCTCGCGATGACCAGCCGGCCGGGTTTCGATCCGAACAGTTTCGGCCGCGGCATCACCCGCGTCGAATATCAGGCGCTGCTCGATGACATCGACCGCCCGCTGTTCGACCGCGCGCTGCGCGGCACCTATCCGTCCGGCTCGACGATCAAGCCGGCGATCGCGCTCGCAGGCCTCGCCTACGGCGAGGTCAAACCGGAGGAGCGTCGTTTCTGCGCCGGCGTGTACCGCCTGCCCGGCAGCAGCCGCATGTTCCGCGAGGGCCGCGGCGGCCGGCACGGCGCGGTCGACCTGCGCGATGCGATCTCGCGCTCCTGCGACGTGTACTTCTATGACCTGTCGAACCGGCTCGGCGTCGACCGCCTCGCGGCCTTCCTCGCGCCGTTCGGTTTCGGCAGCGTGACCGGCATCGACATCGGCGGCGAGAAGCCTGGCCTGCTGCCCTCGCGCGAGTGGAAGCGCAAGGCCTTCTCGCGGCCCGAGGACCAGGTATGGTTCCCGGGTGAGACCGTCAATTTCGGCATCGGCCAGGGCTATTTCCTCGTGACCCCGCTGCAGCTCGCGCATTACACGTCGATCCTCGCGAACCAGGGCACCTCGTACCAGCCGCGCCTGGTCCGTGCGCTGCGCGATCCGGCCACCGGCACGCTGCACCCGGTCGCACCGGTGAAGGGTGCGCAGATCACCGCGGTGAGCCCGGAGCAGTGGCACATCGTGATGGAAGGCATGGCCAACACGCTGCGCGGCCGCGGCACGGCCGCGGCCACTGCAGGCCGCAACATGACCTATGCGATCGCCGGCAAGACCGGCACCGCGCAGGTGTTCTCGGTCGGCCAGACCGAGAAGTACGACGAGAAGACCGTGCCGGAACGGCTGCGCGACCACTCGTGGTTCATCGCCTTCGCACCCGCGGAGGCGCCGCGCATCGCGGTCGCCGTGCTCGTCGAGAACGGCGGCTTCGGCTCGACCGGGGCGGCGCCGATCGCGCGCAAGGTGATGGATGCCTGGCTGCTGCCGGAGAACCGATGACCTACGGCAGCATCGACAGCTCGTACACCCGCCGCACGCTGACGCGCTCGGCGCGCGCGCTCGCGAGCCTGAAGCTCGACGGGCCGCTGCTGGTCGGACTCGCGCTGATCGCGATCTACGGCCTGATCGTGATGTACAGCGCAAGCGGCCAGAGCCTCGCGGCGGTCGCGAAGTCCGCGACGCGCCTCGGCATCGGCACGGTAGCGATGCTGCTGCTCGCGCAGGTGAAGCCGGGGTTCCTGCGCCGCGCCGCGCCGGTGATCTATCTCGCCGGCATCCTGCTGCTCGTGGTCGTCGACGTGGTCGGCTACATCGGCAAGGGCGCGCAGCGCTGGCTCGACCTCGGCCTGTTCCGCTTCCAGCCGTCCGAGATCATGAAGATCGCGGTGCCGATGATGTGCGCGTGGTTCCTGCACGAGCGGCCGCTGCCGCCGTCGGTGCCGGCGCTGCTCGCGACCGTGACGATCATCGCGGTGCCCGCCGCGCTGACGATCGCGCAGCCCGATCTCGGTACCGGCATGCTGATCACGATCGCCGGCGTGCTGGTGATCCTGCTCGCGGGCCTGCAGTTTCGCATCATCGCGGCGCTGATCGCGATCGCCGCGATCGGCGCCTGGTTCGGCTGGAGCTTCCTGCACGACTACCAGCAGAAGCGCGTGCTGATGTTCCTCGACCCGCAGACCGATCCGCTCGGCGCGGGCTACCACATCATCCAGTCGCAGATCGCGATCGGCTCGGGCGGCATCTTCGGCAAGGGCTGGATGAACGGCAGCCAGGGCCAGCTCGAGTTCCTGCCCGAGCGCTCGACCGACTTCATCTTCGCGGTGATCGGCGAGGAGTTCGGCCTGATCGGGCTCGCGCTGCTGCTGCTGCTGTACCTGTTCGTCGTCGGCCGCGCGATCTTCCTCGCGATGCAGACGCAGGAGACCTTCGCGCGGCTGCTCGCCGGCAGCATCGCGGTTACGTTCTTCGTCTACGTGTTCATCAACACCGGCATGGTCAGCGGGCTGCTGCCGGTCGTCGGCGTGCCGCTGCCGCTCGTCAGCTACGGCGGCACATCGATGGTGACCCTGCTCGCCGGCTTCGGTATTCTGATGTCGCTGTATTCACACCGGAAACTGATCCGCTCTTGAGGACACTCGCCGCCGCGCTCGCCGCCATCTGCCTGTCGTTGTCCGCTGCCCGCGCCGACGGCGTGTTCACCGGTGTCGACCGCTTCGACCTCGAGCGCCCCGACATCCGGAGCTATGTGGATGCCACCGCGGCGGAGTCGGGCATCAGCGCCGCGGACCTCTACCACCTGCTCGCGAAGGCCGAGCCACAGCCGAAGATCATCGAGGCGATGCAGCGGCCCGCCGAGAAGGTCTCGCCGTGGTGGGAGTACCGCAAGCGCTTCCTGACCGCGCAGCGCATCCGCGACGGCGCGGCGTTCTGGCAGCAGCACCGCGAGCTGCTCGACCGCGTCGCCCGCGAGCGTGGCGTCGCCCCCGAGTACATCGTCGCGATCCTCGGCGTCGAGACCTCCTACGGGCGCATCACCGGCAGGTTCCGCGTGCTCGATGCGCTCGCGACGCTCGCGTTCAATTACCCGCCGCGCGCCGGGTTCTTCGGCAAGGAACTCGCGAACTTCGTGCTGCTGACGCGCGAGGAGGCGATCGATTCCTCGGTCGCGCTCGGCTCCTATGCCGGCGCGATGGGCGCGCCGCAGTTCATGCCGTCGAGTTACCGGCGCTACGCGGTCGACGGCGACGGCGACGGGCGGCGCGACCTGTTCGGCTCCTGGGACGACGTGATCGCGAGCGTCGCGAACTATTTCCGCGAGCACGGCTGGCAGCCCGACGGGCCGGTGCTGATCGAGGCGCGCTTCGCGCCCGGCAGCACGCTCGCGCTCGAGCCGGGCAATCTCTCGCTGACCGACACGCTCGACTCGGCGCGCGCCAGGGGCGTCGAATTCGAATCGTCGCTGCCCGGCGACACGCCCGTGATCCTGATCCCGGCCGAAACCGAGTACGGCCCCGGCGTGCGCATCGGCTTCGCCAATTTCACGACGATCACGCGCTACAACCGCAGCGTGCGCTACGCGATGGCCGTGCACGACCTCGCGCAGGCGCTCGCGGCGCGCGTCTACGAGCCGGGCGCGTGAGGCCGCTCCAGGTCGCCCCGGCGCTGGCGCTGCTCGCCGCCGCCCTGCTCGGCGCAGGTTGCGGCGGCACGCCACGCCACGCCACGCCTGCCGCTTCCTCGCCGCCGCCCGCGACACCCGTTCCGCCGCCGCCGGCGGAACTCGCGTCGATCCCCGACGCCGTGCCGCGCGCCGAGCCGCGCAGCCTGCGAGGCAATCCGCCGTTCTACGAGGTGTTCGGCAAGCGCTACACGGTGCTCGCGACCTCGGAGGGCTACCGCGAGCGCGGCGTCGCCTCGTGGTACGGACCGGGATTCCATGCCGCGCAGACCTCGATGGGCGAGCCGTACGACATGTACGCGATGACCGCCGCCCACAAGACGCTGCCGCTGCCCTGCTACGCGCGGGTCACGAACCTGCGCAACGGCCGCAGCGTCATCGTGCGCATCAACGACCGCGGGCCGTTCGTCGGCGGGCGCATCATCGACCTGTCCTACACGGCGGCCGCGCGCCTCGACATGCTGCGCGACGGCACGGCCTTCGTCGACGTCGAGGTGATCACGCCCGGCACGCCCGCCGCGGTCGTCCCGCCGCCGCTCACGACCGCCGCGACGGGCACCCTCGCCCCGGCCCCGAACGCGGGCCTGTACCTGCAGGCGGGCGCCTTCGCCGACGGTGCCAACGCGAACCGGCTCGTCGAGCGGCTGCGCGCCGGCGGCATCGCCAACGTGTTCATCCTGCCGCTCGCCGCCAACGGGCGCACGCTGCACCGCGTGCGCATCGGCCCGCTCGCGAGCGTCGCCGAGTTCGACGCGCTCGCCGCGCGCCTCGCGCAACTCGGCATCCCCGACGCGCGCCTCGCGCTCGATTAGGCGAGCCCACCACCGCCTCGCGCACCCGCGCACCCACACGCCCACGCACCCGCGTGCGCCGAGGCGGAGCCCGACAGGTGCCGCCTCGCTGGCGGGCGCAGCCCCTGCCGGGGCTGTGCCCTCGAGGCGGCGGCACTCGGCGCCATGGTGTCGCGGCAACCTGATCGTGCGGCGGTCGCCTCGTGCTGCTCGCCGCCTCTCGGCGCCCGCCTGATGCTTCGGCGGCACCTGTCGGGCTCCGCCTCGGCGTACGAGCGTCAGCGCGAGCACGAGCGCGATTGCGAGCGCACGCGCAGGCGCCGGGGGTGTCGCCGGCGGCGCGAGTGTTGGGGCCTCGCGTGGAGAGCGCCGAGTCGCGGCGGATCAAGCGAGGCGACCGCGAGCCCTCCGCCACTGAAGTTCCACTTCGCCGAGCGCCGCCGCGGCGAGGGCACCGCTTCGAAGAAGCGGCGCTCGACCCGCGAGGCCCCAACACTCGCGCCGCCGGCGACACTCGCGGTGCAGCTCAGGCGCGCGACACCTCCGGTTGAACTCCGCACGCTGCAAGCCGTGCGCGATCCGAGCGGAGATCGCGGGTAGAATCGCAGTCCCAGGCACTTCCCCCCCCGGAGCCCCGCATGCCCCATAGCCGCTTGCTCGCAGCCGCCCTCCTCTGCGTCACGACCGCCGGCGTCGCAAGCGCCGCCGTGCCAATCCCGAAACCGCCCGCGATCGACGCGCGCGCGCTGATCCTCGTCGATTACGACAGCGGCCGCGTGCTCGCCGAGGCGAATGCCGACGAGCGCATGGAGCCGGCGAGCCTCACGAAAGTGATGACCGGCTACGTCGCGTTCGACGCGCTGCGGGAAGGCCGCCTGACGCTCACCGAGGAAGTACCGATCAGCGAGCACGCCTGGCGCAGCGAGGGTTCACGCTCGTTCGTGCAGGTCGGCACCCGCGTGCCGGTCGAAGTGCTGATCAAGGGCATGATCGTGCAGTCGGGCAACGACGCGACGATCGCGATCGCCGAGCGGCTCGGCGGCACCGAGGACGGCTTCGCGCAGATGATGAATGCCTACGCGAAGAAGCTCGGCATGACGCACACCCACTACGACAACAGCACCGGCCTGCCGGGCGCGACGCACTACACGACCGCGCGCGACATGGCGATCCTCGCGCGGGCGATGATTCGCGACTTCCCCGAGTACTACAAGTGGTACTCGATGCGCGAGTTCGTCTGGAACAACATCCGCCAGCAGAACCGCAACGGTCTGCTCGGACGCGATCCGTCGGTCGACGGCATGAAGACCGGCCACACCCAGTCGGCCGGCTACTGCCTCGCGACTTCCGCCAAGCGCGACGGCATGCGGCTCGTCTCGGCGGTGTTCGGCACGAAGTCGATGCGCGCGCGCGAGGATGCGAGCGCCGCGCTGCTGAACTACGGCTTCACGTTCTACGAGACCGTGAAGGTCAAGGGCGGCGGCGAGACCGTGCTCGCGCCGCGCCTCTACAAGGGCGCCGAGGAGCACGTCGCGATCGGGCCGCGCCACGACGTGTTCGTGACCGTTCCGCGCGGCGATGCCGGGCTCGTGAAGACCACCGCAACCGCGGCCGAGCCGCTGATCGCGCCGGCCGACCCGGCCAATGCCGTCGGCGAGTTCGCGGTCAGCGTCGGCGACGAGGTGGTCGCCCGCGTGCCGCTGCATCCGCTCAAAGCCGTGCCGGAAGGCGGCTGGTGGACCCGCGCGATCGACGGCATCGCGCTGATGTGGCGCTGAACGGCCGACGGCAATGGGTGAGCCGCTGCCGACCGCATACCTGAACGGCGAGCTGCTGCCGCTGCGCGAGGCGCGCATCTCGCCGCTCGATCGCGGCTTCCTGTTCGCCGACGGGGCCTACGAGGTGATCCCGGTGTTCGGCGGCCGGCCGTTCCGCTTCGGGCCGCATTTCGCGCGGCTCGCGCGCAGCCTCGAGGCGATCCGCATGCGCGATCCGCACGACCTCGACGGCTGGCGCCGGATCTGCGGCGAGCTGATCACGGCGAACGGCGGCGGCGACCAGTACCTCTACGTGCAGGTGACGCGCGGCGCCGAGTACGGCCGCAACCATGCGCCGCTGCCCGACATCGAGCCGACCGTGTTCGCGTTCGCGGCGCCGCTGCCGCGTCCGGGCGCCGACGTGCTGAGCCGCGGCAGCGCGTGCATCACCGCGGCCGACACGCGCTGGGCGCGCTGCGACATCAAGTCGGTTGCGCTGCTGCCGAACATCCTGCTGCGCCAGCTCGCCGTCGATGCCGGCGCCGCCGAGACGATCCTGCTGCGCGACGGCTGGCTGATGGAGGCGAGCGCGTCCACCGTGCACGTGGTCGTCGACAGCGAGGTGCTGACGCCGCCGAACAGCGAGCGGATCCTGCCCGGCACCACGCGCAGCGCGGTCGAGGAGCTGATGGTCGCGATCGGCATCCCGCACCGGGCGACTCCAGTCGCCGAAGCGACGCTGCGCGCCGCCGATGAAATCTGGCTGACCGCCGCGACCCGCGACATCACGCCGGTCACGCGCCTCGATGGCGCGGCGGTCGGCGGCGGCGTGCCGGGCCCGGTCTGGCAGCGCTGCCATCGCGGCTTCCAGGATCTCGTCAAACGGCTCGCGGGGACGCCCTGGTGACCGAGCTCGTGCTGCTGAAGTTTCCGGTCGACTATCCGGTCAAGGTCGTGGGCCGCGCCGGCAGCCTGCTGCGCGCCGAGATCGATGCGATCATGCTGCGCCACGCGCCCGATCTCGACGTGACGAAAACCAGCGAGCGCGCGTCGGCGAACGGCAACTACCTGTCGATCTCGTACACGATCGTCGCGCGCAGTGCCGAGCAGGTCAGCGCGCTCGCGGCGGAACTCGCGGCGCAGCCGCACGTCCTGATGGTCATCTGAGGCCCGTTGCGGCCGGGGAGACTGCCATGCCAGCCAATCGATACCGGATCCTGTGCCTGTCGGCCGCGGCGCTCGCGCTCAGCGCATGCGGGCTCGCCGAAACCGCCGGCACCGCGGCGGCGACCGGCGCTTCCGCCGCCGAACAGGCGAAGGAAGCGAAGGCCACCGAAGCGCGTGTCCAGCAGCAGATCGAGGACGCGCAGGCCGAAGCGAGGCGGCAGCTCGAGGCTGCCGAAGCCGCGGCCAACTGAACGGGGAGCCCGGCTCAGCGCGCGGGCGCGAGCTGCGCGAGCAGCCACGGCACGTAAGCGTCGGCGACCTCGTGCACGTCGGCGGGCCCGCCGAGTTCGGCGAGCTTCGTCATCTCGAGCCCCGCGTAGCCACACGGATTGATGCGCCGGAACGGCGCGAGATCGAGATTCACGTTGAGCGCGAGCCCGTGGTAGCTCGCGCCGCGGCGCACGCGGATGCCGATGCTCGCGAGCTTGCGGCCGTGCACGTACACGCCCGGCGCGCGCGGCTTCACCTCGGCGTAGATGCCGAGCGTCGCCACGTAGTCGATCATCGAGCGCTCGAGCGCGGTCACGAGATCACGCACGCCGAAGCCCCTGCGGCGCAGGTCGATCAGCGGATACACGACGAGCTGGCCGGGGCCATGGTAGGTGACCTGCCCGCCGCGGTCGATCTGCACGACCGGAATGTCGCCGGGCGCGAGCAGGTGCACGCGGTCGGCATTCATGCCGAGCGTGAATACCGGCGGGTGTTCGAGCAGCCAGATTTCGTCGGGCGAGGCCGCGTCGCGCTCGTCGGTATAGCGCTGCATCGCGCGCCAGGTGGGCTCGTAGTCGACGCGACCGAGCCATTTGACGACCGGCGCGCCGGCGCCGTCCGCGGCTGCGCCGTCAGGCGCTGCGGGCAGCGGCAGCATGATTGTCGAGCCCGGCGTTGTTGCCGTCGAGCGCCCTCTCGGCCCGGTAGCTCGAACGTACCAGCGGGCCCGACACGCATTCGCGGAAACCGCGCGCCAGCGCCTCGCGGCGATAGCGGTCGAACTCCGCGGGCGTGACGTAGCGCTCGACCGCCAGGTGATTGAGCGTCGGGCGCAGGTACTGCCCGAGCGTCAGGATGTCGACGTCGATCGCGCGCAGGTCGTCCATCGTCGCGAGGATCTCGTCGTCGGTCTCGCCGAGACCGAGCATCAGGCTCGTCTTGGTCAGCACGCCGGGACGATGGCGCTTCGCGTGCGCGAGCACCGCGAGGGTCTGCTCGTAGCCCGCGCGCGGATCGCGCACCGGGTGCGTGAGGCGACGCACTGTCTCGATGTTCTGCGCGAACACCTCGAGTCCCGAATCGACCACCGTCTCGACGTCGCGCAGCACGCCGGCGAAGTCGGGAGTCAGCGCCTCGACCGCGGTCGCCGGCGTCAGCGCCTTGATCGCGCGCACGCAGGCCGCGTAATGCGCGGCGCCGCCGTCCGGCAGGTCGTCGCGATCGACCGAAGTGAGCACCACGTAGCGCAGCTTCATCAGCTGCACGGTGCGCGCCGCATGCTGCGGTTCATCCGGATCGAGCCAGCCGCGCGGATTGCCGGTGTCGACCGAACAGAAACGGCAGGCGCGCGTGCAGACCTTGCCCATCAGCATGATCGTCGCGGTACCGGCGTTCCAGCACTCGCCGATATTGGGGCACTTGGCCTCCTCACACACTGTCGCGAGCGCGTGGTCGTGGACCGCGCGGCGCACCGCGTCGTAGCCTGCACCGGCCGCGAGTGGCGCCTTCAGCCAGCGCGGCTTGCCGAGCAGCCCGCGCCGGTCGGCCCCGCCTTGCGTCTTGACACCGTCCTTGATCGCAGTGAAGCCCTGCGGCGTGACGTACTTCTGGCCGCTGCGCGCGCGCTGTTCGCCGGCGGCGGGCGCCGCGGGCTCATGCACCACGCCGATGTCTTCGAGTCGCTGCATGAGGGCTATTTTAGCGCAACGCGGCTTCGAGCGCGGCGAGGCGCGCGGGCGTGCCGATATCCTGCCAGACGCCGCGATAAACCTCGCCCTGCAGGCGCCCCGCCGCGATCGCGCGCCGGAGCAGCGGCAGCAGCGGGAAACGCCCCGGCGCGCAGCCTGCGAAGAGCTGCGGCCGGTACAGGCCGATGCCGGCATAGGTATGGCGCGTGACGTCCGGCCCGTCCTCCTCGCCGACCCATTCGCCCGCGAGCGAGAAATCGCCGCGCGGATGCTGGGGCGGGTTCGGCACCAGCACGAGGCGCGCGTCGGCCACCGCGCCGAGTGCGAGCCGCCCGAACGGAAAATCTGTCCAGATGTCGCCGTTGACGACGAGAAACGGCGCCTCGCCGAGCAGCGGCAGCGCGTGCAGGATGCCACCGCCGGTTTCCCGGGCCACCTCGCCCTCGTCGCTGTAGAGGATTTGCACGCCGAACGCGCTGCCGTCACCGAGCGCCGCGCGCAGCTTCGCTGACTGCCAGGCGAGATTCACGACGACCTCGCGCACGCCGGCGCGCGCGAGCGCCTCGAGGTGATGGACGATCAGCGCCTTGCCGCCGACCGTGAGCAGCGGCTTGGGCAGCGCATCGGTCAGCGGCCGCATGCGCTCGCCGCGCCCGGCCGCGAGAATCATCGCCTTCATCGCAGCGCGAGTTCCCGCGCATTCGCGGCCGGCAGGCCGGGCACGACGCGCGACTCGAGCCAGTGCGCGAAGGCCTGCAGCTCGGTGTAGCGCGCGCAGGTATCGCGCACGTAATCGAGCGTGCGGGTGAGGTCGGCGAGATAGCCGGACTTGCCGTCGCGATACCAGAGGCGCGAGAAGATGCCGAGCACCTTCAGGTGGCGCTGCACGCCGGCAAGATCGAACCAGCGCAGGAATTCGCGATCGCTCGCGCCGGCATTGAGGCCCTCGCGCGCGATCCGGCGGCGATAGCCACGCAGCCACGCAGTCGTGCGTGCACGCGGCCAGCCGATGTAGCAGTCCTTCAGCAGCGACACGAGGTCGTAGCCGATCGGGCCTTCGAGCGCATCCTGGAAATCGATGATCCCCGGATTGTCCTCGCCGAGCACCATCAGGTTGCGCGAATGGAAGTCGCGGTGCACGAACACGCGCGGCTGCGCGAGCGCCTCCTCGATCAGGAAGTCCGAGGTGCGCAGGATCAGCGCGAGTTCCTCGTCGTCGAGGCGCAGCCGCAGGTGGCGCGCGGCGAACCACTCGGGCATCAAGTCGAGCTCACGCTGCAGCGCGCGGTCGTCGTACGGCGGCAGCTCGCGCGCGGCTTCGCGGCCGCGCACCTGGATCGCGGCGAGCGCCTCGAGCGCGTCGGCGTAGAGACGGTCGACGTCCTCGCCGCGCGCGAGCCGCGCGAGATAGGGCGTGCTGCCGAGATCCTCGAGCAGCACGAAGCCGTTCTCGATGTCGACCGCATGCACGTGCGGCACGTGCACGCCGGTCTCCTCGAGCAGCCGCGCCACCTTGAGCCAGGGTCGCACGTCTTCATTGCCCGGCGGCGCGTCCATCGCGATCCAGCTCACGCCGTCGGCCTGCACGCGAAAGTAGCGCCGGAAGCTCGCATCGGCCGAAGCGAGTGTGAGACGCTCGACGGGCCGCCCGAGTCCGGCGGTCAACCATTCGTGCAACAGGGCCGCTCGCGCGTCGTTTTCGCTCATCGCCTCATTATAATGACACGGCACATGCCCTCCGCCCGCCTTCACGCGCCCGCCCTCGGCCTCCTGCTGCTGCTGCCGGTCACCGCGCGCGCGGCGGAGCCGGAGGCACCGCTGTGTTTCGGCACGCTCGAGCAGCGCAACGCGCTGCCCGAGGCGGCGACCGGGCGCCAAGGCGCGGCCGAGCTGTCGAAGGCGCCGATCGAGGTGTCGAGCAACGATGCCCGGCTCGGCGTCAACGGCGATGCGGTGCTGTCGGGCAAGGTCGAGGTCCGGCAGGGCGATCGCGAGATCCGCGCCGATCGCGTCGAGTACGCCGCCGCGGCCGGCGACCTCAAGGTCGACGGCAACGTCGAGTACCGTGATCCGCTGCTGATCGTGCGCGGCCGTTCCGGTCGCTATTCGGCGACAGGCGGCGCGGCCTTCGCCGACGCGCAGTTCGAGATTCCATCGCGGCCGGCGCGCGGCGAGGCGCAGTCGCTGACGCTCGACACCTCCGGCCACGTGCGCCTCGACGACGTCAGCTTCACGACCTGCCCGCTGACCGACCCGGCGTGGCGGCTGCGCGCCGCGCGCATCGATCTCGACACCGCGAACCGCAACGGAACCGGTCGCGGCACGCAGATCGAGTTCAAGGGCGTGCCGATCTTCTACGCGCCGTGGATTTCGTTTCCGCTCGGCAGCGAGCGCAAGAGCGGCTTCCTGTTCCCGGGCGCCGGTTACTCCTCGAGGAGCGGCGCGCAGCTCGCCGTGCCGTACTACTGGAACATCGCGCCGAACTACGATTTCAGCTTCGAGCCGACCTGGTTCGCGCGCCGCGGCGCCGATCTCGACGGCGAGTTCCGCTACCTGACACGCGGCAGCCGCGGCGAGCTCGATGTCTCCTACCTGCCCTCCGACCGGATCTTCGACGGCGACCGCAGCCTCGTCTCGCTCGAGCACCGCACCGAGCTGCCGCGCGGCTGGCGCTTCTCGGCCAATGCCTCGAACGCCAGCGACACGCAGTACTTCGAGGATTTCGGCCAGGGGCCCGAAGGCACCAGCGTCGCCTTCGTCGAGCGCACCGCCGAGCTGACCTATCGCGACGCGCACTGGCGGCTGCGCGGCGCGTTCCAGGACTTCCAGACGATCGACATCGACGTCGCCGCGGCCGACCGGCCCTACTCGATGCTGCCGCAGCTGTATGCGAGCGCCGACTTCAGCGTCGGCAGCGCGCTTCAGCTGCGCTATGGCTTCGATGCGGAAGTCGTCAATTTCGACCGCAACGTCGGCGTCACGGGCTGGCGCTACGACACCGCTCCGCACCTCGGTCTCGACTGGCAGGGCGCGGGCTGGTTCCTGCGCCCGTCGCTGCAGTGGCGCGCGACCGGCTACTCGCTCGACGACACCGATCCGGGCGTCGACCGCACGCCCACCCGCAGCCTGCCGACCGCGAGCCTCGATGCAGGCCTCGTATTCGAGGGCCCGTCGGGCTCGCGCGGGCAGCGGCGCATCACGCTCGAGCCCCGCGCGCTCTACGTCTACACGCCCTACCGCAACCAGGACGCCCTGCCGGTATTCGACACCGCCGTGCCCGACCTGAATCTCGTGCAGCTGTTTCGCCCGAACCGCTATGTCGGCGGCGACCGCATCGGCGATGCGAACCAGGCGAGCCTCGGGGTCACCAGCCGCATCCTCGACGCGCACAGCGGGCGGCAGCTGCTCGCCGCGACCGTCGGCCAGGTCGTCTATTTCGATGCGCCGCGCGTCGCGCTGCCCGGCGAGACCATCGTCGATCGCGACACCTCCGACCTGATCGCGCAGCTCGCGCTGACGGCCTGGCAGAACTGGAACGCCGACGTCGGCGTGCAGTGGAATCCGGAGAGCTCCGAGCGCGAGCGGATGCAGGTGCAGCTGCAGTACCGGCCGGCGCCGACCAGCGTGATCAATCTCGGCTACCGCTACCAGCGCGAGCGCCTCGACCAGATCGACGCCTCGTTCGCCTGGCCGGTTGCGGACCGCTGGAGCCTCTACGGCCGCTACGTCTACTCGATGCACGACGACGAGACGCTCGACCAGTTCGGCGGCTTCGAGTACCGCTCGTGCTGCTGGCGCTTCCGGGCGGTCGCCCGGCGCTTCGTCAGCAGCCGGACCGGCGAGCGCGACACCGGCATCTACCTGCAGCTGGAACTCAGCGGCCTCGCCAGTGTCGGATCATCGGCACTGGCTTTCCTCGAGGAGGCAATTCGGGGATACTCACCGGTCAGCCCAACCCGTTGACTCGACGCGGAAAATCCATGTTGCGACCCTTCCTTGCCGCCCTCGCCGCGCTGTGCTTCGCCGCCGCCGCGCACGCGCAGACCCGTGAACTGTCCTCCGGCGGCGAGCTGCTCGACCGCGTCGCCGCGATCGTCAACGACGGCGTCGTGCTGAAAAGCGAGCTCGACGACCAGATGGAGCTGATCAGCGTACGCCTGCGCCAGCAGGGCCTCGAGCTGCCGCCCGAGAACGTGCTGCGCCAGCAGATCCTCGAGCGCCTCGTCGTGCAGGAGGTGCAGATGCAGCGCGCGAGCCGCGCCGGCCTCAACGTGACCGACGAGATGATCAACAACGCGCTGCAGGACGTCGCGCGCCGCAACGGCATCCCGCTCGCGCAGCTGCCGCAGGCGCTCGCGGGCCAGGGCATCGACTACACGGCCTACCGCGACAACATGCGCAAGGACATCACGCTCAACATGCTGCGCCAGCGCGACGTGATCGCGCGCATCGTCGTGACGCCGCGCGAGATCGACCAGTACCTCGAGCGGCAGAAGAACGCGCCGTCCGAGACGACCTCGTACAACCTCTCGCACATCCTGATCGCGGTACCGCAGGCCGCGACGCCCGAGCAGATGGCCGAGGCCGAGAAGCGCGCCGAGGACGTGCACCGGCGCGCGCTCGCGGGCGAGGACTTCGCGCAGCTCGCGGTCGCGTATTCGAACAGCCAGACGGCCCTCGAGGGCGGCGTGCTCGGCTGGCGCAGCGGCCCGGAGCTGCCGACCGTGCTCGCCGACGCGGTGGTCAAGCTGAAGGCCGGCGAGGTCAGCGACGTGATCCGCACGCCGAGCGGCTACCACATCGTGCGGGTCAACGAATTGCGCAGCTCCGACGGCCCGGCGATCGTGCAGCAGGTGCATGCGCGGCACATCCTGATGCGCACCAACGAGCTGCAGGACGACGCCACGGTCGAGCAGCGCCTGCGCGGCATTCGCGAGCGCATCCTGAAGGGCGAGGACTTCGGCGCCCTCGCGACCGTACTGTCCGAGGACCCGGGCTCGGCCTCCGAAGGCGGCGACCTGGGCTGGACCAACCCGGGCACGTTCGTGCCCGAATTCGAAGCGCAGCTCGCGGCGCTGAAGCAAGACGAGATCAGCGAGCCGTTCCACACGCAGTTCGGCTGGCACATCCTGCAGGTGCTCGGGCACCGCGAAATCGACAACAGCAACGAGATGAAGCGCCAGCGCGCCTACGTCGCGCTGCGCGAGAGCAAGGCCGAGGAAGAAACGGAACTGTGGCTGCGCCGCCTGCGCGACGAAGCCTATGTCGAACTGAAGATGTGAGTGTGTCCCGCCTGCCCCGCATCGCCCTGACCTCGGGTGAACCTGCGGGCATCGGCCCGGAGCTCTGCGCGGCGGTCGCGCGCTCGGCGTGGCCGTGCGAACTCGTCTGCCTCGGCGACCGCGCGCTGCTCGAGCAGCGCGCTGCACCGGCCGGCCCGCTGCACTTCAGCGACTACAGGCGCGGCGAGCCGCGCGCGCACCAGGCCGGGGAGCTGCAGGTCGCGCACTACCCGCTCGCGCTCGCCGCGCAACCGGGACGCCTCGAACCCCGCAACGCCTCCTACGTGCTGTCGCTGCTCGATGCGGCGATGGCGGGCGCGGTCACCGGCGAATTCGACGCGATCGTCACGGCGCCGGTGCAGAAGAGCGTGATCAACGACGCCGGCATCGCCTTCACCGGGCATACCGAGTATCTCGCGCGGCACAGCGGCGTGCACCGGCCGGTGATGCTGCTGGTGGCCGGCGGATTGCGCGTGGCGCTCGCGACCACCCATCTGCCGCTGCGCGACGTCAGCGCCGCGATCACCGGCGCACTGCTGCGCGAGGTCCTGGACGTGCTGGCGACCGATCTCGCGCGCCTGTTCGCGCTCGACCGGCCGCGCATCGTCGTCTGCGGCCTCAATCCGCATGCCGGCGAGTCCGGGCATCTCGGTCGCGAGGAGATCGACGTGATCGGCCCCGCGCTCGAGGACGCGCGCGCGCGCGGGCTCGACGTCGTCGGGCCGGTGCCCGCGGACACCGCGTTCGTGCCGTCGCAGCTCGCCGGCGCCGACGCCGTGCTCGCGATGTACCACGACCAGGGCCTGCCGGTGCTCAAGCACGCGGGCTTCGGCCGCGCAGTCAACGTGACGCTCGGCCTGCCCTTCATACGCACCTCGGTCGATCACGGCACGGCACTCGACCTCGCCGGCACCGGACGCGCCGACGCGGGCAGCCTCGAGGCCGCGCTGTCGCTCGCGATCGGGATGGCCGGCCGGCGGCGCTGACATGCCGCCGCGCGCGCGCCGGCGCTTCGGCCAGCATTTCCTGCACGATCCGGCGATCGTCGAGCGCATCGTGCGCGCGGTCGCGCCGGCGCCGGGTGATGCGATCGTCGAGATCGGCCCGGGCCGCGGCGTGCTGACGCGCGCGCTGCTCGCGGCCGCCGGCCGGCTCGACGCGGTCGAAATCGACCGCGACCTCGCGGCGCAGCTCGGCACGGAGCTGCCCCCCGCCGCCGGGCTCACGCTGCACGTCGGCGACGCGCTCGACTTCGATTTCGCGGCGCTCGCGGCCGCCCGCGGCGCGCGGCTGCGACTGGTCGGCAACCTGCCCTACAACATCTCGACGCCGCTGCTGTTCCACCTGCTCGACACGCCGGCCGCGTTCACCGACCTGCACGTGATGCTGCAGCGGGAGGTCGTCGAGCGGATGGCGGCCGCGCCCGGCAGCGGCGAGTACGGGCGGCTCACGGTGATGCTCGCCCCCTGGGTCAGGATCGAGAAGCTGTTCGATGTGGGCCCCGGCGCCTTCCAGCCGCCACCGGCCGTCTGGTCGGCCGTGGCACGCCTCGTCGTGCGCGCAACGCCCGCCTTCGAGGTGCCGCCGGCCTTCGCCGCGATCGTCGCGCAGGCGTTCTCGGCGCGCCGCAAGACGCTGCGCAACGCGCTGCGCCGCTCGCTCGACGCTGCGGCGATCGAGGCGGCGGGCGTGGATCCCGGCGCACGCCCCGAGACCGTGCCGCCCGAGGGATTCGCGGCGCTTGCGCGTGCCGCGTCGCGGGGATAGCGTGGCGCCCGTGGGCAACTATCGTCGCATCCTGCTGGCGGTCGACCTGACCGACGACAGCGTCCCGGTCGGCCGGCGCGCGCAGCACCTCGCCGCGCTGTTCGGCGCGGAAGTCGAGCTGCTGCACGTCGTCGAATTCGTGCCGGTCGAGCCGATGGGCGAAACGCTGATGCCGGCCGTGGCGATCGAGGAAGAGCTCGTCCAGCGTGCGCGCACGCGGCTCGCCGCGCTCGCCGAATCGCTGGGTCTCGCCGGCGCGCAGACGCGCGTCGAGACCGGCAACGTCAAGGCCGAG
>JAHCAN010000024.1 GCA_019634915.1 Steroidobacteraceae bacterium | reverse complement strand
GCGATCCTCGAGACCAAGCTGCGCCATCTCGCGAAGCTCGAGGAGATGAAGATCCGCGACGAGCAGAAAGCGCTGGCCGACGAACGCGAAGAGATCGAGGCCACGCTCCGGGGCAAGGCGAAGCTGCGCAAGCTCGTGGCGGACGAACTGCGCGCCGACGCCGAGAAATACGGCGACGAGCGCCGCTCGAAGATCGTCGAGCGGGAGGCCGCGCAGGCGATCGACGAGAAAGAGCTGCTGACCAACGAGCCGGTGACCGTCGTGCTGTCGGCGGCGGGCTGGGTGCGTGCCGCGAAAGGCCACGAGATCGATCCGGCGTCGCTGTCCTACAAGACGGGCGATGCGTTCCAGTCGGTCGCGCGCGGGCGCAGCCTGCAGCCGGCGATCTTCATCGACAGCACGGGGCGCGCCTACAGCCTGCCGGCGCACACGCTGCCGTCGGCGCGCGGCCAGGGCGAGCCGCTCTCGGGACGCCTCGATCCGCCCGACGGCGCGCAGTTCGCCGGCGTGCTGATCGGCGAGCCCGAGGACCTGTGGCTGCTCGCGTCGGACGCCGGCTACGGCTTCACCGTGCGCCTGAAGGAACTGCTGACCGATCGCAAGGCCGGCAAGGCGGTGCTCACGGTGCCCGACCAGGCGCTCGTGCTGCCGCCGGTGCCGGTGCCGTCGGCCGACTCGCTGGTCGCGGTCGTCAACAGTGAAGGCAAGCTGCTCGTGTTCCCGGCGGCCGAAGTGCCGGAGCTCGCCAAGGGCAAGGGCAACAAGCTGTTCGGCATTCCGGGCAAGAAGGCCGCCGCGCGCACCGAGGTCCTCACCGGGATCGCCGTCGTGCCGCCGGGCGGCTCGCTGCTCGTGCACTCGGGCGAGCGGCGCATGACGCTGACGGCGGCCGAGCTGAAGGCCTACCGCGGCGAGCGCGCGCAGCGCGGTGCGGTGCTGCCGCGGGGCTGGCGGACCGTGCAGCGGCTGGAAGCGGCGGGATGAACCGGCAGCGAGCAGCTTACAGCTTGCAGATTACAGCCAGAGGCGGCTTCGCCGCCCGTTCGCCCGGCGCGTGTCGGCTGGCTGCCCGCCGCATATCCTTTCTCGCGCCGCAGCTATCAACGAGCGGACAAACTGGGCGGCATTTGACCGGATGTTGATAGCTGACGGCGAGGAGCAGCACAGTCCTCCGCATTGCCCTCGTCATGCCCCGCCACCATTGCCGCCACCGGTACCACGACGGCAGGAACGATGCGCCTCTGGCGGTACTCTGCAAGCCGCAAGCTGTTGGCTCTTCCTATTTTTCCGCGCGCAGCTCCACATCCTCCGGCGCATGGACGAAATAGCCCTGGATGAACTGCACGCCGAGCTGCCACAGCACGGCCATCGTGTTCGCGTCCTCGACACGCTCGGCGATCGTCTCGATGCCGCGTTTGGTCGCGGCATCGACGAGCGCGCGCACTTTCTGCTGCAGATCGACGTCGCCGGCGAGGCCCTGGATCAGCGCGCCGTCGATCTTGATGAAGTCGGCGGGCATCGCGGCGAGCAGGCCCTGCGGATCGCGGCCGCTGCCGAAGCGCTCGATCGCGAAGCGGAAACCGCGCGACTTGACCGCGTCGGCGAGCGCCTTCGCCTGCTGGATGTAGGCCGCCACGATGTCCTCGGTCACCTGGAAGCACACGCGCGCCGGATCGGCATTGGTCGCCCGGCGCTGGCCGTCGAGCCAGCCCGGGAACGAGCGGTCGAGCAGGCTGTCCTTCGCGAGCCGCACGAACAGGCAGCCCGGGCGCCGCTGTGCCGCGAACGACAGCGACGCGCCGACGACCCAGCGGTCGATGTTGCGCAGCAGGTCGTTGCGCTCCGCGGCCGCCATGAAGTCGGCCGGCAGCACCTCCTTCTTCTGGTGATCGAGCATGCGCACCAGCACGTCGAACATCTGCGGGTCATCGCCGCGCAGCGACGCGACCGGCTGCTGCACGAGGCGGAAGCGGTTCTCCATCAGCGCCGCCTTGATGTGCTTGACCCACACCTGGTCGTAGGCCTGCACGCGCGAGTCGGCGTCGGCGCGATCGAGCATCGCGACGCGGCCGCCGCCCTGGTGGCGCGCGCGCCGGCAGGCGTCGACGGCGTCCTGGATCGCGTCGTCGAGATGCGGGCTGCCGTGCGGCACGACGCCGAGGCCAATCGAGCAGGTCGCGCTGAGCGTCTTCGCGCCGACGTGGAATACGTGCTTCGCGACGCGCGCGACCAGCTGCTCGGCCCAGGCTTCGACGTCGCGCTCGTTGCCGCGCTCGATCAGCAGCAGGAACGAGGTGCCGCTGAAACGCCCGGCGATGTCGGCCGGGTTCGAGTGCTCGCGCACCATCGCCGCGAACTCGATCAGCAGCTGCTCGCTCGCCATCGCGCCGATTTCCTTCTCGATCGCGGCGAACTTGTCGAGGCGCAGCAGCGCGAGATAGCGCACGCCGCCGCGCGCCGGCGTCGACAGGCGCGCGCCGATCGCCTCGAGCAGCGGCCGGCGGTAGAGCAGCCCGGTGGCCGGGTCGCGGCGCACCGAATCGGCCAGCTCGCTCGCCAGCTCGTGCTCGCTGCGCTTGCGCGCCGGCACGATCAGCCGCACGCAGGGCTCGCCCTCGTATTCGCCCGGTGACAGCACGAACTCGAGCGGCAGGATCTTGCCGTCGGCGCGCAGCGCGTCGGCCTTCAGCACGTGGTCGGTCCAGCGCCCCTGCAGGCAGGCGACCAGCGCGCCCTTCAGCGCGGTGTGCGAGGCCGCCTCGAACAGGTCCATCAGCGGCTGGCCGACGATCGTCGACGCATCGGCGATGCCGAACACGCCGAGCCAGGATTCGTTCGCGTCGACGACGATGCCTTCCTGCACCTGCGCGATCGCGTCGGTCGAGCGCTTCAGCACGGTCTCGAGCTGCTTGCGGTAGTCGCGCGCCGACTGCAGCGTCGTGTTGAGCGCGCGCTCGAGGCGGAAGCTGCGCAGTTCGCGCTCGATCACGGCGCGCAGCCGGTCGGGGCGGCCGAGCGTCACCGCGTCGCGCGCGCCGGCCGCCATCGCCGCGGCGATCTCCGCCTCGTCGGCAACGTCGAGCAGCGCGATCAGCGGCACTTCGGGCGTGAGCTGGGTGCGCACCGCCGCGACCGCCGACAGCTCGCCGTCGGCCTGCGGCCGGCAGATCAGCATCTCGGGGTTCAACTGCGTCAGCGCGTCGCCGAGGTCGCCGAGCGCGGGGATCCACGTGCAGTGCACGGCATGGCCCGCGCGCCGCAGCTGCGAATTGATGGCCTCGACCGGATCGCGGGACGGCGCGAACACGATAACCGGGACGGCGGATGTGTCAGCCAGGGCAACCTCCGGAAAAGCGACTCATCGAAGGTCTACAGGTTACAGCACGGGCGTCTTGCCGGGGGCCCCGGCTTCTTCGCGCACGAGCCTCGGCACCAGATAGCCGGGCAGGCGCGCGCCGATATCGCGCATCAGCGCGCGGGCGCGCTCTGCCGGCACGTCGAAATGCGCCGCGCCGCGCACCCGGTCGAGCAGGTGCAGGTAGTAGGGCAGCACGCCGGCGTCGTGCAGCGCGGTCGAGAGCGCGACGAGCGCCCCGGCGCTGTCGTTGACCCCGGCGAGCAGCACCGACTGGTTGAGCACGGTCGCGCCGGCCGCGCGCAGCCGCGCGAACGCGGCGGCGAGTTCGGCGTCGATCTCCTGCGCGTGGTTCACGTGCACGACGACGACCGGCCGGCGCAGCGAGGCGAGCCATTGCACGAGCCCGTCGTCGACGCGCGACGGCAGCACCACCGGCGTGCGCGTGTGCACGCGCACGCGGCGCACGTGTCCGATCGTGACGAGCTGCGCGGTCAGCGCGCCGAGGCGCGCATTCGACAGCACGAGCGGGTCGCCGCCGCTCAGGATGACTTCCTCGATGCTGCGGTCGGCGGCGATCGCGGCAATCGCGGCGTCCCAGCGGCCCTCGCCCGAGACCTGCTCCGCGTACGGGAATTCGCGGCGGAAGCAGTAGCGGCAATGCACCGCACAGGCGCCGGTCGTGACCAGCAGCGCACGTCCCCGGTACTTGTGCAGCAGCCCCGGCACGCGATTCGCGGCGCGCTCGCCGAGCGGATCGGCGACGAAGCCCGGGACCTCGGCGAGCTCGGCGCCGACCGGCAGCACCTGGCGCAGCAGCGGGTCGTGCAGGTCGCCGCGACGCATGCGCCGCACGTAGGACCACGGCACGCGCAGGCGAAAGCCCGCCGCGGCGCTGCGCGCCGCGGGCAGCAGCGCCGGGTCGAGCGCGAGCGCGGCGAGCAGTTCGGCGGGGTCGGTGATCGCCGCCGCCAGCTCGGCCTGCCAGGAGCTCCGGTGGCGGCTGGAAAGTTCAGCCGGTATCATTTGCGCCCTTTTTTGGGGGCCTCGGATCGGGGTCCGCATTCTGGGCCCCGACCTGCGAGAAATAAATGGCCACCTACAACACCAGTGAATTCCGCTCCGGCGTCAAGCTGCTGCTCGACGGCGACCCCTACGTCGTGCTCGAGAACGAATTCGTCAAGCCCGGCAAGGGCCAGGCGTTCAATCGCGTGAAGGTCCGCAACCTGAAGACCGGGCGCACGATCGAGCGCACGTTCAAGTCGGGCGACACGGCCGAGGCGGCCGACGTCGTCGACATCGACATGCAGTATCTCTACCAGGACGGTGACTTCTACCACTTCATGGTGCCCGACAGCTTCGAGCAGCACACCGCGGGCAAGACGGCCGTCGGCGATGCCGCGCAGTGGCTCAAGGACGGCACCGTCTGCATGGTCACGCTGTGGAACGGCGTGCCGCTGCAGATCACGCCGCCGCCGCACATCGAGCTGAAGGTGGTCGAAACCGACCCGGGCGTGCGCGGCGACACCGCGACCGGCGGCCAGAAGCCGGCGAAGCTCGAGACCGGCGCGGTCGTGCGCGTGCCGCTGTTCATCAACGAAGGCGAGACGCTGCGCATCGATACGCGCACCGGCGAGTACATCTCGCGCGCGAAGGGCTGAGCGCGCCCGAACAGCCGAACGCGCGCGACGGGCAGAGACATCCCGGGAGGCGTGGCGGTCGCGCGCTAGGGCGCCGGCCAGTCGCTCGCGGCGGTGATGATCGCGGCGAGCGCTTCGAGCCCGGCGCGATCGGCGTCGTCGAAGCGCGCGAGCCGCGGGCTGTCGACGTCGAGCACGCCGACGAAGGCCGCGGCACCGCTGACGCCGGTGCGCAGCAGCGGCACGACGATCTCGGATCGCGAGGCCGAATCACAGGCGATGTGGCCGTCGAAGGCGTTGACGTCGGGCACGACGATCGTCTCGCGGCGCACGGCCGCGGTGCCGCACACGCCGTCGCCGATCGGGATGCGCACGCAGGCGGGCCGGCCCTGGAACGGCCCGACGATCAGCTCGCGGGCGCCGCCGGCGGTGCGTGCCGGCACATAGAACCCCGCCCAGTTCAGATCCGGCAGCGCGCTGAAAATGAGCGCGGCGGCGTTCGCCGCATTGGCGATCCAGTCGCGCTCGCCGGCGAGCAGCGCCGCGAGGTCGCGCGCGAGTTCGCGGTAGGCGCGCGGCTTGTCGGCGAAATCGTAGTGGGTGATCGCGTGGCTCATGCGCGCTCGAGTGTAAACGGCAGCACCTGATCGATACAGTCGGCGCCGGTCGCGAGCATCAGCACGCGATCGAAGCCGACCGCGACGCCCGCGCAGGCGGGCAGGCCCGAGGCGAGTGCGGCGAGCAGGCGCTCGTCGAGTGGCCCGACCGGCAGGCCGCGCCGCGCCCGCTCGCGCTGCTCGGCTTCGAAGCGCTCGCGCTGCTCGGTGGCATCGGCGAGCTCATCGAAGCCGTTGGCGAGCTCGATGCCCTCGGCATAGAGCTCGAAGCGCAGCGCGATGCGCGGATCGGCCGGATCGAGCCGCGCGAGCGCGGCCTGCGAGGCCGGATAGCCGTGCACGAACGTGAGCCGGCCGCGGCCGAGCTGCGGGCCGACCGCCGCGCCGACGATCAGGTCGAGCAGCTCGTCACGCGTGCTCGCGCGCGCGCTGGCCGCGTCGAGGCCGAGCGCGGCCGCGGCCTGCGCGAGATCGCCATCCGGCGCCGCGAGCGGATCGAGGCCGGTTACGCCGGCGAAGGCATCGCGATAGCTGACGTGCTCGATCGCGAATTCGCGCGCGCAGAGCCGCGCGACCAGCGCCGCGACTTCCGCCATCAGCCGCTCGAGCGTGCCGCCGAGCCGATACCACTCGATCAGCGTGAATTCCGGGTTGTGCAGGCGGCCGCGTTCGGCACCGCGGAACGCGTGGCCGAGGAAGTAGATGTCGCCGCTGCCGGCCGCGAGCAGCCGCTTCATCGCGTACTCGGGTGAGGTGTGCAGCGCACGTTCGGGGGCGCCGGCCGGCGCGCCGGGCAGTCGCACCCGGACCGGATGCAGGTTCACGTCGGTCACCGGCGCGTTGACGAGCGCCGGGGGGTCGACTTCCATGACGCCGCGATCGGCAAAGAAGGCGCGCACCTCGGCCAGCGCCTGCGCACGGCGCGCGAGCGTCGACAGCGTCGCGCCGGGCGCGAAATCGTCGGCCGCGACGGTCATCACCCGCCGCCGGCAGCGAGGCGCGGTGGCTCGAGCGTGCCGATGCGCTCGCCGACGCGCACGGTGCGTCCGGCCGCAAGCCCGGTATCCCAGTGCGCGCGCCCCGGCGGCAGCAGCAGGATCACGGTCGAGCCCATGTTGAAGCGCCCCATTTCCGCGCCCTTCGGCAGCGCGAGCGGCGCGCGCTCCGGACCGGGCCGCAGCTTCGCCGCGGCGCGCGGCGTGCGTGGCGTGACCTCGCCGTGCCAGACCGTCTCCATGCTGCCGACGTTCAGCGCGCCGACGAGGATCAGCGCATGCGGCGTCGCCGGGTCCTCGAAGTGGCACACGATGCGCTCGTTGCGCGCGTAGAGGCCCGCGACGTGCGCGGCGGTCGTGCGGTTGACGCTGAACAGCCAGCCCGGCACGTAGGCCGCGGCCGCCAGCGTGCCGGCCAGCGCCATGTGGATGCGGTGGTAGTTGAACGGCGCGAGGTAAAGCGTCGCGTAGAGCCCGCCCTCGTAGCGGTGCGTGAGCGCCTCGTTGCCCGCGAGCAGCGCGCCGAGCGTGTAGTCGTGGCCCTTCGCCTGCAGCAGGCGATCGCCGCGGATCGGCCCGCACTCGCTCACCGTGCCGTCGACCGGCGAGACGATCGCGGCCGGATCGGCGTCGACCGGGCGGCTGCCGTCGCGCAGCGCGCGGGTGAAGAAGGCATTGAAGGTCGGATGGCTGCGCGGGTCGGCCTGCGCCGCGTCGCTCATGTCGGGCCGGAACTCGCGCACGAAGGCGTCGATCAGCAGGTTCTTGAGCCAGGCCGTGCGCACGCGCGCGAGACGGTAGACGAGTCGGGACAGCGCGTGCTGCGGCAGCAGGTACTGCAGGCCGACGAACAGGCGCGCGCCGAGCCCGTCGGTGTCGCTCATCCGCGCGTGGCCGCGATCGCCGCGTCGAGATCGGCCGCGAGGCTCTCGACCTGGTAGGGAGGGGTGAATATCGCGCGCAGCCGGCCGTGCCCGTCGAGCAGGAACAGTGCCGCCGAGTGATCCATCGTGTAGCTGCCTCCCGGCAGCTCGACCTTCGCGACCGCGGCGCCGAAGGTGCGCGTGTAGCCCTTGATGTCGAGCGGCGCGCCGGTGAGCCCGATAAACTCCGCATCGAAGCCGCGCAGGTAGGCCTGCAGCACTTCGGGCGTGTCGCGCTCGGGATCGACCGAGACGAGATAGACCGTGAACGGTGTCCGGGCGGTGCGCCGCACCTGGGCGAGCAGCGCCATCGTCGTCGGGCACAGGTCCGGACAATGCGTGAAGCCGAAGAACAGCAGGCTCGCGTGGCCGGTGAACGAGTCCTGCGTGAACGGCGCGCCGCGGCTGTCGACGAGCGCGGGCGCGGCGACCTCGCGCGGTTCGGGCAGCCAGGTGCCGCCCTGCAGTTGCGGCGCCTGCGCCGCGGCGGGTGCCAGCGTCGAACGGGCGAGCCAGACGCCGCCGAGCGCCGCGACGACCGCGAGTGCTGCCCACGGCAGCCAGGATTTTGGAGTGGCCATGACGCGATTATCCCACAATCACCGCAAGGTCCCGACCGTGCGCACGACGATCGCCGGCGCGGCGCGGCGCCTGGCGCGCGCGGGCCTGTATTTCGGCCACGGCACCGACAATGCGCGTGACGATGCCGCCGCGATCGTCTGGCACGTGCTCGACCTGCCGGTGCCGCCGCGGCCGCGCGATTATTCGCGCCGCGTGAGCCGCGCCGCGCGGCGCGGGATCGATGCGCTGCTCGAGCGGCGCATCCACGAGCGCGTGCCGGTCGTGTACCTGACGCAGCGCACCTGGTTCGCGGGCCTGCCGTTCCACGTCGACGAGCGTGTGCTGATCCCGCGCTCGCCGCTCGCCGAGCTGATCGAGCGCCGTTTCGCGCCCTGGATCGACGCGCGGCGCGTCGCCGACGTGCTCGATCTCGGCACCGGCTCGGGCTGCATCGCGATCGCCACCGCGAAGGCGCTGCCGCGCGCGCGGGTCGACGCCACCGACATCTCGGCCGATGCACTCGAGGTCGCCGCGATCAATGTGCGCCGGCACCGGCTCGGCCGCCGCGTCCGCCTCGTGCGCTCGGACCATTTCGCGGCGCTCGCGGGCCGCGCTTACGATATCATCGTGTCGAACCCGCCTTATGTCGGGGCCGAAGAGCTGGCGGCCCTGCCGCCGGAGTACTGGCATGAGCCGCGCGGTGCGCTCGCCGCGGGCGACGACGGACTCGATTCAGTGCGCGTGATCCTGCGCGAGGCGGGGCGCCATCTGCGGCCGCAAGGCCTGCTCGTGGTCGAGGTGGGCAATTCGGCGGCGCTCGTGAGCCGCAAGTATCCGCGCGTGCCGTTCACGTGGCTCGAGTTCGAGCGCGGCGGCGGCGGGGTGTTCGTGCTGACGGCTGAGCAGGTTCGGGATGTCCGGTAATACGTTCGGCAGGTTGTTCACGGTGACGAGCTTCGGCGAGAGCCACGGCCCGGCGCTCGGCTGCATCGTCGACGGCTGCCCGCCGGGGCTCGAGCTGTCCGAAGCTGACCTGCAGCCCGACATCGATCGCCGCCGCACCGGTACCTCGAAGTTCACGAGCCAGCGTCGCGAGGGCGACCAGGTGCGCATCCTGTCGGGTGTGTTCGAGGGGCGCACGACCGGCACGCCGATCGGCCTGCTGATCGAGAACACCGACGCGCGCGCGCGCGACTACGAGAAGATCCGCGACCGCTTCCGCCCGGGCCATGCCGACTATACCTACCAGCAGAAATACGGCCTGCGCGACCATCGCGGCGGCGGGCGCTCGTCGGCGCGCGAGACCGTGATGCGCGTCGCGGCCGGCGCGATCGCGCGCAAGTACCTCGGCGTGCGGCTCGGCGTGCGCATCCACGGTTATCTCAGCCGCATCGGCGCACTCGAGATCGAGCCGGTCGATCCGGCCTTCGCGTACCAGAATCCGTTCTTCTGCCCCGACCCGGCGCGCGTCGCCGAACTCGAGCAGCTGATCTGGGACCTGCGCGGCGCCGGCGACTCGATCGGCGCGCGCGTGACCGTGATTGCCGCCGGCGTTCCGCCGGGTCTCGGCGAGCCGGTGTTCGAGCGCCTCGACGCGGCGCTCGCGAGTGCGATGATGGGCATCAATGCGGTCAAGGCGGTCGAGATCGGCGCCGGCGTGCGCGCGGCCGCGCAGCGCGGCAGCGAGCATCGCGACCTGCTGACGCCGCAGGGCTTCAGGTCGAACCACGCCGGCGGCGTGCTCGGCGGCATCTCGAGCGGGCAGGACATCGTCGTGCACGTCACGCTGAAACCGACCTCGAGCATCCAGGTGCCCGGCGAGACGATCGACGTGCACGGCAACGCCGTGGAGATCGTGACCACGGGCCGGCACGACCCGTGCGTCGGACTGCGCGCCACGCCGATCGCCGAGGCGATGCTGGCGCTCGTGCTGATGGACCATTACCTGCGCCATCGCGCGCAGAATGGCGATGTGATATCTACGACTCCGGTGATATGAGCAGACAGTTTCGGGTTGCGGTAGTGGGCGCCACGGGCCTCGTCGGCGACACCATGGTGAAGATCCTCGAGGAGCGCGACTTTCCGGTCAGCGAGCTGTTCCCGCTCGCGAGCAACCGCTCGCTCGGCAAGTCGGTCGAATTCCGTGGCCGGAAGTATCCGGTGCTCGAGCTCGACGGCTTCGATTTCTCGCGCGCCGACATCGGCCTGTTCTCGGCCGGCGGCGAGGTTTCCCGCGAGTACGCGCCGAAGGCCGCGGCCGCGGGCTGCGTCGTGATCGACAACACTTCCGAATTCCGCAACGACGACGACATCCCGCTGGTCGTGCCCGAGGTCAATCCGCAGGCGATCGCCGGCTACAAGGCGCGCGGCATCATCGCGAACCCGAACTGCTCGACGATCCAGATGGTCGTCGCGCTCAAGCCGATCCACGACGCGGCCGGCATCGAGCGCATCAACGTCGCGACCTACCAGTCGGTGTCGGGAGCGGGCAAGGAGGCGGTCGAGGAACTCGCCGCGCAGAGCGCGGCGCTGCTCTCGGGCCGCGAGGCCGGCGCGCCGAAGACGACCGCGAAGCAGATCGCCTTCAACTGCGTGCCGCAGATCGACCGCTTCGAGGCGAACGGCTACACGCGCGAAGAAATGAAGATGGTGTGGGAGACCCGCAAGATCTTCGGCGAGCCCGCCATGCGCGTGAATTCGACCACCGTCCGGGTGCCGGTGTTCTACGGCCACTCCGAGGCGGTGCACATCGAGACCCGCCGCAAGCTGACCGCCGCCGATGCGCGGGCGCTGCTCGAGAAGGCTCCGGGGGTCGAGGTGCTCGACGAGCGGGTCCCTGCCGGGTATCCGACGGCGGTGACCGAGGCAGCGAACCACGACACAGTTTATGTCGGGAGAATCCGCGAGGATATCTCGCACGAGATGGGACTTAACCTGTGGATCGTCGCCGACAACATCCGCAAGGGCGCCGCGACCAACAGCGTGCAGATTGCAGAGATTTTGGCGCGCGACTTTTTATGAGTCATAATGCGGAGCGACGCGGGTAGCAGCCGAGATTTCGGCCATAACTTGCTGTTTCTAATGGTGAAAATAGCTGCACCGGGACGTACGGGGAGTCAGAATGATTGCTAAATCGCGGGTGCTGGCACTTGCGCTGCTGCTGCTGCCGCAGCTGGCACTGGCTCTCGGTCTGGGCGACATACGCCTCAATTCGAGCCTGAATGCGCCCCTCGACGCCGAAATCGAGCTGATCGGTGCGACCGCCGACGAGCTGGCGACCCTGAAGCCGCAGCTCGCCTCGCGCGAGACTTTCGCCCGCTACGCCCTCGACTGGCCGGCCTTCCTGTCGGGCGTCACGGTCACCGAGGAGACGGCCGCCGACGGCCGCCATCTGCTGCGCCTGCGCTCGCAGGAGCCCGTCACCGAGCCGTTCGTCACCCTCCTGGTCGAGGTCAACTGGGCCCGCGGCCGGCTCGTGCGCGAATACACGCTGCTGATCGACCCGCCGGTGTTCGCACCCGGCGAGGCCGTCGCCTCGAGGCCGGTGGCGGCCCCGGCGGTGGGTGCTTCGAGGCAGGGCGAGATCGCGCGTCCGGCGCAGGCCCCGGCGCCGCGCCCCGCGGCCAGCGCCCCGTCATCGGGCACGGCGGCCGCGTCCGACGGCAGCTACACGGTGCGCCGCGGCGACACGCTGACTTCGATCGCAGGCGCCCTCACGGGCGGCGCCGATTCCCAGCGCATGATGCTGGGCCTCTACCAGGCCAATCCTTCGGCCTTCAACGGCAACATGAGCGAGCTGCATTCGGGCGCCGTGCTGCGCGTGCCCGATGCCGCCACCCTTGCGGCGATCAGCCAGGGTGAGGCGTCCGCCGAAGTGCGGCGCCAGTACGCCGCCTGGCGCGGCCAGGGCGGCGGGGCGAGCCAGTCCGAGCGGCTGCGGCTCGTGCCGCCGAGCGAGGCCGGTGCAGGCACCGGTGGCAGCAGTGCCGGTGCGACTGCGCGCGCGCAGGAACTCGAGGCGGAGGTCCAGAGGCTGCAGGGCGAGCTGAGCGCGGCGAACGAGAAACTGAGAATCCGCGACGCGGATCTGGCCAGGCTGCAGGCGCAGCTCGCCGCCGCGAGGGGCCAGCCGGCACCGGCGCAGCCCGAGCCGCCCGCCGCGGCCGAGGGCGCGCCGGGCGAGACGGCCGGTGAGGCCGCGGGCGAGACCGCACAGATCGACGAGGTGCCGGCCGAGAGCGTGCTGCCACCGGACACGGGTGCCGAGGCGGGTGCGGAACCCGCGCCGGCCGAGGAAGCGGCTGAAGAGGCCGAGGAAACGCCGGCGCCGGCCGCCAGGCCCGCGCCCGCGGCGGAGCAGGGCACTTCGTTCATCGATACGCTGCGCGCCTACTGGTACATCCCGGCGCTGCTGCTGGCCCTGCTGCTCGGCCTGTTCGGCTACCGCAAGTGGAAGGCGGGCCAGGAAGATGCCTTCGACAACTCGATCGGTCGACTGGCCGAGGCCGGTGCCGCGTCCGTCGAACGTCGCTCGGGGCTGACCGATACCGCCCGGCTGCGCAAGCCCGTCGGCGGCGAAGAGGAGGAGAGCTTCCTCGTCGAGGAATCCGGCTCGCACGAGCGCCCGCGGCTCGAGGAGTCCGGCAGCTTCCGCCGCCCGCCGCAGGTGGTCACGACTCCGGCCGACCAGACGATCAGCGGCGAGACGGCGATCAACCTCGACCAGGGCGATCCGCTCGCCGAAGCCGATTTCCACATGGCCTACGGTCTCTACGACCAGGCCGCGGATCTCGTGCGCATCGCGATCGAGCGTGAGCCCGCGCGCCGCGACCTCAGGCTGAAGCTCCTCGAAGTGTTCTTCGTCTGGGGCAACAAGGACCAGTTCCTCGCGACCGCGCGCGAGCTCGCCGCGAGCCGTGCCGATGCGCCGGCGGGCGAGTGGGACAAGATCGTGATCATGGGCAAGCAGCTCGCGCCCGAGGACGAGCTGTTCCAGCAGGCGACCGCCGCGGGCGGCGCCATTGCCGGCGGCATCGACCTCGATCTCGAGGGCGGCCAGAACCGCGTCGATTACGACCTGCTCGGCGATCCGGGCGGCGAGGCGCCGCGTGCCGGCGTCGATCTCGACTTCAACACCGCGCTCGGCGACAGCGCCATTGCCGAGCTCGAAGACAAGGACCCGACCGGCGAAGCCGGCGCGCTGCCGGGCGCGGCCGGCGCCGACCTCGACTTCGTGCTCGACGATCCGTCGCGCGGTACCGACCACAGCGGCAACACGACGCGCGAGATGACCGCGCAGATGCCGTCCGAGGCGACGGTCGAACGCACCGCGCTGCTGGGCGATGCGATGGATGCGCCGACCGTCGAACAGCCGGCGCTGCGCACGGGTGACGACCACACGATCCGCCAGAAGCTCGACGTCGCGATGCGCCAGGGCGGCGGCGAGCAGACCGCCGAGCTCGCGATCGACGATCTCGGGCTCGATCTCGGCGCGCTCGACAGCGACACGCAGGCCGCGGCCGATGCGCCGACGATGGTCGCGGGCCTCGATGCGCGTTCGCGTGAAATCATCGAGGAAGCCGAGCGGCGCGCGAGCGGCGAGTCCGAGCAGGCTTCGAGCACCGGCAGCTGGTACACGATCGACAGCACCGACCAGACCGGCACCAACCCGGCGATCGCCGACATCAACGCCACGGCTTCGCTCCAGGCGCTGCCCGAGGTGCACGATGCGCGCGACGAGACTTCGCGCCTGGCGGCACTGAAGCCCGACATCGACGTCGACTTCGGCGCCACCGATGCGTTCGGCGGCGCGACGACGCGCAACGGCCTCGATCTCGACGTCGGCACATCGTCGGGCGACGCCGACGGCACCTTCGCGGCGACCCAGAAGATCGGCCCGGAAGACCTCGCGCTGCCGGACCTCGAGCCCGTCACGATGAGCGAGGTCGGCACCAAGCTCGATCTGGCGCGTGCCTACATGGACATGGGTGATCCCGACGGCGCCCGCAGCATCCTGAAGGAAGTGCTGCAGGAAGGCTCGGTCTCGCAGAAGCAGGAGGCGCAGCGGCTGATCGACACCCTGCCGGGTTGATGCCGCGTGTCGCGGCAGGGGTCGAATACCTCGGCACCGCCTACAGCGGCTGGCAGGCCCAGGCGGGCCAGCGCACCGTGCAGGGCGAGGTCGAGGCGGCGCTCGCGGGCGTCGCCGACGAGCCGGTCACGGTCGTCTGCGCGGGCCGCACCGATACCGGGGTGCACGCACTCGGGCAGGTGATCCATTTCGATACCGGCGCGATGCGCACGCCGCGCGCCTGGGTCCTCGGCGCCAATACGCGCCTGCCCGCCGACATCGCGCTGCACTGGGCGCGCGAGATGCCGGGCGACTTCCACGCCCGCTACAGCGCCGTCGCGCGCAGCTACCGTTACGAGATCGTCAACCGCAGCGCGCGGCCCGCGCTGGCCGCGGACCGCGTCGCATGGGTACACCGGCCGCTCGACGTCGGGCGCATGCGCGAGGCGGCGGCGGCGCTGCTCGGCGAGCACGACTTCAGCGCCTTCCGCTCGGCCGAGTGCCAGTCGAAGACGCCGCGGCGGCGCGTGACGGCGATCGACGTCGCGCGGGACGGCGAGCGGGTCACCCTGCGGGTCACCGCGAACGCCTTCCTGCACCACATGGTGCGCATCATCGCCGGGTTGCTGATCGACGTGGGACGGGGAGACGCACCCCCCGCCTTCGCGGCCGAGGTGCTCGCCGGCCGCGACCGCAGGCTCAATGCCGCCACTGCGCCCGCCGGCGGGCTCTACTTCACCGCCGTGGGCTATCCGGAGCGCTTCGGGGTGCCGGACGGCGTTTCCGCTATCATGCCGCCCTGACATGTCCTGGTTCGAGAAGATCATGCCCTCGCGGATCAAGACCGAGCGCCGCACGCGCTCGGTCCCCGAGGGGCTGTGGATCAAGTGTCCGGCCTGCGACGCGGTGCTGTACCGCGCCGAGCTCGAGCGCAATCTCAACGTCTGCCCCAAGTGCAGCCACCACATGCGCATCGGCGCGCGCGAGCGGCTCGCGATGTTCCTCGACGAGGGCGAGGTCGTCGAGATCGGCGCCGGGGTCACGCCCGAGGATCCGCTCAGGTTCAAGGACAGCAAGCGCTACAAGGACCGGCTCGCCTCGGCGCAGAAGAACACCGGCGAGAACGATGCGCTGATCGCGCTCGCCGGCAAGCTGCTCGGCGTCGACGTGGTCGCCTGCGCGTTCGAGTTCCGCTTCCTCGGCGGCTCGATGGGCTCGGTCGTCGGCGAGCGCTTCAAGCGCTCGGTCGATTACTGCATCGAGCACCGGGCGGCGCTGGTGTGCTTCTCGTCGAGCGGCGGCGCGCGCATGCAGGAGGCGTTGTACTCGCTGCTGCAGATGGCGAAGACGAGTGCCGCGCTCGCGCGGCTCGCGCGCGAGCACCTGCCGTTCATTTCGGTGATGACCGACCCGACCACCGGCGGCGTCTCGGCGAGCCTCGCGATGCTCGGCGACCTGAATGTCGCGGAGCCGCGCGCGCTGATCGGCTTCGCCGGCCCGCGCGTGATCCAGCAGACCGTGCGCGAGACGCTGCCCGAGGGCTTCCAGCGCAGCGAATTCCTGCTCGAGCACGGTGCGCTCGACATGATCGTCGACCGGCGCGACATGCGTGACCGGCTCGGCGCGGCGATCCGCCTGCTGCTGAAGCTGCCGCCGCCGGCGACCGTCGCCTGACCGGCCGCGTGGGCGCCCCGGCACGCAGGCTCGCCGACTGGCTCGAGCTGCAGCAGCGCATCCATCCCCGCAGCATCGAGCTCGGCCTCGCGCGCGTGACCGGGGTTGCGCGCGCGCTCGGTGTCGACCGCCCCGGGGTCCCGACCTGGATCGTCGGCGGCACCAACGGCAAGGGTTCCACGGTGGCGCTGCTCGAGGCGATGCTCGCCGCGGCCGGCGTCGTCACCGGCGCGTTCACCTCACCGCACCTGGTGCGCTACAACGAGCGCGTGCGCATCGGCGGCGTCGAGGCGACGGACGCGGAACTGGTCGGGGCCTTCGAGGCGATCGAGCGCGCGCGCGGCACGACGACGCTCACTTATTTCGAGTTCAGTGCGCTTGCCGCGCTGCTGGTTTTCCGCCGCCGCGGGGTCGCGGCGCAGGTGCTCGAGGTGGGCCTCGGCGGGCGCCTCGATGCGGTGAACCTCGTCGATGCCGACGTCGCGGTGCTGTGCTCGATCGGACACGACCACCACGAATGGCTCGGCCCCACGCTCGACGACATCGGCCGCGAGAAGGCCGGCATCTTCCGCGCTGGCCGGCCCGCCGTGCTGGGCAGTGCCGCGCTGCCTGCGAGCGTGTGGGACGAGATCGCGCGCATCGGCGCGCGGCCGCTGCTCGCGGGGCGCGATTTCAGCTGGGCGCACGCGCGCGATGCCGGGGACCCCGGGAACGGCGGGAACGACAGCGTGCGCTGGGACTATCGCTCGGCCGCGCGCTCGATCACCGGCCTGCCGCGGCCCGCACTCGCCGGCGACATCCAGTTCGACAATGCCGCGACGGCGATCGCGGCGCTCGATGCCGGTCCGATCGCCGTGCCGGACGCCGCGATCCGCGCGGGCCTCGGGCGCGTGCGGCTGCCGGGCCGCTTCCAGATCGTGCCCGGCGAGGTCGAATGGATCCTCGATGTCGCGCACAACCTGCCCGCGGCGGCGGCGTTCGCGCGCCATCTGGCCGCGCGGCCGGTCGCGGGGCGCACGATCGCGGTCGCGGGCTTCCTCGACGACAAGGACGTCGCGGCGATCGGCCGGCTGCTCGCGCCCGCGATCGATGCCTGGGTCGTCGCATCGCTGCCGCCGCCGCGCGGCCTGCCCGCCGCGAGCGTCGTCGAGCGGCTGCCGCCGGGCGCGGCGCCGGCCGTCATGTGCGACTCGGTGGATCTCGCCTGCACGCGCGCGCAGGCGATCGCGCGCCCGGGCGATCGCGTCGTCGCGTTCGGCTCGTTCCACGTCGTCGGGCCGGTGCTCGAATGGCTTCGGCTATACTGATTCCGGCGTGAACAAGCAGTTCAGGGACCGGCTCACCGGGGCCGTCATCCTCGTCATCTTCGTCGTGATCGTCGTGCCCGCGCTGCTGAGCGGGCCGCCACAGCCGGCCGGCCAGACCACAGGCGCGAGCGGCGAAGGGCCGCCGCTGCGCTCCTACACGATCGACCTGACCGACCCCGAGAGCGCCGCGCCGCCGGCAGCCGCGGCGCCCGATCCGACCGCCGTGCCCGTCACGCCCGCCGCTTCCGGTGCGTCCCCGGCGGCCGGGCAGACGGTCGCGGCGGCCGCCGATGAGGCCGCCGATCGCGCGCCTGCGGCCGTCGTGCCGTCCGCCAAGGCGCCGCCCGCCGAGGCGTCGCCCGCTGCGGTGCCGCCTGTGGCCGTCGCACCGGGGTTCGCCGTGCAGATCGGCAGCTTCGCGGAGCGCGACAACGCGGACCGGCTGGTCGCGAAGCTGCGCAAGGCGGGCTTCAAGGCGTACATCGCGCCGCCGGCCGACAGGCGCGGCCTGCATCGCGTGCGCGTCGGGCCGGTCGCCGAGCGCGCCGAAGCCGAAGCGCTCGTCGCGCGGCTCAGGGCGGTCGGCGAGCAGGGCGCGAGAGTCGTCAGCCATCCGTGACGGGGTTGCTTTTCCGGCGAGTGCATCCATCTAGTACAATCCGCGCGCGCCGCACTCGCGCATTCTGACTGCAAGGGTCATGACGCCAACGGACTACGTGTTGATCGGCATCGTGGCGATCTCGGCGATCGTCGGACTCTTCAGGGGGCTGGTGCGCGAGGCGATCGCGGTCGTCACCTGGATCGCGGCGCTGTGGTTCGCCTGGCACTTCGGCCCGGATCTCGAGCCGCACCTCGGCGGCCTGCTCGACTCGGACACCGTGCGCCCCTGGGCGGCGCGCGTGATCATCTTCTTCGGCGTGCTGCTGCTCGGCACGCTCGCCGGCTGGCTCGCCGCGCATTTCGTGCGCCTGTCGCTGTTCCACGGCGTCGACCGCCTGTTCGGCTTCTTCTTCGGCGTGCTGCGCGCGCTGGTCGTGATCGGCGCGCTCGTGATCCTCGGGCATGCGCTGCAGCTCGACGACGCCCGCTGGTGGCAGGACGCGAAACTGAAACGCTTTGCCGAGGGCACCGCGAACGGTCTGCGGACCTTGGTCGGCGATCATCCGGTCGAGCGCGCTCAGGAGCTGCTGCTCTCGACGGGCGGCGGGGAGTAGGCCATGTGCGGCATCGTCGGCATCGTCGGCACGAGCCCGGTCAACCAGCGGCTCTACGACGCCCTGACGATGCTCCAGCATCGCGGCCAGGATGCCGCCGGCATCGTCACGACGAGCGAGGGCGAGCTGTGCGTGCGCAAGGGCAGCGGTCTCGTGCGCGACGTCTTCCAGCAGCATCACATGCTCGAGCTGCGCGGCAACGTCGGCATCGCCCACGTGCGCTACCCGACCGCCGGCTGCGAGGGCGCCGCCGAGGCGCAGCCGTTCTACGTCAACGCGCCGTACGGCATCTGCCTCGGGCACAACGGCAACCTGACCAATGCCGCCGAGCTCGCCGAGGTGCTGATCCGCGAGGACCGGCGCCACCTGAACACCTCGTCCGATTCGGAAGTGCTGCTGAACGTGTTCGCGTCCGAGCTGCAGCGCGTCGGCACGCAGCGGGTCGCGCCGGCGGACATCTTCGCGGCGCTGTCGGCGGTGTACCGGCGCTGCCGCGGCGGCTATGCGGCGGTCGCGCTGCTGATCGGCCACGGTATCGTCGGCTTCCGTGATCCGCACGGCATCCGCCCGCTGGTGCTCGGCACGCGCGACACGCCGAAGGGCGCCGAATGGATGCTCGCGTCGGAGAGCGTCGCGCTGACCGGCCTCGGCTTCCGCTTCGTGCGCGACGTCGGTCCCGGCGAGGCCGTGTACATCGACGAGCAGGGGCGGCTGCACGCGCAGCAGCTCGTCACCGGCGCGCAGCACACGCCCTGCATCTTCGAGTACGTGTACTTCGCGCGGCCCGACTCGATCATCGACAGGATCTCGGTGTACCGCGCGCGCATGCGCATGGGCGACAAGCTCGGCGAGCGCATCCGCCGCGAGCGGCCCGACCACGACATCGACGTCGTGATCCCGATTCCCGACACCTCGCGCACCGCGGCGATGCAGGTCGCGCAGATCCTCGGCCTGAAGTACCGCGAGGGCTTCAACAAGAACCGCTACATCGGCCGCACGTTCATCATGCCGGGGCAGGAGCAGCGGCAGCGCTCGGTGCGCCGCAAGTTGAACGCGATCGACTTCGAGTTCCGCGGCAAGGTCGTGCTGCTGGTCGATGATTCGATCGTGCGCGGCACGACCTCGGCGCAGATCATCGAGCTCGCGCGCGAGGCCGGCGCCCGCAAGGTCTATTTCGCGTCGGCGGCACCGCCGGTGCGCTTCCCGAACGTCTACGGCATCGACATGCCGGCCGCGAACGAGCTGGTCGCGAGCGGACGCAGCGTCGAGGAGGTCGCGCAGGCGATCGGCGCCGACTGGCTCGTCTACCAGACGCTCGACGATCTGGTGCAGGCCTGCCGGTACGACGATGCGCAGATCGCGGGCTTCGACACCTCGTGCTTCTCCGGCGAGTACGTCACCGGCGACGTGACGCCCGCCTATCTCGAGCGGCTGCGCACCGAGCGCAACGATGCCGCCAAGGCCCGCCGCCGGAACGGCGAGCGCGCCGATCTCAAGATCGTGCACGGCGGGTGAGCGCGCCCGCGCCGCCGCGCGGGCGCGCACTGCTTCTCGACTGGTTCGACAGGGCGCTGCAGGCGGTCGACGGGCGCGCGTGCGTGCGGACGGCGCTGGCGGATGCGGGCTGCATTCTGCCGCCGGATGCGCGCCGCGTCGTCGTGCTGGCCGTCGGCAAGGCGGCGTCGCGCATGGCGCTCGGCGCCTTCGACGTGCTCGGCCCGCGCATCGCGCGCGCGCTCGTGATCACGAAGAGCGGCCACGTCGACGTTGCGCTGCGTGCGCAGGAACGCGTGACCGTGCTCGAATCCGCGCATCCGGTGCCCGACGCGCGCAGTCTCGCCGCCGGCGCGCGGCTGCTCGAGGCGGTGACGTCACTGGCGCCCGGCGAGCTGCCGCTGTTCCTGCTCTCCGGCGGCGCGTCGAGCCTCGTCGAAGTGCCGCGTGACGGCGTCACGCTCGCGCAGATCGTCGCGCTCAATCACGACCTGCTTGCCTCGGGCGCGGCGATCGGGGCCGTGAATGCGCGGCGGCGCGAGCTGTCGGCGATCAAGGGCGGTGCGCTGGTCGCGCGCCTGCAGGGCAGCGCGGGGCTCGCGCTGTATCTCTCCGACGTGCCGGGTGACGATCCGGCGGTGATTGGCTCGGGGCTCGCCGGGCCTGCGCCGGGCGACCGGCTGCGCCGCCATGTCGTCGCGAGCATCGACGATGCCGTCGAAGCCGTGCGCGCGGCTGCGGCGGCGGCCGGCCTGCGTGTGCGCGCCGCGCGAGAGCGCTTCGCCGGTGATGCGGTGACGCTCGGTGCACAGTTCGCGACGCAACTCGCGACGCGCGAGGTGGACGTGATCGTGCAGGGCGGTGAATCGACCGTGCGGCTGCCGCCCGCACCCGGTCGTGGCGGGCGCAACCAGCAGCTCGCGCTCGCCGCCGCGCGCGTGCTGCGTGGCGAGGCGGGCCTCGCGCTGCTCGCGGCGGGCACCGACGGCATCGACGGCCCGACCGATGATGCCGGCGCGATCGTCGATGGCGACAGCTGGCAGCGCATCCTCGATGCGGGCCTCGACGGCGACGTCGCGCTCGCGCGCGCCGATGCGGGCACGGCGCTCGAGGCCGCCGGCGAGCTGCTGCACACGGGCGCCACCGGCACCAATGCCGGCGATCTCGTCATCGGTCTCGCGCACATGTTCTAATGCCGGCGATGCGCCTGTTACTGATCGATCACGATCCGCGCTACCGGGCGCTGCTCCGTCACCACGTGACCTGTCGCTGGCCCGACGCCGAAATCGTCACCTACAACCCCGTGCGCCGTGGCCGTCTCGCGCCCGAGTTCCTCGCGCAGGGCTTCGACGCCGTGCTGCTCGACCACGACTCGCCGCGCGGCGCGGCCTACGGCTGGCTCGAAGAGCTCGGTGCGCGCGCCGGCTTCGCGCCGATCCTGTTCTTCGCGCCGGACGACGCGGAGGCGACGCGCGAGCGGGCGATCGAGGCGGGCGCGTTCGACAGCTTCAGCCGCGGCCGCATCGACAACGGCCGGCTGACCGACGCGCTCGAGCGTGCCGCGCTCGCGCATCTCGATGCGCTCGCGGTCTGGCGCGGCACGCCCGAGGGGCAGGACGCGCTGCGCTTCGGCAACGCGACGCTGCGCGGCTACCGGCGCGTGCGCGAGCTCGCACGCGGCTCGGTCGCCGACCTGTATCTCGCCGAGAGCGAGGCGGCCGGCGAGCTCGTCGTGCTCAAGGTCACCCACGCACTGCGCCGCGCCGACGGCATCGACCAGTCCTTCGAGCGCTTCCTGCAGGAATACGAGATCGTGCGGCGGCTGCGCCACCCGAACGTCGTGCGCATCCACGATCTCGGGCTGATGGACGATCACGCCTTCATCGTGATGGAGTATTTCGCCGGCGGCGATCTGCGCCGGCGCATGCGCGCGCCGCTGTCGCTGCGCGAGGCGCTCGGCTACGCGCTCGAGATCGCGCGCGCGCTCGAGGCCGTGCACGCCGCCGGCGTGCGCCATCGCGACCTGAAGCCCGGCAACGTGATGGTGCGCGACGACGGCAGCCTCGCGCTGATCGACTTCGGGCTCGCCAAGCACGAGGCGCTCGCCTTCGAGATCACCGACACCGGCATGATCTTCGGCACGCCGCACTACATGAGCCCCGAGCAGGGCCACGGCCAGGCGACCGACGAGCGCAGCGATCTCTACAGCCTCGGCGTCGTGCTCTACGAGATGCTGGTGCGTTCGAAGCCCTATGACGCCGACAACCCGATGGCGATCATCTACCTGCACGCGCGCTCGCCGGTGCCGCGCCTGCCGCCGCCGCTCGCGCGCGCGCAGCCGATCATCGACCGGCTGATGGCGAAGGAGCGCGACGCGCGCTTCGCGAGCGCCGGCGAGGCCGCGGCGATACTCGAGATGGCGCTCGAAGAGCTGGCTGCGGAATGACGATCCTCGCGGCAGCGACACCGGCGGCCTGGGTCGATGCGGCGGCGGAACGCTGGCGGCCGCTGCTGACCGATCACGCCAACTGCGAGAAGAAGGCCGCGTCCACCGCGCTCGCGCTGATTTTCGCGTACCCGGAGGACACCGCGCTCTCGGTCGCGCTCGCGAGGCTCGCGCGCGAGGAGCTGCGGCATTTCGAGCAGGTCGTGCGCATGATGCGCACGCTCGAGGTGCCGTTCGAGCGGCAGAAGCCGGGCCGCTACGCCGCGGGGCTGCGCCGTCACGCGGCGAGCGCCGAGCCGCGCCGCAAGCTCGACCTGATGCTGATCGGCGCGCTGATCGAGGCGCGCTCCTGCGAGCGCTTCCGCCTGCTCGCGCCGCGCCTGCCGCCGCCGCTGGGCGGGTTCTATGCCGATCTCGAGCGCGCCGAGGCGCGCCACCACGAGCTCTACATCGAACACGCGAAGGCGAACGCCGGCGACATCGACTGGGAGCAACGGCTGCGCCGGCTCGCGGAGGTCGAGGCGGAGCTCGTGACCTCGCCCGACCCGGTGTTCCGCTTTCACTCGGGGCCGCCGGGACCGTAGCCGTGGCGCGGCGCTCAGGATCGCGGCAGCGTGCGCAGGACGCGCCCCGTCTCACTCCACTCGAGCACGCTGCCCTGCTCGTACCACGCGCCGAGCACGATGCGCGTGCATGGGCGGCCGTCGACGCCGAACTCGTGCACGCCCGGGCGGTGCGTGTGGCCGTGGATCACGACGTCGGCATCGAATGCGCGCGCGGCGAGCTCGATCGCGGCCGGGCTCGCATCCATGATCTCGGGCTGCACGCGGCTCGTGTGCGCGCGGCTGCCGGCGCGTGCCTCGTCGGCGAGCAGCTTGCGGCCGGCGAGCGGCACCGCGAGCAGGCGCGCCTGCCAGGCCGGATCGCGCACGATCGTGCGCAGCTGCTGGTACTTCACGTCGTCGGTACAGAAGAGATCGCCGTGCGCGAGCAGGGCGTGCTCGCCGTGGATCGTGGTCAGCACCGGATCGGCGAGCAGCCGGCAGCCGGTGCGTGCGGCGAAGCCGGCGCCGAGCAGGAAGTCGCGGTTGCCGTGCATGACGAAGCAGGGCGCGCCACCGGCGGTATAGTCGCGCAGCGCCGCGCAGACGCGCGCGCGCTCCGGGTCGTCGTCGTCGTCGCCGATCCAGGATTCGAACAGGTCGCCGAGGATGTAGAGCGCGGTGGCCGCGCCGGCCTCGCCGCGCAGGAAGGCGATGAACTGATCGCTCGCCTCGGGCGCCGCCGCATCGAGATGCAGGTCCGAGACGAACAGGTGGCTCACTGGCCGGGTGGTTCTGCCGGCGGCTCGGTGGAGCCCGCTGGCGACTCGGCGTCGGCCGGTGCTTGCGCGGGCTGCGCCGGCGCGACAGCGGTGCTCGGGCTGATCGCCGGCAGCGTGATCTCGGCCGGCGCGCCGCCGATCAGCGTGACGTTCTGGATGATCACCGGCTTCAGCGGTGCGTCGGATTTCAGGGTCGCGACGGCACCGGTCGGCTGCACCGAGATGCGGTCGACCACATCCATGCCCTCGACCACCTTGCCGAACACGGCGTAGCCCCAGCGGGTCGGCAGCGGATCGAGGTCGGCATTGTTGCCGACGTTGACGAAGAACTGCGCATCGCCGGTGTGTGGTCCGGCGGCGCGCGCGAGCCCGACCGCGCCGCGCAGGTTCTGCAGGCCGTTGCCGGATTCGTTCGGGATCGGATCGTGCGCGGGCCTGGTCGTGTACTCCGGCGTGATGCCGCCGCCCTGGATCACGAAGTTCGCGATCACGCGATGAAAGAGCGTGTTGGTGTAGTGCCCCTCCCTGACGTAGCGCAGGAAGTTCTCGACCGTGAGCGGGGCGCGCTCGGGGTTCAGTTCGATGACGAAACTGCCGAGCGAGGTCGTGACGCGCACGCGCGGCTCGTCGGCCGCGTGGGCGGTCATGCCGCCGGCGATCGCGAGGGCGATCGCGAGGGCGGCGAGGCGTGCAGGTCTTCGCATGTTCATCGGGCCATTCTACCAATCCTGCGCGATGCTTCACGCTAAGATGGCGCCCATGACCGAGGCCACTCTCGTCGCCCGCTTCGCGCCGAGCCCCACCGGCGCGCTGCATCTCGGCAATGCGCGCACCGCGCTGTTCAACTTCCTGCTGGCGCGCCGCTCCGGCGGGCATTTCATCCTGCGCATCGAGGACACCGACGCGGAGCGCTCGAGCGATGCGTATCTCGAGGCGCTGGTCGAGGACCTGCGCTGGCTCGGCCTCGACTGGCAGGAGGGCCCGGATACCGGCGGCCACTCGGCGCCGTACCGCCAGTCCGAACGCACCGGGCTGTATGCCGATTTCCAGGAGCGCCTGCTCGTCACCGGCGCGGCCTATCCGTGCTACTGCACGCCGGCCGAGCTCGAGCTCTCGCGCCGCACGCAGCTCGCGGCGGGCAGGCCGCCGCGCTACGCGGGCACCTGCCGCGAGCTCACCGCCGCGCAGCGGCGCGACCGCGAAGCGCATGGCCTCGTGCCGACGCTGCGCTTTCGCGTGCAGCCGGGCGCCGAAGTCGTCTTCGACGACATCGTGCACGGGCCGCAGCGCTTCGCGACCGACGACATCGGCGATTTCATCGTGCGGCGCGCCGACGGTTCCGCGGCGTTCTTCTTCTGCAACGCGGTCGACGATGCGCTGATGGGCGTGAGCCATGTACTGCGCGGCGAGGATCATCTGGCGAACACGCCGCGCCAGCTGCTCGTGCTGAAGGCCCTCGGGCTCACGGCGCCGACCTACGGCCACGTCTCGATGATCGTCGGCGACGATGGCGCGCCGCTGTCGAAGCGCCACGGGGCGCCGAGCCTCTCGGGCCTGCGCGAGCGGGGTTATCTCGCGCTCGCGGTGCGCAATCACCTGTTCCGGCTCGGCCACGCGCCGGCGGTACAGGGCACGCTCGCGATCGATGCCATGGCGGAGGCTTTCGACATCGGCCGCCTCGGTCGCTCGCCGGCCCGCTTCGACCTGGTGCAGCTCGACAGCTGGCAGAAGGAAGCCGTGCACGGCCTCACCGACGACGCCTTCGCGCAGTGGGCCCGCGCCGCGCTCGCTGCCGTGCCGCCGGCCGAACAGGCGGCCTTCATCGCGGCCGTGCGGCCGAACGTCGTCTTCCCGGACGACGTGGCCGCCTGGGCGCGGGTCGTGTTCGGCGACGCACCGTCGCTGTCCGAGGCCGGCGTCGCGGTCGTGCGCGATGCCGGCGGCGCGTTCTTCGGCGCCGCCGCTGCCGCCGCGGCCGCGAGCGGCAACGACCTGGCCGCGATCACCGCTGCGGTGCGCGAGGCGACCGGGCGCAAGGGCCCGGCGCTCTACAAGCCGCTGCGTCTCGCGCTCACGGGCCTCGACCACGGTCCGGAGCTCGCGCCGCTGCTGCGCGCGATGCCACGCGCCAAGGCGCGCGAGCGCCTGATCCGCTACGCTGGCTGACCATGCTGCGCATCCACAATTCGCTGACGGGCCGCAAGGAGGAGTTCGAGCCGCTGGTGCCGGGCGAGGTCGGCATGTATGTCTGCGGCATCACGGTCTACGACTACTGTCACATCGGCCACGCCCGTTCGCAGGTCGCGTTCGACGTCGTGCGCCGCTGGCTCGCGCACACGGGCCTGCGAGTCACCTACGTGCGCAACATCACCGACATCGACGACAAGATCATCCGCCGCGCCGCCGAGGGCGGCGAGCCGATCGATGCGCTGACGGCGCGCTACATCGCCGCGATGGACGAGGACTTTGCCGCGCTTGGCATCCTGCGCCCGGACCACGAGCCGCGTGCGACCGGCTACCTGCCGGCGATCCTGCGCATGATCGGCGCGCTGATCGACAAGGGCTATGCCTATGTCGCGGCCGACGGCGACGTGCTCTACGCGGTCGGGAAGTTCCAGGACTACGGGCGCCTGTCGGGCAAGCGGCTCGAGGACCTCGAGGCGGGCGCGCGCGTCGAGATCGACGCCGACAAGAGGAGCCCGCTCGATTTCGTGCTGTGGAAGGCCGCCAAGCCCGGCGAGCCGGCCTGGGATTCGCCGTGGGGCGCAGGGCGCCCGGGCTGGCACATCGAGTGCTCGGCGATGTCGACCGAGCTGCTCGGCACGCGCTTCGACATCCACGGCGGCGGCATGGATCTCAAGTTCCCGCACCACGAGAACGAGATCGCGCAGTCCTGCGCCGCGACCGGCGACGCGTTCGCGAAGGTCTGGATGCACAACGGCTTCGTCAACGTCGACGACGAGAAGATGTCGAAGTCGCTCGGCAATTTCTTCACGCTGCGCGAGGTGCTGCCGACGCTGCGCCACCCCGAGGTGCTGCGCTACTTCCTGGTCTCGAGCCACTACCGCGGGCCGATCAACTATTCGACCGCGCAGCTCGAGCAGGCCGACGCGGCGCTGACCCGCCTCTACACCGCGCTGCGCGGCCTGCGGCCCGGCAAGCCGGCACGGGCGCATTCGGCCGTGTACGAGGAATTCGCCGCGGCGATGAACGACGACTTCAATACCCCGCAGGCGCTCGCGGTGCTGCAGGGGCTCGCGCGCGACCTCAATTCGGCGCGCGCGGCCGGCGACGACGATACCGCCTGCTCGCGCGCGGCCGAGCTCGCGGCGCTCGGGCGGCTGCTCGGCCTGCTGACGGTCGAGCCGGAACAGTGGTTCAGGCTCGCGGCCGCGGGGCAGGGTGGCGAGAGCGCCGCGTTCGACGACGCGGCGATCGAGGCGCAGATCGCGGCGCGCGTCGCGGCACGGCAGGCGCGGGACTGGGCGGAATCCGACCGGATCCGCGACCGGCTCGCGGCCGCGGGCATCGTGCTCGAGGACAAGCCCGGCGGCGTTACGGTCTGGCGGCGTCGATAGCGCCGAGGAAGCCCCGGTACCAGGCGTGCAGGTCGCGCCGGCGCAGCGCGGCCAGCATCGCCGCATGGCGCTGCTGGCGTTCGGCGAGCGGCATCGCGAACGCCGCCGCCACCGCCTGCGCGACCCCGCGCAGGTCGTAAGGATTGACGATCACGGCGCCGTCGAGTTCGTGCGCCGCGCCGGCGAGCGAGGAGAGGATCAGCGCGCCGGGATCGGCCGGATCCTGCGCGGCGACGAATTCCTTGGCGACCAGGTTCATGCCGTCGCGCAGCGGCGTGACGATGCCGACCTGGGCGGCACGCATGAAGCCCATCAGCGTGCCGTGAGGAAAGTTCTTGTTGAGGTAGCGGATCGGCGTCCAGTCGGTGTCGGCGAAGCGGCCGTTGGTGCGGCCGGTCGCCTGCTCGAGCGCCTGGCGGATCTGCGAGTACGCCTGGATGTCGTCGCGGCTGAGCGGCGCGATCTGCAGGTAGATCAGCTTGCGGCGCAGCTCGGCGTTGCGCTCGAGGAAGCGCTGGTAGGCGCTGAAGCGCTCGACGAGGCCCTTGCTGTAGTCGAGCCGGTCGACGCCGATCATCAGGCGCCGGCCGAGCAGCCCGCCGATCATGCGCCTGACCGGATCGGTGCGCATCGCCGCACCCGCCTCGGCGATCACCGCGTCGACATCGATGCCGATCGGGAACGCGCCGGTGCGCACGCGCGGCGCATCGCCCGCGTACACGCGCGCGAGCCCGGCGCGGAACGAGCGCTCGTCGGCTTCGGTCTGGAAGCCGACGAGGTCGTAGTGCGTCAGGTCGCGGATGATTTCGGCCGCCACCGGCAGCAGGCGCAGCACCTCGATGTGCGGAAACGGGATGTGCAGGAAAAAGCCGATCGGCTGGGTGACGCCGAGCGCGCGCAGCTCGCGCGCGAGCGGGATCAGGTGGTAGTCGTGCACCCAGATCCTGTCGCCGGGCTCGAGCAGCGGCGCGAGCCGCGCGGCGAACAGCCGGTTGACCGCGAGATAACCGTCGTGCCACTCGTGGTCGTAGCGGAAGCGGTCGCTCAGGTAGTGGAACAGCGGCCACAGCGAGGTATTGCAGAAGCCCTTGTAATAGCGGTCGTACTGCATCTGCGTCAGGTCGATCGTCGCGTAGCGCACGCCGTCGCGCTCGGTGATCGCGGTCGGTGCGGTGGTGTCGGCGCTCAACTCGCCGCTCCAGCCGAACCACAGGCCGCCGTTGTCGCGCATCGCCGCGAGCACGCCGACCGCGAGCCCGCCGGGCGCCGCCGTACGCCGCGGCAGCGTGATCCGGTTCGAGACGCAGACGAGGCGGCTCACAGCGCCGACTCCCACGGCTGCGACAGGCGCATCGCCGAGTTGATGATGCCGACCATGCTGTAGGTCTGCGGAAAGTTGCCCCACAGCTCGCCGCTCGCGGGGTCGATGTCCTCGGACAGCAGGCCGACGTGGTTGCAGCGCGCGAGCATCGAGACGAACAGCTCGCGCGCTTCGTCCTGGCGGCCGGCCGCCGCGAGTGCGTTGATATACCAGAAGGTGCACAGGTTGAACGCGACCTTCGGTGCGCCGAAGTCGTCGGCGCGGTCGTAGCGCGCGAGGAATTCGCCGCGCTTCAGCCGCTGCTCGATCAGGCGCAGCGTGCCGAGGAAGCGCGGGTCGGTGGCCGGCAGCAGGCCGATCTCGGGCAGCAGCAGCAGGCTGGCGTCGGCGCCATCGCCGTCGAACACGTCGACGAAGCTGTCGAGCTTCGCGTTCCAGCCGCGCTCGAGCACGCGCGCGCGCACGGTGTCGGCGCGCGTGCGCCAGGTCTGCGCGTCGGCCTCGCCGAAATGCGCGTGCAGGTGCGCGAGGCGATCGAGCGCGGCCCAGCACATCGCCGCCGAGAACGTGTGCACCTCGTTGCGGGTGCGAAACTCCCAGATGCCCGCGTCGGGCTGGTCGTGCAGCGCCCAGGCGTGTTCACCGATCGCGGTCAGCGAGCGCAGCGTGTCGATGCCGGCCTTCTGGCGCAGGCGTTCGTCGAAGAAGGCCTGCATCGACGACAGCACCACCGCGCCGTAGGCATCGTTCTGCGACTGGCGCCACGCGGCATTGCCGACGCGCACCGGTCCCATGCCGCGGTAGCCGGGCAGCGTCGCGATCTCGCGTTCCTCGACCTGCGTCTCGCCGCTGATGCCGTAAAGCGGCTGCAGCGCGTAGCCTTCGGCGCCGGCCGCTGCGTTGATGATGAAGCGCAGGTAGGATTCCATCGTGCGGGTGGCGCCGAGACGGTTCAGCGCCTTGACCGTGAACAGGCTGTCGCGCAGCCAGCAGTAGCGGTAATCCCAGTTGCGCGCGCTGGCGGGCGCCTCCGGAATCGACGTGGTCAGCGCCGCGACGATCGCGCCGGTGTCCTCGTAGCTGCACAGCTTCAGCGTGATCGCCGCGCGGATCACCGCCTCCTGCCACTCGAACGGCACCGCGAGCGTGCGCACCCAGTCGCGCCAGTATTCGGCGGTGCTGTCGAGGAAGCGCGCGGCGAGCCGCTCGACCGACTCGGCGATCGACTCGTCGGGGCCGAGCACGAGCGTCAGCGAGTGCTCGAGCGGGAAGAAGCGCTCCTCGAGGATGTAGTCGAGGCTCGCGCTGGTCGTGAGCCGCAGGTCGAACGCGTCGGCGATGTAGCGCGCGTGGTGGCTGCCGCGGCGCACCGTGTAGCCGCCGGTGCCGTAGTGCAGCCGCGGCTGCAGGCGCACGCGCACGCGCGGCCGGCCCGCGACGCGCTCGACGATCCGCACGATCATCGTCGGGCGGAAATTGCGCTCGAACTGGCGAAAGCGCGGGCAGAAATCGAGGATCCGCACCGCCGCGCCGTCCGCGGCCTCGAGTCGCGTCTCGACGATCGCGGTGTTGCGCAGGTACTGCTGCGTGCTGCGCACGCAGCCGGCGAGTTCGAGCGAGTACTCGCCGGCCGCCTCGCCGCCGAGCAGGCGGCAGAACACCGGATCGCCGTCGAGTCGCGGCAGGCACGTGAACACATGGCGGCCGAGGCGATCGATCAGCGAGGCGATCGAGCAGTTGCCGATGACGGCGAGATCGAGGCTGGGATCGGCGTTCATCTACGCCTCCTGCGCAAGCGAGGTGAGCCAGGCGCGCACGGTGCCGGGCGCCTCGACACGGAATTGGGCGGCGCTGCGCGCGACGTCGCCGACGACGATCGAGGTGCCGTGCGCCGCGTTGGCGTAGGCGAACGCGGCCTCGTCGGTGACGTCGTCGCCGATGCAGACGGGCAGGCGGCCGGCGAACGGTGCCGCCTCGCGCAGCAGGGCGATGCCGCTGCCCTTGTTCAGCGCCGCGGGCTTGAGCTCGAACACCTGCTTGCCGTGCAGCAGCGCGAACTTCGGCCCCGCGAGCGAGGCGAGCCGCTGCATCGCGCCGCGGATCGCGTCCTCCGAGGCCGGCGCGTTGCGATAGTGCACGGCGAGCGCCAGGCCCTTGTCCTCGACCAGCGCACCGGGCCATTGCGCGAGCCGGCCGGCGAGCGCCTCGCGCACGCGGTCGAGGCGCTGCCCGAAGGCGTCGGCCGCGCGCAGCGGCCCGTCGGCCGTGCGCACCTGCGCGCCGTGCACGCCGACCGCTGCGAGGCGCAGCGGCGCGAACAGGCGGTCGAGATCCTCGACAGGCCGTCCGCTGACGAGCGCGAGCGCGCCGCCGAGCCGCGTGCCGACCGCGTCGAGTACTGCGACGAGCCCGGCGGGCGCGCCGACGCGGTCCGGCGTGTCGGCGAGATCGAGCAGCGTGCCGTCGACGTCGAGGTACAGGGCCCGCGAGCGCAGCGCGTGCCAGCCGAGCTCGCGCGGCAGGTCGATGTCGGCCGCCACGCCCTCAGGCCCCCTGGCGGCGCAGCGACGCTTCCAGCGTATTACGCATCAGCATGGCCACGGTCATCGGACCGACGCCGCCGGGCACCGGCGTGATCCACGCCGCGCGCTCGCAGGCGCCGGCGAACTCGACGTCGCCGACGAGCTTGCCGCTCTCGAGCCGGTTCATGCCGACGTCGACGACGATCGCGCCCGGGCGGATCCATTCGCCGCGCACGATGCCGGGCTTGCCGACCGCGACGACCAGCAGCTCGGCCGCGCGCACGTGCGCCTCGAGGTTGCGCGTGAAGCGGTGGCAGACCGTGGTCGTCGCGCCCATCAGCAGCAGCTCGAGCGACATCGGCCGCCCGACGATGTTCGATGCGCCGACGACGACGGCGTCGAGGCCGCGCACCGAGAGTCCCTCGGCGTCGAGCATGCGGATCACGCCATAGGGCGTGCACGGGCGGATCAGCGGGTTGCGCTGCGCGAGCCGGCCGAGGTTGTACGGATGGAAGCCGTCGACGTCCTTCTGCGGATCGATGCGGTCGATGATCGCGCTCTGGCGGATCTGGTCGGGCACCGGCAGCTGCACGAGGATGCCGTCGATGCGCGGATCGCCGTTCAGTTCATCGATCAGCGTCAGCAGCTCGCGCTCGGAGGTCGACTGCGGCAGATCGTGCGCGACCGACAGTACGCCCGATTCCTCGCAGGCCTTGCGCTTGTTGCGCACGTAGATCGCCGAGGCCGCGTTGTCGCCGACCATGACGACCGCGAGGCCCGGCCGGCGCAGGCCGCGCGCGAGCGCCGCGTCGATCTCGGCCCTGACCTCGGCCTTGACCTCGCCGGCGATGCGCTTGCCGTCGATCAGGCGTGCTGCCATCGGCGCTCCTTCGTGGAAAGGGAAGCGCATTTTACGGGATTGCAGGTAGAATCGCGGATCGATCACGCGATGGCCGGCCGCGGGGCATGGCGCAGTCTGGTAGCGCATCTGCTTTGGGAGCAGAGGGTCGCAGGTTCGAATCCTGCTGCCCCGACCACTTCGCGTACCGGCAATGCGCCCGTAGCTCAGCCGGATAGAGCACCGGCCTTCTAAGCCGGGGGTCGCAGGTTCGAGTCCTGCCGGGCGCGCGATCGGCGTTTCGCTCCACGCACAGGATGAAGCCGCATGAAAAAAATATCGACACTGATGCTCGCCGCCTTTGCATTCGCGGCTTTCGCGCCGCTGCATGCCGCCACCGCGGAAGCGCCCGCGTCGTCCGCGACGGCGCCCGCCGACACGGAGCCGCTGAGCCTCTCGCCGCGCTTCCTCAGTGACGCGCGTTCGATCACACAGGGCTCGGTCACCGTCGAAGGCCAGAAGCTCGACTACCAGGCCGAGGCGGGCCTGCTGGTCGTGCGCCCGACCGACCCGCTCGACATCGACCCGCCGCTGCCCGCCGGCGAGCGCGAGGGCCCGCTGCCGCCGCAGCCGCCCGAGGCGTCGATGTCCTACGTCGCGTATTTCAAGGGCCGGACCGCCGACGCGAGCCGCCCGATCACCTTCATCTACAACGGCGGCCCGGGCTCGGCGACCGTGTGGCTGCACATGGGCGCGTTCGGCCCGAAGCGCGTGCTGACGCTGACCGATTCGCACACGCCCGCGGCGCCGTACCGCATCGTCAACAACGACCACAGCCTGCTCGACGCGAGCGACCTCGTGTTCATCGACGCGCCGGGCACCGGCTTCGGCCATCTGCGCGGCGCCGACAAGGAGAAGGCGTTCTTCGGCGTCGATCCCGATGCGCATGCGTTCGCGCAGTTCATCGTCGAGTTCCTGTCGCGCCACGGGCGCTGGAACTCGCCGAAGTACCTGTTCGGCGAGAGCTACGGCACGACGCGCAGCGCGGTCGTCGCGCGGCTGCTGCAGGAGGATTATTCGCTCGACCTGAACGGCGTGATCCTGCTGTCGCAGATCCTCGCGTTCGACAACAGCGTCGATGAGCCGCAGCTCAACCCCGGCGTCGACCAGGCCTATGCGCTCGCGCTGCCGACCTATGCGGCGACCGCGTGGTACCACAAGCGCCTGCCGGACCCGCCCGCGGCGCTCGAGCCGTTCCTCGCCGAAGTCGAGCGCTTCGCGCTCGACGAGTACCTGCCGGCGCTCGCCGCCGGCGCGAAGCTCGATCCGCAGCGGCGCGCGGCGATCGTCGCGCAGCTGCACCGCTACACGGGGCTCCCGGTCGACTACCTCGAGCGGGCGAACCTGCGCGTGACCGGCGGCGAGTTCGACAAGACGCTGCTCGGCGCCGACACCACGGCAGGCAGGCTCGACAGCCGCTTCTCCGGCCCGACGCTCGACCCGCTGAGCCAGGAGGCGCAGTACGACCCGCAGTCGGCGGCGATCTCCTCGGCCTATGTGTCGGCCTACAACGATTATGTCCGCGGCACGCTGAAGTTCGGCGAGGGCTTGCGCTACAAGGCCTCGGCCCGGCTGTGGAAGACCTGGGACTTCCAGCACCAGCCGCCCGGCTATGGCGCGAAGGTGCAGGGCGCGACCAACGTGATGCCCGACCTCGCGGTCGCGATGCAGCGCAATCCGAACCTGCGGGTGCAGATGCACGGCGGCTACTACGACCTCGCAACGCCGTATTTCGCGGCCGTTTTCGAGCTCGCGCAGCTGCCGGTCCAGGCCTCCCTGCAGGGCCACATCGAGACGCATCTGTACGAGTCCGGGCACATGGTCTATGCGCGCGACGCTGATCTGAAGGCGCTGCACGACAATACCGCGGACTTCATCAGGAGGACCCGCAACGGCGGCTGACCGGACGGTTGAGTGCCGCGCGCGCGCTGGTATACTCGCGACCCCTTGACGGTGGACGTAGCTCAGCTGGTAGAGCCCCGGGTTGTGATCCCGGCCGTCGTGGGTTCGAGTCCCATCGTCCACCCCAGATTGACAGACGGGCCGTTAGCTCAGCTGGTAGAGCAGGAGACTCTTAATCTCTTGGTCGTAGGTTCGACTCCTACACGGCCCACCAGTTTCCAGCGAAAGTGGCGGAACTGGTAGACGCGCTGGATTTAGGTTCCAGTGGGGCAACCCGTGAGAGTTCGAGTCTCTCCTTTCGCACCAGGTATCGCAGGCAGGACACGATGCAGGTTTCATTGACCGCCACCGGCGGATTGGAGCGCAGGCTGGAAGTGGCGGTGCCTGCACAGCAGGTGGCCGACGAAGTCGACCAGCGGCTGAAGAAGATCGCACGCACCGCGCGCATGAAGGGCTTCCGGCCCGGCAAGGCGCCGATGGGCGTCGTGCGCCAGCAGTACGGTACCCAGGTGCATACCGAGGTCGTCAGCGACCTGCTGCGCTCGTCGTTCGCCGATGCGGTCTCGCAGCAGAACCTGAAGCCCGCGACCGGGCCGCGCATCCAGCCGGTCGCGCTCGACCCGGGCGCCGACCTGAAGTACATCGCGACCTTCGAGGTGCTGCCCGACATCAGGCCCGCCGCGGTCGAGTCGCTCGAGATCGAGCGGGTCACCGCGAGCGTCACCGACGCCGAGGTCGGGGAGATGCTCGAGTCGCTGCGCGGCCAGCGGCCGGACTACACGCCGGTCGAGCGCGGCGCGAAGACCACCGATCGCCTGGTGCTCGACTTCGACGGCCGGATCGACGGCGCGGCCTTCCAGGGCGGCGAGGCGCGCGACATGCCGGTCGTGCTCGGCGCGGGCCAGGTGCTCGCCGAGTTCGAGCAGGCGCTCGCCGGCGCCGCGCCGGGCGAGACGCGCACCGCGGTCGTGCATTTCCCCGACGATTACCGCGGCACGGAAGTCGCCGGCAAGACCGCCGAATTCTCGATCACGGTCAAGAAGGTCGAGGAAATGAGCCTGCCGCCGCTCGACGATGCGTTCGCCGCGGAGTTCGGCGTCAAGGAGGGCGGCCTCGAGCAGCTGCGCAAGGAGGTGCGCGAGAGCATGGAGCGCGAGCTGGACGACGCGATCCGCAACCAGCTGCGCGTGCAGGTGATGGATGCGCTGCACCGTGCGAACCCGATCGAGGTACCGCAGGGCCTCGTGGACGAGACCGTGCAGGAGATGCAGGTCGACATCGGCCGGCGCATGGGCGCGAAGGACGTCAGCCAGCTGCCGCCCCGCGAGCAGTTCCTGGATGCCGCGCGCCGCCGCGTCGCGCTCGGCCTCGTGATCGGCGAGCTGCTGCGCGGCGCCGACCTCAAGGTCGACCGCGCGCGCGTGCAGGCCCGCCTGCGGGAGATCGCCGGCAGCTACCCCAATCCGGACGAGATGCTGCGCAGTTATTTACAGAATGCGGACGCGATGCGGCAGGTCGAGTCGGCGGTGCTCGAGGAGCAGCTGGTCGACTGGATCGTCGAGCGGGCCAAAGTCACCGACAAGCCGTCGAGCTTCAAGGACCTGACCCGCTTCGGGCAGAATGGCGGCCTATGAACGAGCAAGCCCTGAACCTGGTGCCGATCGTCGTCGAGCAGACCGCCCGCGGCGAGCGTGCTTATGACATCTACTCGCGGCTGCTGAAGGAGCGGCTGGTGTTCGTCGTCGGTCCGGTCGAGGACCACATGGCGAACCTGATCGTCGCGCAGCTGCTGTTCCTCGAGTCCGAGAACCCGGACAAGGACATCGCGCTGTACATCAACTCGCCGGGCGGCTCGGTCAGCGCCGGGCTCGCGATCTACGACACGATGCAGTTCATCAAGCCGGACGTCAGCACGATCTGCGTCGGCATGGCGGCGTCGATGGGTGCCGTGCTGCTGACCGGCGGCGCCAGGGGCAAGCGCTTCATGCTGCCGAACTCGCGCGCGATGATCCACCAGCCCTGGGGCGGCTTCCAGGGCCAGGCGACCGACATCAGCATCCAGGCCCGCGAGATGCTGCGCACCCGCGAGCGATTGAACGAAATCCTGGCCCGCCACACCGGCCAGCCGATCGAGAAGATCCAGCAGGACACCGAACGCGACAATTTCATGGGCGGCGAGGAGGCCATCGGCTACGGCCTGGTCGACCAGCTGCTCGAGAAGCGCCTGCCGGTCATCCCGGCCAAGTGAATCAAGGGCTTGGGCGGTCCTGGGGTGTTTTGCGCCCCCGTTCGGCGCGTGCTATAAAACCATTGCACCATGGTGACAGGGGCCCCTGAATGACCGACGAGTCCCGCGGCCGCAACGACGACGGCAAGCTGCTTTACTGCTCGTTCTGCGGCAAGAGCCAGCATGAGGTCCGCAAGCTCATCGCCGGCCCGTCCGTGTTCGTCTGCGACGAATGCGTCGAACTGTGCAACGACATCATCCGCGAGGAGCTGGAAGACCGCGCCGACCGCGCGCGCGACAAGCTGCCGAAGCCGCACGAGATCAAGAAGGTCCTCGACGAATACGTGATCGGCCAGGAGCGCGCCAAGAAGGTGCTGTCGGTCGCCGTCTACAACCACTACAAGCGCCTGCAGACCCGCAGCGCGAGCTCGCGCGCCAAGGAAGACGTCGAGATCGCCAAGAGCAACATCCTGCTGATCGGCCCGACCGGCTGCGGCAAGACCCTGCTCGCCGAGACCCTGGCCCGGCTGCTGAACGTGCCGTTCACGATCGCCGACGCGACCACGCTGACCGAGGCGGGCTATGTCGGCGAGGATGTGGAAAACATCATCCAGAAGCTGCTGCAGAAGTGCGACTACGACGTCGAGAAGGCGCAGACCGGCATCGTCTACATCGACGAGATCGACAAGATCTCGCGCAAGGCCGACAACCCGTCGATCACGCGTGACGTGTCCGGCGAGGGCGTGCAGCAGGCGCTGCTGAAGCTGATCGAAGGCACGATCGCCTCGGTGCCGCCGCAGGGCGGGCGCAAGCATCCGCAGCAGGAGTTCCTGCAGGTCGACACGTCGAACATCCTGTTCATCTGCGGCGGCGCGTTCTCGGGGCTCGAGAAGATCATCCTGAACCGCACGCAGAAGGGCGGCATCGGCTTCACTTCCGAGGTGCGCGACATGAATGCGGCGGGCCGGCCCGACGTGTTCCACGAGGTCGAGCCGGAAGACCTGATCAAGTACGGCCTGATTCCCGAGTTCGTCGGCCGCCTGCCGGTCGTCGCGACCCTCGAGGAGCTCGACGAGGCGGCGCTCGTGTCGATCCTGACCGAGCCGAAGAACGCGCTGACCAAGCAGTACCGGCGGCTGTTCGAGATGGAGGGCGCCGAACTCGAATTCCGCGAGGAGGCGCTGAAGGCCGTCGCGCAGCGTGCGATGCAGCGCAAGACCGGCGCCCGCGGCCTGCGCACGATCCTCGAGACGATCCTGCTCGACATCATGTACGAGCTGCCGTCGCTGCGCGGCGTGTCGAAGGTCGTGATCGACGAAACGGTGATCGAGGGGCAGACCAAGCCCTATATTGTCTACAAGTCGGAATCGGCCGAGGAGCCGCCGCGCCGGGCCCACGGCATCGCGAGCTGAAATCCCGCCGCAACCGGCCGCCGTGCTTGAATTCACGCGGCCCGCCCCCACGTCTGGGCTAGACTGTATCCGTCCTGCGTGAGGGTTGCCCGTGTCCGAATCCGCCGTTCCTGATCTGAAGCTCACTACCGTCGAGAACCTGCCGGTCCTGCCGCTGCGGGACGTGGTGGTGTATCCGCACATGGTGATCCCGCTGTTCGTCGGGCGGGAGAAGTCGATCCAGGCGCTCGAAGTCGCGATGAAGGCCGACAAGCGCATCATGCTGGTCGCGCAGAAACAGGCCGACGTCGATGATCCGAAGGCCGAGGACCTGTACCGCATCGGCACGGTCGCGGCGATCCTGCAGCTGCTGAAGCTGCCCGACGGCACCGTCAAGGTGCTCGTCGAGGGCGTCGACCGCGCGCACGTCGACCGGATCCACACCGGCGAGTTCTATTCCTGCGACGTCACGCTCGCGCCCGACACCGAGGTCTACGACGAGAAGGAAATGGACGTCCTCGGCCGCTCGGTGATCTCGCAGTTCGAGCAGTACGTCAAGCTCAACAAGAAGGTGCCGCCCGAGGTGCTGACCGCGCTCGCCGGCATCGAGCAGCCGGGCCGCCTCGCCGACACGGTCGCGGCGCACATGGCGCTCAAGCTCCCCGAGAAGCAGAAGGTGCTCGAGATCCTCGACGTCAAGCAGCGTCTCGAGCACATCCTCGTCGCGATCGAAGGCGAGATGGACATGCTGCAGATCGAGAAGCGCATCCGCGGGCGCGTCAAGTCGCAGATGGAAAAGAGCCAGCGCGAGTACTACCTGAATGAGCAGATGAAGGCCATCCAGAAAGAACTCGGCGACATGGAGGATGGCGCCAACGAGCTCGCCGAGATCGAGCAGAAGATCCAGAAGGCCGGCATGCCGAAGGAGGCGCGCGACAAGGCGGTCGCCGAGCTCGGCAAGCTGAAGCTGATGTCACCGATGTCGGCGGAAGCCACCGTGGTGCGCAACTACGTCGACTGGCTGGTGAAGGTGCCGTGGAAGAAGCGCACCAAGGTCATCAAGGACATCGCCCGCGCCGAGAAGGTGCTGGACGAGGACCACTATGGCCTCGAGAAGGTCAAGGAGCGCATCGTCGAGTATCTCGCCGTGCAGCAGCGCGTCGACAAGCTGAAGGGCCCGATCCTGTGCCTCGTCGGGCCGCCGGGCGTCGGCAAGACCTCGCTCGGCCAGTCGATCGCGCGCGCGACCAACCGCAAGTTCGTGCGCATGTCGCTCGGCGGCGTGCGCGATGAGGCCGAGATCCGCGGCCACCGGCGCACCTACATCGGCTCGATGCCGGGCAAGATCATCCAGAACATGGCCAAGACCGGCGTGCACAACCCGCTGTTCCTGCTGGATGAGGTCGACAAGATGTCGATGGACTTCCGCGGCGACCCGTCCTCGGCGCTGCTCGAAGTGCTCGACCCGGAGCAGAACGCGGCCTTCAACGACCATTACCTCGAGGTCGATTTCGACCTCTCTCAGGTGATGTTCGTCTGCACCGCCAACAGCCTCAACATTCCGGCGCCGCTGCTCGATCGCATGGAAGTGATCCGCCTGCCGGGCTACACCGAAGACGAGAAGATGAACATCGCGCGGCGCTACCTCGTGCCGAAGCAGATGAAGAACAACGGCGTGAAGAAGGACGAGCTGAAGGTCGCCGACGAGGCGCTGCTCGACATCGTGCGCTACTACACGCGCGAGGCCGGCGTGCGCAACCTCGAGCGCGAGATCGCCAAGATCTGCCGCAAGACCGTCAAGCAGCAGCTGCTCGCGAAGAAGGAAAAGGCCGTCACGGTCACCCCGAAGAACCTCGAGAAGTTCCTCGGCGTGCGCCGCTTCCGCTACGGCAAGGCCGAGGAGCAGAACCGCGTCGGCCAGGTCACGGGCCTCGCCTGGACCGAGGTCGGCGGCGAGCTGCTGACGATCGAGGCCGCGGTCGTGCCCGGCAAGGGCAAGCTGCAGCACACCGGCCAGCTGGGCGAGGTGATGCAGGAGTCGATCCAGGCGGCGATGACCGTGGTGCGCAGCCGCGCCAGCGTGCTCGGCATCGAGGCCGATTTCTACCAGAAGCACGACGTGCACCTGCACATGCCCGAGGGCGCGACGCCGAAGGATGGCCCGAGCGCAGGCATCGGCATGTGCACGGCGCTCGTCTCGGCGCTCACCAAGATCCCGGTGCGCTCCGACGTGGCGATGACGGGCGAGATCACGCTGCGCGGCGAAGTGCTGCCGATCGGCGGGCTCAAGGAGAAGCTGCTCGCGGCGCACCGCGGCGGCATCGAGACCGTGCTGATCCCGGTCGACAACGAAAAGGACCTCGCCGAGATCCCCGACAACATCAAGGGCAATCTCGTGATCAGGCCCGTCAAGTGGATCGACGAGGTGCTCGAAATCGCGCTCGCGGCGCGCCCGGTGCCGCTGGCGGCGCAAGTGCCGGCCGCGGAGGCCGCCGAGGCCAAACGCGCCGCTCAGCGCGCGGGCCGGCGCGCCAAGGGCGGCGTGCAGGCTCACTGACGGCGAGGCGTCGCGGGTCCCGGCAGGAAACGCCGGGCCATGAGCCAGGCGAGCAGCGCGCCGATCAGGCCGGCGCCCAGTGCCCCGCCGCCACCCCCACCGCCGCCCCCGCCGCCGCCCGAGGGCGGTACCGGTGGCGGCTGCGCCGGTGGAGTGGCGCTCGTCTCGTTGCGCTTCAGCAGGAAGAGGCCGTTGGCGATGTCGCTGACCGCGAGCGTGCCGGACGGCAGGAACGGGTAGACACCCCAGGCGCCGTCGGTGCCGGCGATGTTGGCGGCCGGCAGCAGGAACGTGTCGAAGTATCCGACCTCGCGCAGCGCCTCGGGATTCGACAGGTCGTGGATCACGAGCCCGCGGCGGTAATGCGCCAGGTAATAACGGTTGCCGACCGTGTAGCCGTTGTGGTCGGTGGTCGTGTCGGCGCCGGTGAACGACGTGACGAAGGTCGGCGTGCGCAGGTCGCCGATGTCGAGCGTATAGATCGACGTGTGGAGGCCGGCGATGCGCAGTTCGTCGAGCTCATCGTGCACGATCACGTGGCGCTGGTCCGCAGTCGGCCAGCCCGAGTGGATGTAGCGCGCGTTGGGATAGGTCGCCGTGCCGAGGAACGCCGGCGCGCCCTTGTCGGTCACGTCCCACAGGTCGACCTGTTCGACGTTGAAGTCGATGAGCACCTCGCAGGGGTTGTGCGCCGCCGCGCACTGGGTCGTGCGCGAATCGGTGAGCAGCACGCTCGTCGAGTCGTGCATGTACGGTGTCGAACTGCCGGGCGCGCCGGGGCTCGTGGTCACGAGCGCGGGGTTCACCGGGTCGACGAGGTCGTAGATGCGGTAGCGGCCGCCGAGCAGGTTCGCCCCCGCCACGTACAGGAAGGCCTGCGCGCCGGGCAGCGCCGCGCCGCTCGCGTAATCGATGTTGGAAATGTAGAGCGTGTGCGAGGTCGACAGGTCGTGCAGCGTGTTGGCGAGCGTGACCGAATCGGGCAGGGCGGAGAGATCGAGGATCTGCAGGCCCGCCCCCGAGCCCTCGCTGGTGACGTAGGCATAGGCACGATGCCGGCCCGCGTCCGCGTCGAACACCTGGTAGACCTTCACTTCGCGCCAGGCGTTGGTGACGCCGGCGATGGTCGCGACTTCGCGGGGTTCGCGCGGATCGGTGACGTCGATGACCGCGGTGCCGTTGCGCAGGCCGACGATCACGTATTCGCGCCCATCGTCCAGATCGACGAAACCCCAGAGGTTCGACGCGCTGAGCGGCTGCGTCGAGAAGCTGGTGAGCGGCAGCTGCGCGAGGTAGTCGATGTTCCAGCACGGGAAGCTGCCCGCCATGCCCGCCGTGCAATCCGTCGCGGCCTGCGCCTGCACGACCTCGCGGGCGACCGGGTCGCCGGCCGCGTCGACCGGCGTGAAGCCGAAGGCGATCAGGGTCTGGATGAAGCGCGGGTCCGCGCCGCGGACAATCGCGCGGTTCGCGACCGGGTCGTCGACGTGGAAATGGTCGGCCGCCGTGTAGCCGGCCCGCAGGCCCTGCTTGCCGAACAGCAGCTCCTCGAGGTTCAGGCCCGAAAAATCGTATTCGCCGGCGCCGACCTTGACGGCATCGCCGTGCTCGATCCGCGCCAGCGCGTATTCGAGCGTGCGACAGGGGGCGTCGCGGTCCTCGCAGTCGCCGGTGTCGGCGCCCTCGGGGGCGACGTAGCGCGTGCCGGCGATATCGTCGTGCGCAGTGGCGGGGCCGGCGGTGAGGCCGGCCAGCAGGGCCAGCAGAGGCGCGAACGGCGTTCGTCGGCGGTGCATCGGCGCGAGTTTACGCCAGCGACCCGATACACTAGAATCCGCGGCCTTCCGAAGCTTGAAGGGTGCTTAGCTCAGCGGTAGAGCGTCGCCCTTACAAG
>JAHCAN010000023.1 GCA_019634915.1 Steroidobacteraceae bacterium | reverse complement strand
CACGAGCCGCGTCTACCTCGGCGTGCACTGGCCGACGGACGTGCTGGCGGGCTGGTGCATCGGCACGGCCTGGGCGCTCGCCTGCTGGCTCGTCGCCGGTGCGCTCGTCAGGCGTGGCGCAGTGCCTCGATCGGATCGAGACGGGCGGCGCGACGGGCCGGCCAGCTGACGAACGCGAAATTCACCGCGATGGCGAGCGCGAACGCGAGCGCCGCATTGCCGATGTCGAACACGAACGGCAACGCCGCGCGCGCCGCGACGATCCGCGATGCGACCCATCCGAGCGCGACGCCGCAGGCGGCGCCCGCCGTGGCGAGGACCATCGCCTCGAACGCGAACTGGCAGAACACATCCCGTGCGGTGGCACCGAGTGCGCGGCGCGTGCCGATCTCGCGCGTGCGATCGCGCACGGTGATCCATGCCATCGCGAGCACGCCGACGCCGGCGACGAGCAACGCCGACAGCCCGATCCAGCGCACGAAGAAGCCGAGCTGTCGCGAGGCGGCGAGGCGCGTATCGGCGAGCGCCTGCTGGTTCAGCACCGAGAAGTCGTCGGGACGGAAGCCGCCGGTGCGATGGCGATCACGCAGCAGGTCCGTGACGTCGCGCACCGCGCCGGGCAGCGCCTCGAACGTGCCGACTTCGAGCACCAGCGCGCTGTAGTGCTCGACATTCAGGAGCCGCCGCATCGCGGCCGTGAGCGGCACATAGACCTGCGCGTCCTCGTTCGTCACGTCGAGCCCCTGGCCGCGCTCGGCGAGCACGCCGATCACCTCGAATGGCACGCGATTGATGTGCAGGCGCTCGCCGACGGGCGATGCGTCGCCAAAGAGGTCGCGCGCTACCGTGGCCCCGAGCAGTGCCACGCGCGCCGAGCGCCTGAGGTCCACCGCGTCGAAGGGGCGTCCCGCATCGATCGTCCAGTGCTTGATGTCGAAGAAGGCCGGCTCGCAGCCGACGACCGGCGCAACCTTCGACAGCCCGCCCGCCTTGAGGCGCAGGCTCGCCGTCGCGAGCGCCGAGGAGCGCACGACTGCGGGCACTTCGCGGCGGATGGCCCGATAATCGTCGTCGCGCAGCGTCGTCGCAATGGTCCCGGTGCGCGCCCGCCCGCCCGTGCTGCGATCCTGCAGCGCTGCCACGACGATCACGTTGCTGCCGAGGCGGGCAACCTGGTCGACGACCTGCTGACGACCTCCGGCGGCAAAGTTCACGGCGGCGATCGATCCGGTCACGCCGAGTGCGGCGCAGGTCATCACGAGCACCGAGCGCGCCTGGTGCCGCCACAGCTGGCGCCACGCCGCGCGCGCGAGGTGCCGGTAGCGGCTCAGCTGCGCAGCGCCTCGATCGGATCGACGTTCGCGGCTTTCCATGCGGGATAGAGACCGAACACGACGCCGACCGCGAGCGACAGCGCCGCAGCGCCGCCGATCATGCTCCACATGTACGCCGGCGGCAGCTTCTGCAGCAATGCGCCGACGGTCGCGCCGCCCGCGCCGATCACGATGCCGATCACTCCGCCGAGCACCGAGATCAGCGCCGCCTCGGCGAGGAACTGGATCATGACGTCGGCACGCGTCGCGCCGACGGCCCGGCGCACGCCGATCTCCCGGCGGCGCTCCGACACGCCGATCAGCATCAGGCTCATGATCACCGCGCCGCCGATCAGCGTCGCGATCACGGCGACGCCGGTCACAATCTTCGACAGCGCACTGCCCACCTGCTCGATCTGCGCCAGCGTCGCCCGCGGGCTGCTGACCGTGAAATCGTCCTCCGCCGGCGGAATGATCCGGTGCCGCTCGCGCAGCAGCGCACGCACGTCGTCCGCCACGCGATCGCTGTCGTTCTCGTCGCGCAGCTGCACGATCAGCGTCGTCAGGTAGTCGCGGTTGAAGAGACGCTTCGACGCGGTCGTCACCGGGATCACCAGCACGTTGTCGAGGCTCGAGCCGCCCGGACCCGCACCACGCGATGCCATCACGCCCTTCACCTGGAAGGGCACGTCGGCGATGCGGATCACCTTGCCGAGCGGATCCTCGCCGTGAAACAGCGCGCTGGCGACGTCGGGGCCGATCACCGTGACGCGCGCGAGCGTCCGTTCGTCCTCGTCGGTCAGGTGGGCGCCGCTCGCGACGGTCTCGTCGCGGATGTCCGCCCAGTTCGACGACACGCCGAGCACGAGCGGCACGACCGACTCGTCGCGGTAGCTGACGTCGAGATCGAAGGTCTGCTGCACCTGGGCCACGCGCAACACGCCGGGCACGCCTTCGGCAATGGCCGGACCGTCGGCGAACTTGAGCGAGGGCTCGACGGCGCCGACCGACGGCATGCCGCGCGTGCTGCCGGCGCCGGGGCGGATCGTCAGCGTATCGAAGGTGCCGAGCATGCGCTTGAACTGCCGCAGGGTTTCCTGCCGGGTCGCCTCACCGACCGACGCCAGAGCGGTGAGCGCGGCGACACCGACGGCCACGCCGAGCATCATGAAGAACGTGCGCAGCTTGCTGCGGGCCAGTGAGCGCCACGCGGCGCCGACGATACGCAGCCCGCTCATGCCTGTCCCCGTTCGCGCCGGCGCGTATCGGAGGCCACGACGCCGTCGCGGATCACGATCTCGCGGTCGGCGAACGACGCGACGTGCTCGTCGTGCGTAACCAGCACGATCGTGCGGCCCTCGCGCTGCAGGCTCGTCAGCAGCTGCATGACGCTCTCGCCGGCCGCCGAATCGAGGTTGCCGGTCGGCTCGTCGGCGAGCAGCAGCGGCGGATCGTTCATCAGCGCTCTCGCGATCGCGACGCGTTGCTGCTCGCCACCCGACAGCTCGGTCGCGAAATGATCCGCGCGCCCGCCGAGCCCGACGTGCTCCAGCAGCTGCCGCGCCCGCGCATGATCGGGCGCCGCGCCGGTATAGAGCGCCGGCAGCTCCACGTTCTCGAGCGCGGTCGCGCGCGGCAGCAGATTGAAGTTCTGGAACACGAAGCCGATGCGCTTCGAGCGCACGTGCGAGCGCTCGTTGTCGGACAGCGCAGAGACGTTCTCGCCGCCGAGCCGATAGCTGCCCGAGGTCGGCGTGTCGAGACAGCCGAGGATGTTCAGCAGCGACGACTTGCCCGAGCCCGACGCGCCTCGGACGACGACGAACTCGCCCGGGGCGATGACCAGCGACACGTCGCGCAGCGCCGTGACCGGCGTGCCGTCACCACGCGTATAGGTACGGGAAAGATGGCTCGCTTCGATCATGCGTCAATTCTCCTGGCGCGCCGCGCCGACGAGCACGCGGTCGGTCGGTGCGAGCCCGCGGCGGATCTCGGTGACACCGCCGGCGCGCGCGCCGATGACGACCTCGCGCCTGTCGGTTCCACCGTCGGTCTGCACGAGGACATAGCGGATGCTCTCGTCACGCAGTATCGCCTCGTTCGGCACGACGAGCGCCTCGCGCTGCGCGGTCTCGATCGTCACGTTCGCGGTCATGTCCGGCTTCAGCAGCTCGGCCGACCCGTCGATGCCGATCATCACTTCGTAATTGACGACACCCGAGATGATCGTGCCCTTCGGCGCGATCCGTTCGACGTGGCCGCGGAACTCCTCCGCGGGAAACGCCTCGACCGAGAAACTGACCGGGTTGCCGGGGGCGACGCCGCCGATGTCGGTCTCGTCGACCATCGCGACGAGCTGCAACGCATCGTCGCCGATGATCGTGACGAAAGTCGGCGTCGTGAACGAAGCCGCGACGGTCTCGCCTTTCTGCGTGGTCACCGACGCGACGGTGCCGGCGATCGGCGCGCGGATCACCGCGTAGCCGAGCTCGGTCTCGACGACCGCGGCATCGCGCCGCGCCTTCTCGAGCCGCGCCGTCGCCTCGGCGAGCGCGAGCCGGCGATCCTCGACTTCGCTTTGCGCGACGAGCCTGCGCTCCTCGAGACGCTGCACGCGCGCGAGCTCGACGCGCGCGCGGGCGACCTCCTGCTCGATCACGCCGATCTGGGCGCGCGCCTGCGCGAGGCGTGCCTCGATGCCGCGCGAGTCGATGCGCGCGATGACGGCGCCGCGGTCGATGTGCGAGCCCACGGTCACGTTCAGCTCCTGCACGATGCCGGACACCTGCGATCCGACGCGCACTTCGGCGCCGACGCGCAGGCGCACGACCCCGGTCGCAAGCACCGACGACGCGACGGTGCGCCGCTCCGGCGTCACCACGCGCGCCGCCGCCGCCTGCCCGGAGTCTTCACCCGGACGCAGCTGCCACCAGTAGATGCCCGCGGCGAGCACGGCCAGTGCGCCGGCAGCCGCGAGCACGGCGGCACGCTTCACCCGATCTTCCCGTACACCATGATCACCGGCTTGCCGGCGCCGCGTACGCTTTCTACGGTCATCGTCCTGCCGTCGCTGCTCAGCGAGCGCGTCTCGGTGCGCACGCTCTTCGTGCCCGCGACCGAACCTTCCGCGGTCGACGTGACCACCAGCCTGTCACCTTCCCATCGCGCCACGGTCTCGGCTTTGCCGCCCATCGGGCCCGGATTCGTCACGGGCGCTCCGGTCAGGTCGTAACGCACTTCGCGCTCGCTCTTCTGGCCCTGGAAGTCCGAGGTCTCCCGCAGCACCAGCGCATCCCGCGATTGCGTGATCATCACCGTCTGCTGCAGCGCGGACATCATGCCGAGGTTCTCGCCGCGCGCGGTATCGAGCTTCCAGGTCCCGGCGAAGTTCGCCGGCGCATCCGCGGCCAGCGCGGACATCGCGCCGCAGAGCATGACGGACAGGAGGCAGGCGGCTGCGCGTTTCATCAAGGTTCTCCGTGGTTGAGGCCGAAACGGTGGGCGAACAGTTGATCGATGCGGTCGAGCACGGCGGGAGTCGATCGCCAGATCGCCGCGAGGCCGGCGCCCGCGACCAGCGCCCGCAGGAAATCGACGGTGGCATTCTCGGTGCCGTGCAGTGCACCGATCGCGAGCGCGAAGACGAGCACGGTGAGCGGCAGTCTCGCTTTCCGCCAGCTGAGGCGGTGGCACAGGCTGCCGAGCCCGAGCAGCACGACGGACCACAGCACGGTCGCGCCGCCGAACCCGTAGACCATCACCGCGAGCAAGACCAGCCCCACGTAGAACGCCATCGCACCGGGCGCCAGCCAGTCCTCGAAGGGACGCCGCGCAAACTCCCAGGTCGCGACGAGGCAGACCGCCATCGCCGTCGCGGTGGCCGCGGACATGCGAAAGCCGGCGGACAGGTGCAGGAGCGTGGCCGTGCCGCCGAAGCGCAGGCTGACGAGCAGCTGGAGCGCGAGCGCGACGGCCAGCGTCACGACGACCGAGACGAGCACTTTCGCGGCGCAGACCATCAGGTAGTCGCGCCGGTATACGCGGCGCAGTTCGTCGACCAGCTCCGCTTCGTCGCCGAACGCGCGCAGCGCCGCGCGTGTATCGCCGGCGGCTTCGAAGTGGCTGCCGAGCTCGCGACGCAGGTCCTCGCGCGCGCGACGCCACGGAATGCGCGCGTCGCGCACGATGCGCGCGATCAGCGCATCGACGTCGCGCGAGTCATCCATTGAAGCCTCCGAGGATGCTGCGCATCGCGGCGGACATCGCCTCCCATTGACGGCGCTTCGACAGCGCCTGCCGGCGGCCCTTCGCGGTGAGACGGTAGTATTTGCGCGCGCGGCCGGTATCGCCCTGGCGCCATTCGGACGCGAGCAGCCCCGCACGCTCCATCTGGTGCAGCGCCGGGTACAGCGTGCCCTCCTTCATCGACAGGCGGTTGCCGCTGCGCCGCTGCGATTCCTGCAGGATCTCGTAGCCGTACATCGGCCGCTCGCCGACCAGTGCGAGGATCAGCGTGCCGAGGCTGCCGGTCAGGAATTCGCGATCGTAGTTCATCTTCCCGTACCTTTGTTCAGCAAAGTATCAGGGCCCGGGACGGCCGGCAAGGGGGGCGCCGGTGACTGCACGATGGTTTTGCCGCAAGAATGTCGTTGCCCCGGCCTTGGCGACCCTTCGCGGCGGGAGGATCATCCCGCGCGGGCCATCGACTCCACCACGGTGAACGCAATGCGAATGAGAACTCCTGCGCCCTTCCTGTACCGGTTTGCGCTCGTGGCCATCGCGTCGGCCACCGGTCTCGTGTCCGCGGTCGAACAGGCCGGACCGGCTCCCGCTCCCGCCGATGCGCGCGAGCTGCCGTCGCACATGATCCCGAACATCCCGGATGCGGCTGAAGCGTACTGGGCGCCGGATTCGCGCCACCTGATCGCGCAGACGCGTGATCCACGCGCGGTGCCGATGAAGAACGGCGGCCTCGGCGCACTCACGTGGATCTTCACCGACGACGGCAGGGAGATGTGGAACGTCAACGACCACGGCCAGGACGGCTGCTCGTTCTTCTTCCCCGACGGCCAACGCATCGTCTGGACCTCGACGCGCGATCGCATCGACATGCCGGTCGGCAACTGGTCCGACTCGGACGACTACCCGCAGGGCGCCGAGCTGTACAGCTCCGACCTGCACGGCGGCCAGCTGCAGCGCCTGACGAACAACGAGTGGTACGAGGCGGAAGTCTCGGTGTCGCCCGACAGCAAATGGATCACGTTCGGCCGGCAGATCGACGGCAACATGGACATCTGGGTGATGCGCTCCGACGGTACCGGAGAGTTCCAGGTCACGCGGACCGACGACTGGCAGGAGGGCGCGCCGTTTTTCATGCCGGACAGCGAGCACATCATCTTCCGGGCCTGGAAGCGCTCCGACTACAAGAAGGTGCGGCCGACGCCGATGACGATATTCACGATCAGGCGCGACGGCACCGACTGGCGCCGTCACACCTACGACAACGGCATGAACTGGCACCCGACTCCGGCTCCCGACGGGCGCCACTACGTGTACGTCAAGGCGCTCACCGAAACGAACTGGGAGGTCTACCTCGGTGATCTCGCCGGCGGCGAACATCGTCGCCTGACGTACTTCGACGGCCTCGACATCCTCGCCCACGTCTCGCCCGACGGCCGCAAGATGAACTGGGCCCGCGGGACCGGCGGCGGATTCATGCAGGGCTTCCGCACGCACGTGATGGATGTGTCGTCGCTCGGGATCGGCCCCGAACACGCCGTGCCGTTCGACCCGTCCTGGGGCCAGCCGATGACAGCGGGCGCGCAACGGTAGATACTCGGGCCTCGTCCGGAGGCTGACCCTGCACCACCGACACGTCAGGCTGATCGCGCGCGCGCTGTCGCTGGCACTGCTGTTCGCACAGCTCGGTGCCGAGGCGCACGCCTATTCGCATTTCGCGACCGACACGCACGGCGCGCCGACGACCCAGCTGTGCGGAGCCTGCCTGTCGATCGCGCCGCTGCAGGGCGCCGCCGGCCCGACGGCCTGCGTCCTGCCGGCCGCCGACTGGCTCACGACATTCGCGGTTCCAGCCGAGGCGGTCCTCCAGCCCCGGCGCCCTCCTGTTCCGTTCTTCCGCTCCCGCGCACCGCCAGAACTCCTCCCGGTCCGGTAATCGCAGGGCCGCGCTTCGGCGCGGACCCCGGCTCGTTGACTCCAGGAGGAGATTTCCATGTCTCGTTCTCATTCCATCGTGGCGCTGTGCGCGCTCGGGCCCGCACTGCTGCCTGCCACGACCGAAGCCGCGGACGACGCCAGCGCGTTGCGCGCGGAATTGCAGTCCCTGCAGGCCGAGTACGCGGCGCGCGTCGAAGCGCTCGAAGCGCGCATCGCCCGGCTCGAAGCGGCGAGCGCCGCACAGGCGGCTGCGGCCGACGTTCCCGCCGACCTCACGGCCGCCGCGCAAGCCGACATCGCACCGGCACCGCCGTCGTCCGATTCACGCAGCGCGGCGACCGCCTTCAACCCCGCCATCTCGCTGATCATCGGCGGCAGCTACCACACGTCCTCACGCGACCCGGAGGACTGGCAGGTCGCCGGCTTCATGCCGAGCGGCGGCGAGGTCGGTCCCGGCGAGCGCAGCTTCAATCTCGGCGAGTCCGAGCTGACCCTCGGCGCGAACGTCGATCCGTACTTCTCCGCGATGCTGACCGCGGCGATCAGCGGCGAGAACGAGATCGAGGTCGAGGAAGCCTTCGTGCGCACGCTCGCGCTGCCGGCGGGCCTGACCGCGAAGGCCGGGCGCTTCTTCTCCGGCTTCGGCTATCTGAACGAAGTGCACGCGCACGCCTGGGACTTCGCCGACCAGCCGCTCGTCTACCAGGCGTTCTTCGGCAACCAGATGGCGCAGGAGGGCCTGCAGCTGAAATGGATCGCGCCCGCCGATCTGCTGATCGAGCTCGGCGTCGAGGCCGGCAACGGCTCGGCCTTCCCCGGCACGCGGCGCAATCGCAGCGGGCTCGACGCGACGGCGCTGTTCGCGCACGTCGGCGGCGACATCGGCCTGTCGACCAGCTGGCGAGCCGGCGTGTCGTGGCTCGGGCAGCACGCCGACGGGCGCACGTACGAGGATGTGAACGCGCTCGGCGATCCGGTCGTCAACGCGTTCACCGGCAGGGCGCGCACCTGGGTCGCCGATGCAGTGCTCAAGTGGGCGCCGAACGGCAACAGCGCGCAGCGCCAGCTGAAACTGCAGGGCGAGTACATGCGCCGCGAGGAGCGCGGCGAGCTCGCCTACGACATCGACGGGTCGGGCCTGGCCGATGCCTATCGCGGCACCGGCTCCGGCTGGTACCTGCAGGGCGTCTACCAGTTCCGCCCGCGCTGGCGCGTCGGTGCGCGCTACGACGCGCTCGACACCGGCACGATGCGCATCGCGCTGGTCGACGACGGCGTGCTCGCCGACGACGACTTCCCGCTGCTGCGCGCGGCCAGTCCCGATCGCGTGTCGGTGATGCTCGACTGGAACCCGAGCGAGTTCTCGCGCCTGCGCGCGCAGTACGCCTGGGACGATGCGCGCGCCGACGGCGCGCGTGACCGCCAGTTCACGTTGCAATACCTGTTCGGCATCGGCGCCCATGGCGCCCACAAATACTAGGAGCCGGATCATGACGAGACTGATGCGCAGCGTACTCGCGCTGACGATATTGCTGGCCGGCCTGCCCGCGCAGGCCGCGATCAAGGTGCTCGCGACGACCAGCGACTGGGGCGCGCTGACGCGCGAGCTCGGTGGCGACAAGGTCGACGTCTACGTCGCGACGAGCGCATTGCAGGACGTGCATCGCGTCGAGGCGAAACCGAGCCTGCTCGCGCGGGCGCGCACCGCCGACCTCCTCGTCGCGAACGGCGCCGAGCTCGAGATCGGCTGGCTGCCGGTGCTGGTGCGGGAGTCGGGCAACCGGCGGATCCAGCCGGGCGCCGCGGGTTACTTCGAAGCCGCCGCGCAACTGCAGCTGCTCGAAGTGCCGGCGCGGGTCGATCGCGCGATGGGCGACATCCATCCGCTCGGCAATCCGCACGTGCAGCTCGATCCGCGCAACATCGGCATCGTCGCGAAGGCGCTCACCGCACGCCTCGCGGCGCTCGACCCGGCCAACGCGGCGTACTACACCGCACGCGGCCACGACTTCGACACGCGCTGGCAGCTCGCGATCGCGCGCTGGAACAGCCGGGCCGCGCCACTCGTCGGCGCGCCCGTCGTGGTGATGCATCGCGACCAGGTGTACCTGTGCCACTGGCTCGGGCTCGACGAGGTCGCCGCGATCGAGCCCAAGCCCGGCGTGCCGCCGAGCGCGGGCTACCTCGGCCAGCTCGTCGTGAAACTCGGCGCGCAGCCGCCCCGCGTGATCCTGCGCAATGCCTACAACGATCCGAAAGCCGCGGACTGGCTGGCGGCACGCATCCACGCGCCGGTCGTGCTGCTGCCGTTCTCGGTCGGCGGCACGCCCGGTGCGAAGGACCTGTTCGGCCTGTTCGACGACACGCTCGACCGGCTGCTCGCGGTGGCGAAATGAACCTCCTCGAAACCGATCTCGGCATCCTGTGGCCCGCGCTCGTCGCGGGCCTGCTGGTCGCCGTCTCGCACGTGCCGCTCGGCCAGCAGGTGCTCGCGCGCGGCATCGTGTTCATCGACCTCGCGATCGCGCAGGTCGCGGGTCTCGGTGTGATCGCCGCGAGCTCGTTCGGCCTGCCGGTCACCGGCTGGGGCGCACAGGCCGCGGCCGGCGCCGCCGCGCTCGCCGGCGCGCTGCTGCTGACCTGGACCGAGCGGCGGCGCCCGGAAGTACAGGAGGCGCTGATCGGCATCCTGTTCGTGCTCGCCTCGACGGCGCAGATCCTGGTGCTCGCGAACGACCCGCACGGCGGCGACAACCTGAAGGAGCTGCTCGCCGGCCAGATCCTGTGGGTCTCGCACGACCAGCTGATCCGCACAGGTCTCGTCACCGCGGTGTTCGCGGCGGTGTGGTTCACGAGCCGCGAGCGGATCGGGCGCATCGGCTTCTACGTGCTGTTCGCGCTGGTCGTCACCGCGTCGGTGCAGCTCGTCGGCGTGTACCTCGTGTTCACGACGCTGATCGTGCCGGCGGTCGCGACCTATCGCGCCGCCGCGCAGCGCCAGCTCGGTCTCGGCTACGCGCTCGCGTTCGTGAGCTATCTCGCCGGCATCGCGATCTCGGTGGTCAGCGATCTGCCGACGAGCGCGGTGATCGTCTGGACGATGGCGGCGCTCGCGCTGATCGTGCACCTCACGGCCGGGCGGCAGCGCAGCCGCCCGGCCGGGGCGCCGCTCAGTTGATCGGCACCGACACCCTCGCGGTCACCGTGCCGCTGTCGCGCGACTGCGAGTCCTGCGCGCTGAACGACAGGCCGAGCGTGTAGCGATCGAGCGCCGCGAGCTCGAGCCCGCCTTCGAGCGTCAGGTGCGTCTGGTCGAGATCGGAGATCACGCGCATCGGCGCAACGCCCGCCGGCGCGCCGGTGAGGCCGGCGCGCACTTCGGTGTCACCGCCGATCAGGTATTGCAGTACGCCGAAGCGCGCGTAGAGACGCAGCAGCCGGCGTCCCTCGAAGCCCTTCTCGTAGCCGAACGCGATCGACGGCTCGACCCACAGGTGCCGCCCGCTCGCGCGCTCGAGCGTCACGCCCTGCGCGCCGGCGCCGCGCTCGCTCATCGCATCGCCCTCGAGCAGCGAGGCGCCGACGTCGAGGCTGCGCGTGATGCTGAAGCCCTGCGACTGGATCGTGTTCGACACGTCGCCGACCAGCGTCGCGAAGCGCAGGTCGTGCTCGCCGGAGGCCGTCACCGGACCGGTGACGTTGAGGCGGCGGCGCACGTCGTGATCGGCGAAGCCAGCCGTGAAGCGCAGGCCCGCCGTGCTCGCGCCGATCCGGCGGCGCGCGAGCGCGCCGAGCTGCGCGAGCGTCGAGTCGCTCACCCAGCGCCCGTCGTAGCCCTTCGAGCCGTCGTTCCCGATGTTCATGCCGAAGCCGACCAGCCAGTCGCCCTCGAGCGCGCGCTGCGCACCGACCGAGTAGCGCCGGGCGATCTGCTCGGTTGCCGGAAAGCCCTCCCGCGAATCGTGCGACGAGGAGTCGACGTCGAAGCGCGCCCACATGCAGTCCGCGTCGTCGCCCGACGAGCGGCCGAGCCGCGGCGCACCGCAGGCCTGCAGCGCGCGCGAGAAGCGCTGCGCGCTGCCGAGCGTCAGCGCCTGCTGCTCGGCATAGAACTCGGGGCCGAGCTGCGTCATGTAGCTGCTGTACACACCGAGATCGGTCGTCAGCACGAGCGCGGTGATCGTGTCGGCGAGCGCCGGCGAGCTGCCGGCCTCCTGCACGCGGTTGAAATAGTCGCCGATCGCGATGCGGTTGCCGATGAGCCCGTCGGGCGAGAAGTCGACCTCATAGCCGAGCGCGGCGGTCGTCGCGTCGGTCAGCAGCCGGTAGTCGATGACGATCGAGGGCTGCGCCGTGAGCGTGAGGCCCTCGTTCGTCAGGCCGCCCGCGCCGGAATACAGCGTCTTCACGTGACTGCCCGGGCGGATCCGGTGCACGTTCAGCAGCGAGACGTCGACCGCGCCGTCCAGCGTCGCGGTGCCGCTCGCGAACAGCGAGTCGATCGTGTCGCTCGCGAAGTCGAGCTCGAAGATCGACTGCGCGTCAGCGCCCTGCCGGAAGCTGCCGCCGAGTTGCGTCACGAGCGCGAGATCCGCCGCACCCGGCGCGAGCACGCCGTCGTTCGTGAAGAGATTGCCGGCATCGCCGAGATCGAGCGTCGTGCCGCTGTAGAACGTGCCGCCGGCGCGGTTCGCGAACGCGTTCGCCCCGCCGCCGAGCGTGACGTTGCCGAGCACCAGGCCGTCGTTGACGATCGAATCGCCGCCGTCGCCGCCGGTGAACGCGAAGCCGTCGATGCCGGAGAGCGTCATCACCGAGCCGGCATTGCCGAACTGGTTGACCGCACCGCCGTCGAACGCGACCGCGACGCCGTTCTCGCCGCCGATGATCTGGTGGCCGGCGCTGAGCGACGCCTCGATGTTGCCGCCACCGTCGCGGCCAGCGCTCTGCGCATAGAGCGCCGTCGACCCCGCACCGGACGCGGCCAGGTTGCCGTCGATCGCGAGCGCAATCGCGCCGCCCGCTCCATCGCCGCCGGCGCTGCCGGCGAACGCGCCGTCGACGAAACCGCCGCCGCCGCCGAGGCTCTGTGCGATCAGGCCATGGGCGCCCTCGCCCTGCGTGACGATGTCGCCGACCTGCGCGTAATGGATCGAGCCGCCGTCGCCGACATTGTCGGCCGAGACCTGTACGACGGGAGCATCGAGATCGGTGAACACGACGCCGCCACCGCCGCCGATCGACTGCAGCAGCACGCCGTGCGCGCGCCGCCCGCCTGTCGTCACGTTGCCGGTCGCGGTCACGTCGAGCGCACCGCCATCGCCACTCGCGCCGCCCGTGGCGCCGAGCGTCACGTCGAGCGTCGCCGTGCCGAGCACGCTCGCGACGCCGCCGCCGGCGCCGATCGCCTGGAAGATGAGTCCGACCGCACTGTCGCCATGGGTCGCGACATCGCCGGCAAGGCCGAGCTGCACGTCGCCGCCATCGAGCCCGTTGCCGCCGTCGCCGCCGAGCGCGACCGTGACCGGTGCATTCGCCGCGGCGGCGGCTGCGACGATCGCCTGCGCCGTCGCCGGCCTGGCAGACGTTGTCACCGGCGCGGTGGACGCGGACCCGTCCTCGATGATGAAAGAGAGCACGCCGCCGCCGCCGCCGATCGACTGCAGCAGCGCGCCGTGCGAGGCGGCGCCGGCCGTCGCGATCGAGCCCGACTGTGCGTGCGTGATGCCAAGGCCCGCCTCGTTGCTGCCGTCCGTGCCACCGAGCGTGAACGACGAAGCGCCGAACACGCCGCTTTCGGAGCGCACATGCACGCTCGCGCGCCCGCCACCACCGCCGATCGACTGCATCATCAGGCCCGGCGTGTTCGCACCCTCGGTGACGAGATCGCCATCGTGCGCACTGTCGATGTGGCCACCGGCGTTGTCGCGGCCGCGCTGCCCGCCGAGCCGACCCTCGACGCGCACGAGGTCGTCGGCCGCGGTCGCCGCGTCGCGCACATCGAGATTCAAGCCGTAGCTGCCGCCGCCGCCGCCGATCGACTGCGCGAGGATGCCGTGGGCGTCGGCGCCGCGCGTGACGATCGTGCCGCGGTTCGTGACCGTGACGTCGCCGGCGCCGTTGCCGTCACCGCCCTCGCCGCCCACCGTGACGAGCGGCGAAACCGTCGAGCCGGGTGCCGCGAGTACCGCGTTCGCGGCGATCACCAGCCCGCCGTTGCCGCCACCACCGCCGATCGACTGCGCGAACACGCCGTGCGCGCCGTCGCCGCGGGTCTCGATGTGCCCGTCGTTCGTGACGCCCACGGCGCCCGCGTGACCGCCGCTGCCGCCTTGCCCGCCGACGTTCACGCCGACGAGCACGCTGCCCTCCGTCGTGCCGACATTGAGCGCGACGACGGAACTGCCGTTGCCGCCACCGCCGCCGAGGCTCTGCGCGAACACGCCGTGCGCGGCCGTACCGGTCGTCAGGATGTCGCCGCCGGCCGCGTTCGTGACCGCGACGTCGCCGCCCGCGCCGCCGGTACCGCCGTTGCCGCCGACGTTGACCACCAGAGAGTTCGACGGCGAGGATGCACCTATCGGCGAGATGCTGAGGCTCGCGAGCAATCCGGCATCGCCACCACCGCCGCCGACGCTCTGCGCGCGCAATCCCACCGACTCGTCACCCGCGGTCGCGATCGCGCCAACGTTCCGGATCGTCACGTCGCCGCCGGTGCTGCCGTCACCGCCCGCACCGCCGATATTGACCGCGAGCGAGTTGCTGCTGGTGCCGCCGGCGATCGCACCGTGCATCACCATGCCGCCGGTGCCGCCACCACCGCCGATCGACTGCGCGTTGACCGCATGCGCGCCACGGCCGAGCGTGACGATCGTGCCGCCGTTGTCGACGCTCACGGCAGCGCCCGTGGCGCCGGTTCCGCCCGCGCCGCCGACCAGCGCGCTGACCGTCGTCGCCGCTTCGTCGCCACCACCGGAAAGCGTGTCCTTGATCAGGTCGACCGCACCCGCGTAGGCATCGTCTTCGGTCACGCCGGCGTAGCCGCCGTCACCGCCGCCGCCGCCGATCGACTGCGCATGGATGCCGTGCGCGCCGTCGCCGCGCGTCACGAGGTCGGCGACACTCGTCACCTCGACCGCGCCGGCAACCCCGCCGGTACCGCCGGTGCCACCGACCGCGCCGGTGATCGTCGTGCCGGTCTGGTACAGCGAACTCGTGACCGCGCCTCCTACACCGCCGCCGCCGCCGACGCTCTGCGCGTGGATCGCGTGGGCCGCAGCGCCGAAGGTCGAAATCGATCCGGCGGCCGTCACCGCGACGTTGCCGGCACGCCCGCCGACGCCGCCTTCGAGCCCGATCTGCAGCGACACGTCGGCCTTGCCCGCGTACTCGAGCGAGCTCGTGCCGCTGACGCCACCGCCATTGCCGACGCTCTGCGCGCGGATGCCGACCGAACGCCCGCCGAGCGTTTCGATCGCGCCCTCCGCGGCCACGGTCACATCGCCGCCGGTGCCGCCGGTACCGCCGGCGCGCCCGAGCGTCAGGTCGACGGTATGCGATTTCTCGTCATCGGACAGCACGTCGGCCGCGATCTCGCCGGCCGTCAGGAAATAACCCGGCAGCTCGCTGTCGACCTCGGCATTGCCGCCGCCGCCACCGACCGACTGCGCGAAGATCGCCGTCGCATCGTCGCCCGCGGTCGCGATGTTGCCGCTGTGATCGACGCTGACCGCGCCGCCGTTGCCGCCATCGCCGGGCGCGCCGCCCACGGTCAGATTGAAGCCCGAGACGTTGCGGTTCAGGCCCTTGCCGAAATTGATGTTCGCGTTGCCGCCGCCGCCGCCGACCGACTGTGCGAGCAGGCCGTCGCTGCCGCGGCCGTCGGTGCCGATGTCGCCGACGTGCACCACGTCGACCGTGCCGCCGTGGCCCGGGTCGCCGCCGGCACCGCCGATCGTCAGCCGCACTTCCTGGTTGTTGCTGCCCGAACCGGACGTAAGGCCTGCGGCCTCGACGACGAAATTCATGCCGGCATCGCCGCCGCCGCCACCGATCGACTGCGCGGTCAGCGCGTTCGCGCCGTTGCCGAGCGTCAGCAGCACACTCGCCTCATTGAGGCCGCGCTCGACGCGCACCGCGCCGCCGTCGCCGCCACCCGCACCACTGCCGCCGACACCGGCGACGAGCGGGCTGCCGGACGGCGACAGCACGCCCGCGACGTTCAGGCCGCCTGCACCACCGCCGCCACCGATCGATTGCACGAGGATGCCGTTGGCGCGCTCGAGCCGGTCGAGCGTCGCGCGATCCTCGTCGCTCGCCGCATCGTCGACGGTCGCCTCGCGGCCATCGACGCGAATCGCGCCGTCGCTGACGAGGCTCACGTCGCCCGCGTCCGCGCCGGCACCACCGTTGCCACCGATGCCGATCGCCGCCGCATAACCCTTGCCGAGCGCGAGATTGCCCGCGACGTTCAAGCCGCCGCTGCCACCGCCGCCCGCGACGCTCTGCGCGAGCACGCCGATCGAACGCGCGCCGTCGACGTCGATCACGCCGCGTTGCGTGGCATCGACGCGGCCGCTGACGTTGCCGGCGCCGCCGAAGCCGCCGAGCCCGAACACGAGCGTCAGCGTCGACGACTGCTGGTCGCCCTGCAGGCCGCCGCTGACGTTCAATGCGCCGTTGCCGCCACCGCCGCCGATCGACTGCGCGAGAAAGCCGATCGCACCCGCGCCTGAAGCCGCGATGTCGGTCGTCGCGCTCGCGTCGACGTCACCGCCGATGCCACCGGCACCACCGAAACCGCCGACGCCCGCGGTCAGCTGCCCGTCCATCACGACGCCACCCGAGACATTGATGCCGCCGTTGCCGCCGCCGCCGCCGATCGACTGCGCGCCGATCGCGAAACGCTGATCGCCGGCCGAGCGCACGCTGCCGGCATCGACGTCGAGCGCGACATTGCCCGCATCGCCACCCGAACCGCCGAAGCCACCGACGCCGAGCGTCAGCGCATTCGACTGGCCCGAGCCCGGCGAGGCGATCGCGATGCCGCCGCTGACGTTGAGACCGCCGTTGCCGCCCGAGCCACCGATCGACTGCGCGAGAATGCCGCTCGAGCCGCCGTCGCGGACGCGCCGCTCGATGCCGTCCTCGGTCACATAGTGATCGACCGCAACGCCGGTCGCGTGCACGTCGCCCGTTACGCTGACGTCGACATCACCGGCGTTGCCGCCGCCGCCGCCGAAGCCGCCGAGACCGAGCGCCGCGGAGAATGCGTTGCCGTTACTGGTGCCCGAGATCGCACCCGCGACATTGAGGCCGCCGTTGCCGCCACCGCCGCCGATCGACTGCGCAAGGATCGCAGTCGAATCCGCGCCACTGGTCGCGGTCGCGCCATCACGCACCAGCGTGACCGCGCCGGCATCGCCGCCGCCGCCACCAAAGCCGCCGACGCCGGCCGACGCCGCAATACCGGTGTTCTGCGCGATGCCGAGCGAGCCCGACACATTGAGACCGCCGTTGCCGCCACCACCGCCGACGCTCTGCGCAAGCACGCCGGTCGACTTGACGCCCAGCGTCTGCATGCTGCCCGATACCGTGCCGGTCACGGCCGCCGCGTCGCCGCCACCGCCGCCGAAGCCGCCAATGCCGACCGCCACGGCGCCGGAGGCGTCCTTCGAGACGCTGATCGCGCCCGAGACGTTCAGCCCGCCGTTGCCGCCGCCGCCGCCGAGGCTCTGCAGCATCGCGCCATAGGCCTCATCGCCCGCGGTCGCAGTATCGCCGGTGATCGTCGCGACGACCGCGCCCGCGTCACCGCCGCCGCCACCGAAGCCGCCGATGCCGACGGCGACGCCGCCCGCGCCGGACTTCGCGCCGGTGAGATTGCCGGTGACGTTGATCGCGCCGTTGCCGCCCCGCCGCCGACGCTCTGCGCGACGATCGCATGCGAACCGTCGCCGCGCGTGGTCGTGTTGCCGGTCACAGCCGCGCTGACCGCGCCGGCATCGCCGCCGCCACCGCCCGCGCCGCCGATGCCGACGCCGATCGTCATCGCACCTTCCGCGGCCGCCGCGACCGAGCCCGAGACATTGATGCCGCCGTTGCCACCACCACCACCGATCGACTGCGCGGTGATGCCGTTCGCGCCGTCGCCGTCGGTGTCGACGTCGCCGGTGACGCTCGCGATCACCGCGCCGCTGTGGCCCCCGCCACCGCCCGAGCCGCCGACGCCGACGGTGATCGCGCCGCTCGCCCCGCCCGATACCGCGATGCCGGCCGCGACATTGATGCCACCATTGCCGCCGCCGCCGTCGACGCTCTGCGCGAGCACACCCGCGGCGCCGTCACCGGCGGTGTAGACGTTGCCGGTGGTCGCGAGCCGCGTGAGCCCGGCGTCGCCACCCGTGCCGCCGGCACCGCCGACGCCGACCGAAATGGTGCCGCCCCCGGCCGACGAGCCCGAGATCGCGCCCGAGACATTGAGGCCGCCGTTGCCGCCACCGCCGCCGAGGCTCTGCGCGATGATCGCGCCGGCATCCCGGCCGTAGGTCGCTACGTCACCGGTGAGCCGCGCATCGACGGTGCCGGCGTCGCCGCCGCCACCGCCGGAACCGCCGACGCCGACCGAGATCGCGCCACCCGGACCGCCGGAGGCGCTGATCGCGCCGGCGACATTGAAGCCGCCGTTGCCGCCGCCACCGCCAAGGCTCTGGGCGATGAACGCATTCGAGCGATCGCCCGCCGTGCCGATGTTGCCGTTCACGGTGGCATTCACGTTGCCGCCGTCACCACCGCCGCCGCCCGCGCCACCGACACCGACCGATACGCCGAACGCACCGCCCGAGCCGATGCCGATGCTGCCCGCGACATTGAAGGCGCCGTTGCCGCCGCCACCGCCGACGCTCTGCGCGAGCACCGCGTCGGCGTCGTCGCCGAGCGTGGTCGCATCGCCGGTGAGCGTCGCATTGACCGTATGACCATTGCCCGCGCCGCCGCCCGCGCCGCCGACACCGACCGACGCGGCGCCGCTCGTGCCGCCCGAGCCGGTGATCGAGCCCGAGACGTTGAAGCCGCCGTTGCCGCCGCGTCCGCCGATCGATTGCGCAACGAGGCCGCCGGAGCGCGCGCCCGTCGTGCCGATGTCGCCGGTGATGTGCGTCGTGACGTTGCCGCCCTCGCCGCCGCCGCCACCGCTGCCGCCGACACCAACCGCGACCGCCGCGCTGCCGCCGCCCGCGCCCGACACGGAACCGGATACGCTGAAGCCACCATTGCCGCCGCCGCCGCCGACCGCCTGAATGAGCACGGCGTTCGCGTCCTCGCCCGCGGTCCGCACATCGCCTGCGTAATTCGCATTGACGTTGCCGGCGTTGCCGCCATCGCCGCCACCGCCGCCCACACCGACCGACGCCGAACCCGCGCCGACGCCGCCGCCGGCCGCCGCGATCGTCACCGAGAATCCACCGGTGCCGCCGCCGCCGCCGATCGACTGCGCGATCAGGCCCTCGGCCTGGTCACCTGTCGTCGAAATGTGACCACCGGCATCGAGATTGACATTGCCGCCGGCGCCGCCACCGCCCGCCACACCGACGCCGAGCGCGATGCCCACCGTCTCGCCCGCCGCGGCGGAGAATGACAGCGCGAAGCCGCCGTTGCCGCCGCTGCCGCCGACGCTCTGCGCGAGGATGCCGTCGGAGTCGACGCCCGCGGTCCGGATCGTCGTATCGCCGTTCAGATTGACGGCGCCGGCATTGCCGCCGCCGCCGCCCGAGCCGCCGACCGCGACCGACACGCTCGCCGAGTAACCCGCGGTCACCTGTGCGGCGAAGCCGCCGTTGCCACCGCCGCCACCGACCGACTGCGCGAAGATGCCCTTCGCGCGATCGCCTGCGGTCTCGATCAGCGGCGTGACCGCGACCGGCGTGCCACCGACGATCACCGTGCGATCGCTCGAATTGACGGTGACCGTGCTGCCGGTGCCGCCGCTTCCGCCGGTGCCGCCGATCGCGACGCCCGCGAACGCCGAGCCCGATGCGCTGTTGCCGCCGTTGCCGCCGCCACCGCCGATCGACTGCGCGAATATGCCGTGCGAGTCATTGCCGCCGGTCGCGAGATTGTTGCTGTTCGCGACCGTCACGCTGCCCGCGTTGCCGCCGCCGCCGGCGCTGCCGCCGAGCGTGAAGAAGGTGCCGACCGCGCTGCCGCCGTTGCCGCCGTCGCCACCGATGCTCGACACCCACACACCGGGCAGGCGATCGGCATTGGTGTAGCGATCGGGGCCGTTCAGTACCGTGGTGATCGGATCGGGCGTACCGCCCGCGTGGCCCTGCTTCGCCGACGTGCCGACGGTCCAGCACTTGATGATGCAGATCTTCGCGCCGTACGCGTCACCGCCTTTGCCGCCCTTGCTGCCCCGGCGCGGATCGGCGTACGGAAAATTGCCCGGAGGCACCACCACCGGCACCGGGCCGGCCGGTTCGCCGGGCCCGTCTTCGGTGCCGGGCGGCATGCTCACGTCGAACGGCTGCACGAATGACAGGATGCGCAGATTCGGCGGGTCCTCGCCGTCGGATACCGTGATCCCGTCGGCGAGCCCGGTCACATCGTTGAGGTGAATCGCCACGACTTCGAGCGTGACGCCCGCGGTCTCGGGATCGACGAAAGTGTCGCCGATCTCGTATTCGGCGACGACGATCGCATTGCCCTGCTCGGTCAGCACCATCGTGTCGCCGAGCAGCTCGACGATCACTTCCTCCTCGCCGGTCAGCGGATTGATGACCGTCTCGCCGACCGCCTGCGCGTGCGCCGAGAGGGCCGGCGCAAGACCGAGGAGCATCGCGACGAGCCATCGGCCCAGACAGGCACGCGGAAACCGAGCCGGAGAATCGTTCATGTCGAACCACCCGTGGAGGCGATGCGGAACTTGAGATTCCGCTCGCACTGCTTTGAATTGGAAGGACTACGAGGTTTACTGCTGTGAGACGGCAGTGTCAAGGCGCAAGGCCGGGCAGCTGGAAGCGCTCGAAGCGGTGCAGCGCCTCCTCGATTCGCGGCGTCAGCGCACGGCGCGGCTGCCGGCCGAGCCAGGTCCATTGCTGCACGAGGAGCCGGCCGCGCGCGCGATCGGCCTTCAGATCGAGGGCCGCGACGAACTCGTCCCCCACGAGCACCGGCTGCGCCAAATAGCCGAACTGGCGCTTCGCCTTCGGCACGTAAGCCTCGAAGCGGTGCTCGTAGCCGAAGAACTGTTGCGTACGCCGGCGCTGTATCAGCAGCGGGTCGAACGGCGAGAGGATGTGCACGGCCGTCGCGGAATCGCCCCCGGCCTCGATCGCTTCCGGACTGGCCCAGTACGCCGTGCGGCCGGCACCGTCGAAATGCACCGGTACCAGCGTGCCGGCGCGCACGCGCCGCTCGATCAGCGCACGGATCGATGCCTTGCGCGGCGCATCGAGATGACAGATCGAATCGAGACTCACGAGGCCCTGCGAGCGCAGCGCGCGATCGAGCAGATACTCGCGGATCTCGCGCTCGGTGGCCGCGGCGGGCGGACTCGCCCAGTCGAAGTGCCGTTCGGCGAGCGCGTAGGTCTTCAGCATGCCCTGGCGGGCACTGACGACGACGCGGCCCTGGAAGAACGCGAGCTGCAGCGCGCGCTTCGACGGTTTGCGGCTCGCCCATTCGTGATCCTTCTCGACGAGCTCGTCGTCGTCGATGTCGCGGATCGTCAGCGCGCCGCGCCGCCGGATGCGCTGCATCACCTTGCGCAGGTCGGCGGGCCGGACGGCGCTGAACCAGCTGCTCGCGCCCCGCCAGTCGCGGCGCATCGCGCGGCGAAAGAAGCGCAGGTCGCGCGTCGGCACGTAGGCGAGCGCATGCGTCCAGTACTCGAAGACCGACTTGTCGACCGACTGTGCCTGCTGCAGGTCCTCGCGCCGGTAGCGCGGGATGCGCGTGTAGAGGATCTGGTGGTGACAGCGCTCGATCACGTGGATCGTGTCGATCTGCACGTAGCCGAGGTGCTCGACGGCGGCGCGCGTTGCCGCGGGGCCCGCGCCGAACGGGGTGTCGACGTCAAGGCATTGCGCATGCAGCCAGATCCGGCGCGCCCGCGACGGGCTGATGACGACGGGTTGCGGGCTGCTGCGCGGCATGCGCCGTGAAGTGTAGCGGCTCAGCGCCCGCCGGGCGGCAGGTACGGACACGAGTCCATCTTCTCGACGAGATCGAACGCGAACACCATCTTCGCCATGCCGCACAGCACGGCCATGATGACGCCGAGCTCGACGAGCTCGCCGTCGCTGTAGTACGCGCGCAGGCGCTTGTACAGGTCGGGCGTGATGTGACCTCGCGTATTGGTCAGCACCATGACATCCGCGAGAGCGAGCGCCGCCTTCTCGCGATCCGTGAACGGCCCGGCTTCGTAATCCGCGAGCGCATCGATCTTCGCCTGAGGTACGCCGCCGGCGAGCGCCGCGAGCGTGTCGGAGCGGTTGCAGAACGCGCAGCCGTGGACGTTTGCGAGCCGCAACCGCACGAGCTCGACGACGCTGCGTTCGATACGCCCGGAGTAGAACAGCTTGCGGTAATACTCCTCGAGGTACCAGTCATACACGTGCGGCGCGTGGCCGAAGACCTCGACGAAGGTCGCGTCGCCGTGCAGCTGCAACGCCTGGTCCCAGGCGTCGCGCATGTGCTCGGGCAGTTGCTCGCGCGACAGGCGGGCGAGCGGCGTATCGGGTTGCGTGGGCATGCAGGGCTATCCTGCCACGCCCGGCGCTAGCGCGTGCCGGCAAATCCCGCGAGTTCGCGGTTGAACCGCTCTGCCTCCTCGAGGAAAGGCGAGTGCCCGGAGTCGTCGAAGACGACGACGCTCGCCTGCGGCAGGCGCGCGGCCAGTGCCCGCAATGCGGTGATGTCGAGGCTCGCATCGTGGGCTCCGACGACGATGCGAACGGGCAATGCCAGCCTGTCCCCGAGCCCGGTGTTGTCGATCGGCAGATCCCGCATCGCCGCGCGGACGTAGGCGGGCAGCATCAGATTGGCTATGAGCAGCTGTCGCGCCAACGCGTCGGGCAGCGGCCGCGCAGACAGCATGCCGGCGAAGGCTTCAGCCGCCGCGATCTGCCCGGGAATGTCGAGCTCGCGCGTACCATCCGTCTGCCGGCGGCGGAAACGGCAAGGTGACGACGACGGACAATTGATCGAATGGTGGCCTGCATGGGACACGCACCCCGGAGTACAGCCATCCGGGGCCGACGAGACGTGGCACCCCGGGGGAAGATCGTCAGCGCTCGTGCCGCATGCGCAGCCGCTCGAGTGCGGGGCGCGCGAATATGTCGATCGCTGCGCGCAGCGCGGGCGTGGCTGCAGCCTGTTTGGCGACCGTATCGACCATGAACGGTGTTGCACTCGCCACCGGTGCCTTGGCATACCGCGTCGCGGCCTGAGCCATGCGCGCGCGCGCGGCACGATCGACACCTATCGAGAACTGTGCTGCAATGCGCTGCCAGATGGCGTCCGGTAGCGACTCGTAATCGACGAGCTGTCCGGCACGCGGATCGAGCCGGCCAGCCGCCTCGCAGAACGCTGCATAGGCGCGCGCAACGAGCCCTTCGTTCGATGCCGTGTGCCGCTGCGGATCGATGATCGCCGCAAATCGCCGTGACATCTCGTCGGCCCCGAGCAACCAGCCTGGCGGCCTTTGCAGCAGCGATACGCAAACATCGACTGGATCGCGCAGGCACATGATCCAAGGCGTGCGCGGAAACGCTTCGACGAACAACTCGCAGTAGAGCGTGTTCCAGCTCGTGCACTTGAGCACGTACGGCCGGCCCGCGTGGTCGGCAAACGCAGCGCCGAGCGAACGCAGCGCCGCAACGAGCTTCTCGCGCGGCCAAGTTGCCGGCGGACGCAGGATCTCGTTGACCGACGGCGGCTCGGCGTAGACGACGAGCCCACCATGCTGCTTCAGCAGCTGCGAGACGAGCGTCGAGCCGCATCGCGCCACGTGGAAGATCAGCCCGGCGGGCGCGCTCCCGGGCGGCGCACGCCCGAGATCCGCGGTCGCAATCTGCACGTAGCGCTCTGCCGCCGCGCAGCGCGCAATGGTCTCTTTGAGGAAGGGGTCATGCAGCTCGGTGACGCCGATGTCCCGCAACTGCAGATACAGCCCGGCCGGATGCAGCGCCGCATGCGCCGGCAGCGACTCCCCCTGCCTCTGATGCATGCGCCATGCTAACGTGTCCGGCCATGAATTTCGCGGATTTCATCGCACCATTCGATGCGGAGACATTTCGCGCGCAATACTTCGGCCGGCAACCGCTGCACATCCGCGGCGGCGATACGCGTGCGACGTTGTTGCCCTGGGCGCGCCTCAACGAAGCGCTCGCACTCACGCCGTACTGGAACGAAGAGACACTCAAGATCTATTTCAGGAGTCGCTCGGCGCTGCGCGAGAATTACTGCGACACCGCGGACCTGCGTGCAGGCACGCCCGCCCCGGTCAATCCCGCCAAAGTCAAGGCGCTGATGGGCCTCGGTGCGAGTCTCGTCGCGAATCAGCTACACCGGGTCTGCGAGCCGGTCGGCGCGGTCGCGCGCATGCTCGCCAGGCAATTCGCGGCCCGCGGCTTCGCGAACGCCTATTGCTCGTTTCGTGGCGTACAGGCATTCCAGACGCACTTCGATCTGCACGACGTCTTCGCGGTCCAGACCGAGGGTGAAAAGACCTGGCGGATTTACGAAGCGCGCGCCGACGCGCCAGTCGCGCCGGTGCCACCCGGCGATGAGGGTGAGAAATTTCTGAACGCCACGCGGGGCGCGTTGCTCTTCGAGGTGGTGATGCGGCCCGGTGACATCCTGTACCTGCCGCGCGGCCAGTACCATGACGCGCTCACCGGCGCACAGGCCTCGCTGCACGTCACATTCGGGGTTGCGCCGACGACCGGGCTGGCGCTTTTTAGGCAACTCGAGAAGACACTCACGGCGGAGAGCGAGTTTCGCGCTTATCTGCCTGACGCGCGCGATCCGGCCGCGCTTGCGGGCCGCCTCGCGCGGCTCGCGGACCGCGTGCGCGCGGTGATGACGTCGCCAGCCTTCGCGCTCGATGTCCTGAACGGCCAGCGCGACCTCGCAGGCAGCGCGGCAGACTACTGCCTGCCCCTGCAAACGACACCGGCCTGGTATTCGCTCGCGAAGCGTGCGCGCGTCGTGCGTTGCGACAGCGGCTTCACGGTCGCGTACGAAGGCGGCGAGATCGCAATCGGCGCGACTTACCCGACGATCGAATGGATGCTGTCGCAGCGGATGTTTGCGCTCGAAGACGCGATCGCGCGCCAGGCTGGTATCGACCAAGAGGAACTGCGCGCCGATCTCCAGAAGCTGCTGCGCGCCGGCGTGCTCGCGGAGACCGAAATGCGCTGATCCTTGAAAAGATGGTGGCCAGGGTCGGAATCGAACCAACGACACGCGGATTTTCAATCCGCTGCTCTACCAACTGAGCTACCTGGCCGCCGCGGGTGAGGGCCGCGTATTAGAGCCGTGGCGCGGCAGGGCGTCAAGCGTACCCGCCGGCAAGTGTTTGATTTACCGGCAACCATTTGCCGAAGCCCGTAGCCAGGGTCCATCCTAGCAGCCTGTCGGACTTAACCGAACATAGGCGATAATCACGACGGTCTCTTCCGTTCGAGAAAGCGATGAGCAACTTCCGCCCGATCGATCGCGATACTGCATTCCTGTTTCCTCCGTCAGTGGATGAGTGGCTGCCGCAGCGGCACCTGGCGCGCTTTGTGGTGGAGGTGGTCGAAGGGCTGGATCTGTCGGAGATGGTGAAGGCGTATCGCGGTTCGGGCTCGGCCTCCTACCACCCGGCGATGCTGCTGGCCCTGCTGATTTACGGGTGCGCCACCAAGGTCTTTTCCAGTCGTGCGATCGAGCGGGCCACGCACGACTCGGTGGCGTTTCGCTTCATCGCTGCCAACGAGCATCCCGATCACGACACGATCGCTGCGTTCCGCAGGCGATTTCTGCCGCAGATCGAGGCGCTGTTCGTGGAAGTGCTGAAGCTGGCGCGCACGATGGGGATGCTCAAGCTCGGTACGGTGGCGCTGGATGGCACCAGGATTCATGCGAATGCGAGCCGGCACAGCGCGCTGTCCTACGGTCATGCAAAGAAGCTGGAGAAGAAGCTCAGGCGAGAAGTGCAAGAACTCCTGAAGCTTGCCGAGCAGGCGGATGCTGCGGGTCTTCCCGATGGGATGTCGATCCCGGAGGAGCTGGAGCGGCGCGAAGCGCGCTTGGCGGCGATTGCCGAAGCGAAAAAGAAGATCGAAGCACGGGTGGCCGAGCGCGAGCAAGCCGAGTATCAGGCCAAGCTCGCCGCGCGTGCCGAGAAGGAAAAGCGTACGGGCCGCAAGCCGCCCGGCCGTCCACCGGCCCCGCCGAGCGGCACGGTCGAGGACAAGGAACAGATCAACCTGACCGATGAGGACTCGCGCATCATGCCAGTCGCCGGTGGTGGGTTTGATCAGTGCTTCAACGCTCAGGCGGCAGTGGCGACAGAGAGCCTGCTCATCGTGGCGAATGGCCTGACACAGGCGGCGAACGACAAAGAGCAACTCGTGCCCATGATCGAGAAGCTCAAGGCTCTGCCGAAGTCGCTGGGTCGGGTCAAGCGAGCACTGGCCGACAGTGGCTATCTCAGTGAGCGCAACGTCGAACGGTGTGCCGATGCGAAGATCGAGCCGCTGATTGCGCTCAGGCGCGAGCGCCATAACGCAAGCTGGCGCGAACGTTTTGCGGCGGCACCCAAGGCCCCGCCCGATTCGGCCTCGCCGATGCAGAAGATGGCGCACCGTATGAAGACACCCCAAGGCAGAAAGCTCTACGCCTTGCGCAAGCAAACCCCGGAACCGGTCTTCGGCATCATCAAATCGGTGATGGGCTTTCGCCAGTTCCTGCTGCGTGGACTCGAGAACGTCAAAGGTGAATGGAATCTGGTGGCGATGAGCTGGAATATCCGGCGCATGTTCGCGCTGCAGCCCTGCTGAACAGACGGCGCGACAGTCTATCTCTGAATTTTCACGGCTCGCACACATGATTCAACCGATTCGCAGTCTTATTTTACCGTTCAGCAGAAGTGTCAGTCCGACAGGCTGCTAGACGGACAACATCGAAGCCGCCGGGAGCGCGCCGACCATGGAGAAGACCCTGCTCGACTATTGGTGGGTGCCGCTCGTGCGCGGCCTCGTGGCGATCCTGTTCGGCGTGCTCGTGCTTGCGTGGCCCGGCCTCGGCGTCCTCGCCTTCCTCGCGCTGATCGCCGCGTACTGGATCGTCGACGGCGTGTGCTCGATCTACTTCGCCGCGCAGGCGCGCCACTGGGGCTGGCCGTTCTGGAGCGGCGTGATCAGCCTGCTCGCCGGCATCGCCGCGATCGTGGCGCCCGGCGTCGCGACGCTGTCGATCCTGATCGTGATCGCGATCTGGGCGATCGTGCACGGCCTGCTCGACATCTACTCGGCGATCCGCTTCCGCAGGCTGATCAGCTTCGAGTGGTGGCTCGCGCTGTCGGGCGTCCTCAGCGTGATCTTCGGTGCGCTGGTGCTGCGCCAGCCCGGAGCCGGCGCGATCGCGATCGCGACGCTGATCGGCCTGTTCGTGATCGCGATCGGCGTGATACTCGTGATCTCGGGCTTTCGCCTCAAGGGCTTCAGGGACAAGCGGCGGCCGATGGGCGTCTGAGGCGCCGCCCGCCAGGCGCCCGTCGCGAGGCTCAATCCCTGTCCGGCGCTCCCGGCGGGAAATATTTCCGGTAAGGCCGCGCCTCGTCCACGGCCCGCGCAAACGAGGGCCGCGCGAGCAGCCGCGCGCGATACGCGCGCAGGTTCGCGCAGCCGGCCGGAATCGGGTGCACCCAGTCGGCATAGAACAATGACGGCGCCGCCGCGCAGTCGGCGAGGCTGAACGCATCGCCCGCGGCCCATTCGCGCCCGGCGAGCCGGCCGTCGAACCAGGCATAGCTCGCATCGAGCAGCGCACGCGCGTCGGTGACGCCCTGCGGGTCGCGCTGCGCGGGCTCGCGGATGCAGTCGAAGACGAGCTTCTGCATCGGCGTCATGACGTAGTTGTCGAAGCAGCGGTCCATCAGCCGCACGTCGAGCGCCGCCGCGGGGTCGGCGGGCAGCAGGCGCACCGGGCCCGGATGCTGCAGGCCGAGGTGCTCGATGATGATGCTCGCCTCCATGACGGCGCGGCCACGGTCGACCAGCACCGGCATGCGCTTCAACGGCCACAGCGCTGCCCACTCGGCCGCCACCGCCTGGTCGCCGATCGCGAGTTCGCGATATTCGAACGGCGTCGCGTTCTCGTACAGCGCGATCAGCACCTTCTGGCAGTACGACGAGAACGGGTGTGCGAACAGGGCGAGTGACATGGCGCTCCGTGCCGCCGGGCTCACTGCGGCGGACGAAAATCGTCGGGCGTCGCCGACCCCTCGCCGAAGAGGAACTTCTCCATCTCCTGCTCGAGGAACTTGCGTGCCTTCGGGTCGACCGGTGTCAGCCGGTACTCGTTGATCAGCATCGTCTGGTGGCCGACCCAGCGCCCCCAGGCTTCCTTCGACACGTTCTCGAAGATGCGCTGGCCGAGCGGCCCGGGGTATGGCGGGCGGTCGAGGCCGGGCGCCTCTTTCTTCAGCAGCACACAATGCACGGTCCGGCTCATGTCAGGCTCTTCAGGATCTGCTGGATCGGGGCCGGCAATCCTACCCGCGCGGGCCTGCGGATGTCATACCAGAGCACGCGATCGGCCTCGGCCACCTCCACCGTATCGCGGCAGCGCGCGAGCAGCGGCGTGATCACGAGATCGAAATGCGTGAACGCATGGGGCACCTGCGCGAGCGGCTGCGCGGCGATCTCGGCCTCGCGCAGCTGCGCGGCCGCATAGCCGCGCGCCGCGCTCTCGGTGCCGAACTCGGGCAGGCACCAGAGGCCACCCCAGATCCCCTGCGGCGGGCGGCGCTCGAGCAGGATCGCCCCATCGGCGCGCTGCGCGACGAGCATCACGACCTCGCGCACGCGGCGCGCCGCGCGCGCGCGCACGCGCGGCGCCGGAATGACGTGCTGGCGGTTGGTGCGCAAGGCGTTGCAGCTCGCGCGCAGCGGGCACAGTGGACACAGCGGCCGGCGGCGCACGCAGACCGTGGCGCCGAGGTCCATGATCGCCTGCGTGTACTCGGCCACGTCGGTCGCCGGCGTGTGCTCCTCCGCGAGCGCCCACAGGCGCTGCTCGACCGCGCGCTCGTTCGGCGGCCCCGTGATGCCGAAGCGGCGGGTCAGCACGCGCTTGACGTTGCCGTCGAGGATTGGATGGCGCTCGCCCCGCGCGAGCGCGAGGATCGCGCCGGCGGTCGAGCGGCCGATGCCGGGCAGGCTTTCGATCGTCGCGAACTCCTCCGGAAAACAGCCGCCGAAGTCGTCGCGGACACGCATCGCGGCGCGATGCAGGTGGCGTGCCCGCGCGTAGTAGCCGAGGCCGGACCACAGATGCAGCACTTCATCGAGCGGCGCGTCGGCGAGCACGGTCACGTCGGGGAAGCGTTGCAGGAAGCGCTCGTAGAACGGAATCACTGTCGCGACCTGCGTCTGCTGCAGCATGATCTCCGAGACCCACACGCGGTAGGGCGTGCGCTCGCGCTGCCAGGGCAGGTCGTGGCGACCATGTGCGCGATGCCACGGAACGAGCAGGCCGGCCAGCGCTCTCATGGTTCGGCGCCGAGGCGGATGCCGCGCAGGCGCGCGCCACCGAGCACGCCCTCGTCGATCTCGAGCGTGCCCTCGGCGCGCAGCGCCTTCAGCGCCGCGACGGGAAACACGAACGGCTCGCTCGGCGCGTCTTCGGGCTTCAGGTAGCGATCGAGGTCCATCCGGTCGGCGTGCAGCGCGAAGCGGATGACGGCCTCGTCGCCCTCCCCGGCGTCGCGCGTCACGCGCCCGGTCAGATGCGTGTCGTCGAGCTGGATGTCGAGCGGCTCGATCTGCAGCATGCCGTCCGACAGCCGGAGCCCGGCAGCCATGCTTGCGCGCCCGTAAGCGGCACGGTCGCGCGTCGGGGGCAGCTGCACGCCAGCCGCGGCGAGCGTCGCGCGCAAGGACACGGGGGCGAGCTCGAGCCGGCCCTCGACGGCAGGCGAATCGCCAGGCGTTGCCGACAGCGCGCCCGCGATGCGCGCCTGATCGAAGCCGAGTCGCCATTCGGGCACGTCGAGCGCGCCGCTCGCGGCGTCGTAACGCAGGCGCGGCGCGGCGAACTGCCAGGGCACGCCTTCGGCGGCGAAGTGCCCGCCGAGCAGCCGGCCCTCGAGCTTCGCATTCTCGATCAGGACGGGCGGACCGGGCGTGGCGCGGGCGTCGAGTTCGAACGAGAGACGCTCGGCGAGTTCCGTCTTCGACACGACCGCCGCGGCGCTGATCCGCATCGGCGTGCCGGTGCGCACCGGCTCGACATCGAGCCGCAGGTCGTCGAGCCGCAGCTGCGAGCCGGCCGCGACATCGACATAGGCGATCCGCGACTCGCGCAGCTCGATGCCCGCGATGTCGGGCAGCGAGTCGAGGACAGATGACTCCGCACCGGGCGCGGCCTGCGGGGTCGCGCCACCGGCGGCGGCATCGAACGCCCAGTTCACGCGCCCGTCGGCCTGCCTGACGAGCCAGGCCTCGAGGCCGACGAGCCGGATCCGGTCGACGACCAGTTCCCCGCGCAGCAGCGGCAGCAGCCGCACGCCGACATGCGCTTCGCGCCAGGCGAGAAACCTCGGGTCATCGAAGCCGGCGGGCGCCGGTAGCTCGGCGGCGCCAGTCGTCAGCGCGAGCCACGGAAAGAATGCGAGATCGATGTCACCGGTGAGCCGGAACTCGCGGCCGGTCGCCGCCGCGACCTGGCGCTCGATCACGCCCTTGTAGCGGCCGGGGTCGACGAGCTGCGTCAGCACCAATGCGGCGAGCACGAGTGCGGCCAGCAGCGCGCCTGCGCCGATCAGCAGCCATTTTGCGATACGCACGCGGCCATTCTAGCCGCCGCGCCGGGCGTCCAGTCAGCGATCGCAGATCCGCACGTCGCCGCTCATCGTCTGCACGCGCACCCGGGCGCTGCCCCCGCCACGGGTCACGGTGAGGCGCTCGCCCGGGCCGTACTTGCTGGTCGGTTCCGCCTTGACGCCGAAGCAGTTCGACAGCTCTCCACTGAACGTCTGTGCCTCGGCGACGAAGCCGGTCTCGGCCCCGAGCTTCATCGTCAGATCGCCGCTCACCGATTCGTAGTCGACGCGGGCGCCCTTCGCGAGGCGCGCGCCGAAGCGGGTATCGCCGGACGTCGTGCGCACGCGGGCATTGACGACGGCACCCAGGTCGAGCAGCAGGTCACCGCTGACGCTGACGGCCTCGAGCTCGCCGGCCAGGTCGTCGATGACGATGCTGCCGCTGACGCTCGTTGCCCGCAGGCGGATCGGCGCGCCCGTCGCGCCGACCCGCAGGTCGCCGCTGACACTCTTCAGCTCGCTGTCGCTCGCCGCGTCGCGTGCCCCGATCTCGCCGCTCACCGAGCGCAGCCGCAGCGGCCCGGACACGCCGCGCGTGTCGATGTCGGCGCTCACAGTCGTCACCTCGAGATTCGAGGCGACCGGCACGCGGACCGCGAGATCCGCATCGATGCGCCGCGCCGACGACTTCGGCACCACGGCCTTGATCGTGACGCGGTTGCCCTCGCGCAGCACGTCGAGGCGCTCGACACCCGCGTTGAGCGAACCGGTCACCTCGACTTCATTCCTGTCCCAGCCCTGGACCTCGACGGAGCCGCTGACGATATTGATCGTCACTTCGCCACGCGGCTCGGCAGCGACGCGCTGCTCGATCTCGCGGTCGTCGCGCGCGCGCGCGGGTGCCGCCAGCAGCATCGCGGCCAGCGCCAGGCCCGTGGTCGTCAGGATTCCGTATCTGCTCATGCTCCGATCTCCTCACCGGTCACCCACGTTTCGCGTACCGCCGTGAGCACCCGCATCTCGTCCTGATAACTGTTCAGCAACATCTCCTGCAGCAACGCATTGCCGGGATCGCGCCCGAGCGCCGCCTGGATGTCCGCGCGCGCGCGCTGCACGTCGGCGAGGCTCGCCTCGACCCTGGCGCGCGTCTCGGGCGGCAACTGCGCGAGCCGCTCGCCGAGGTCCGCGAGCAGCGCATCGCGCGTGCGCTCGAAGCGCGCACCCGGTGCGTACGACGCGAGCTGCGCGCGCGCCGCATCGGCGGCCGGCATCGCGCTCGTCGCAGCGGCCACCGGCACGGTGCCGACCGAGGCGCGCCCGAGCCAGACACCGACCGCGACGCAGGACACGGCGGCCGCGAGTGCCCAGGCCGGACTCTCGGGCACGAACCAGCGCCGTCGCGCCGCGCGAGCACCACCGCCCTCACCGTCACCGGCATCGCCTGCCCCGGCATCCGGGGACGCCGCAGCGCCGGCCGGCCCGGCGGCAATCGCCGCGGCAATCCCGGGCCACAGATCGCGCGCCGGCGCGATGTCCTGCGGCAGCTCGCCGAGCGCGCCGATCCTGCGATCGCCATTCGTGCTCATGACTTCTCTCCATCCGCCAGGCGCGCGCGCAGCAATGCGCGCGCGCGATGCAACTGTGCCTTGCAGGTTCCTTCCGCGATGCCGAGCATCCCGGCGGCCTCGCTGTGCGCGTATCCGTAGATCCCGCACAGCGTCAGCACGTCCCGCGCGCCCGGCGGCAGCGAACCGATCAGCGCCTCGAGCTCGGCCTCCTCGACCGGCGTATCGAGCACGTCGTTGTCGGTGTCGTACTCCGCCGCGTCTTCGACGAACTCGAGCGGCAGCTCACGACGACGGCGGCGCTCGAGGATCACGTTTACCGCGATCCGGTGCAGCCAGGTCGACATCCGGCTGCGCGCCTCGAAGCGTCCGAGCGCACGCCACGCACGGATGAACGTCTCCTGCGTGTAATCCTCGGCGAGCTGCGGATCGCGCGTCATCCTGAGGCACAGGCCGTGCACGCGGCCGGCATGCTCGCGGTACAGCCGCTCGAATGCCCGCGTGTCGCCGCGCCGCGCGCGCGCCACGAGTGCCGCCTCGATGCCCGCCACGTCCGTCATGCGGGCGCCCGCCGTGCCGCCATCCGCCAAACCCGTCTCCTTCTGCATCGGTTGGAGGCGTTCCGGGGCACGGAGGTTTGAATCCGCGGGGGGCGGCGGATCACTGGCCGCCGCGGGTTTCGGCCGCGAACGTCAGCGCGTACTGCAGCAGCTGCGAATTGGTGGCGAGATTGAGCTTGCGCTTGATGCTCTGGCGGTGCGACTCGACCGTCTTCACCGACAGGGTGAGGTCGGCTGCGATGTCGCGCGAGGACAGCCCGCGGCCGAGTTTCGCGAGCACCTGCATTTCACGGTTACTGAGGCGCGCCAGCGGATCCTCGGCGTGGTCGGCCGGCGGCATCGTGCCGCGCGCCTGCAGGCGGGCCGACAGGGCATCGCTCAGGTAGAGCTTGCCCGCCAGCACCCGGCGCAGTGCGATCAGCAGCTGGTCCGACGCGGCCTCCTTCATGATGTAGCCGCGCGCGCCGGCTGCGAGCATCCGCTCGGCATAGATCGACTCCTCGTGCATCGACAGCACGAGTATCGGCAGTGACGGGTGGTGGGCCCGCAGGTCGCGCACCAGCTCGAGGCCGTCGCCCTGCCCGAGCGTCAGGTCGACGACCACGACGTCGGGCTGCAGTTCGCGCACGGCGCGCTTCGCCCCGGTCACGTTCTCCGCATCGCCGCAGACGGCGAGATCGGGCGCGCTTTCGATCATGCGCGCGAGCCCGAGGCGGACGATCGGGTGATCGTCGACGATCAGGACGCGGCGGCGCGTCTGTTGCCCGCTACCGGACATATGCACTCCACCACCACGCCCTGCGCGCCGTTCGGGCCGATCGACAGCTCGCCGTCGAGCATCTGTGCGCGATAACGCATGATCCGCAGGCCGAGTCCCGCCGGCGTCGCAGCCGGGGCCGCGAAGCCGCGGCCGTCGTCGAGCACGCGCAGGCGGACGCGCTCGGCATCCACCGCGAGCTCGAGGCGGACCTGCTTCGGACTTCCGTGTCGCACCGCATTGATCACTCCTTCCTGGGCAATCCGGTACAGGTGATTGAGCGCGCCGTCCGCCAGCCTGAGCGGCGCGTCGAGCTGCGTCGCGATCTCGACGGCGACACCATGCCGGTCCTGCATGCGCGCCGCAAGGGCCTCGAGCGCCGCGACGAGTCCGCCGCGCTCGGCGCTGACCGGCGAGAGGCCGGTCGCGAGCACCCGCGTGCTCTCGATCGCCGCGTTGACGAGGCCGATCACGTCCTCGACGTCGGCGCGCGCTTCGGAACGCTCCTTGCGCAACTGCCCGGCCACGCCGCGCAGCATCAGCGCGATGCCGGTCAGATCCTGGCTCAGGCCGTCGTGCAGATCGCTGCCCATGCGCTGCTGCTCGCGATTGGCGATCTCGAGGATCTCGCGCTCGAGCGCCTTCCTCGCGGTGATGTCGGTCGCCGTGATCACGACGCCGTGACCGGCGCCGCCCGGCACCGCATGCACCGGCCGCGCGCGCAGCTCAAAGCGCAGCGGCACGCCGTCGGGCCGCACGAACTCCTGCTCCTCGGTACGCGCCTTGCCCGAGCGCAGCACGCCCTCGGCGAGCGCCCGCACGCTGCCGCTCAATTGCTGCGGACTGAACTCGTCGAGCGTGCGGCCGATGATCCGCCGCGGCTCGTGGCCGCCGAAGCCGCGATTGATGAACACGAAACGCAGATCCTGGTCGAGCATCACGAGCCAGTCCGACGTGACCTCGGCGATCGTGTGCAGCACCGACTCGGTCGCGCGCGAGCGCTCCTCGGCGCGGTGCCGGGCCGTGACATTGGTGACGGCCACCGTGAGCCCCGTGATGACGCCATTCTCGCGCACGGCGGCAACGCGATGCACGAGATGCACCGTGTTGCCGTCGGCATCGGCCTTCTCGACCTTTCGTTCACCGGGCTCACCGGTCTGCAGAGTGCCGGTATAGAGCTCGCCGATCACCTGCCGGTTCTCCTCGTTCACACATTCGAGCACATGCCGCCCCGGCAGCTCCTCGATGCGAAACGGCCCCCAGCCGCGATTGGCGAAGCGGATGCGCAGATCGCGGTCGAGCAGCACCAGGTAATCGGGGGTGTGCTCGGTCACGGCATGCAGGGTCGCGACCGCGCGGATGCGCGCCGCGGTTTCCTCGTGGCGATGCGTGACGTCGACGAGAAAGCCCGCCATGTCGGCTGGCGAGCCGTCCGGCGTGCGCGCGGTCACGCGGCCGCGCTGCAGGACCCAGCGCCATTCGCCCTGCGCGTCGCGCAGCCGGCACTGGATCTCGAATTCGTTGCGCGTGCCGTCGCGGATCTCGCGATCGAGCTGGCTCGCCTCCGGCACGTCGTCGGGATGCACGCGCGAGCGGCGTGCGGCACGGCGCGTCGCCGCGTCTTCCGGGCAGGGTCCGCCGAACGCGTACTGTGCGTAGAGATCGTTGCAGCGGAAACGCCCGTCGAGGACGTTCCAGTGCCACACGCCGATCCGCGCCACCTCGATCGCGTACTCGAGGCGCTGGCGCTCCTCGATCGCGCTGCGCGCGGCGCTGGTGCGTGCCTCGATGTCGCCGCACACACCAACCATGCGCAGCGGCGCACCGTCGGCGGCGCGCGCGACTACGCGCGCGCGCTCGGTGACCCAGCGCCATTCGCCGCGGGCGCGCACGCGGTACTCGACGTCGACCGGCGGCCCGCGGCCGGCGAGGTGCGCATCGTAGGCGTGCCGCAGCGCTTCGACGTCGTCGGCGTGCACGTTCGCGAACCAGCGCCGCAGATGCTCCTCGCCCTCGCAGGGATCGAGTCCGAGCCGCGCGCACCAGTCGTTGTGCCAGCGGATCCGCCCGCTGACGAAATCGAGCTCCCACAGGCCGATGTTCGCGCCCCACAGCGCCGTCTCGAGTCGCCCCTCGGTGCGCAGCAGCTCGATCTCGGCCTGCTTCTGCGACTCGATGTCGAGCGACACGCCGATCGCCACGGTCGGGTTGCCCTGGAAGTCCCATTCGTTGACGCGGCCGCGATCCTGGAACCAGCGGTACTCGCCCGACGCGACGCGGATGCGGTACTCGAGCTCGAGCGACTGCGTACGCCCCTCGAAGTGGTCGCGGATCGTACGCTCGACGTGCGCGACGTCCTCGGGATGCAGGCGCGAATGCCACGGCCGCGCCTCGCCCTCCCACTCCTCGCGCTGGTAGCCGGTCATCGCGAACCACATCGCGCTGCGCAGCTGCACGTCGCTCGTGATGTTCCAGCGCCAGAACGCGGCGCGTGCGCCCCACAGCGCGGTCGCGAGGCGCGACTCCTTCTCCTGCAACGCCACTTCGGCGCGCTTGCGGGCATCGATCTCGATGCAGATGCCGGCAGCGCGCAACGGCCGCCCGTTGCTGTCGTGCTCGACGAGCCGGCCACGCTGCAGCAGCCACAGCCAGCGCGAGGACTTCGTCAGCACGCGGTACTCGAGCTCGAACGAATCGACGGCGCCCTGCGCGAGTTCCTCGCAGCCGGCGCGATACTCGGCGAGGTCGTCGGGGTGGATCAGTTTCTCCCAGCGCGCGCCGTGATCGGCACCCGCGCAGGCATCGAGGTCGAGCGCCGCACACCACTGCGCGTCGACGCCGCCGGCGCCGCTCTGCAGATCACGGTACCAGGCGCCGACCTGCGCGGCGCTCAGCGCGACCGCGCGCGCGGTGTCGGAGAGCGTGCTCGCCTGCACGACCGTCGAGCCCTCGGGCGCGGCAGCATCCTCGATGCAGAGCATCGCGCCGAAGATCGCGCGGCCGCGGCGCAGCGGCGTGAACCGCGCGCCGCAGTAGCGTTCGCGCCCGTGGCGATCGAGCGCGACGCGCGGCGGATAGCGGCGCATGCCGCCCTCGAGCACCGCGGCGAGATCGCCACCCTCGCGCAGCCATGGCAGATCGAGCGCCCCGAGCCGCAGGGCCTGGCCCTCCGCACCGTTCACCGCCGGCACCCAGTCCCGCGCAGCCTCGTTCAGCCAGCGGATCGTGCCCTCGCGATTGACGATCAGCACGGCACCGGGCCACTGCTCGGCCATGTCGCGAAACACGCCAGTCGTCTTCATGATGAGTCGCAGTCCACTATCGGCGCGCAGCGCCGCAGCGCCACGACGCGGTTCGCAGTTTGCCACTTCCGGGCTAACATGCCGATCCGATGCCGCACGCTGCGCCGCCATGACCCGCGTCGTGATCATCGGCGCCGGTTTCGCCGGGCTCAACGCCGCGAAGACGCTCGCCAACCGCCCGGGGGTCGAGGTGCTGCTGCTCGATCGCGCGAACCATCATCTGTTCCAGCCTCTCCTCTACCAGGTCGCCACCGCGGCGCTCAGTCCGGCGGACATCTCGGCGCCGGTGCGCAGCATCCTCAGGCGCGCGCGCAACGTGCGCGTACTGATGGCCGAAGTGCGCGGCGTCGATCCCGTCACGCGACGCGTCGATACCGACGCCGGCCAGTTTACCGGTGACTACGTGCTGCTGGGGGCGGGCGCGACCCATGCCTATTTCGGCCACACCGACTGGGAGGCGGCGGCGCCCGGCCTGAAGACGCTGCCGCAGGCGACCGCGACGCGCGCGCGCATCCTGCTCGCGTTCGAGCAGGCCGAGCGCAGCGACGATCCGCAGTCGCAGCGCAGCTGGCTCAATTTCGTGATCGTCGGCGGCGGACCGACCGGCGTCGAGATGGCCGGCGCGATCGCCGAGATGAGCCGCTACACGCTGGCGCGCGACTTTCGCCGCATCGATCCGCGCCAGGCACGGGTGCTGCTGGTCGAGGCGGGGCTGCGCCTGCTGCCGGCGTTCACCGCGCGCTCCTCGGCACGCGCGCAGCGTGACCTCGAGGCGCTCGGCGTCGACGTGCGGCTCGGCTCCGCGGTAACCGACGTCGCGACCGACAGCGTCACGATCGGCGGGGAGCGCATCGCGACCCGCACGATCATCTGGGCCGCGGGCGTGCGGGCCGCGCCGCTCGCGCAGTCGCTCGGCGTGCCGCTCGACCGCGCCGGTCGCGTGCCGGTGACGGCCGGCATCACGATACCCGGCCACGAGCGGGTGTTCGTGCTCGGCGATCTCGCCGCGGCGACCGATCCGCGCACGCAGCGCCCGCTGCCGGGCGTCGCACAGGTCGCCCTGCAGCAGGGTCGCTATGCGGCGAACGCGATCCTCGCCGACCTGCGCGGCGCGCCGCGCGGCGTGTTCCTCTACCGTGACAAGGGGCAGATGGCGACGATCGGCCGCCAGCGCGCCGTCTGCGAAATCGGCGCGCTGCGCTTCGGCGGCCGGCTCGCGTGGTGGCTATGGCTCACCGTGCACATCATGGGCCTCACGGGCTTTCGCAGCCGCGCCTCGGTCATGCTGCAGTGGGGCTGGTCGTTCCTCACTTACGGACGCGGCGCAAGACTGATCATCGGGCGCGAAGGCAGGTAAGATCGCCGCGGTCCCACGGGAGGCACCATGTTCGACGAATCGCTCGCCTATCTGCTCGCCAAGTTCGCCCACATCCTGCTGTTCGTGTACTGGCTCGGCGGCGACGTCGGCGTGTTCTACTCGAGCGGCTTCGTGATCGACCCCAAGCTGTCGCGCGACGCGCGCCTGACCGCGTTTCGCATCTTCAGCGAGCTCGACATGCTGCCGCGCTACTGCCTCGCGCTGATGCTGACGGTCGGCGGCCTGCTCGCGCACTATGGTGGCGTGCCGCACGCCCCTGGCCAGCTGATCCTCGCGGTGCTGCTCGGGCCGCTGTGGGTGCTGCTCGTCTGGGCCGTGCACCACTACCAGACGCAGCCTCTCGGCCGCTCGCTGACGAAGTTCGATTTCTACTTCCGCTGCTTCATGATCGTCGCGCTGATCGCCTCGGTCGGCTACGCGTGGGGCGAGGGCCGGCTGCGCCCCTACCCGTGGCTCGCAGCGAAGCTGCTGATCTTCGCGTTCCTGATCTTCTGCGGCCTCGTGATCCGGGTGAAGCTGCCGCGCTTCGTCGCGGGCTATCGCCAGCTGCTGACGAACGGCGCGACCGAGCAGAGCGACCGGGACATGGCCGAAGGCATGCGCACCTGCCGTCCCTATGTGCTCGCGATCTGGGTCGGGCTGCTCGCGGCCGCCTTCATCGGCATCGCCAAGCCGGGCGGCGGCCTGTAGCATGCGCTGACGACAACAGGAAACGGGCGCGCACGGATGCCGACTCGACGGGGGTTTCTGGGCCATGCCGGTGCCGCGGGTCTCGCGGCCTGGCTCGCGACACATGCGGACGCGATCGCCGCGGCAGCCGATCATGCGCACGCGCAATCGCGCGCCGCCGCGCCACGCCTCGAGAACCTGAGCCCCGCGCAGGCGCGCACGATCGAGGCCGTCGCGGCGCGCATCGTGCCGTCCGGCGACGACGGACCGGGCGCGCGCGAAGCGGGCGTCATCTGGTTCATCGACCGCGCACTCGGCACGCTGTTCGCCGGCGCGCGCGCCACGTTGCTCCACGATCTGGAATCGCTGCCGGCGGACTTCGCCGATCACGACGCGGTCGCGCAGGATGCGCAGCTGGCTTCGATCGAGGCAGGCCCGCTGTTCGGGCAGCTGCATTTCCTCACCGTGCTCGGCCTGCTGTCCTCGCCCGACTACGGCGGCAACCGCGACCAGCTCGGCTGGCGGCTGATGGGTTTCGAGGACACCCATGCCTATGAGCCACCCTTCGGCCATTACGACCGCGACTATCCCGGATTCGCGCCGCCGGCGCCCGCTGCCGGGAGCAGATCGTGAGCGCGCGCCGCTACCGTGACGGCGAGACGGTCGACTTCGCGGTCATCGGCTCCGGCGCCGCCGGCGGCGTGCTCGCGCGCGAACTCTCGCAGGCCGGTTTCAGCGTCGTCCTGTTCGAGCGCGGCCCGCGCTTCACCCCCGGCATGTTCCGCCACGACGAACTCGAGTACTGGTTCAACTACGGCCTGATCAACGATCCGAAGGATTCGCCGCAGTCCTTCCGCGGCAGTCCCGACGAGGTCGCGCGACCGATTCTCGACGGGGGCACGCCGCCGGCGTTCTATGCACAGATGGTCGGCGGCAGCTCGAACCATTTCACGGCGAACTACTGGCGCTTCCACGAAATCGACTTCCACGAGCGCAGCGTGCTCGGCGCGATCTCCGGCACCGGCTTCGCCGACTGGCCGATCAGCTACGCCGAACTCGAGCCGTACTACACGAAGGTCGAATGGGAGGTGGGCGTGTCGGGGCTCGCCGGCGCCTCGCCTTTCGATCCGCCGCGCTCGAAGCCCTATCCGATGCCACCGCTGCCGGTGAAATCCTCGGGCGTGTTGCTCGAACGCGGCGCGCGCCAGCTCGGGCTGCACCCGTTCCCGGCGCCGATGGCCATCGCATCGACGCCCTGGCGCGGGCGCCCTGCCTGCATCCATTGCGGCTTCTGCATGGGCTTCGGCTGCGAGGCGATGGCGAAATCCTCGACGCTCTACACGATGATCCCCGAGGCGGAAGCGACCGGGCACTGCGAAGTGCGCGACCTCAGCTACGTGTTCCGCATCGCGACCGACGCGGCCCGCCGGGCCACCGGCGTGCACTACTTCGACGCAGCGAAGCGCGAGCATTTCCAGAAGGCGCGCGCCGTCGTGCTGAGCGCGAACGGCGCGGAGAGCGCGCGCCTGCTGCTCGCGTCGGACAGCGCGTCGTTTCCGCACGGGCTCGCCAATTCGAACGGGCTGGTCGGCAAATACCTGATGTTCAACGCCGGCGCCGAGGTCCTCGCCGAGTTCGAGCACGAGCTGAACGAGTACAAGAGCGTGCAGGTCACGCGCATCGTGCACGACTTCTACGACGCTGACCCGGCGCGCGGCTTCTACGGCGGCGGCGGCATCGATGCGCGCATCGGCCCGATGCCGATCGTCTGGGCGCTCGAAACCCCGCCCGGCGAGCCGCGCTGGGGCGCCGGCTACAAGCGCTGGCTGCGCAGCTTCCCGCGCACGCTGAAGGCGGTCGCCCATTGCACGTCGCTGCCGCTCGAGACGAACAGCGTGAGCCTCGACCCGCAGCTGAAGGATGCCTGGGGGCAGCCCTGCATCCGCGTCACCTACCGCGATCATCCCGACGATCTCGCGTTCGCAGCCTTCCTGCAGGCGCGGGCCGAGGAGATCGTGCAGGCGGCCGGCGCGCTGCGGACCTGGCGCTACCCGGTAGTGGAGAGCACCGCGTCACCGCATCTTCTCGGCACCTGCCGGATGGGCGACGATCCGGAAAGCTCGGTCGTCGACCGCGAGCACCGCAGCCACGAAGTGCGCAATCTGTTCATCTGCGACGGTTCGAGCTTCGTCACCTCCGGCCGTGGCCAGCCCACGATGACGATCCAGGCGCTCGCCTTCCGCGCCGCCGGGCACATCGGCCGCCACGCCCGCGCGAACGGAATCTGATCCCGCGCCGCGCCCGCGGTTAAGCTAGCGGCAATGGATACCACCGTTGCGCTGCTGATCGCCCTCGCCGCACTCATCCTCGTCGTCGCGTTCGTCCTGTGGCGGCGCTCGCGGCGTGCGCGCGGTGCCATACGCTTCGACATCCGGGAGAGTGCCGCGGCGCTAGCGGCACCCGACGGCGCCACGGCCGCGCCGGCCGAGACGGCCGGCATGCGCGAAACCTGGACCGCGCTGCACCGGCACGCGTTCTCACTGCCGACACTCGAGCCGGGAGAGCCGCCGGAGCACGCGCGCATCGCGGCGCGCGTGGCGCAGGACATCGAGGGAGCCGCGACCGAAGAGCGCCACATGCCGCGCCGGCCGCTGCTGTTGCCGCAACTGCTGCGTGCGATCAACGACAGCGAGACGTCGCGGCGCGAACTCGCACGCATCATCTCCGGCGACCCGGCGCTGGCGGCCGACCTGCTGCGCCTCGCGAACAGCCCGTACTACCGCACGTCCGACAAGCCCGTCGAAAGCATCGACCGCGCGGTCGCCGTGCTCGGCACCGAGGGCATACGCCGGCTGGTCGCTTCCGCGATCCTGCAGCCGGTGTTCCGCGTGCGCAGCGGCCATTTCCCGCGCTTTCCGGACACGACCTGGGACCACGCATTCCGCTCGGCCGTCGCGGCCGAATCCTTCGCGGCGATCGTCGACAACAGCGACCCGTTCGCCGCCCAGCTGCTCGCGCTCGTGACCGGGCTCGGTTCGATCGTCGTCTTTCGCATGACGATGGACCGCTATGGCGAGGAGAGCATGCTCACGCCGTCGTCGCAGTTGTTCGCCGCGCTGATCGACGCGCACGCCGTGCGCGCCGCGCGCGCCATCGCGGCCAGCTGGCAGCTCTCGGAGCGGATGCTGGTGGCGATCGACGAGCAGCAGCGCGCGGCCGAGGCCCACTCGCCGCTCGGACGCAGTGTCGCCTACGGCCGACTCACCGGCGCGCTCGCGGTGCTGCGCAGCGCTGGTGCCGTAACCGACGAGGCGGCGCTCGCGACGCTGCGCGCGGCCGGCACGCCAGCTCGGCAGACCGAGCGCATTTGGCTCCGCCTCGTGCCGGAAAGCGCCGCGACGCTGCAAGGCGCCGCGCGCGGCATGTAGGACGATTCGCACAGCAAAACCGGCGCCCGGGCGGCTGCCGGCGCTTGCCGGCGTATCGAACATGGCGCCATGAACAGGCAAACCATCGTCGGTGCAGTGGTCGGCGCGGCGCTCGTGACGGGGCTCGCGGCCGTGGCAGGGTATCGCGCCATGTCGGGTGATTCGTACGCGGAAGTCGTCTCCGCCGAGGAGATCACGCGCACCGAGCGCACGCCGCGCGAGGTCTGCCACGACGAAGTCGTCACCCGGCAGAAGCCGGTGAAGGACGAACACCGCATCACCGGCAGCGTCGTCGGTGCGGTGG
>JAHCAN010000022.1 GCA_019634915.1 Steroidobacteraceae bacterium | reverse complement strand
ACTACCGCACGTTCAAGCCGGAGCGCGACGGCCTGTTCTGCGCGAAGATCTTCGGCCCGATCAAGGACTACGAGTGCCTGTGCGGCAAGTACAAGCGGCTGAAGCACCGCGGCGTGGTCTGCGAGAAGTGCGGCGTCGAGGTCACGCAGTCGAAGGTGCGCCGCGAGCGCATGGGCCACATCGAGCTCGCGAGCCCGACCGCGCACATCTGGTTCCTGAAGTCGCTCCCGTCGCGCATCGGCCTGATGCTCGACATGACGCTGCGCGAGATCGAGCGCGTGCTGTACTTCGAGGCCTTCGTGGTCGTCGATCCGGGCATGACGCCGATGCAGCGCGGCCAGCTGCTGACCGACGAGATGTACCTCGAGGCGATCGAGGAGCACGGGGACGAGTTCGACGCCCGCATGGGCGCCGAGGCGGTCTACGAGCTGCTGCGCACGATCGATCTCGCGGCCGAGGTCGGCAAGATCCGCGAGGAGATGGCCGGCACCAGCTCCGACACGAAGCTGAAGCGCCTGTCGAAGCGCCTGAAGCTCGCCGAGTCGTTCATCGAGTCCGGCAACAAGCCGGAGTGGATGGTGCTGACCGTGCTGCCGGTGCTGCCGCCCGACCTGCGGCCGCTGGTGCCGCTCGACGGCGGGCGCTTCGCGACCTCCGACCTGAACGACCTGTACCGCCGCGTCATCAACCGCAACAACCGCCTGCGCCGCCTGCTCGAGCTGAACGCGCCGGACATCATCGTGCGCAACGAGAAGCGCATGCTGCAGGAAGCGGTCGATGCGCTGCTCGACAACGGCCGCCGCGGCCGCGCGATCACCGGCACCAACAAGCGCCCGCTGAAGTCGCTCGCCGACATGATCAAGGGCAAGCAGGGCCGCTTCCGCCAGAACCTGCTCGGCAAGCGCGTCGACTACTCGGGCCGCTCGGTCATCGTGGTCGGCCCGACGCTGCGCCTGCACCAGTGCGGGCTGCCGAAGAAGATGGCGCTCGAGCTGTTCAAGCCGTTCATCTTCCAGAAGCTGCAGCTGCGCGGCGACGCCTCGACGATCAAGGCCGCCAAGCGTCTGGTCGAGCGCGAGGGCCCGGAGGTCTGGGACATCCTCGAGGAGGTGATCCGCGAGCATCCGGTGCTGCTGAACCGCGCGCCGACGCTGCACCGCCTCGGCATCCAGGCCTTCGAGCCGGTGCTGATCGAGGGCAAGGCGATCCAGCTGCATCCGCTCGTCTGCACGGCGTTCAACGCCGACTTCGACGGCGACCAGATGGCCGTGCACGTGCCGCTGTCGCTCGAGGCGCAGCTCGAGGCGCGCGCGCTGATGATGTCGTCGAACAACATCCTCTCGCCCGCCAACGGCGACCCGATCATCGTGCCGTCGCAGGACGTGGTGCTCGGCCTGTACTACATGACCCGCGAGCGCATCGGCGCGCGCGGCGAGGGCATGGTCTTCGCCGACGTCGCCGAGGTGCACCGCGCCTACGAGGGCCGGCACATCGACCTGCAGGCGCGCATCACCGTGCGCGTGGTCGAATGGCAGGTGGTCGGTGACGACAAGCAGGAGCGCCACCGCACCGTGAAGACCACGGTCGGCCGCTGCCTGCTGTCGGAGATCCTGCCGCGCGGGCTGTCGTTCGATCTTGTCAACCAGGACATGACCAAGAAGGTGATCTCGGCGACGATCAACGCGTGCTATCGCGTGCTCGGTCTGAAGGAGACCGTGGTGTTCGCCGACCAGCTGATGTACATGGGCTTCCAGTACGCGACGCGCGCCGGCATCTCGTTCGGCGTCGACGACATCGTGATCCCGGAGCAGAAGACCCGGCTGGTCGCGGCCGCCGACCGCGAGGTCAAGGAGATCCAGGACCAGTACTCCTCGGGCCTCGTGACCAACGGCGAGCGCTACAACAAGGTGGTCGACATCTGGTCGCGCGCCAATGACCAGGTCGCCAAGGCGATGATGGAGAAGCTCGGCACCGAGGAAGCGGCCGACGCGAAGGGCGCGAAGGTCCGCCAGAAGTCCTTCAACTCGATCTACATGATGGCCGACTCGGGCGCGCGCGGCAGCGCGGCCCAGATCCGCCAGCTCGCCGGCATGCGCGGCCTGATGGCCAAGCCGGACGGCTCGATCATCGAGACGCCGATCACCGCGAACTTCCGCGAGGGCCTGAACGCGCAGCAGTACTTCATTTCGACGCACGGCGCGCGCAAGGGCCTCGCCGACACCGCACTGAAGACCGCGAACTCCGGTTACCTGACGCGCCGTCTCGTCGACGTCGCGCAGGATCTCGTGGTCACCGAGGACGACTGCGGCACGACCGAGGGCCTGACGATGGCACCGCTGGTCGAAGGCGGCGACGTGGTCGAGGGGCTCGGCGAGCGCGTGCTCGGCCGGGTGCTCGCCGAGGACGTGCCGAAGCCCGGCAAGGACGAGGTGCTGGTCGAGCGCGGCACGCTGCTCAACGAGGGCCTGGTGCGTACGCTCGAGCAGGAGGGCGTCGACAAGGTGCGCGTGCGCTCGGCGATCACCTGCGAGACGCGCTACGGCGTGTGCAGCAAGTGCTACGGGCGCGATCTCGCGCGCGGCCGCCTGATCAACATCGGCGAGGCGGTCGGCGTGATCGCCGCGCAGTCGATCGGCGAGCCGGGCACGCAGCTGACGATGCGCACCTTCCACATCGGTGGCGCGGCCTCGCGGGCCGCGGCGGCGAGCAGCGTCGAGGTGCGCAACAAGGGCACGATCCGCTTCCACAACATCAAGACCGTGCAGCACGAGAAGGGGCATCTGGTCGCGGTGTCGCGCTCCTGCGAGATCGGCGTGGTCGACGAGTTCGGCCGCGAGCGCGAGCGCTACAAGATCCCCTACGGCGCGAACATCTCGGTGCGCGAGGGCGACCAGGTCGCCGGCGGCCAGGTCGTCGCAACCTGGGATCCGCATACCCACCCGGTGGTCACCGAGGTGCAGGGCCACCTGCGCTTCCAGGACTTCGTCGACGGGCTGACCGTGACGACCCAGGTCGACGACGTCACCGGCATCGCCTCGATCGTCGTGCTCGACTCGAAGCAGCGCGGCGGCAAGGAACTGCGCCCGACGATCCGGCTGGTGAACGCGAAGGGCAAGGAAGTCACGTTCGCGAACACCGAGATCCCGGCGGTGTACACGCTGCCGGCCGGCGCGCTGATCTCGCTGGTGGACGGCGCGCGCGTGTCGATCGGCGACGTGATCGCGCGCATCCCGCAGGAGTCCTCGAAGACCCGCGACATCACCGGCGGCCTGCCGCGCGTCGCGGACCTGTTCGAGGCGCGCAAGCCGAAGGACCAGGCGATCCTCGCCGAGAGGAGCGGCACGGTCAGCTTCGGCAAGGAGACCAAGGGCAAGCGGCGTCTCGTGATCACCGGCGAGGACGGCGAGAAGTACGAGGAGCTGATCCCGAAGTGGCGCCAGCTGAACGTCTTCGAGGGCGAGCAGATCGAGCGTGGCGAGGTGATCGCGGACGGCGAGCCGAACCCGCACGACATCCTGCGCCTGCAGGGCGTCGCGGCGCTCGCCAACTACCTGACGCGCGAGATCCAGGACGTCTATCGCCTGCAGGGCGTGAAGATCAACGACAAGCACATCGAGGTGATCGTGCGGCAGATGCTGCGCAAGGCCGAGGTGTCGGCGCCGGGCGATGCGCCGCTGCTCAAGGGCGAGCAGCTCGATCGCGCGCGCGCGCTCGAGATCAACGACCGCGTGACGCTCGACGGCAAGGAGCAGGCGTCGCTGCTGCCGGTGCTGCTCGGCATCACCAAGGCCTCGCTCGCGACCGAGTCGTTCATCTCGGCGGCCTCGTTCCAGGAGACGACCCGGGTGCTGACCGAGGCGGCGGTGCGCGGCCTGAAGGACGACCTGCGCGGCCTGAAGGAGAACGTGATCGTCGGCCGGCTGATCCCGGCCGGCACCGGCTTCGCGGCCCACGCCCATCGCCGGCGCAAGTCGACCGCGGAGCGGCGCAGCTTCATGGACATGGGCGGCGGCGTGGCCGACATCGACGAAGCGACGGTCAGCGAGGAAGAGAGCGCGGCGGGCTGAAATCCGGCGGCTCCCGGGTCATCCCGGGAGCCGCCCGTTGGCTTGTGGCCGGTCAGTCCTCCAGGAAGAACTGCACGGTCGTCACGACGCGGATCTGCTTGAACTCGGGCGAGAACGCATCGCGGTCCTCGATCGAGAAATAGCCCTGCTGGGCGTTCCTGATCGAGCCGACCTTGCTGCCCGAGTCCTTGGCGAACTGCTCGGCCGCCTGGCGCGCATCGTGGGTCGCCTCGGCGATCATCTCCGGCTTGACCTGGTCGAGGCCCGTGTACGAGTACTGCGTGCGGCTCTCCCAGTTCTGCACCAGCGCGACGCCCTCGCTGACGAGCCGGCCGAGCGCCTCGTTGGCCTTGCGCACCTCGTCGATCCGGTTCGAGCGCAGCGTGACGGTCACCTCGGCGACATAACGCTGCAGGTTGCCGCCGCGATCCGCCATGCCCTGGGCATTGCGGTCCTGGATCTGCGGTGCGGAAACGCTGATCTCGTCACCGGCGAAACGCTGCTCGAGGAAGGCGCGGACCTTGCCGGCGCTCGCGTCGGACAGCCGCTGCAACGTGACCAGATCGTCGGCGGTGACCGCGTAGCGCAGCGGCCAGATCACGAGGTCGGCCTTCACTTCGCGCTCGGCGAGGCCCTTGACGGTGACATAACGGTCCGCGGATCGCGCCTCGAGCAGGCCGTGGCCGATGAACCAGCCGCCGGCTGCGAGGCCGATTGCGACGAGCAGTGCCGGAAGCGCCCAGTGAAAGGCTTTCGTGTCGTTCATGGGAAGGATAGTCTACAAGCTGCAAATCGAAACGGATGGAATGGGCATGAAATCGATGCATGGGTTGTGGGTGATCGGCCTGACGATGCTCTTGGGTGCTTGTGCGGACACGCCGGCTGGGCCGGGCGACCCGGCGTCTTCGGCCACGCCCTCCGCCAAGCCCCCGATCGCGGCGGATACCGAGAAGACTGCGGCGATCACGGCGCGCCTCGATCCAAACGAGACGATCTGCCGACGCCAGGTCACGACCGGCAGCCGTTTCGCTGAAACTCGTTGCCAGACCCGCCTGCAGTGGGACCTCGAGCAGCGCGAGGCGCGCAAGCAGACGGAAGATTCGCAGGGCAGCATCACGCCACCACAGCCCTGACCTCGGAACGGGAGTTTGTTGCGCCGCAGCACGGCATTGACAGACCCCTGACGGCTACCTAGAATCGCCCGCCTTTTCGTCCGGCCTTGATTCGTCGGGCCGAGAGAACACGCGACAGACATGACGTCGGCCCCGCCCGCAAGGGCGGGGCGGCGTTGCTGCATATTTCTGGAGATTTCATGGCCACAACGGGTCAATTGATCCGGCAACCGCGCCGGACCCGCTCGGAGAAAACCAAGGTGCCGGCGCTCGGGGCCGCGCCGCAGAAACGTGGCGTGTGCACGCGCGTGTACACGACGACACCGAAGAAACCGAACTCCGCGCTGCGCAAGGTCTGCCGTGTGCGTCTCGTCAACGGTTACGAGGTCAGCTCGTACATCGGCGGCGAGGGCCACAATCTGCAGGAACACTCGGTGGTGCTGATCCGCGGCGGCCGCGTCAAGGACCTGCCCGGCGTGCGCTATCACACCGTGCGCGGCACCCTCGATTGCGCCGGCGTCAACGAGCGCAAGCAGAGCCGTTCCAAGTACGGCGCCAAGCGCCCCAAGAAGTAAACCAGGTAAGCCACCATGTCACGTCGAGCCCAGGCGCCTCACCGCGAGATCCTTCCCGATCCCAAATTCCACAGCGACATGCTCGCGAAGTTCATGAACGTCGTGATGGAAAGCGGCAAGAAGTCGGCGGCCGAACGCATCATCTATGGTGCGATCGACCGCATCGGCGAGAAGACCGGCCGTCAGGGCACCGAGGCGCTCGCGGTGCTGTCGCAGGCGCTCGACAACGTCAAGCCGATGGTCGAGGTGAAGTCGCGCCGTGTCGGCGGCGCCACCTACCAGGTGCCGGTCGAGGTGCGCGCGACGCGCCGCCAGACGCTGGCGATGCGCTGGGTCATCGAGGCCGCGCGCGCGCGCAGCGAGAAGTCGATGTCGGCGCGCCTGGCGCACGAGCTGATGGAAGCGGCCGAGAACCGCGGCGCCGCCGTGCGCAAGCGCGAGGACACGCATCGCATGGCCGAGGCCAACAAGGCCTTCGCGCACTATCGCTGGTAATCCGCCCATGGCCCGAACGACACCCATAGAGCGCTACCGCAACATCGGCATCTCGGCGCACATCGACGCCGGCAAGACGACGACGACGGAACGCATCCTGTTCTACACCGGCATCTCGCACAAGCTCGGCGAGGTGCACGACGGCGCTGCGATCATGGACTACATGGAGCAGGAGCAGGAGCGCGGCATCACGATCACCTCGTCGGCGACCACGTGCTTCTGGCGGGGCATGGACCAGGCGTTCCCCGAGCACCGCATCAACATCATCGACACGCCGGGCCACGTCGACTTCACGATCGAGGTCGAGCGCAGCCTGCGCGTGCTCGACAGCGCGGTCGCGCTGTTCGATTCGGTCGCCGGCGTGCAGCCGCAGTCGGAGACCGTGTGGCGGCAGATGAACCGCTACAACGTGCCGCGCATCGCGTTCGTCAACAAGATGGACCGGGCCGGCGCGAATTTCCTGCGCTGCATCGACATGATCCGCACGCGCCTGCGCGGCAATCCGGTGCCGATCCAGCTGCCGATCGGCGCCGAGGACAACTTCGAGGGCGTGGTCGATCTGGTCCGCATGCAGGCGATCTACTGGGACATGGAAACCCAGGGCATGAAGTTCGAGTATCGCGAGATCCCGGAGGCGCTGCGCGCGCAGGCCGACGAGTACCACGCGAAGATGGTCGAGGCCGCCGCCGAGGGTGACGAGGAACTGTTGCACAAGTACCTCGAGGGCGAGACGCTGACCGACGAGGAGATCCGGCGCGGACTGCGCGCGCGCACGCTGCGCAACGAGATCGTGCTGTGCATGTGCGGCACCGCGTTCAAGAACAAGGGCGTGCAGGCGCTGCTCGATGCCGTCATCGAATACATGCCCTCGCCGACCGAGGTCGCGGACGTCAAGGGCCTCAATGAGGCCGGCGAGCCGGAAACGCGCCCGTCGAGCGACGATGCGCCGTTCTCGGCGCTCGCGTTCAAGATCCTGAACGATCCGTTCGTCGGCAACCTGACCTTCTTCCGTGTCTACTCCGGCGTGCTCAATTCCGGCGACACCGTGTACGTGCCGGCCAAGGGCAGGAAGGAGCGCATCGGCCGCCTGCTGCAGATGCATGCGAGCGAGCGCACCGAGATCAAGGAAGTGCGCGCCGGCGACATCGCCGCGGCGGTGGGCCTGAAGGACGTCATCACCGGCGATACGCTGTGCGACCTCGAGAAGGTGATCACCCTCGAGAAGATGGTGTTCCCCGAGCCGGTGATTTCGGTCGCGATCGAGCCGAAGACCAAGGCCGACCAGGAGAAGATGGGCCTCGCGCTGCAGCGCCTCGCGAAGGAAGACCCGTCGTTCCGCGTCAGCACCGACCAGGAATCGGGCCAGACGATCATCGCCGGCATGGGCGAGCTGCACCTCGAGATCATCGTCGATCGCATGAAGCGCGAGTTCAAGGTCGAGGCGAACGTCGGCAAGCCGCAGGTCGCCTACCGCGAGACGATCCGCGCGACGGTCGAGTCCGAGGGCAAGTTCGTGCGCCAGTCGGGCGGCCGCGGCCAGTACGGCCACGTCTGGCTCAAGATCGAGCCGCAGCCGGAAGGCAAGGGCTACGAGTTCGTCAACGGCATCGTCGGCGGCACGGTGCCGCGCGAGTACATCCCGGCCGTCGACAAGGGCATACGCGAGGCGGTCGAGACCGGCGTGATCGCCGGTTACCCGGTCGTCGACGTCAAGATCACGCTGTTCGACGGCTCGTACCACGACGTCGACTCGAACGAGATGGCGTTCAAGATCGCCGGCTCGATGGGCTTCAAGGAGGGCTTCCGCAAGGCGAAGCCGGTGATGCTCGAGCCGATCATGAAGGTCGAGGTCGTGACGCCCGAGGAGTACTCGGGTGACGTGATCGGCGACCTGAACCGCCGCCGCGGCCAGATCCAGGGCATGGAAGACGGCCCGGCGGGCAAGGTCATCACGGCCGAAGTGCCGCTGTCGGAGATGTTCGGCTACGCGACCAACGTGCGCTCGATGAGCCAGGGTCGCGCGACCTTCACGATGGAGTTCTCGAAGTACCTCGAGGTGCCGTCGAACATCGCCGAGACCCTGCTGAAGAAATAACCCGCAACCGCAACCACCGCTACAGCCACAGCCAGCCAAGAGGAAGACCGCCGTGTCGAAGGAAAAGTTTGAGCGCACCAAGCCGCACGTGAACGTGGGGACGATTGGCCACGTGGACCACGGCAAGACGACGCTGACGGCGGCGTTGACGAAGGTGATGGCGGCGACGCACGGCGGGTCGGTGATGGCGTACGACCAGATCGACCGGGCACCGGAGGAGAAGGCGCGCGGGATCACGATCTCGACCTCGCACGTGGAGTACCAGTCCAAGGAGCGCCACTACGCGCACGTGGACTGCCCGGGGCACGCGGACTACGTGAAGAACATGATCACGGGCGCGGCGCAGATGGACGGGGCGATCCTGGTGGTGTCGGCGGCGGATGGTCCGATGCCGCAGACGCGCGAGCACATTCTGCTGGCGCGCCAGGTGGGTGTGCCGTACATCGTGGTGTACATGAACAAGGCGGACATGGTCGACGACAAGGAGCTGCTGGAGCTGGTGGAGATGGAAGTGCGCGAGCTGCTCTCGACGTACAAGTTCCCCGGCGACGCGACGCCGATCGTGATCGGTTCGGCGCTGAAGGCGCTGGAGGGCGACACGAGCGAGATCGGGATCCCCTCGGTGGTGAAGCTGGTGGAGGAGATGGACAAGTACATCCCGGTGCCGCCGCGCGAGGTGGACAAGCCGTTTCTGATGCCGGTGGAGGACGTGTTCTCGATATCGGGGCGCGGCACGGTGGTGACGGGGCGCATCGAGCGCGGCATCGTGAAGGTGAACGACGAGATCGAGATCGTTGGCATCAAGGCGACGCAGAAGACGACGTGCACGGGCGTGGAGATGTTCAGGAAGCTGCTCGACGAGGGTCGGGCGGGAGACAACGTCGGGGTGCTGCTGCGCGGCACCAAGCGCGAGGAGGTCGAGCGTGGCCAGGTGCTGGCCAAGCCCGGTTCGATCACGCCGCACACGAAGTTCGAGTGCGAGGTGTACGTGCTGACGAAGGAAGAGGGCGGGCGGCACACGCCGTTTTTCAAGGGTTACCGGCCGCAGTTCTACTTTCGCACGACGGACGTGACGGGCACGATCGAGTTGCCGGGCGACACGGAGATGGTGATGCCGGGTGACAACATCAAGATGACGGTGGAGCTGATCGCGCCGATCGCGATGGAGGACGGGCTGCGCTTTGCGATCCGCGAGGGCGGACGCACGGTCGGCGCCGGCGTCGTCGCGAAGATACTCAAGTGAGCCGACGGCGGCGAATCCCTGCGGAGTGAATGCAATGGCCAACCAGAATATCCGTATCCGGCTGAAGGCGTTCGATCATCGCCTGATCGACAGCTCCGCGCGCGAGATCGTCGAGACCGCCAAGCGCACGGGCGCGACCGTCAAGGGCCCGGTGCCGCTGCCGACCAAGATGGAGCGTTTCACGCTGCTCGTCTCGCCGCATGCCGACAAGGACGCGCGCGACCAGTTCGAGCTGCGCACGCACAAGCGCCTGATGGACATCCTGAATCCGACCGACAAGACGGTCGATGCGCTGATGAAGCTCGAGCTGCCGGCCGGCGTGGACGTCCAGATCAAGCTGAATTGAGGGTTTGCCGGGCCTTGCGGGCGCCGAATCGCACGCTATAATGCTCGGCCTTTTCAGGCCCTGCCATTCTCCCGGTCCGGGAGTCTGACGAGGGCGCCGCCGGCGGGATTTCCCGCCGAATTCGACAAGCGGCTTCGGGCGAGGTTGGTGCGCAGGCGCCAAGACCACTCGAGCATCAAGCGGCCGCCGTCGCGGCCGGATGCACGAGTTTCCCTCTTCCGCGGCCCGGGTGCCGACCACCAATCGCAGTGGCCGGCGGTGATTTAACGAGGAAATGGCCCATGGCTATCGGTCTGGTCGGCCGCAAATGCGGCATGACGCGCGTGTTCACGGAAGCGGGTGATTCGATCCCGGTCACCGTGATCGAGGTTCTGCCGAACCGCGTCACCCAGGTGAAGACGAGCGAGAAGGATGGCTACCGGGCCGTCCAGGTCGCCTATGGCTCGAAGCGCCCGCAGCTGCTCGGCAAGGCGCTCGCCGGCCACTATGCCAAGGCGAAGGTCGCGCCCGGCTGGGCGCTGGTCGAGTTCCGCCTCGAGGGTGCTGACGGCGCCGACGTCGCGGTCGGGGCCGAGTTCAAGGCCGACCGCTTCCAGGCGGGCCAGGTGGTCGACGTGACCGGCACCACGATCGGCAAGGGCTTCGCCGGCACGATGAAGCGCCACAATTTCGGCGGCCACCACGCCACCCACGGCGTGTCGGTCTCGCACCGCACGCCGGGCTCGATCGGCCAGCGCCAGACGCCGGGGCGCGTGTTCGCCGGCAAGCGCATGTCGGGCCACATGGGCAGCGTGCGCCGCACGACCGAGAACCTGCGCGTCGTCGAAGTCGACGCCGAGCGCAACCTGCTGCTGATCCGCGGTGCCGTGCCCGGCGCCGAGGGCGGCCAGGTGATCGTGCGTCCGTCGCTGAAGGCCGCACGCGCCGCGAACCGCAGGCGCCTGACGCCGAACAAGGCGGGCGACAAGAAAGCCGGCGCGAAGAAGTAAGGACCGACACTCATGAAGCTCAAGGTGGCAGGCGGCGGCGCGCAGGCGGCGGAGCTCGAGCTCTCCGCAGGCACGTTCGGCCAGGAATTCAACCCGGCGCTGGTGCACCAGGTCGTCACCGCGTATCGCAACGCTGGGCGCTCCGGCACCAAGGCGCAGAAGTCGCGAGCCGAAGTGCGCGGCGGCGGCAGGAAGCCGCACTCGCAGAAGGGCACCGGCCAGGCGCGCGCGGGTTCGAGCCGCAGTCCGATCTGGGTCGGCGGCGGTGTGACCTTCGCGGCGAAGCCGCGCAGCTTCGCGCAGAAGGTCAACCGCAAGATGTACCGCGGCGCGATGCGCGCGATGCTGTCCGAGCTGGTGCGCCAGCAGCGCCTGGTCGTGACGCAGTCGCTCGCGCTCGAGGCGCCGAAGACGCGCCTGCTGGTCAACGAGCTCACGAACCTCGCGCTCGCCGACGTGCTGATCGTCGTCGAGGCGATCGACGAGAAGCTGTTCCTCGCCGCGCGCAACCTGCCGCACGTCGAAGTGCTGCCGGCCGCCGCGCTGAATCCGCTCGCGCTCGCGAACCACGACAAGGTGCTGATGACCGTCGGCGCGGTCAAGCTGATCGAGGAGCGGCTGCAGTGAGCAAGGAACAGCTGATGAACGTGCTGCTCGCGCCGCACGTGACCGAGAAGACCTCGCTGGTCATGCAGAACCACAACCAGTACGCGTTCCGCGTGCGCCGTTCGGCCACCAAGCCGCAGATCCGCGCCGCCGTCGAACTGATGTTCGGCGTCAAGGTCGCCGGCGTGCAGGTCGTCAACGAGGTCGGCAAGGCGCGGCGGTTCGGCAAGACCCCCGGCCGCACGCAGGACTGGAAGAAGGCCTACGTGAGTCTCGGCGCCGGCCAGACGATCGACCTCGAAGCGAAGCCGAAGGCGTAAGGACAGCAATCATGGCGCTCATCAAGATGAAGCCGACGTCGCCCGGCACGCGTTTCGTCGTCAAGATCGACAAATCGCAGCTGTGGAAGGGCGGCCCGTACGAGCCGCTGACGACCCAGCAGAAGCGGCGCGCGGGCCGCAACAACCAGGGCCGCATCACGACGCGGCACCAGGGCGGTGGTTCGCGGCAGAAGTACCGGCTGATCGACTGGAAGCGCGACAAGGACGGCATCACCGGTGTCGTCGAGCGCATCGAGTACGATCCGAACCGCACCGGCCACATCGCGCTCGTCAAATACAGCGACGGCGAGCGCCGCTACATCCTCGCGCCGAAGGGCCTGAAGGCCGGCGACGAGTTGCGCTCGGGCGTCGATTCGCCGATCAAGCCGGGCAATGCGCTGCCGCTGCGGCACATTCCGGTCGGCACCACGGTGCACAACGTCGAGTTGAAGCCCGGCAAGGGCGGCCAGCTCGCGCGCAGCGCCGGCGCGTCGGTGCAGTTCACCGCGCGCGAGGGCCTGCACGCGTACCTGCGCATGAAGTCGACCGAGACCCGCAAGGTGCACATCGACTGCCGCGCGACGATCGGCGAGGTCAGCAACGACGAGCACAGCCTGCGCAAGTACGGCAAGGCCGGCGCGAAGCGCTGGCTCGGCGTGCGCCCGACCGTGCGCGGCGTCGTGATGAACCCGGTCGACCACCCGCACGGTGGCGGCGAGGGCAAGCCGAGCCAGGGCAACCCGCACCCGGTGTCGCCGTGGGGCTGGCAGACCAAGGGCAAGAAGACGCGTACCAACAAGCGCACGAGCAGCATGATCGTGCAGCGCCGCACGAACAAGATTCGCTGAGAGGCCGGGAACAGCAATGCCACGCTCACTGAAGAAAGGTCCGTTCATCGACCTGCACCTCGCGAAGAAGGTCGCGACGGCGGTCGCGAAGCACGACCGCAAGCCGATCAAGACCTGGTCGCGCCGCTCGATGGTGATCCCCGACATGGTCGGGCTCACGATCGCCGTGCACAACGGCCGGCAGCACATTCCGGTGCTCGTCACCGAGAACATGGTCGGGCACAAGCTCGGCGAGTTCGCGCCGACGCGCACTTTCAAGGCGCACGGCGGCGGCCGCCGCGCGGAAGCGGGGAGCTGAAGCCATGCAGGTTACCGCCACGCTGCGCTATGCGCGCATCTCGCCGCAGAAGTGCCGTCTGGTCGCCGACGTCGTGCGCGGCCAGCCGGTCGGCAGTGCGATCGCGCAGCTGAAATTCATGCCGAAGAAGGGTGCCGGGCTGGTGCGCAAGGTGCTCGAGTCGGCGATCGCGAATGCCGAGCACAACCACGGCGCCGACGTCGACGAACTGAAGATCGCGCGCATCGAGATCGACACCGCGCCCGTCCTCAAGCGCTTCGCCGCCCGCGCCAAGGGGCGCGGCACGCGCATCGTGAAGAGGAACAGCCACATCACGATCGCGGTCAGCGACGGCAGGAAGGACTGAACGCATGGGTCAGAAAGTCAACCCGATCGGCATCCGCCTCGGCATCACGCGCGACTGGGCGTCGAAGTGGTATGCCGACCGCAAGCAGTTCCCGGAGCACATCCACACCGATTTCCGCGTGCGCGAGTTCCTGCGCAAGCGGCTCGCCGAGGCCTCGGTCAGCCGGATCCAGATCGAGCGCGCCGCACGGCGCGTCAACATCACGATCCAGACCGCGCGTCCGGGCATCGTGATCGGCAAGAAGGGCGAGGACATCGAGAAGCTGCGCCAGGAGACCGCGAAGCTGCTCGGCCTGCCGGTCGCCGACGTGCGCCTGAACATCGCCGAGATCAGGAAGCCCGAGCTCGACGCGCAGCTGGTCGCTGACGGCATCGCGCAGCAGATCGAGAAGCGCGTGATGTTCCGCCGCGCGATGAAGCGCGCGGTGATGAGCACGATGAGGAGCGGCGCGCTCGGCGTGAAGGTGCGCGTCTCGGGTCGCCTGAACGGCGGCGAGATCGCCCGCACCGAGTGGAACCGCGAGGGCCGCATTCCGCTGCACACGTTCCGTGCCGACATCGATTACGGCTTCGGCGAGGCGCACACGACCTACGGCGTGATCGGCGTGAAGGTGTGGATCTTCAAGGGCGAAGTGTTCGACCAGCCGGAGATCGAGGCGCCGCCGCAGGAAGAGGGCGCCGCGCCCGCCGCGGCCACGCCGCCGGCCGCGCCGGCCACCGAGGCAGTGGGCGCCTGACCGGCGCATACAGCGCAGAGCGACAGAAATGCTGCAACCGAAAAGAACCAAATACCGCAAGATGTTCAAGGGCCGCAACACCGGCCTTGCGCATCGCGGCGCGAGCGTGGCCTTCGGCGAGTACGGCCTGAAGGCGACCGCGCGCGCGCGCATGACCGCGCGCGAGATCGAGGCCGCGCGCCGCGCGATGGCGCGGCACGTCAAGCGCGGCGGCCAGATCTGGGTGCGCGTGTTCCCCGACGTGCCGATCAGCAAGAAGCCGCTCGAGGTGCGCATGGGCAGCGGCAAGGGCAACGTCGAGTACTGGGTCGCGAAAGTGCTGCCCGGCAAGGTGCTCTTCGAGATGGAGGGCGTCGACGAGAAGACGGCCCGCGAGGCCTTCCGGCTCGCCGGCGCCAAGCTCTCGGTCGCGACCTCGTTCGTGAAACGGCAGGTGCGCTGATGGATGCGAAGCAATTGCGGGCGAAATCGGCCGCGGAGCTGCAGGACGAGCTGCTGAAGCTGCGGCGCGAGCAGTTCGCGCTGCGCATGCAGCGCGCGACGGGCCAGGGCGTCAAGCCCGACCAGTTCGGCAAGGTGCGCAAGTCGATCGCGCGCCTGAAGACCGTGCTGCGCGAGGGCGCGGCCGCTGGAGACAGGAAATGAACGAGCAGGCTGAGAGCGCACAGACCGGGACCGCCGCGGCGCCGCGCACCGTGACCGGTCGCGTGGTCAGCAGCAAGATGCAGAAGACGATCGCCGTCGAGGTCGAGCGGCTGGTCAAGCATCCGGTCTACGGCAAGTACATCCGCCGCACGACCCGACTGCTGGCCCACGACGAGAACGGCGAGTCGCGCGAGGGCGATCGCGTCTCGATCGCGCAGTGCCGGCCGATGTCGCGCCGCAAGTCGTGGCGGCTGGTCGCGGTGCTCGAACGCGCGGCGGGCCGGTGACGCCATGATCCAGCTACGCACGATGCTGCATGCCGCCGACAACAGCGGCGCCCGCACCCTGATGTGCATCAAGGTGCTCGGCGGTACGCGCCGTCGCTATGCGACGGTCGGCGACGTGATCAAGGTGAGCGTCAAGGACGCGATTCCGCGCGGCAAGGTCAAGAAGGGCGAGGTCTACGACGCGGTGGTCGTGCGCACGCGCAAGGGCGTGCGGCGCGGCGACGGTTCGCTGATCCGTTTCGACGGCAACGCGGCGGTGCTGCTGACCAACAAGCTCGAGCCGATCGGCACCCGCATCTTCGGGCCCGTGACGCGCGAGCTGCGCACGCAGCAGTTCATGAAGATCATTTCGCTCGCACCCGAAGTGATCTGAGGAGTGGCCGAAGTGAGCAAGATTCGTCTGAAGGACCACGTGGTCGTGCTGTCGGGCAAGGACAAGGGCCGGCGTGGCGCGGTCACCCGGGTGCTCGACGGCGGCAAGGTGGTCGTCGAGGGCGTCAACGTGGTGAAGAAGCACCAGAAGCCGCGCAATTCGGCGGCCGGCCCGCAGCCGGGCGGCATCGTCGAGCGCGAGGCGCCGCTCGCCGTGTCGAAGGTCGCGATCTGGAACCCGGCGGTCAAGAAGGGCGACCGGATCGGCTACCGGCGGCTCGCGGACGGACGCAAGGTGCGCGTCTTCAAATCGAACGGCGAACAGATCGACGCGTGACGCGTCGGCAACGGCAGGGACATATGGTGAGGCTACAGGAAATCTATCGCGGGAAGATCGTGCCGCAGTTGCAGCGCGACCTCGGCTACGCGAACCCGATGCAGGTGCCGCGGATCACCAAGATCACGGTCAACATGGGCGTCGGCGAGGCAGTGGCCGACCGCAAGGTCATGGACGCCGCGGTCGCCGATCTCGCGAAGATCACCGGCCAGAAGCCGGTGCTGTGCAACGCGAAGAAGTCGGTTGCGTCGTTCAAGGTGCGCGAGAACCTCGCAATCGGCTGCAAGGTGACGCTGCGCGGCGCGAAGATGTACGAGTTCCTCGACCGCCTGATCAGCATCGCGATGCCGCGCATCCGCGATTTCCGCGGCGTGCCGTCGCGCTCGTTCGACGGGCGCGGCAACTACACGCTCGGTGTCAAGGAACAGATCATTTTCCCCGAGATCCAGTACGACCAGATCGACCAGCTGCGGGGCATGGACATCACCATCACGACGACGGCGAAGGACAACAAGGCGGGCCGGGCACTGCTCGACGCCTTCAACTTCCCGTTCCGCAAGTAAGAGAGAGAGCATGGCCAAGACGAACATGGTGGAACGCGAGAAGCGGCGCGCCAGGACCGTGCAGAAGTACGCGGCGAAGCGCGCGGAGCTGAAGGAGATCATCCGCAGCCCGAAGTCCTCGCCCGAGGCGCGCGCCGATGCGCAGGCGAAGCTGCAGTCGCAGCCGCGTGACGCGAGCGCGTCGCGGCTGCGCAACCGCTGCGCGATCACGGGCCGTTCGCGCGGCGTGTACCGCAAGTTCGGTCTCGCGCGCGTCAAGGTCCGCGAAGTCGCGAGCCGCGGCGAGATCCCGGGCCTCGGCAAGGCGAGCTGGTAAGGAGCGCACGGCATGAGCATGACCGATCCGATTGCCGATCTGCTGACCCGCATCAGGAATGCGCAGACCGCCCGCAAGACCGAGGTGACGCTGGCGAGTTCGCGCGTCAAGCGCGCGATCGTCAAGGTGCTGAAGGACGAGGGCTACGTCGCGGACTTCCGCGTCGCCGAGGACGCCGGCAAGGCGGTACTGACGATCGCGCTGAAGTACTACGAGGGCCGGCCGGTGATCGACCGCCTCGAGCGCGTCAGCCGGCCGGGGCTGCGCATCTATCGCGGCAAGAACGAGCTGCCGAAGGTGCTGGGCGGCCTCGGCACGGTGATCGTCTCGACGCCGAAGGGCGTGATGACCGACCGTGAAGCCCGTGCGAACGGCCAGGGCGGCGAAGTGCTCTGCATCGTCGCCTGACGGAGAACGAATCATGTCGAGAGTTGCCAAACGAGTCGTCGCGCTGCCGCAGGGCGTGACCGCCCAGGTCGCCGCCGACGCGGTGACCGTCAAGGGCGCGAAGGGCACGCTGTCGCTGCCGCTGGCGCGTGGCGTGCAGGTCGAGCAGCGCGACAAGGCGCTCGCGGTGAGCTACGCGGACGCGCAGGCGCGCGTGCACGCGGGCTCGACCCGCGCGCACCTCGCGAACATGGTGCTCGGCGTGTCGCAGGGCTACCAGAAGAAGCTCGAGCTCGTCGGCGTCGGCTTTCGCGCGGCGGTGCAGGGCCAGAGCCTCAACCTGACGCTCGGCTACTCGCACGCGGTGAATTTTCCGATCCCGGCGGGCATCACGATCGAGGCGCCGAGCCAGACCGAGATCGTCGTCAAGGGTACCGACCGCCAGCAGGTCGGGCAGGTCGCGGCGAACATCCGCCGCATCCGTCCTCCCGAGCCCTACAAGGGCAAGGGCGTGCGCTACTCGGACGAGCGCATCGTGCTGAAGGAAGGCAAGAAGAAGTAGCAGGTGCAGCGATGAAGATCACGAAAAAGGAGCGGCGCCAGCGCCGCGCAGTGAAGACCCGGGCGAAGATCCGCGAGCTGGGCATGGCGCGCCTGACCGTGCATCGCACGCCGCGTCACATCTACGCGCAGCTGTTCGACGCGACCGGCGCGAAGGTGCTCGCCAGCGCATCGACGGTGCAGGAGGCGGTGGCGAAGGATCTCGAGGGTACGGGCAACGTCGCGGCCGCGAAGGCCGTCGGCCGCGCGATCGCCGAGCGCGCGAAGGCCGCCGGCGTCACGAAGGTCGCGTTCGACCGTGCAGGTTTTCAGTATCACGGCCGCGTGAAGGCGCTGGCCGACGCCGCGCGCGAAGCCGGCCTGGAGTTCTGACGTGGAAAGATCACGCATGGGTGGGCGCGACAAGCAGCAGCCGGCCGACGAGTTTCTCGAGAAGCTGGTCGCCGTCAACCGCACGGCCAAGGTCGTCAAGGGCGGCCGCCAGTTCGGCTTCACGGCGCTGACCGTGGTCGGCGACGGCGCGGGCCGCGTCGGCTTCGGTTTCGGCAAGGCGCGCGAAGTGCCGGTCGCGATCTCGAAGGCGATGGCGCAGGCGCGCAAGAACATGGTCAACGTGGCGATGCGCGCCGACACGCTGCACTACACGGTCAAGGGCACGCATGGCGCGACCACCGTGCTGATGCAGCCGGCCTCGGAAGGTACCGGCGTGATCGCCGGCGGCGGCATGCGCGCGGTGCTCGAATGCGCCGGCATCCGGAACGTGCTGGCGAAGAGCTACGGCTCGCGCAACCCGATCAACGTCGTGCGCGCGACCGTCAAGGCGCTCGGCGCGATGCGCTCGCCCGACGATTACGCGGCGAAGCGCGGCAAGAGCGTCGAAGAGATCCTCGGAGCCTCTGCATGAATGCCGCCAGCAAGAGCCGTGAACTGCGCGTGACGCTCGCGAAGAGCCTCGCGGGCCAGCTGCGTCCGATCGCCGCCTCGGTGCGCGGTCTCGGGCTGCGCCGGCTCCACCAGACCGTGACCGTCGCCGACACCGCGGAGAACCGCGGCATGATCCGCGCGGCGCGGCACCTCGTGAAAGTGGAGAACGCCTGATGCGACTGAATACCCTGCAACCCGCCCCGGGCTCGAAGCGCCCGCGGCTGCGCGTCGGTCGCGGCGCGTCCGCCGGCCAGGGCAAGACCTGCGGCCGCGGCGTCAAGGGCCAGCGTGCGCGCAAGGGCGGCTATCACAAGGTCGGCTTCGAGGGCGGCCAGATGCCGCTGCAGCGGCGCCTGCCGAAGGTCGGCTTCCGTTCGAAGATCAAGGCGAGCCGCGCCGAAGTGCGTCTCTCCGAGCTCGCGAAAGTTGACGCTGCGGTGATCGACCTCGAGGCGCTGAAGAAGGCCAACGTCGTGCCGGCGTTCGCCGAACAGGCGAAGGTCGTGCTGTCCGGCGCGATCGACCGGGCCGTGACGCTCAAGGGCGTCGGGGCGACCAAAGGCGCACGCGCGGCGATCGAGGCCGCGGGCGGCAGGATCGAGGCATAAGAGTGGCGAAGACGGCCAATCCGGCGGCGATGCTCGGCGACGCGTCTCGTTTCAGCGAGATCCGCGGCCGCGTGCTGTTCCTGGTCGGCGCGATGATCGTCTACCGCATCGGCACGTTCATCCCGGTGCCGGGCATCGACCCGGGCGCGGTCGCGCGCTTCTTCGACGACCAGTCGAGCACGATCCTCGGCATCGTCAACATGTTCTCGGGCGGCGCGCTCGAGCGGCTGTCGATCTTCGCGATGGGCGTGATGCCGTACATCTCGGCGTCGATCATCGTGCAGATGATGTCGATGGTGCTGCCGTCGTTCGTCGAGATCAGGAAGGAAGGCGAATCGGGCCGCCGCCGCCTGTCGCAGATCACGCGCTACGGCACGCTGGGCCTCGGCGTGATCCAGTCGTTCGCGGCCGCGATGGCATTGCAGAACGGCGGCATGGTGATCGGCGGCGGTGGCTGGCAGTTCCTGTTCACCGCCACCGTGACGATGACCACCGGCACGATGTTCCTGATGTGGCTCGGCGAGCAGATCACCGAGCGCGGCGTCGGCAACGGCATCTCGATGCTGATCCTCGCGGGCATCGTCGCGGGCCTGCCGGGCGCGGTCGGCCGCACCGTCGAGGCCGTGAACACCGGCGAGATGTCCGGGCCGTTCGCGCTGCTGCTGATCATCATCATCGCCGGCGTCACGGCGTTCTGCGTCTACGTCGAGAGCGCGCAGCGGCGCATCACCGTGAACTATGCCAAGCGCCAGGTCGGCCGCCGCATGTACGCGGGCCAGAGCACGCACCTGCCGTTCAAGCTGAACATGTCCGGCGTGATCCCGCCGATCTTCGCGTCGAGCCTGCTGCTGTTCCCGGCCACCGTCGCGAGCTTTGCCGGCACCGGCAGCTCGGCGACCGCGTCGGTACTGCAGCGCGTCGCGGCGGCGCTCGGTTACGGCCAGCCGCTGCATTTCGTGCTGTACGGCGGGCTGATCCTGTTCTTCTGCTTCTTCTACACGGCGCTCGTGTTCAATGCGCGCGATACGGCCGACAACCTGAAGAAGCAGGGTGCGTTCATCCCGGGCATCCGGCCCGGGCAGCAGACCGCCGAATACATCGACCGGGTGCTGACGCGCCTGACGCTGTGGGGTGCGCTGTACGTCACCGGCGTGTGCCTGCTGCCCGAGGTGCTGATCTCCTCGCAGGGCGTGCCGTTCCAGTTCGGCGGCACTTCGCTGCTGATCGTCGTGGTCGTGGTGATGGATTTCGTCGCGCAGCTGCGCGCGCACATGATGTCGCAGCAATATCCGGGCCTTCTGAAGAAGGCGAACCTGTTGGGATACGGGCGCGGTGGTGCGCCCCAGGGTTGAGTCATGAAAGTCAGGCCGTCGGTCAAGAAGATCTGCAAGAACTGCAAAGTCGTGCGGCGTCGCGGCATCGTCTACATCATCTGCTCTGACGTACGTCACAAGCAGCGGCAGGGGTAAGCACATGGCACGTATTGCGGGCATCAACATCCCGATGAACAAGCACGTGTGGATCGGGCTCACGCACATCTACGGCATGGGCCGCGCGCGTTCGCGCGCGGTCTGCGAGGCCGCGGGCGTCGATCCGGCCACGCGCGTCAAGGACCTGACCGAGGCGGAGGTCAACGCGATCCGCGCGGCGATCGCCAAGGCACCGGTCGAGGGTGACCTGCGGCGCGAAGTGTCGATGAACATCAAGCGGCTGATGGACCTCGGCGCGCACCGCGGTCTGCGCCATCGCAAGGGCCTGCCGGTCCGCGGCCAGCGCACGCGCACCAATGCGCGCACGCGCAAGGGGCCGCGCAAGCAGGCGGTCAAGCTGAACGCACCTCCGGGCAAGGCATAACACATGGCGGAACAGAAACAGGCGGGCGCCGCGGGCGCTGCGAAGAAGCCGAAGAAGGCGCGCAAGAACGTGCTCGACGGCATCGCGCACATCCACGCGTCGTTCAACAACACGATCATCACGATCACCGACCGGCAGGGCAACACGCTGTCGTGGGCGACCTCGGGCGGCTGCGGTTTCCGCGGCTCGCGCAAGAGCACGCCGTTCGCGGCGCAGGTCGCGGCCGAGAAGGCCGGCAACGCCGCGCAGGAGCACGGCGTGCGCAATGTCGAGGTGCGTGTCGGCGGCCCGGGCCCCGGCCGCGAATCGGCCGTGCGCGCGCTGAACGCCTGCGGCCTCAAGATCACCAGCATCGCCGACGTCACGCCGATTCCGCACAACGGCTGCCGTCCGCCGAAGAAGCGCCGCGTCTGACGCGGGAGGTTTACAGAGAATGGCACGATATACAGGCCCCAAGTGCAAGCTCGCCCGTCGCGAGGGCACCGATCTGTTCCTGAAGAGCGGCGTCAAGCCGCTCGAGAACAAGTGCAAGTTCACGGTGCCGCCGGGCGGCGTGAAGAGCGAGCGCCGCCAGCGGCTGTCGGACTACGGCACGCAGCTGCGCGAGAAGCAGAAGCTGCGGCGCATGTACGGCGTGCTCGAGCGCCAGTTCTCGAACTACTACGTCGAGGCGGCGAGCCGCAAGGGCGCGACCGGCGAGAACCTGCTGAAGCTGCTCGAGTGTCGCCTCGACAACGTCGTGTACCGCATGGGATTCGCGGTCACGCGCTCCGAGGCGCGCCAGCTGGTGGCGCACAAGGGCATCGAGGTCAACGGCGAGGCGGTCACGATCGCCTCCTACCAGGTCAAGCCGGGCGACGTCGTGCAGGTGCGCGAGAAGGCCCGCAAGCAGCTGCGCATCCAGAACGCGATGCAGATCGCCTCGCAGGTGGGTCTGCCGGAATGGGTCGAGGTCAACGACAAGGAGATGAAGGGCGTGTTCAAGGCCGTGCCCGGCCGCGAAGACGTGCTCCCTGACATCAACGAAAACCTCGTTGTCGAGCTCTACTCGAAATAAAGGTGACTGTCATGCAAGGATCGGTAAACGAGTTTCTGAAGCCGCGTGTCGTCAAGGTGCAGCCGGTTGCGCCCCGCCAGGCGCGCGTGGTGATCGAGCCGTTCGAGCGCGGCTTCGGCCACACGCTCGGCAACGCGCTGCGCCGGGTCCTGCTGTCGTCGATGCCGGGTGCGGCGATCACCGAGGTCGAGATCGACGGCGTGCTGCACGAGTACACCAGCATCGAGGGCGTGCAGGAAGACGTCGTCGACGTGCTGCTGAACCTGAAGCAGGTCGCGCTGCGCATGCACACGCGTGACTCGGCCGAGCTGCGCCTGTCGAAGAAGGGCCCGGGCCCGGTCACCGCCGGCGACATCCAGACCGACCACGACATCGAGGTCGTGAACCCCGATCTCGTGATCGCGAACCTGACCAAGGCCGGCGAGCTGACGATGACGTTGCGCGTCGAGCGCGGCCGCGGCTACCGCCCGGCAGTGCAGCGCGCGGCGTTCGAGGAGCAGACGCGCCCGATCGGCCGCCTGCAGCTCGACGCCTCGTTCAGCCCGATCCGCCGCGTGACCTACGCGGTCGATGCCGCGCGCGTCGAACAGCGCACCGACCTCGACAAGCTGGTGCTCGACATCGAGACCAACGGCACGATCGACGCCGAGGAAGCGATCCGCCGCGCTGGCAGCATCCTGAAGGACCAGCTGTCGGTGTTCGTCGACCTGCAGGGCGAGGAGGAGTCGGCGGCCAAGGTCTCCGAGATGCAGTTCGACCCGATCCTGATGCGCCCGGTCGACGAGCTCGAGCTCACGGTGCGCAGCGCGAACTGCCTGAAGGCGGAGAACATCCACTACATCGGCGATCTCGTGCAGCGCACCGAGGTCGAGCTGCTGCGCACGCCGAACCTCGGCAAGAAATCGCTCACCGAGATCAAGGAAGTGCTGCAGAGCCACGGGCTGATGCTCGGCATGCGGATCGACGGCTGGCCGCCGAGCGGCCTGAAGCACGACGACGAGCGCGGCCTCACGCTGTAAGAGTCGAAGGAAGAGAAGTCCATGCGTCACCACCTTTCCGGGCGGCAACTGTCGCGCAATGCCCCGCATCGCCACGCGATGCTGCGCAACATGAGCGTCTCGCTGCTGCGGCACGAGACCATCCGCACCACGCTGCCGAAGGCGAAGGAGCTGCGCCGGGTCGTCGAGCCGCTGATCACGCTCGCGAAGAGCGACTCCGACGCGAACCGCCGCCTCGCGTTCTCGCGCCTGCGCGATGCCGAGGTGGTCGACAAGCTGTTCGCGGACCTCGGGCCGCGCTTCAAGGCGCGTCCGGGCGGCTATACCCGCATCCTGCACATGATGCCGCGGCCGGGCGATTCGGCGCCGATGGCGCTGATGCAGCTCGTCGACGGCCCGGTCGACGCCGCGCCGGCCGCTGCGGCGGATGAGCCCGCGCCGAAGAAGGCGAAGGCCGCGAAGAAGAAGGCGCCCGCCGCGAAGCCGGCGGCGAAGAAAGCCGCGAAGGCGGAGGCCGGAGCAGCGCCCAGAAAGAAGGCGAAGGCCGCGAAGAAAAAGGCCGGCGCCTGATCCAGGCGCGCTGCGCACCGAGCAGAGAAAAAGCCCGGCCCTGCCGGGCTTTTTCTTTGGCCCGGTGACGTCGGCGTCCGATCACCTGTATTCTCCAGATGGACCAACAACAAGGGAGTGCCCCATGAGTCTGGCCTCGGAGTTCAAGGAATTCGCGATGAAGGGCAGCGTCATCGACCTCGCGGTCGGTGTCGTGGTCGGCGCGGCGTTCGGCAAGATCGTCTCGTCGCTGGTCGCGGACGTGATCATGCCGCCGATCGGCATGGCGGTAGGCGGCGTCAATTTCACCGATCTCGCGGTCACGGTCGGCACTGCGCCGGATGGCTCGGAGGTGGTGCTGAGATACGGCGCCTTCCTGCAGACGATCTTCGACTTCCTGATCATCGCGGTCGCGCTGTTCATGGCGATCAAGCTGATCAACAAGCTCAAGCGTCCGGATCCCGCGGCGCCGCCAGCGCCGCCGCCGCGCGACGAGGTGCTGCTCGAGGAGATCCGCGATCTGCTGAAGTCGAAGCCCTAGCCGAGCGCGGCGAACGCGTCGCGGGTCAGGTTCTCGCAGCCGGTCGCGGTGACGGCGAGGTTGTCCTCGATCCGGATGCCGCCGTAGGGCGCGAACTGCGCGATGCGCGCCCAGTCGATGTGGCGTGCGTGGCGGTCGTTCTGCTTCGCCGCGGCGAGCAGCGAATCGATGAAGTACAGGCCCGGCTCCATCGTGACGACGAAGCCCTCCTCGAGCACGCGAGTCAGGCGCAGGTAGGGGTGGCCCTCGGGGCGCGGGATTTCGCCGCCTTCCGGCGAGGCGAGGGTGCCGCCGACGTCGTGTACCTGCAGGCCGAGCAGGTGACCCAGGCCGTGCGGCAGGAACACGCTCGACAGGCCGGTGTCGACCGCGGCCTCGGCATCGACGGTGATGATCCCGGCATCGTGCAGCAGCTCGGCGACCAGCCGGTGCGCGGTCAGGTGCAGGTCGCGCCAGTCGACTCCGGCGCGCACGCCGGCGCAGAGCGCCTGTTGCGCATCGTCCATTCTCGCGACCAGCGCGGCGAAGTCGGCATCGGCACAGGCGTGCGTGCGCGTGATGTCGGACGGGTAACCGGCACTGGCGACGCCGGCGTCGATCAGCAGTGACAGGCGCTCGGGCGGCGGCGTGCGTTCGAGTACCTGGTAATGCAGTACCGCGCCACCGGCGTTCAGCGCGACGATCGGGTTGTATGGCAGCTCCTGCTCGCGCGCCGAGACCGCAGTCATGAACGCGAGCGCGATGCCATATTCGCTCTCACCGGCGTGGAACGCCTGTCTGGCCGCCTCGTGCGCGCGTGCACCGAGCCGGTTGGCCTCGCGCAGGCACCCGATCTCGTAGGGCGTCTTGCGCGCCCGCCCGTAGTCGAGCCGCAGCATCAGGTCGCGCGGATTGACCGCTGCGAAGCCCCAGTCGGCGAAGCCTTCGGCGTCGCCGATGAACGCGACGCGACCCTGCCGCGGCAACTGCGCGCGGGCGGCCTCGAGCGTCGCGACGGGGCGCAGGTCGAAATTGGCGGTCCAGCTGCCTGCGGGCAGTGGTGCCGGCTTGTGCCAGTAGTCCCGGGGGCTGTTGAACAGCAGTACCGGGCGCTCGCCGGGGCGGAAGTGGATGAAGCAGTCGGGCGTGTCGGTCAGCGGCGCCCAGAGCTTGAAGGCGGCGTGGGCCTTGAACGGGTAGGGGTAGTCGTCGAAATCGACCATCCGCAGCCCTCCCGAGTGCAACACGAGGGCGTCGTAGCCGGCCTCCTCGAGGGCCCGGGAGGTGCGCGCGGCCACGGTGGCCAGATGGGCAGGGAAGAGCTCGGTGTCCGCGGTCTGCATCGGCGCGATTCCGTAGGCGGATTCTGACGCCCGCGATGGGCGGAGAGGAATGCCGCGCTGTTTCAAATGATCCGGTGACTCTATAGAATTTGGGCGCGCGATGAAAATCGCGTGTGCATCACGATTATTCCACTCTCGCTTCTCTCTGGGGTAACGATCAATGAAGATCCAACTGGTATTTGGTGCCGCGCTCGCGGCGCTCATGCTCACTGCGTGCAGCAAGCCGGCCGACACGGCCTCGCAGGCTGCCGACACGGCCGCCGAGGCCGCCAGCCAGGCGGCAGATGCGGCTTCGGACGCGGTCGACGCCGCCGGTGACGCGGCTGGCGCCGCGGTCGACGCGGCCGGTGCCGCTGCCGATTCGGCCGCGGATGCGGCTGGCGCGGCGGCCAGCGACGCCGCCGGCGCCGTGCAGGACGCCGCCGCTGATGCCGCGCAGGCGGCCAGCGACGCCGCTCAGGCTGCCGCTGACGAGATCAAGAAGTAATTCGCAGGAATCACTTCTTCCCGAGCCACTGGCTCGCGCGAGGCCCGGCTGGCGTTTCGCCTGTCCGGGCCTCGTCGTCTGGAGACCCTGATTGACCGTCAGCGTGCGCGATGCGCGGACCTCGCCGGGGGACCGGCGCTGGATCGAGGGCGTCTACCGCGAATACCTCGATGACCTGGCGCCGCTGAACACCGGCATCTTCCCGGTGCTCGGCGAAATCGGGCACCGCGAGCCGGACCTGCTGGCGCGCTGGTTCGCCGACTCGAGCGCGCGCATCCTGACGATCTGCAAGTCGGCGCTGCCGGTGGGTTTCGCGATGATCGTGCCCGGGCGCGCCGCGCCGGGCCGGCCTGCGGCCGACCATCACATGGCCGAGTTCTTCGTCGCGCGCGCGCACCGTCGCCTCGGCATCGGCCGGACGGCCGTGGCGCTGATCCTCGACCGCTTCGCCGGGACCTGGGAGGTGCAGGAATACCTGCGCAACGCCGGCGCCGTGGGCTTCTGGCGGCGGGTCATCGGCGAGTACACCGGTGGCGATTACGAGGAGCGGGTCGCGAACGGCGAGGTGCGCCAGACCTTCAGCTCCGGCCCTGCGAGATCGCGCCGGCGCTGACCGGCGCGCCAGCGCCGATCGAGCACGCCTGCCTCAGGCGGCGCCCAACGAGCGGCGCATCGCGCCGAAGCGCCGCCGGTACTGCGCCGGCGTCAGTGCGACGCGGCGCCGAAAGAGCCGCGTGAAAAATGCCGCGTCCCCGTAGCCGACTGCATTCGCGATGGCCTCGATCGTTTCGGTGCCGGCCTCGAGCATCTGCTTGGCTTCCTCGAGCCTGAGCGTATGCACGTACTCAAGCGGCGACATGCCGGTCGCGAGCTGGAAGCGGCGCTTGAACGAGCGCTCGGCGAGGCCCGAAAGCCGTACCATCGATGCGACCGGCGTCGGCTCGTCGTAGTGGGCGGCGATCCAGCCCTGGCAGCGTGCGATCACGGCGTCGGCCACCTGGCTCTTGCGGGCGAGGCATGCGAACGGCTGCTGGCCGATCGTGTGCCATTCGACCAGATTGACGCGGGCGGTCTGCATCGCGACTTCCGTGCCCGCGAGACGCGCGATCAGGTACAGCGTCAGGTCGAGCCAGGAGGTGCCGCCGCCCGCCATCACGAGCCGCTGGCCTTCTCCCGCGATCACCATCGCACGCTGCGTGTGCACGCGGATGTCGCTGTAGCGGGTGCGCAGCGTGTCGGCGTAGGCCCAGTGCGTGGTCGCCTGCTCGCCGCGCAACAGGCCGCCTTCAGCGAGCAGCAGCGCGCCGGAGCAGGCGGTCGCGATCGTTGCGCCCTCGTCGTATCGCCGGCGCAGCCAGGCGACCTCGGCGTCGTAGCGTCCTGCGAGCGGCAGGCCGGGCGGCACGTTCGCCTCGGGCACGCAGACCAGGCCGGCGTCGCTCACGGCATCGAGGGCACAGTGCGGGATGACCTGCACGCCGTTGGCGACCCGCATCGCGCCCGGGTGGGCCGCGGCGATGATCGGTGTGATCAGCTGCGGCCCGGGGGTGCCGTCGACCGCCAGTTGCCAGTCACGCCCGGCCGACAGGAACAGGTCGTACATCCCGTAGAGCACCGAGGCGGTCGTCTCCGGGATCGCGAGGATGACTACGCGCTGGCTCATGGCCGAATCGTCCGCTTCCTTGCAGATATCGCGTTGGTGCCGGTCGCGGCCGGCGACTAGTCTTTCGGCCCGCAAGATAACCCGTTCCCGCAATGGAGTGCCACCGATGAGCCCGTACCGACACCGACTGCCGCAGCTTTCCGGTCCGCTGTTCGTGACCGATGGCGGACTCGAGACGACGCTGATCTACCACGAGCACATCGAGCTGGCGCATTTCGCGGCCTTCGACCTGCTGCGCACCGCACCGGGCACGGCGACGCTGCGCCGCTACTACGAGCGCTACGCACAGCTCGCCCGCGCCCACGGTCGCGGCCTCGTGCTCGAGGCGCCGACCTGGCGCGCGAATCCCGACTGGGCCGCGAAGCTCGGGTACGGCGCGCCCGCGCTCGCCGATGCCAACCGCGCGGCGATCGGCCTGATGCTCGGGATCCGCGCCGCCTACGAGACGCCCGAATCGCGCATGGTCATCAGCGGCAATCTCGGGCCGCGCGGCGATGGCTATCGCGACGATCTGCGCATGAGCGCGGACGAGGCGCGCGCCTATCATCAGACGCAGATCGACACGTTCGCCGGCACGGATGCCGACATGGTGGCGGCCTTCACGATGAACTACGTCGAGGAGGCGATCGGCATCGGGCTCGCGGCGCGGGCGGCGGCGATGCCGGTCGTGCTGTCGTTCACGCTCGAGACCGATGGCCGCCTGCCCTCGGGCATGCCGCTCGCCGATGCTATCGCGCGCACCGACGACGCGACCGGCGGGGCAGCGCTCTATTACATGATCAACTGCGCGCACCCCGTGCATTTCGAAGCCGTGCTGGCGGATGGCGCGGCAGCGCAGTCGTGGTGTGCGCGGATCCGCGGCCTGCGCGTGAACGCATCGAAGCGCAGCCACGCCGAGCTCGATGCGTCGACCGATCTCGACGCCGGCGATCCGGCCGAACTCGCGGCCGGGCACCGCCGCCTGCGGGCGCTGCTACCGGGTCTTGCCGTGGTCGGCGGCTGCTGCGGCACCGATCATCGGCACGTGGATGCGATCTGCGCGGCGCTCAGCGACGCTTCCTGAGCGGCTGTTTGCGCCGGCGGTCCAGCGCGCGGCGCACGGTGCGCTCGATGCCGGCGAGCGCGCCGTCCACCGCGGCGTCGAGCGAGGCATTCCGGCACTCGAACACCTGGGTCGGCAGGCCGCGCAGCACGACCTTGATGCGACACATCCGGTCGACGCCGCCGCGCGGGCCGTTCAGGTCGTCCGTGCGCACGCTGATGCGCACGATCGAATCCGAGAACTTCCCGAGCCGCGTGCCGAGCTTGCGGCGGATGTAGCTGCGGTCGACCGGCCCGAGGTCGCCCTGCTCGGCGCGGATGTACGCCGGCAGCGGCGCGCGGCGCGCGCTGTCGGGTTTGCGCGCGCGCGCGCGGGCGGCGGTGCGTGTCGTCTTCCCGGTCGGCATGGCTCGTACTCCTTCAGGCCGGTGTCTGTGCCGGCTTGCCTTTCTCCTGCCCGATGATATCGAGCGCGATCGTCGAGTGCGCGTAGGCGCCGCCGGCGCGCATTTCGGCGGCGACCCAGATCGCCTCCATGATTTCCTCGGCGGTCGCGCCGCGGCGCAATGCGGCCTTCGTGTGGCCGCGGATGCAGTACGGGCACTGCGTGACGTGCGCCACCGCGACCGCGATCAGCTGTTTCGTTTTCGAGGGCAGCGCGCCGTCGGCGAACACGCTCTCGCTGAAGGCGGTGAAGGCATCGTGGACGTGCGGCGCGAGGCGTTTGCGCGCCGCGGCGATTTCCGCTGTGGACGGTGGAAAGATTTCGTTTGACATGACAGCCAATGTTCGCCTCCGGGCGCCCGATGGCAATACGAGGAAGCACCTAAGAAGCGGCCGCGCGCCGCTCCATCGCGAGTTCGGCCTGCAGGCTCGCGAGATCGCGGTAGATCGACGCGACGGCGAGTTCGCGCCCGTCGCGCCGGTAGCGCACGAGGCAGTCACGCGCGCCGATGTCGCCCTCGATCGCGAGTTCGTCCCAGCTCTCCGCATGGCCGACGTAATTGATCGGCACGTCGTAGTGCTGGCTCCAGAAGAACGGCACGTCCGCATAGATCTCGCGGTGCCCGAGCATGTTCATCGCCGCGGCCGCTCCCTGGCGCTGCGCGACGACCCAGTGTTCGATGCGCAGGTGGCCGCCGCCGTGCGGATCGGGCCAGCGCGCGATGTCGCCGGCCGCGAAGACGTCCGATGCGCTGGTTTCGAGCTGCGCATTCACGACTACGCCACGATCGATGGTGAGCCCGGCGCCTTCGGCCAGCGCGAGCCGCGGGCGCACGCCGACGCCGACCACGACGAGGTCCGCCTCGAGCATGCCGCCGCTGCGCAGCGCGACGCGCCGGCCGTCGATCGCGGTGGCGACGTCGCCGAGGTGGAACACGACGCCGTGTTCCTCGTGCAACGCGCGCACGAAATCGCCGATCCCGGCCCCGAGGATCCGCTCCATCGGCCGACTTTCCGGCGCGACCACATGGACGTCGAGCCCGCGGGTGCGCAGCGACGCGGCAGCTTCGAGCCCGATGAAGCTCGCGCCGATCACGACCGCGCGCCGTGCGGGCTTCGCGAGTTCAATGATCGCGCGGCAGTCGGCCAGCGTGCGCAGCGTGCGCACGTGCGGCTGGTCGGCACCCGGGATCGGCAGGCGCACGGCTTCGGCGCCGGTCGCGAGCAGCAGCCGGTCGTAGCCGATGCGGCTGCCGTCCGCGAGCGTGATCTCGTGCGCGCGCGGGTCGAGACCGGTGGCCTTCGCGCCGAGCCGCAGTTCGATGTCGTTGTCGGCGTAATAGGCATCGGGACGCAGCGGCAGCCATTCTTCCGGCGCGCTGCCGGCGAGATAGTCCTTCGACAGGTTGGGCCGGTCGACCGGCGCTGCGGCATCGTCGCTCAGCATGACGATCCGGCCGGCGTACTGCTCGCGGCGCAGTTTCTCGGCCGCCGCGAAACCGGCCGCGCCGCCGCCGACGATCACGATCCGCGACGGCGCCTTGCCCGTCGCCTTGCGCCGCCGCGCGGGCGGCTCCGGCGGCCGCTTCCCGCGCACGAAGATCCGCCCGGCGCGCTGCTCGACCGACCAGACATCGACGGGACTCAGTGCCGGGGCGCGCAGCGCCTCCCCGGTGCGCAGGTCGAAGCAGGCGTGATGCCACGGGCAGCGCACGGTGTCCCCGACGACGAGTCCGTCGGCCAGCGGGCCGTGGTAATGCGTGCAATGGGCCGCGATGGCGAAAACTTCGGCACCGCGGCGCACGAGCAGGACCTGTTCGTCGCCGACGTGGCCGACGAGTCTGCCGCCGTCGGCGAGTTCGGCGAGCTCAATGCCCGCCGCGAGATCCGGCCCGTTGGCGCTCTCCTGTTCCTGGTTCATGGCTGTCCTCCTCGAGACGGGATGCGAGATACCGGCCGGTGAACGAACCGGGCACGCGCGCGATGTCTTCGGGCGTGCCGGTCGCGACGACCGTGCCGCCGCCGCCACCGCCTTCCGGGCCGAGGTCGATCACCCAGTCGGCGGTCTTCACGACGTCGAGGTTGTGTTCGATCACGACCACGGTGTTGCCTTCGTCGCGCAGGCGAGCGAGCACGGCGAGCAGCTGCGCGACGTCATGGAAATGCAGGCCCGTAGTGGGCTCGTCGAGTATGTAGAGCGTGCGGCCGGTCGCGCGCTTGGCGAGCTCGCGCGCGAGCTTCACGCGCTGCGCCTCGCCGCCCGACAGCGTGGTCGCGCTCTGGCCGAGCTTCAGGTAGGCGAGGCCCACGTCGGCGAGCGTCTGCAGGCGGGCGGCGACCGCCGGGATCGCGCCGAAGAAGGTGAGCGCGTCCTCGACCGTCATCTCGAGGGCTTCGTGGATGTTGCGGCCGCGATAGCGGATCTCGAGCGTCTCGCGATTGTAGCGCTCGCCGTGGCACACGTCGCACGGAACATAGATGTCCGGCAGGAAGTGCATCTCGACCTTGAGCACGCCGTCGCCCTGACAGGCCTCGCAGCGTCCGCCCTTGACGTTGAAGCTGAAGCGGCCGGGCCCGTAGCCGCGCGCGCGCGCCTCCGGCACCTGCGCATAGATTTCGCGCAGCGGCGTGAACAGGCCGGTGTAGGTGGCCGGGTTCGAGCGCGGCGTGCGGCCGATCGGGCTCTGGTCGATGTCGATCACCCGGTCGAGGTGGTCGAGGCCGTCGATACGCTCGCAGGGCGCGCCGTCGCCGGCAATGCCCTGCAGGTGCGCCGCGACGTGTGCGTACAGCGTGTCGTTCACCAGCGTCGACTTGCCCGAACCCGACACGCCGGTGACGGCCGTGAACAGGCCGATCGGGATGTCGACGCTCAGGTTGCGCAGATTGTTACCGCGTGCGCCGACGATGCGCAGCATGCGCGTGCGGTCCGGCTGCGCGCGCCGCGCAGGCAGCGACACGGCTTCGAGACCTGCGAGATAGCGGCCGGTCAGCGAGCCGGGTGAGGCCTCGATCTCCGGCGGCGTGCCGCGCACGACGATCTCCCCACCGTGCACGCCGGCACCCGGCCCCAGGTCGACGACGTAGTCGGCCGCGCGGATCGTTTCCTCGTCGTGCTCGACGACGATTACCGTGTTGCCGATGTCGCGCAGGTGCCGCAGCGTCTTCAGCAGGCGCTGGTTGTCGCGCTGGTGCAGGCCGATCGACGGTTCGTCGAGCACGTACATCACGCCGGTGAGACCCGAGCCGATCTGGCTCGCGAGCCGGATGCGCTGCGCCTCGCCGCCCGACAGCGTCTCGGCACGGCGGTCGAGAGTCAGGTAATCGAGACCCACGTCGACCAGGAACGCGAGGCGCTCGCCGACCTCGCGCACGATCCGCGTTGCGACCTCGCCGCGCCAGCCGGCCACGGCGAGCTGCCCGAAGAAATCGCGCGCCTCGGCGACCGGCAGCCGCGCGATTTCGGGCAGGCTTCGGTCGGCCACGTAAACATGTCGCGCGCCGCGGTTCAGGCGCGAGCCGCCGCAGTCCGGGCAGGCGCGCTCGCCGAGGTACTTCGCGAGCTCCTCGCGCACGCGCGGCGATTCGGTCTCGCGGTAGCGGCGTTCGAGGTTCGGCACGATGCCCTCGAACGGATGGCGCGAGCGCTTCGTCCTGCCCTGGGCCTCCGTATGGCGGAATTCGATGCTCGCCCCGCCGCTGCCCATCAGCAACGCATCGCGCACGCGCTCCGGCAGCGCCTGCCACGGCGTCTCGATGTCGAAGCGGTAATGTCGCGCGAGCGACTGGATCATCTGGAAGTAGTAGTGATTGTTCCGGTCCCAGCCACGCACCGCGCCGCCGGCGAGCGACAGGTGCGGGTGCGCGACGATGCGCCGCGGGTCGAAGAAGCTCTGCGTGCCGAGGCCGTCGCAGGCCGGGCAGGCGCCGGCCGGGTTGTTGAACGAGAACATCTTCGGCTCGAGCGGCGGCACGCTGTAGCCGCACACCGGGCAGGCCTGGCGGCTCGAGAACAGCACTTCGTCGGCGGTGCCGTCGAGCAGCGCGAGGCGCGCGGCGCCGCCGGAGATCCGCAGCGCGGTTTCGAACGACTCCGCGAGCCGCTGCCCGGCCTCGGGGCGGATGCGGAAGCGGTCGACCACCGCCTCGATCGTGTGCTTCTTCTTCGGGTCGAGCGCCGGCAGGTCGTCGAATTCGTGGACGCGCCCGTCGATGCGCGCGCGCACGAAGCCCTGGCTGCGCAGATCCTCGAGCACGTCGTGATGCGCGCCCTTGCGACCCTCGACCACCGGCGCGAGCAGCATCGCCGCGGCCCCCGCGGGCTGCTGCAGCGCCAGGTCGACCATCTGGCTCACGGTCTGCGCGCTGAGGTCGGTGCCGTGGTCGGGACAGCGCGGCGTGCCGGCGCGCGCGTAGAGCAGGCGCAGGTAGTCGTAGATCTCGGTCACCGTGCCGACGGTGGAGCGCGGGTTGTGCGACGAGGCCTTCTGCTCGATCGCGATCGCCGGCGAGAGCCCCTCGATCGAGTCGACGTCGGGCTTGTCCATCATCGACAGGAACTGGCGCGCGTAGGCCGACAGCGATTCGACGTAGCGCCGCTGCCCCTCGGCGTAGAGCGTGTCGAAGGCGAGCGAGGATTTGCCCGATCCCGACAGCCCGGTGAACACGATCAGCCGGTCGCGCGGCAGGTCGACGTCGATGTTCTTCAGGTTGTGGGTCCGCGCGCCGCGGATGCGGATGTGTTGCATGAACCCGGCATTTTAACCCCCGGGAGCCGGCGGGCCGGTCCGGGGTGTCGAAAGCACCCGCCCGGGCCGTGCCCGCCGCTGCGCATCGCGGCGAATGCCGCCGGCCCCGGCCCGTTGGGTTATTCTGGTGAGCCGCGTAAACAGGCAAACGACCGGGACGAACGCACACCAGGGACACATGTGATGGTCCTCGTTCACCATGTCCTGCGGCCCGCGCATCCCTCCACGCTGCTGCTGGTCGCGGTGCTGGCGGTGCTGCTCACCGTCGCGGCGCACGCCGGCCTGTTCGGCCTGCCACTCGCGCTGATCACACTCTCCTGGCTGCTCAAGTACGCCTATGTGCTGCTCGACAGCGTGGCCGAGGGCATCGACGAGCCGCCCGTGCTGTCGGTGGAGATGGTCAATCCGCTCGAGCAGCGCCCGCTGATGCAGCTCGCGATCGGTGCGGCGGGATTCGGCCTCGCGCGCTGGGTCGGAGGCAGCGCCGGAACCGCGATCGCGGTGCTCGTCGTGCTGGCACTGCCCGCGAGCGCGGCGGTGCTCGGCGTCACCGGCAGCGCCATCGAGGCGCTGAATCCGCTGGCCATCGTGCGCGTGATCCGCGGTCTCGGTCCGTACTACGCGGTGATTCTCGCCGCGACGATCGTCTATGCGCTCGCCGGCTACGGCCTCGCGGTGCTGCCCGTATGGGAGATCGTCAGGTTCGCCGCGGCGGCGTGGTTGCTGCTGTCGCTGTTCAGCCTGATCGGTGGTGCGATCTATGAGCGGCGAGTGGCGCTCGGTTACGAGCCGCAGAGGAGCCCGGAGCGCGCCGCCGAGCGCGGGGAACGCGAACGGTTGCGGCGCCTCGACCAGATGCTCGACGAGGTTTACGTGCCGGCGCGCATCCGTGAGCCGGCTCGCATCGTCGAGCCGCTGCGCCGCTGGCTCGAGTCGGACAGTGGCTCAGCGCTCGAGGCCGATGCGCGCGCGATTCTCGCCCGCGCCGGCAGCTGGGACGATCCGCGTGCTTACGCGCTCGCCGCGCAGACGGTGATCGCCAGACTCGTGGCGGTGCGCCGGCACGCGCTCGCGCTCGAGCTGTTCGACGGCGTGCGCCGCGCGCGGCCGGACATCGCGGCTGCCGCGCCCGCCGAGCTGCGCGCGCTGATCGACCATGCGCGCGTCACCGGGCGACGGCGTTACGCCGAGCAGCTCGAAGCGGAGGCAGGGCGATGAGCCGCGCGTTCGTCAGGGAGGGCGACGGCGACGATGCCATGCTGCCGGAGCGGCGCGTGAGCCCGCACCCGAATTTCGTCACGGCGAGCGGGCTCGCGCAGATCGACTCGCAGGTGCGCAGCCTCGAGGCCGCGCGGCTCGCGGCGCGCGAAGCCGCGCGCGACGTGGCGCAGGGCGCGCACGACGCGGCGGCGCTCGCGACGATCGAGCGCGACCTGCGTTACTGGACGCGCCGCAAGGCGACTGCGCGCCTGATCGTGCCCGCCGCCGAGCCGGATGTCGTGCGCTTCGGCACGACGGTCACGCTGCACGCCGCGGACGGCGCCGAGCGCAGGCTGCGGATCGTCGGCGAGGACGAGGCGGATCCGGCGCGCGGTCTCGTCAGCTGGGTGTCGCCGGTCGCGGAGAGCCTGCTGGGCGCGGTCCCGGGCGAGGAGGTCGAGATCGGCGGCGTGCGTTACGCGATCGCGCGGCTCGCCGGCGAGCCGGTCACCTGACCGTCGCGCCCTGCGAGGTCAGCAGCCAGGTCGCGAATGTGCCGAGCCAGTGGCCGCCTTCGTAGTGCTCGCCGGTGACCGCGGGCAGCGCCGCAGCCGCATGTTCTTCGGCGGCGGCGAGCAGCGCCGCGCGTCGCGCGTCGCGGGCGGGCAGCCCCGCCGCGATGCCGTTCAGCATCCACGCGCGACTCAGGTTCAGGCCGTCGATGTGCGCGAGCTTCGGGTCGCTGCGATCCGTGACGATGCCGGGAGCGAGCCACGGCCCGGCCCCATGCGGAATACCGGGCAGGAAGCGCCCGAGCCAGGCCGCATATTGCGGTGGCGGCAGCACGCGCCGCATGAAATCCGCCTCGGCCAGGCAGGGTGAGAGGAAATCCTCGCCCGACGGCTCGTAGCGGATCGGGCAATCGCGATCGCCCTCGTAGTAGTGCGCCGCCCGCTCGCGCAGCAGCGCCTGCATCGGTGCGTCATCCGCCGTGACTGCCCAGTCCCAGATCAGGCCGAACGCAAACGCGGTCTGGTTGTGCTCGCCTGTGCGGATCGGATACGCGAGCTTCGGCAGCCAGTCGGCGATCCGCGCCGCCGCAGCCTGCTCGAGCGGCGTGAGCGCCGCGGCCCAGGCACGCGCGTCGTCGTCGTCCCAGGCGCGCAATTCCGCGGCGAGCGCGAGCAACCACGCGAGGCCATACGGGCGTTCGAACGAGGCGCGACCCGTGGTCGTCAGGTACGCGACTTCCGCGCCGATGGCCCCGGGTGCGAGGCTGCGCGCGAGCGCGGCGCGGGCCGGTGCCGCGAACGCCGCGTCGGGATAGCGGTGCGCGAGACGCGCGAGCAGCCAGTGCGCATGCACCGCGGAATGCCAGTCGAAACAGCCGTAGAACGCGGGCGTCAGCGTGCGTGGCGGGCGTGCATCGGCATCGCTCGCGAGCACGTGCGCGATCTTGTTCGGATACTCGCGCTGCACGCAGTCGAGCGCGAGTTGCGCGAAGTGCGCGGCAGCATCGGCGGCAAGGGGTGCGGCACCCGCGGGCGCTGCGACGAGGAGGAGCAGGCAGGCGCAAAGCTTACGCATGCCGGGAGTGTAAGGCAGTGCGTGCAGGTCCGGCAGCTCGACCTGCAGGGGTCGTTGCATAATGACGCCAGGGACGGTATCGAAGGAGCAGGAAACATGCAGGTCGCAGGCGCCGACGCCGTGCTCGCATACTGGTTCGGTGATGCCGCGACCGATCCGGTCGCCGCCGAAGCGCGCCGCTCTCTCTGGTTCGGCGGCTCGGCGGACGTCGATGCGACGATCGCGACACGCTTCGGTGCGACGCTCGAGGCCGCGGTGCGCGGCGAGCTCGAGTCGTGGCAGGGGTCGCCGCGCGGCACGCTCGCGTACATCCTCGTCTGCGATCAATTCCCGCGCAACGTATGGCGCGGCACGCCGCGCGCCTTCGCGCTCGACGCACAGGCGCTCGCGGCCGCGCGCCACCTGATGGCCTCGGGGCAGTTCGTGTCGCTGACACCGGGGGAGAAGGCTTTCGCGCTGCTGCCTTTCGAGCACAGCGAGTCGCTCGACGACCAGCGCACCTGCGTCGCGCACTTCGAGACCCTCGTGCGCGAGGTGCCGGATGCGTGGCGGGCGCAGTATGAGGGTTACCTCGACTATGCGCGCCAGCATCTCGCGCTGATCGAACGCTTCGGGCGTTTCCCGCACCGCAACCGCGTGCTCGGTCGCGAATCGAGCGCCGCGGAGCTCGCCTTTCTCGAGGCGGGGGGCGCGACCTTCGGTCAGGCCTGAGCGCCGGCCGGCGACGCGGCCGCGCGGCCCACCCGCCACAGCACGACGGCGCCGAGCATCGCGGACAGCACGGATGCCGCGAACACGGCGATCTTCGCCACCGCGAAATCGGCCTCCGCCGGGAAGGCCTGGCCGGCGATGAACAGCGACATCGTGAAACCGATGCCCGCGAGGCTGCCGGCGCCGCACAGCTGCGGCCAGCTGTAGGCGGCCGGCTTCACGGCGAGACCACTCGCGACCGCGAGCCAGGAGGCGAGCACGAGTCCGAGCGGCTTGCCGACGACGAGGCCGGCGCCGATCGCGAGCATCAGCCGCGCCTGCTCGCCGGAGAGCGAGCCGCTGAAGGCGACGCCGGCGTTTGCGAGCGCGAACAGCGGCAGCACGACATAGCTCGACCACGGCTCGACGTGGCGCAGCAGGCGATCGGCGGGCGATTCGAGGCGGTCGTGGATCGCATCGAGCGTCTGCATCGCGCCCGCCGACGGGCCATGGCGCAGCACCTCGTCACCACGCCGCGCCTCGGCGAGGATGATGCTGTCGGCCTGCAGGGTCAGCGCGCGCAGATCCGGCGGCGGTCGCGTCGGCGTGAACATCGCGAGCAGCACGCCGGCGAGCGTCGCGTGCAGCCCGGCGTCGTGCACGCAGACCCACAGTGCGACGCCGACGAGCGCATAGGGCAGCACGCGATAGATGCCCCAGCGGTTCATCAGCGCGAGCAGGCCCGTGAGCGCCGCGGCGGCGAGCAGCGAGCCGACGTGAATCTCGCCGGCATAGAACAGCGCGACGACCGCGATCGCGCCGAGGTCGTCGACGATCGCGGCGGCGGTCAGGAAGATGCGCAGCTCGATCGGCACGCGCGGGCCCAGCATCGCGATCAACGCGACCGCGAACGCGGTGTCGGTCGCCATCGGCACGCCCCAGCCATGCGCCCACGGGCCGGCCGGAATCAGCAGCGAGTAGATCAGCGCCGGCACGACCATGCCGCCGATCGCCGCCGCGATCGGCAGCCCGGCGGCGCGGCGGCCGGTCAGATGGCCGACCGTGAACTCGCGCTTGATCTCGAGGCCGACGACCAGGAAGAACACCGCGAGCAGCGAATCGTTGATCCACTCGCGCACCGTGAGGCCGAACTGCGCCTCGCCGAGCGACAGCGTGAACGGCGTCTCCCAGAACGCCGCGAAGGCAGGGCCGGCCGCGCTGTTCGACAGCACGAGCGCGAGCAGCGTCGCGAGCAGCAGCAGCAGGCCGGTCGAGGGCGCCCAGCTCGCGAACTCGAGCGCCGCCGTGCGCACGCGATGACCGAGCGTACCGAGCATCGCATCGAGGAAGGAGCTCTCGTCCCAGGGGCCATCGTAGCGGCGGCCGTTGATGAAGAAGGTGGGCGTGTACTGGACACCGCTCGCCGCGGCGCTCGCGATGTCGCGGTCGACCCGGGCCTGTGCGCGTCGCGCGTCGTCGTCGGCCTCGTCGGCGGATCCGGCCCCCTGCGCGAGCTCGCGCGCCACGACCGCGACGTCGTCCTCGGTCAGCACGTCCGAGCGCGCCATCAGCAGCATGTGCGCCCGCCAGAATTCCTCGGGCGTGCGCGCGCGCTCGACGACGTCGGCCGCGCGGCGCGCGAGCGCGTTGTCGGTCAGCGGCCGCTGGCGGAACACGTAACGCAGCCGCTCGCCGAGCCGGCCGCGCACTTCGGCGATGCGCTCGTTGGCGGTGCGGCAGTGCGGGCAGGCGTAGCTGCCGTACTCGACCAGCGTGATCGGCGCGCGGTCGTCGCCGAGGCGGTGGTCGTCGGGGCCGACGGGTCGGTCGAGGCGGTGGCCCGGCAGGTCCTGCGACATGCGGGCATTCTGCACGAACGGGCGGGCGGGATAGAATCCCGCCATGCACCGCAGCGCTCTCGCCGGGTTCATCATCGATTGCCGGGTCGACGACCTGCAGGCGGCGGCCGCGTTCTGGGGCGCCGCGCTCGGGCGGGGCCTGCGTTCCTCGGCGGCCGAGGAGGATGCCGGCTACGTGCCGCTCGAGACGAAGGAGGACGGCCTGCACATCGAAGTGCAGCGGGTCGGGCACGAAAGCCGCCTGCACCTCGACATCATCTCGGACGACGTCGAGGCCGAGGTGCGCCGGCTCGAGAACCTCGGCGCGCGGCGCGTGCAAATGGTGCGCGACTGGTGGATCCTCGAGGCGCCGACCGGGCAGCGCTTCTGCGTGATCCCGCTGCGCAAGGACGGCCGTTTCCCGAATCCGCCGACCGTCTGGCCCTGATCGCCGCGACATGCAAGAATCCGGGTGATCCCGGCGGTTTTGCAACTCAACGCGGCGGCCACCGTCCCGCATACTTGGCCGTACGCACGAAAGGTATCCTCATGGCACGCGGCATCAACAAAGTCATCCTGATCGGCAATCTGGGCCAGGACCCGGAAACCCGGGCCATGCCCTCGGGCAGCTCGGTCACCAATATCCGCGTCGCGACCAGCGAGAGCTGGAAGGACAAGCAGAGCGGTGAAATGAAAGAGCGCACCGAATGGCACAGCGTCGCCATGTTCGGGCGGCTCGCCGAGATCGCGGGCGAGTACCTGAAGAAGGGCTCGCAGGTCTACATCGAGGGCGCGCTGCGCACCCGCAAGTGGCAGGATAAGCAGGGCAACGACCGCTACACCACCGAGATCATCGCCAACGAAATGCAGATGCTCGGCGGGCGCGGTGGCGGGGCGGCCGCAGGCGGCAGCTACGCGGGCGGCGGCCAGGGCGGCGGGCGCGGGCGCGGTGGCGACGAGTATTCGCAGGCTCCGTCCAGCTCGACCGAGAAAGACGATTTCGACGACGATATCCCGTTCTAGCGAGCACTGCTCTCAGCTGCGCGTCGTAAAGCGACTGGAACGCGGCCAGGTCGCGAGCGACGACATTGCGCACACGTCCATGCCGGGCATCCGACACGAACAGGCGAAGCCGATCAGGCCATCGTGGCGCGCGAGCGCGACAGCTTCGCCCGGCAGGGCCTCATGGGCTACCTGGGCGCCGAGCTCGCCGCTGTCGCCCCGGGGCCGGGTCGTCATCCGCCTCCCGTACCGCTGCAGGGCGACGGTCTGGAAGCGGTCGGATCCGTGATCCGCACCCCGGCCGCACGCTGGTTCGCCGCCAGATCCGTGCTCACCGCTACCTCTCCGTAGCCGCAAGCGCGCGCGTGAACATCAGTCATTGGCGAAGCACGAATTCGCATCGCGTAGCCCTGATGGTTGCAGGCGCGTGAATCTGTGCGAATACGGCAGTTTGTTGTACCCGGGTGGTCCGGTGGGGGCGATAGGATTCATCAAACTGGTGTGGACCATAACCACCTTAGTAGGTACTATCTCTACCAATGTCGAGCGCCGAGCTGATCAGGGAGCTGGAGCAGGCAGGCTGGGTATTGCGGCGGGTTGCCGGCAGCCACCATATTTTTCGCCACCCCGTCAGGCAGGGGCACATCACGGTTCCCCACCCTCGCAAGGATCTGGGCAAGGGGCTTGTACTGAAGATCAGGAAACAGGCTGGATTGAAGTGAAGTTCACGATCGCCATCGAGCCGGGCACGACGCGAACCGCATTCGGTGTGGTGGTGCCTGACCTGCCGGGGTGCTTTTCCGCCGGGGATTCGGCGGAGGAGGCGTTCGAGAATGCCGCCGAGGCCATTTCGCTGTTCTGTGAGACCCTGGCGGAGGACGGCGGGAAGCTGCCCGCGCCGAGACCCATGACCGAGTGGCAGAAGGACCGTCGCTTCAAGGGCTGGGCATGGGGCATTGTCGAAGTGCCGATCGAACGCTTCTTCGGCCCCGCAGAGAAGATCAACATCACTGTTCCCGGGCGCGTGCTCAAGCAGATCGACGACTACGCCAGGGCCAGCGGCCAGACGCGCAGCGGCTTTCTCACCAGCGCGGCGCTCGAAGCGATGCGCAACCGGAATTCGCGCCCGGCGCGGTAGTATCGCCGCGTGGCCCTGAGCTGGACTGAAATAAGAAGCAACGCCCTGGCCTTCTCCCGGGAGTGGGCGAAAGACTCATCCGAAGACGCCGAGGCCAAGAGCTTCTGGGATGCGTTCTTCCAGATCTTCGGCGTCTCGCGCCGCCGCATCGCCTCGTTCGAGGAGCCGGTGAAGAAGTCCGACGGCAGCGGCGGCTTCATCGACCTGCTGTGGAAGGGCGTGCTCATTGTCGAGCACAAATCGCGCGGAAAAGACCTGAATCGCGCCTTCCAGCAGGCCACCGACTACTTCTATGGTCTGAAGGATCGTGACCTGCCGAAGTATGTTCTGGTGTCCGACTTCGCCCGCTTCCGCCTGTACAACCTCGACGAGGGAACCGAAACCGAGTTCCCGCTGGCCGATCTGCACAAGCACATCGGCCTGTTCGGCTTCGTCGCCGGCTACCAGACGCACAACACCGCCGTGGTAGAGGAGGCCGCCAGCATCAAGGCGGCCGAGCAGCTGGGCAGGCTGCACGACCAGCTCAAGGCCAGCGGCTACGAGGGCCACGCGCTCGAAGTGCTGCTGGTGCGGCTGCTGTTCTGCCTGTTCGCCGACGACACCGGCATCTTCGAGCGCCGCAACCAGTTCAAGGACTACCTCGACACCCGCACCGCCGAAGACGGCGTCGACCTGGGCCAGCACCTGTCGCTGCTGTTCCAGGTGCTGAACACGCCGGCCGACCGGCGCCAGAAGAGCCTCGATGAGCTGCTGGCCGGCTTCACCTACGTGAACGGCCGGCTGTTCGAGGAGACGCTGCCCATCCCGGCCTTCGACCGTGCCATGCGCGAGACGCTGCTCGATGCCGCCGGCCTCGACTGGAGCCGCATCTCCCCGGCCATCTTCGGCTCGCTGTTCCAGTCCATCATGGACAAGGAGGCGCGGCGCAACCTTGGCGCGCATTACACGCGCGAGGCGAACATCCTGAAGGCGCTCCGGCCGCTGTTCCTCGATGCGCTGGCGGCCGAGCTGGCCGCCGCGGGCAGCAACGCGAAGAAGCTCGCCGCGTTCCAGAGGAAGCTGGCCGGATTGCGCGTCCTCGATCCGGCCTGCGGCTGCGGCAACTTTCTCGTCATCGCCTACCGCGAGCTGCGGCGGCTGGAGCTGGAAGTGCTGCGCCGGCTGCTGAAGGCCGGCGAATCATCGCGCAGCCTCGATATCGCCGGGCTGGTGCGCGTGGACGTGGACCAGTTCTATGGCATCGAGATCGAGGAGTTCCCGGCGCAGATCGCGCAGGTGGCGCTGTGGCTGACCGACCACCAGATGAACCAGGTGGTGTCGGAGGAGTTCGGCGCGTACTTCGTGCGGTTGCCGCTGAAGAAGGCACCGAACATCGTGCATGAGAATGCGCTGCAGATCGACTGGCAGGAGGTGGTGCCAGTAGAGCAGTTGAGCTACATCGTGGGCAATCCGCCGTTCATTGGCGCGAAGTTCCAGAGCGACGGGCAGCGCGCCGACGTGGCTCAGGTATTCGCGGGCACGAAAAACTCCGGCCTGCTTGATTACGTGTGCTGCTGGTACCGCAAGGCCGCGGAGTACATCCAGGCCACGGATGTTGCAGTTGCCTTCGTGTCCACCAATTCCATTACCCAGGGAGAGCAGGTCGGTGTGCTGTGGCCGGACCTGTTCGCGCGTGGCGTCGCGATCGCCTTCGCGCACCGCACCTTCCAGTGGAGTAGCGAAGCGAGCGGGAAGGCCGCCGTGCATTGCGTGATCGTCGGCTTTGGGCTGAAGGAGCCGGCGAGGCGGGTGATCTTCGACTACGAGGATATCCGCGGCGAGCCGCAGGAGATTCCGGTGCGGAACATCAATCCCTATCTCGTTGATGCGCCTGATGTGGTGCTGGCCAACCGCTCCGCACCGATTTGCAAGGCGCCGGAGATCGGCATCGGCAACAAGCCTATCGACGGCGGCAACTACCTGTTTACGGACGAGGAGAAGGCGGAATTCCTTGGGAAGGAGCCGCAGGCGGCCCCGTTCTTCCGGCGCTGGCTCGGGGCCGACGAGTTCCTGAATGGTTACCAGCGCTGGTGCCTGTGGTTGGGTGATTGCCCGCCCCCGGTCTTGCGCGCAATGCCGCTGGCATTGGAGCGCGTGGAGCGGGTGCGTGCGTTCCGGGCGGCCAGCAAGAGTGCGCCGACACGCAAGCTGGCCGAAGCGCCGACAAGGTTCCATGTGGAATTCATGCCAGAGAGCATGTTCCTGCTGATTCCGAAGGTGTCTTCCGAACGCCGGACCTACGTACCCATCGGGTTCATGTCTCCGGAAACGATGGTGAGCGATCTGGTGTTCGCTACGCCGGACGCGTCGCAGTATCACTTCGGCTGCCTGCAATCGCTCATGCACAACGCGTGGATGCGCGCCGTATGCGGCCGACTCGAAAGTCGATATCGCTATTCCGCCGGCATCGTCTACAACAACTTCCCATGGCCTGAGCCAACTGGCGCGCAGGGCAAAGCGATTTCCGCCGCCGCACAGGCCGTACTCGACACCCGAGCCGCCCATTCCGGCGCCACGCTCGCCGACCTCTACGATCCGCTGACCATGCCGCCCGACCTGCTGAAGGCGCACCAGAAACTCGACCGCGCCGTCGACGCCGCTTACGGCCGCAAGGACTTCAGGACCGAGGCCGAGCGCGTCGCCTTCCTGTTCGAGCGCTATCAGGCGCTGACCGCGCCGCTGGCGGCGGCGGCCGCGAAGCCCAAAGCCCGGCGCGCCCGCAAGAAAAGCTGATTTCCTGCCGGATCAACCCGGATTTGCAGTGCCCGCGATCGCTGCGATCGTGCCAGCTTTGGTCCAGGTCCAGGCTCCTGGAGGTTCACCCGAGAGGGAAAGCTGTAAATATACACAGCCATCGAGGCTGATTCCGGCCATCCGGAGCGCTCCGGGCTGGCTGCCGCCCGAATTGGCTAAACTACACGGTTTGAACGCTTCGCCCCCCATGCCCGGCCGCTATTTCCTCAAGACCTTCGGCTGCCAGATGAACGAGTACGACTCGGCCAGGATGGCGGACATCCTGCGCGCATCGGCCGGCATGGTCGCGACGGATGACCCCGGGCAGGCCGACCTGCTGCTGATGAACACCTGCTCGGTGCGCGAGAAGGCCGAGGACAAGGTGTATTCGCTGCTCGGCGAATGGCGGCAGCTGAAGCAGCAGCGGCCCGGGGTGCTGATCGGCGTGGCCGGCTGCGTCGCGAGCCAGGAGGGCGAGGCGATCACCGCGCGCGCGCCGTTCGTCGACCTCGTCTTCGGCCCGCAGACCCTGCACCGTCTGCCCGACATGATCGGCAGCGTGCGTCGTACCGGCCGCGCGGTCGTCGACGTGAGCTTCCCGGAGATCGAGAAGTTCGATCACCTGCCGGAGCCGCGTGCCGACGGCGCGACGGCCTTCGTGTCGATCATGGAGGGCTGCAGCAAGTACTGCAGCTTCTGCGTCGTGCCCTATACGCGCGGCGACGAGGTGAGCCGGCCGTTCGCGAGCGTGATCGGCGAGATCGAACAGCTCGCCGCCCAGGGTGTCGCCGAGGTCACGCTGCTCGGCCAGAACGTCAATGCCTACCGCGGGCCGATGGCCGACGGCGCGGAGATCGATCTCGCCACCCTGATCCACGCCGTCGCCGCAATCGACGCCATCGAACGGATCCGCTTTACCACCTCGCATCCGCTGGAGTTCGACGACAGCCTGATCGAGGCCTACGCCAGCGTGCCCAAGCTGGCCAACCATCTGCACCTGCCGGTGCAGTCGGGCTCGGACCGCGTGCTGGCGGCGATGAAGCGCGGCTACACGGTGCTGGAATTCAAGTCGGTGGTGCGCAAGCTGCGCGCGGCGCGGCCGGATCTTTCGCTGACCTCGGACTTCATCGTCGGCTTCCCGGGCGAGACCGAGGCTGACTTTGACGAGCTGTGCCGGTTCATCGAGGCCGCCCAGTTTGACCGCGTCGGCGTGTTCCGCTATTCCGATGACGAGATCAGCGCCAGCTACCATCTGGACGGCAAGGTGGACAGGCGCGACAGCTACAATCGGATGCGGCGCTTGATGGCGCTACAGCGCAAGATCTCGCGTGGCCGCAACCGCGCTTTGGTCGGGCGGCGGTTTCCGATTTTGGTGGGCGGCCCGTCGTCGGAGACCGATTTGTTATGGGAAGGCCGGCTGCAATCGCAAGCCGAGGAGATCGACGGCAAGACGTTCCTGACGGATTTCGAGTGCGGCCCCGCGCAGCCCGGGGATCTGGGGACGGTGCGCATCACGCGGGCCAGCGATTACGATCTGTTCGGCGTGCTGGAGTCGGTTGAGACGCGG